>NZ_JAHHIU010000086.1 GCF_024539815.1 Streptomyces hayashii
GGACGGGCGCCGCGACGGCGGTATCGCGTGTGACGGCCGGGGCGACCCGTGTCCGCGGGTCGGCCCGGCCGTGCTCGGGGGTGCGGGACGGGATTACGGGGTGGGGGTGCGGGTGCTCCGCGCCGCCGTGGCGGTGCACATCAGGCCGAGGAGCAGGGCCAGTGCGCCGATGACGATGTTGTTGACCGCGACGCCGGCGTCCGGGCTGTCGCCGACGATCCACGGTGCGACGATCATCCAGATGCCCGCCGCGCACATCGCCCAACTCAGGCCGTACATCCGCGCGGGAGCCGCGGTGAAGCCGAGGCCCAGCAGGGCGATCGCGATGCCGACGATCAGGTTGTGGACGACGAGGGAGGGCTGGCTCGCCGTGTAGTGGAGCACCCACGGGGACACGGCGCAGTACAGACCGAGCAGGAACACCGGTCCGTCCACGAGTGCCACATCGCGACCGCCGAGCATGCGGGCGTACCGTGCCTGCATTTCGGGAACGTCGGGGTGCGTCGACATGTCGCCTCTGGTGGGCGAGACGTTGGCCATGATCCGTCTCCTTTGACTCTCAGGGCCGACCGCTTCGTGCGGTGTGCGGTAAGCGCCGCGCATATCCCATTGTGCTCTTATTAATCCTTTATGTGTAGGTCTTTCGTCCACCGATCCGGCGCTCGCGCGGCGCTGCGCCGGCCTCATGGGCTGCGCGCCGACCGGCTCACCGTGCGTCGCTTCTGCGTCGTATCGTGGCGTCGTGAGCGAATCGCCGAGTCCCGACGACGCCGGTCTGACCACGGGGGCGCTGGCCCACCGGCTCGGCGTGGCGCCCACCACCCTGCGTTCGTGGGACCGGCGGTACGGCATCGGGCCCGCCGTGCGCGCGGACGGCCGGCACCGCCGCTGGCGGCCGAGCGACGTGGCCGTGCTGGAGGCGATGTGCCGGCTCACCTCGTCCGGCGTGCCGCCCGCGGACGCGGCCCGCGCGGCGAAGGACGCGGTGCTCCGGCCGGCCGCGGAACCGGCCCGCCCGGTCTCCGCCCGGACGGCGACGCCCGGCGGACTCGCGCCCGGCGGCGACGTCCGTCAGGAGTGCCGGGGCCTGGCCCGCGCTGCCGTCCGCCTCGACGCGCCGGCCGTCGCGGAGCGGCTGGAGGCGGCCGTGGAACGGCACGGACTCGCCGTCGCCTGGCAGGAGGTGATGGTCCCGACCCTGCACGCCGTGGGACGTAAGTGGGCCTCGTCCGGCGACCGGTACGTCGAGGTGGAACACCTGCTGTCCTGGCAGGTCTCCACCGCGTTGCGCCGTGCGCCCCACGCCGTCGTGACGAGCGGTCAGGAGGGACGGCCCGGGCCGGTGCTGCTGGCCTGCGTGCCGGGCGAACAGCACAGTCTGCCGCTGGAGGCGCTCCACGCGGGCCTGCTCCAACTCGGCGTCCCGACCCGGATGTTCGGAGCGGCCGTGCCGGTGGAGGCGCTGACCGCGGCCGTGCGGCGGCTGGGCCCGGTCGCCGTGGTGCTGTGGGCGCAGACGCGCTCGACGGCCAGCCTGCCCCTGGCCCGGCATCTCGCGGACACCCGCTGGGGCGTCACCGGAGCCCGCCGGGCCCCGACCGTGGTGCTCGGCGGCTCCGGCTGGGCCGGCCGCCCCGCGCCGGGCCTGCCCCGGCCCACGGGCCTGAGCGACGCGCTGACGCTGCTCGCCGGCGCACACGGCCACGGCGCGGCATGAGACGCGGCCGCGCCCCGCGCGGCCGCCCGGTTCAGCTCAGCTTCTTCAGCAGTTCTTCCGCGAGGGGGGCCGAGGAGGCGGGGTTCTGGCCCGTGACGAGGTTGCGGTCGACCACCACGTGCGGCGCCCAGGGCTCCCCGGCCTCCACGTCGACGCCCGCCTCGGTGAGCCGGTCCTGGAGCAGCCACTTGGCCTTGTCGCCCAGACCGGCCTGGTGCTCCTCGGCGTTGGTGAACGCGGCGATCCGGTAGCCGGCGAAGGCGTTGGACCCGTCCTCGGACACCGCGGCGAGCAGTGCGGCGGGCCCGTGGCACACGACGCCCAGCGGCCTGCCCGAGGTCAGCGCGTCGGCCAGGAGACGGCCGGACACGGCGTCGACGGCCAGGTCCTCCATCGGGCCGTGGCCGCCCGGGTAGAAGACGGCCGCGTAGTCGCCGAGGTCCACGTCCTCCAGTCGCAGCGGCCGCTGCAGCTCCGTCATGCCGGCGAGCACGGCGGAGATCCGGTCGGCGCCTTCCTGCCCGCCGTTGACCTCGGCGGCCAGGCTGCCCTTGTCCACGGTGGGCACGACGCCGCCGGGCGTGGCGACGACGACCTCGTGGCCCGCCGCACGGAACGCCTCGTAGGGGGCCACGGCTTCCTCGGCCCAGAAGCCGGTGGGGTGCTGCGTGCCGTCGGCGAGCGTCCAGTGGTCGGCGCCGGTCAGCACGAAAAGAATCTTGGCCATGAGTGATCTCCGAGAGGGTCGGCGCCGACGCTCCGCTCCGCGGACCGCCGACGCATGGGCGCCTGAGCGAACCCAGGCGGTCGAGGCACAGGGACCCCATGAGGATTCCGATGCCCGGCATCAGGGATCCTATGGGCGGCGCAGGAATCGGACGGCACGACCTGGTCGTCGCCGCCACCCGGCCCCTTGGCCGCCGAGGGCCCGGCCGCCCTGCACGGACGTGACCCCGGTGCGCGAGCTCCCGCCGCGCGCGGTCCCGCAGTGGTGACGGGCGCTCAGGGGCGTTCCCGCGCCCGCTTGAACCGGGCCAGTCCCTCGGAGAGCGTCACGACCGGGTCCGGGTAGTCGAGCGCCGCGCGGTCCGGACCGGTCAGCTTCCACGGCTCGTGCACCTCGGGCGCCGCCAGGTCCGCCAGCTCCGGCAGCCACCGCCGTACGTACGCGCCGTCGGGGTCGAACCGCTTTGCCTGGGTGAGCGGGTTCAGGACCCGGTTGGGCCGCGAGTCGGTGCCGGTGCCCGCCACCCACTGCCAGTTGAGCTGGTTGTTGGCCACGTCCCCGTCGACCAGCAGGTCCAGGAAGTGCCGGGCCCCGATGCGCCAGTCGACGTACAGCGTCTTGGCGAGGAAGCTCGCGGTCACCAGACGGCCCCGGTTGTGCATCCACCCCTCGTGGCGCAGCTGCCGCATCGCCGCGTCCACCAGCGGGTAGCCGGTACGGCCCTCCCGCCACGCCTCGACGTCGGCGCCGGCCGTGCGCTCCGAACGCCAGCGGTCGTGTTTGGTGCGGTAGTCGGCGGACGCCGCCCCGGGCCGGGCCGCGAGCACCTGACGGTGGAAGTCGCGCCAGGCCAGCTGCCGTACGAACGCCTCGGCCCCCGGCCCGCCCGCCCGGCGTGCGCGCTGCACGAGCTCCGCCGCGGACAGGGTCCCGAAGTGCAGATGGGGCGACAACCGGGAGGTGACGTCGCCCGCCAGGTCGTCGTGGCCGTCCTCGTACGTGCCGACGCCCGACCGCAGCCAGGACGCGAACCGTCGGCGGCCCTCCTCCTCGCCGCCCGTCGCCAGCCCCGGCGACAGCCCCGCCAGGCCCTCGCGGGCCGGCAGCTCCTCGGAACCGACGCCCTCCGGGACCGGCACGGTCCGGGGCGCGCCGAGCGGCTCACGCAGCCGCGCCCGCGACCAGTGCCCGAAGTAGGGCGTGAAGACGGCGAAGTGGTCCGAGGAGGCCGGCGCGAGGGTGCCCGGACCGACGGCCGTCGTCACCTCGTCGTGCACGTGCAGCCGCACGCCCTCGGACTCCAGGGCGCGCCGCAGGCCCTGCTCACGCCGTCGCGCGTGGGCGCTCACGTCGGCGGCCAGATGGACCTCGTCGGCCTCCGCCTCGGCCGCCACCCGGCACACCTGTTCCACCAGCTCACCCGAGCGCACGACGAGCCGGCCACCCCGCTCGCGCAGTCCCGTGTCGAGGTCGCGCAGACAGTCGGCGAGGAACGCGAGCCTGTTCGGCGCGGCGAACCCGGCACGGTCGACGGCCCGGTCGCGAACGAACAGCGGGACCACCTGCCGGGCGCCGTCCAGGGCCGCGCGCAGCGGCGGGTGGTCGTGCAGACGCAGGTCGGCGGTGAACAGGACGAGCGAGACGTTCATGAGGGGGCTCCGGGGGAGGGGTTCGTTGCGTGCATCGCTTCCGGTCGGCGGCGCCCGGCGGATGCAGACGGGCGGGGGCCTTCGGGGCCGCGCCCCGTCGCGGCCCGGTCAGCGGGCCGGTTCCGGTGCCCGCGCCGCGGCGTCCGCCACCGCCGCCTGTGCGATGTTGCGGGCCATGCCGCCGAACACGAGTGCGTGGAAGGGCGCCACGCTCCACCAGTAGGCGTGGCCGAGCAGCCCGTGGGGGTGGAACACCGCGCGCTGGTGGAAGCGGGCACGGCCGCCGGCCGCGGGGTCGGCCCGCAGTTCCAGCCAGGCCAGGCCCGGCAGCCGCATCTCGGCCCGCAGCCGCAGCAGACGGCCGGGTTCGATCTCCTCGACCCGCCAGAAGTCCAGCGAGTCGCCCACCCGCAACCGGGCGGCGTCCCGGCGGCCGCGGCGCAGCCCCACCCCGCCCGCCAGCCGGTCGAGCCGCCCGCGGACGGCCCAGGCGAGCGGGAAGGAGTACCAGCCGTTGTCGCCGCCGATGCCCTCGATCACCCGCCACAGCGACGCGGGCGGGGCGTCGACGGCGAGCTCTCGGACGTCGGTGTAGAGGCTGCCGCCGGCCCAGCCGGGGTCGGTGGGCAGCGGGTCGCTGGGAGCGCCCGGGACGGAGGCGGAGGACCAGCGGGTGGCGACCTGCGCCTCGCGCACCTTGCGCAGGGCGAGCCGGACCGCCTCGTCGAACCCGAGGGGATGGCCCGGCGGGTCCGGAACGTACCGGGCGATGTCGTGCTCGTGGCAGATCACCTCGTGCCGCAGCGACTCGGTGAGCGGCCGCGCGATCGAGGCGGGCACGGGGGTGACCAGCCCGACCCAGTGGCTCGACAGGCCGGGGGTGAGGATCGGCAGCGAAAGGATCAGCCGGCGCGGAAGTTCGGCGATCGCGGCGTAACGGAGCATCATCTCGCGGTACGTCAGGACGTCCGGGCCGCCGACGTCGAAGGCGCGGTCGACGTCGGCCGGGAGCCGGGCGCAGCCGACCAGGGCACGCAGCACGTCGCGCACGGCCACGGGCTGGATCCGGGTGTGCACCCAGCTCGGGGTGACCATCACCGGCAGCCGCTCCGTCAGATAGCGCAGCATCTCGAAGGAGGCCGAACCGGAGCCGATCACCACCGCGGCCCGCAGCACGGCGGTGGGGACGCCGGAGCCCAGCAGGATCCGTCCCACCTCGGCGCGTGAGCGCAGGTGCGGCGACAGCTCCCGCTCGGGCACGCCGGCCGGGGTGAGACCGCCGAGGTAGACGATGCGGCGCACGCCCGCCGCCCGGGCCTGTTCCGCGAAGATCCGGGCCGCCCGGCGGTCCGTCTCCTCGAAGTCGTCCCCCGTGGCCAGCGCGTGCACCAGGTAGTAGGCGACCTCGACGCCGTGCAGGGCCGCCGCGACCGACCCGGCGTCGGTGACGTCGCCGCGCACCCTCTCGACGTCGCCGGCCCAGGGGTGGTCGCGCAGCCGGTCGGGGTCGCGGGCGAGACAGCGCACCCGGTGCCCGGCGGCCAGCAGCTCGGGGACGAGCCGCCCGCCGACGTATCCCGTCGCGCCGGTCACCAGGCAGAGCGCTCCGGCGTCGCGGCCGTCAGAGGTCATGGGTCCTCGGTCCTTCGTTCGGGTCGGCCCCCTGGGACCGGTCCGGCGGCGTCCGCCGACGCGGCGACGCCCCGGGGAGGGTCCCTTGCAGATCGCTTCCACGCGGAGACGGCGCGCGGATGCACCCCGGGCTTGTGCGCACGAACGAGTGATCGCGGACGGCGACTACGCTGACTCCGTGGCCACAGCTGACGAGTGTGCGGAGCGGGTGCCGGAAGAGCGGTCCGAGGCGTCCGGCGCGCCGACCGACCTGCATGCCTTCGCCGTCCGGCTGCGGCGGATGAACGGCGAGATCAACCGGCTGGTGCACGGTTTCGCGGGCGACCGGGGACTGCACGCGACGGACGTCCAGGCGCTCGCCGCGATCCTGGACGCGGACGGTCCGATGACCCCGGGGCGGCTGCGCGAGCACCTCGGGCTGACCTCCGGGGCGGTCACCGCGTGCGTCGACCGGCTGGAACGCGCCGGTCACATCCGCCGGGTGCGCGAGAGCGCCGACCGCAGGGTGGTCCACCTGCACTACGCGGACGACGCCCGCTCGACGGCCCGCGCCTACTTCCGGCCGCTGGCCGAGGCGACCCGGGCCGCTCACGCCCGTTTCACCGAGGACGAGCTGTCGGTGGTGCTGCGCTTCCTCGACGCGATGGGCGAGGAACTGTCCGGGATCCGCGCGTCCGGCCGCTGAGGGCCGCTGAGGGCTCTCCCCGATGCGCCCGGGACCGGCCGGCGGCCGGGGAGGGGCGGCGGGTGCCCCGGGTCGGGCGGCGGGTGCCGCGGGTCGGGTAGCGGGCGACCCGGGAAGTGTTGCGGATGGCCCCGGAAGGGGCGGAGGGGTGCATCCGGGGACCGGCCGGAGGCAGAAGGACAGGCGATGTCTAAGATCGCTCGACAGATGACTTGCTCGATGATTGAGATAGTTACTCTTCGAGTATCACTGCTGTCGACATGTCCGTGCCTTCCTCGCCCTACTTCCGGAGCTGGAGAACGATGTCCGCCACCCCCCGACGCGCCCGCCGGCTCGTCCCGTTCCTCCTCGTCGCAGTCTGGCTCCTGATCGGCGGCGTCCTCGGCCCCTACGCCGGGCGGCTGGGCGAGGTCGCCACCGACGACCAGGCCGCGTTCCTGCCGCGCAGCGCCGAGTCGACCGAGGTCGTCGGCGCACAACGCGCCTTCCGGCAGCAGGAGACGCTCCCGGCGATCGTCGTGTGGACGGCGGGCGGCGGACCCACGGCCGGCGCGGCGGGAGCGGAGGACGCCGTGATCGCGCACCGGGTGGCGGACGCCGACCGGGTCCTCGCCCTGCTCGCCCACGACCGCGGCGCGTCCGGCCCGGTGTCGCCCGCGCTGCTGTCCGACGACGGCCGGGCCATCCAGGGCGTGGTGCCCCTGCGTCCCGACCTCGGGGACGACCTGGCCCCCACCCTCGACCGGATCCGCGCCGCCGCCGAACGCGTCCCCGGCACCACGGTCCGACTGGCCGGACCGGCCGCGACCCGGGCGGACCTGGCCGACGCCTTCGCGGGCATCGACGGACTGCTGCTCGCCGTCGCGCTGGCCGCCGTCCTGCTCATCCTGCTGCTGGTGTACCGCAGCGTGCTGCTCCCCCTGGTGATCATCTTCGGCGCGGTTCTCGCCCTCGGCCTCGCCTGCGCCGTCGTGTACGCGCTCGCCGACCACGGCACGGTGCGCGTCGACGGGCAGGTCCAGGGCATCCTGTCCATCCTCGTGATCGGCGCGGCCACCGACTACGCCCTCCTGCTGACCGCCCGTCACCGGGAGGAACTCACCGCGGGCGCCGACCGGTTCGCCGCCGTCGCGGGCGCGCTGCGCGGCTCCTGGGGAGCGATCGTGGCCAGCGCCGCCACCGTCGCCCTCGGACTGCTCGCGCTGCTGCTCAGCGACCTCACCAACAACCGCGCGCTCGGACCGGTCGGCGCCGTCGGCATCGGCTGCGCCGTGCTCAGCACGCTGACCTTCCTGCCCGCCGTCCTTCTCCTCCTCGGCCGGACCGCCTACTGGCCCTCACGGGCGCCGGCGGGCGGGACGGGACACGGCGTCTGGCGGCGCGTCGCCGGGCTCGTCGACCGGGCCCCGCGACGCGTCTGGACGCTCGCCCTCGCCGTTCTGCTGGCCGCGGCCGCCTTCGCCCCGACGCTCGCCTCCGAGGGGACGCCCCTCGACGAGACCTTCGTGAACGACGCCCCCTCAGTCGCCGCGCAGCAGACCCTCGGCCGGCACTTCCCGGGAGGCTCCGGCAACCCCACCGTGATCGTCGCGGACGCACGCCGGCTCCGGGAGGTATTGGCCGCGGCCCGGTCCACCGAGGGCGTCGCCTCGGCGGTCGGCGTCGGCGCGTCCGGACGCCCGGGCGGCACGCCCCTGGTGGTCGACGGACGGGTGCGCGTCGACGTCACCCTGACGTCCGCGGCGGACGGCGACGACGCGCTGCGCACCGTGGCCCGCCTGCGGACCTCCCTGCACGCCGTCCCCGGCGCGCACGCCCTCGTCGGCGGCTACACGGCTCAGCGCTACGACACCCTGCGCACCGCCGAACGCGACCGCACCCTCATCGTCCCCGTCGTCCTCGCCGTCATCCTCCTCGTCCTGACGGTTCTGCTGCGGTCCCTGCTGACGCCCCTTCTGCTCGTGGCCACGGTGGCCCTGAACTTCCTCGCCACCCTGGGCGTCAGCGGCCTGGTGTTCCGGCACGTGTTCGGGTTCACCGGAACCGATCCCTCCGTGCCGCTGTACGGCTTCGTGTTCCTGGTGGCGCTGGGCGTCGACTACAACATCTTCCTGATGTCCCGGGTGCGGGAGGAGTCCCTGCGGCACGGGGTGCGCGAGGGCGTCCTGCGCGGGCTGGTCACCACCGGCGGCGTCATCACCTCGGCCGGTGTGGTGCTCGCCGCCACGTTCGCCGCGCTCGGGGTGATCCCGCTGGCCTTCCTCGCCCAGATCGCCTTCATCGTCGCCTTCGGCGTCCTGCTCGACACGCTCGTCGTGCGCTCGCTGCTGGTGCCCGCGCTGGTGCGGGACGTCGGCGCCCGTGCCTGGTGGCCCGGACGGCTCGGCCGCGACCGCGCCGGGGCAGGTGACGCCCCGTCGGCCCGGGGATGAACATGTTCGCGCCGATCCCGGGAAGCCGGAGTACGGAGAAGTTGTCCGTTTCGCATCGGGAGGTGTCTGCCGCTATGAGCGCGAAGGTCTTGGAGCGTTTCCCCGCAGGGTCCCCGCGAGGATCGTGGCCGGCGGAGGAGTACGCGGCACGGCGGCGAGCCGAGGGGGAGCCCGCGACCGTGGTCATGGACCTGAAGTCGGACGCCTTCCTCGTCGTGGTCCCCCTCGGCGACGAGGACTGAACCCCTTGTGAGGCCGGGCGTCGCCCGGCGGATCCCCGGCGACGGCCCGCACGTCCGCCCCGGACCCGCCGCCGACGGCACCCGGCCTCCTCCACGCGGCGGACAAGGCGGGCCCGTCAGGCGGGTGTTCAGGCAGGCCTCCCCGGTCCCGCGTTCCTGAGACCTCCTGGTCCGCGATACGAGACCGGACGGGTTCTTCTTGACTGCCGTCGCCGACGGCTGCCACGATCGACGACATGAACATGCGACTGGACCTCACGCGGCGACGCCATGTCGACCTCGCGCGCGTCTCCAGCGCCTCCTGTCGCGCCGCGGCCTGATCCCTCCTCGCGATCCGCCGCGCTTCTTCTTCTCCTCGACCTCCGCGTTCCTCCGGCGGCCTTCACCGCGTCCGTCTCCCCTGGCGTCCGCACGAGCTCCGGCGTCTGCGCGCCGTGAATTCGGCGTGCCCGAACACCTGACGCGCCGGCAGCACCAGGAGTTCCGCGGCCCGTCGGCCCTGCCCACCGGGCCGGCGAGTCCGCCGTCGTCGTCATCGCGGGTGAACTGCCCGCAGCCACCTGGCAGTCCCGACCGCTTCCACCCGGGCGCCCCGCGCCGGGGCGCCCGGGGCTCCTTCGAAAGAGGACCCATGGCCACCGTCCTGTCCGTCTCCGGCAGCCCCTCCGCCTCCTCCCGCACCGGCCGTCTGCTGCGCCACCTCGACCAGCGGCTCGCCGCACAGGGCCACCAGGTGATCCCGCTCGACGTCCGCACGATCCCCGCGGCGGCCCTGCTCGGCGCGGACTTCCGCCACCCGGCGATCGTCGAGGCGACCGAGCTCTTCGCGCGCGCCGACGGCGTCGTCGTGGGCACCCCGGTCTACAAGGCGTCCTACTCCGGCGTCCTCAAGGCGCTCCTGGACCTGCTCCCGCAGTACGCGCTCACCGGCAAGACGGTCCTGCCCCTGGCCACCGGCGGGTCCACCGCCCACGTCCTGGCCATCGACTACGCCCTGCGCCCGGTGCTGAACTCCATGGGCGCGGCCCATATCGTGCAGGGCTGGTTCACCCTCGACAAGGACATCACCGCCCATGAGGACGGCTCCGTCACCGTCGCACCGGCCGCCACCGAGGCCCTGGCCCAGGTCGTCGACCAGTTCTCGGCCGCGCTCGGCCGTGCGCCGTACCTGGCCGCGGCGAGCTGAGCGGACGGTCCCGACGCCGGGTCGATCACCCGGGGGCGCGCGCGGATCACCCCGCCAGCGCGGTGAGATGCGCCGTGCGCGACGCGTGCGTCTGGCCCTGGACCATCAGGAACAGGGCCTCCCTCGCCAGGCGTTGGGCCCTGTTCGTCAACAGCATCGAACGGCCTCCTCCGGCCACCACCGCGGCCGTGGTGGCGGCCCGCATCAGCTCGTACGCCCGAGTCCTGAGCGCCAGCCGCCGCGCGTGACGCTCGTGCGGCGCCGGGTGGTCGGCCAGGGCGTAGGCCTCGTCGCGCAGCACGGTCAGCCGGGAGCGGAAGGGGGCGGCCGTGTCCTCGTCCAGCAGGGCGAGAGCGGCGCCGGCGACGCCGAACACCGCGGGGTTGGCGTTCGCCGTCTTCGCCCGGTCCGTCGCCGCCCACCGTGCGTACGGGGTGCGCAGGGCCACCGCCTCCTCCGGCAGCCACAGACCGTCCAGCTCCAGCGAGACCGTGCGCGCCGCGGTGAGGGCGGCCAGGCGCATCGGGGCCGACGCTCGCAGGCCCGGCTGCGGCCGTGCCTCGGCGAAGGCGAACAGGGCCTCGTCCGCGTCGGTGACCCCGGCCAGCAGCATGACGTCGTTCAGACCCCACCCCGTGTACCAGGGCACCGTTCCGTCGAAGCGCCAGCCGCCCCGCTCCCGCGTGGCCCGCACGGGCGTGCGCGGGTACGCCCGCAGATGCGCGTACGCCACCCCGGACAGCAGCTCACCGGTCGCCAGCCGGCCGAGCAGACGCTCGCGCACGGGTCCCTCGCTCCGGGCCAGGGTCAGCACCGGGGTGTGGTGCTGCGTCTGCACGAACCAGGTCGAGCAGCACGCCCCGGCCAGGATCTCCGCCGTCTCCCGCGCCACCGCCCCGGGCGCCGCCGATCCGCCGTACTCCTTCGGAGCGTTCAGACCGAGCAGACCCGAGCGTCTGATCTCGGCCAGATGACCGGCGGGCACCTCACCCTGGTCGACCTGTTCGGCCTGCGGGGAGAGAAGGCCGTCGGCGAGGCGGCGGGCGCGGACGACGAGAGGGTGCGGTGCGGTCATGGAGGAGATTGTTTCCCGGTTCCCGGCGCGGGGTGTCGATACAGGGCGGCGGCGTTCGTGTAGGAGATGAGACAAGGGCACGACACGACACGACACCCCCAGGAGGACGTCATGACGCACTACCTGCTCAGCGTGGTCCAGCCCGTCGGCGCCGAACCCCCCGCGGCCGAGGAACTCGCCGCCGTGATGCGCCGCGTGCAGGCGTACAACGACGAGCTGCGCGCCGCCGGCGCCTGGGTCTTCGCCGGCGGGCTGCACGGACCGGAGACGGCCACGGTGCTGCGGCCGAAGGACGGCGACGTCCTCGTCACCGACGGACCGTACGCCGAGGACAAGGAGTACCTCGGCGGCCTGTGCCTGATCAAGGCCGCGGACCTGGACGAGGCCCTGGAGTGGGGCCGGAAGGCGGCCCTGGCCACCACCCTGCCCATCGAGGTGCGCCCCTTCGCCGACGCGCACTGAGCGATGCCGGACACCACGGACGTCGAGGCCGTCTTCCGCGCGGAGTACGGCCGGGCCGTCGCCGTCCTCGTCCGCTTCCTCGGCGACATCGACCTCGCCGAGGAAGCGGTCCAGGACGCCTTCGCCACGGCCGTGCGGCGCTGGCCGCAGACCGGTGTGCCGCCCAGCCCGGCGGGGTGGATCATCACCACCGCCCGCAACCGGGCCGTGGACCGGCTGCGCCGGGAGTCCACCCGGGACGCCCGCCAGGCCGAGTCCGCCCTGCTGTACGCCGTCGACCCGCCCGTGGAGGAGGGCCCCGTGCGCGACGACCGGCTCCGCCTGGTCTTCACCTGCTGTCACCCCGCGCTGGCCCGGCAGGCGCAGGTCGCCCTGACCCTGCGGCTGCTCGGCGGTCTCACCACCGCGCAGATCGCCCGCGCCTTCCTCGTCCCCGAGCCGACCATGGCGCAGCGGCTGGTCCGCGCCAAGGCGAAGATCCGCCACGCCCGCATCCCCTACCGGGTGCCCCGCGACGCCGACCTGCCCGACCGCCTCGACGGAGTGCTCGCCGTCGTCTACCTGATCTTCAACCAGGGCTACGAGGGCGACGCCGGCCTGTGCGCGGAGGCCGTCCGCCTGGGCCGGCTCCTGACCGAGCTGATGCCGGACGAGCCCGAGGCCACCGGGCTGCTGGCGCTGATGCTGCTCGTCGAATCGCGCCGCGGCGCGCGCGAGGACGCCGACGGCACGCTCGTGCCGCTGCCCGCACAGGACCGGGGCCGCTGGGACCGGGACCTGATCGCCGAAGGACAGGCGCTCGTCCGCCGCTGTCTGCGCCGCGACCGGCCCGGCCCGTACCAGATCCAGGCCGCGGTGCAGGCCGTCCACAGTGACGCGCCGACCGCCGAGGCCACCGACTGGCGGCAGGTGCTGCGGCTGTACGACCAGCTCATGGCCCTCGCGCCGAGTCCGGTGGTGGCCCTGAACCGGGCGGTAGCCGTGGCCGAGACCGAGAGCCCGCGCCGGGCCCTCGACCTGGTCGACGCGCTGGATCTCGACGGCTACCGCGTGTGGCACGCCGTCCGTGCCGACCTGCTGCGCCGTCTCGACCGCACAGCCGAGGCGGTACGGGCCTACGAGGCGGCCCTCGCGCTGAGCGAGAGCCCGGCGGAACGCGCCTTCCTCCAGCGGCGACGGCGCGAACTGGTCGCCGATCCGGGAATGTAATTTGGCGGATGAATGGTTGGCATATACATCGAGCTGACCGCTCGCCCCGAAATCCCCGAAATCCCAGGGCCGACAGGCCCGCGCACCCCAGCGAGGCACCGTGACCACCGCAGCCACCCCCGAGCAGCCCGCCGACGTCGTCGCCCGACTGCGCGCGACCTTCCGCACCGGCCGCACCAAGCCCCTCGCCTGGCGTACGGACCAGCTGCGCCGGTTGCGCGCCCTGCTCACGGAGCAGGGCGCCGAGCTCGCCGCCGCTCTCCACGCCGACCTGGGCAAGAGCTCCACCGAGGCCTACCGCACCGAGATCGACTTCACCGTCCGCGAGATCGACCACACCCTGGAGCACCTGGACGGCTGGGTCAGCCCCGAGGCCGCGCCGGTCCCGGCCCACCTCGGCGCCGACGCCCGCGCCTGGACCCTGGTCGAGCCGCTCGGCGTGGTTTTGGTCATCGCCCCGTGGAACTACCCCGCCCAACTGCTGCTCGCCCCGCTGGTCGGCGCGCTCGCCGCCGGCAACGCGGTGGTCGTCAAGCCCAGCGAGCTCGCACCGGCCACCTCGGCCGCCCTGGCCCGCCTGCTGCCGGCCCACCTCGACACCGAGGCGGTCGCCGTCGTGGAAGGCGGGATCCCCGAGACCACCGCCCTGCTCGCCGAGCGCTTCGACCACATCTTCTACACCGGCAACGGCGCCGTCGGCCGGGTGGTCCTGCGCGCCGCCGCCGAACACCTCACCCCGGTCACCCTCGAACTCGGCGGCAAGTCCCCGGCGTTCGTCGACCGTGACGCCGATCTCACCGTGGTCGCCGACCGGTTGGCCCGCGGCAAGTTCCTCAACGCCGGCCAGACCTGCGTCGCCCCCGACTACGTACTGACCGACCCGGGGACGGCCGCCGCCCTCGAACCCCTCCTGAAGACCGCGGTCGAGGCGCTGTACGGCGCCGACCCGCAGACCTCCGTCGAATACGGCCGCATCGTCAACGAACGCCACTTCGACCGGCTCAGCGGCCTGCTCGGCTCCGGCCGGATCGTGGTCGGCGGCGGCAACGACCGCGCGGACAAGTACATCGCGCCGACCGTGCTCGCCGACGTCGACCCGAAGTCCCCCGTCATGCAGGAGGAGATCTTCGGCCCGATCCTCCCGATCGTCACGGTCGAGGGCCTGGACGAGGCCATCGGCTTCATCAACGACCGCGACAAGCCCCTCGCCCTCTACGTCTTCACCGACTCCGACGGCACCCGCGACCGCATCGCCGCCGAGACCTCCTCCGGCGGCCTCGGCCTCGGTCTGCCCCTCGCCCATCTCACCGTCTCCGACCTGCCGTTCGGCGGCGTGGGCGAGAGCGGCATGGGCAGCTACCACGGGCGCTACTCCATCGAGACGTTCAGCCACCGCAAGGCGGTGCTGGAGAAGCCGCTGCACTGAACGGCGCGCAGGCGCGCGGCGGACCGGGAACGAGAAGGCCGCGCCGGTCGGGCGCGAGGAGACCCGGGTCGGAAGACCGGGGCGTGCGCAGGGGCGTGGGCGGGGCCCGGGAGGGCGTGCGCGGAGCGTGCGAAACTGCCGGGATGACAACCGGAATGATCACCGCGGACGCCGCGGGCACCTGGAACATCGGCGACCTGACCGTCAACCGCATCGGTTTCGGCGCGATGCGCCTGACGGGCAGCGCGGCCTTCCACCTCGGCGCCCCGGGCGACCGCGGCCGCTCCCTCGACGTGCTGCGCCGGGCGGTCGATCTCGGGGTCAACCACATCGACACCGCGGCCTTCTACTTCTCCGCCCTGCGCTCCGCCAACGAGCTCATCGGCAGCGCGCTGGCCCCCTACCCGGACGATCTGCTGGTCGCGGTCAAGGTCGGCCCGTTCCGCGACTACCAGGGGGAGTGGGCAGAGCCCGCCCGCCCCGAGGACCTGCGCGGCCACGTCGAGGAGAACCTGCGCCAGCTCGGCCGCGACCACCTCGACCTCGTCTATCTGCGCCGGATGGAACAGGAGTCGATCGCCGAGCACTTCGGCGCTCTCGCCGAGCTGCGCGAGGCGGGGCTGATCCGTCACCTCGGCCTCTCCTCGGTAGGGCCCCACCACCTCGCCGAGGCCCAGGCCATCGCCCCGGTGGTGAGCGTGCAGAACCGTTACGGCTTCGGTGGCCGACACCCCGCCACCGAGGAGGTCCTGCGCCTCTGCGGCGAACAGGGCATCGCCTTCGTCCCGTTCTTCGCCATCGCCGGCGACGCGGGCGCCCACGGGGCGACCACCGCCCACGACGACGAGGTGCTGGCCGTCGCCCGCGCCCACGAGGCGACGCCCGCCCAGATCCGGCTCGCCTGGACCCTTGGCCGCGGCCCGCACGTCCTGGCCATACCGGGCACCGGAAACCCCGCGCACCTGGCCGAGAACGTGGCCGCCGGGGCGCTGCGCCTCACCGGCGAGGAACTGCGGCGCCTGGACGCGGCCCACCTCGCGGCCGGTCGGGCGGCCGGTCAGGCCGGCCAGGCCAAGGGGGACTGACCTCGCCGGAGGGGCTCACGGCCCGCGAGCCGTGAGCCCCTCCGGGGGGATTGGCGCGAAGCAGGTTTTACGTATAACCTCACCCGTCGATCCCCTTCCGGAAAGTTCTCCGGAGCGCTCCGCACCCTCCTGCGAAAGGTCCCGATGAGCCGCATCGCCCTGGTCA
The DNA here is from genome assembly GCF_024539815.1 of Streptomyces hayashii. Lineage (GTDB taxonomy): Bacteria > Actinomycetota > Actinomycetes > Streptomycetales > Streptomycetaceae > Streptomyces > Streptomyces hayashii. Next base: position 15,694 of record NZ_JAHHIU010000086.1, read on the forward strand.
CCCTCGTCGTCGGCGACTACGACGAGGCGATCCGCTTCTACACCGAGGCGCTCGGCTTCCGGCTCGTCGAGGACGAGCCCCGCCCCGACGGCGCCCGCTGGGTCGTCGTGCGCCCGGGGGACCGTCAGGACGGCGTGGGGCTGCTGCTCGCCCGCGCCAAGGACGAGGCCCAGCGCGCCCGTGTCGGCGACCAGACCGGCGGGCGCGTCGGCTTCTTCCTGCACACCGAGGACTTCGCCGGCGACCACGCCCGCATGCTCGCCGCCGGTGTGACCTTCCTGGAGCAGCCCCGCCACGAGCCGTACGGCTCCGTCGCCGTCTTCCAGGACCTGTACGGAAACCGCTGGGACCTGCTCCAGCCGGCCACCGCCTGAGCACCGCCCGCCGAACCACTCGCCGAGGAACACGCACATGACCGCGCCCCGCATCGACACCGACACCCTCCGCCGGCTTCCCAAGGCCGTCCTGCACGACCACCTCGACGGCGGTCTGCGCCCCGCCACCGTCGTCGAACTCGCCGAGGCGGCCGGCCACACCCTGCCGACCACCGACCCCGACGAGCTGGCCGGGTGGTACTTCGAGGCCGCCAACTCGGGCGACCTGGTGCGCTACATAGCCACCTTCGAGCACACCCTGGCCGTCATGCAGACCCGTGAGGGCCTGCTGCGCACCGCCGAGGAGTACGTCCTCGACCTGGCCGCGGACGGCGTCGTCTACGGCGAGGTCCGCTACGCCCCCGAGCTGATGCTGAACGGCGGACTGACGCTTCCCGAGGTCGTCGAGACGGTCCAGGAGGGTCTTGCGGCCGGCATGGCGAAGGCCTCCGCCGCGGGCAGCCCCGTCCGGGTCGGCACCCTGCTGTGCGGCATGCGGATGTTCGACCGGGTGCGCGAGGCGGCGGACCTCGCGGTCGCCTTCCGGGACGCGGGCGTCGTCGGCTTCGACATCGCCGGCGCCGAGGACGGCTTCCCGCCCGCCGACCACCTCGACGCCTTCGAGCACCTGCGGCGCGAGAGCGTCCCCTTCACGATCCACGCCGGCGAGGCCCACGGCCTGCCCAGCATCCACCAGGCCGTTCAGGTCTGCGGCGCCCAGCGCATCGGCCACGGCGTGCGCATCACCGACGACATCGTGGACGGCAAGCTCGGCCGGCTCGCGGGCTGGGTGCGCGACCGCCGGATCGCGCTGGAGATGTGCCCGACCTCCAACCTGCAGACCGGGGCCGCCACCTCGATCGCCGAGCACCCGATCACGGCCCTGAAGGACCTCGGTTTCCGCGTCACCCTCAACACGGACAACCGGCTGGTCTCCGGCACCACGATGACCCGGGAGATGGCGCTGCTGGTCGAGGAGGCGGGCTGGGGCGTCGACGACCTGCGCACGGTCACGGTGAACGCCCTCAAGAGCGCGTTCCTCCCCTTCGACGAGCGACGGGCCCTCATCGAGGACGTCGTCCTGCCGGGCTACGCGACCGCGCTCTGAAGGATCCCGCGGACGTAGGCGGCCTGTCCGACGTGCTGCAGATCGTCGGACAGGACGCTGACCAGCCGCACGCCCAGCGTGACCGGCGGATCCCAGCGTTCGTCCACGACGCGCTCCAGGTCCGCCGCCGTGAGCGCGCGCAGCGCCGTCACGGTCCGCGCGTGCACGGCCTCGTGGTATCCGGTCAGCAGACCGGCTTCCCGCACCCGCACCTTCGCCACCTGCGCGGGGCTGTGGCCGTAGCCGGTGTCCCGGGGCGGCAGGTCCAGGCCGAACCGTTTCTCCCAGTCCTGGGTCAGCCACACCTGGTCGAGCCCGAAGGCGTCCGCGACATGGTCGTCCTGGACCCGGGTCAGATGCCAGACGAGCCAGGCGACCGAATTGGCTCCGACGGCGGGCCGGGCGTCGAGGCCGGCGCTGTCCAGGCCCTCGACGGCCGCGAGGACCTCGTCCCGGACACGGCCGAACCCGTCGATGAGGATGTCCTTGGCGTGCATACGTCCACCATCGCTCAGCGCGCCCTCATTCGCCCCCCGTTTCCAGCAGCCCCATCAGCGCCCTGGCCGCGGGGCTGGTCGCGCGGGCGGGCGGCAGCAGGGCGACCGTCTCGTAGGCCGCCTCGCCCGTGCCCTTGAGGGCCAGGGCGGTGAGGGCCTCGCGCTTGTGCCGGAAGTGGCGCGGCACGACCGCGACGCCCAGGTTCTCGTCCACCAGGTCGAGGAGGTCGTGCACGTCGTTGACCTCCAGCGCGACCGTGCGCCGCACCCCCGCCTCGGCGAACGCGGCGTCCGTGGCGCGCCGCGGGCCCCAGTCGGGATGGAAGTCGACGAACACCTCGCCGGCGAGGTCCTGAGGGGTCACCGCGGCCGGCGCCCCGGCGAGACGGTGGTCGGGATGGCACAGCACGTACATCGGCTCGGCGGCCAGCGGGACGCAGCGCAGCTGATCGGTGTCCGGCTGGGTGCGGTAGGCGAAGGCCAGGTCGAGCCGGCCGGCCGTCACCTCCTCGCCGAGCGCGCCCGAGCCGGTCTGGCGCAGCCGGATCTCCACGTCGCGATGGCGCCGCCGGAACGCCGCGAGCAGCCGCGCCACATGCACGCCGGCGATGCACTGCTCGGTCCCCACCGAGAGGGTGCCGCGGACCACGCCCTGCACGGCGGCCACCGCCTCATGGGCCGCCCGCACCTGCGCCAGGACGCGCTCCGCCTCGGCCAGCAGCGCCCGGCCCGCCTCCGTCAGCGTCACCCTGCGGGTGGTCCGCACGAACAGGGGCGCGCGCAGCTCCCGCTCCAGCGCCCGGATCGACGCCGACAGCCCCGACTGGGAGACCATCAGGCGTTCGGCGGCCCGGGTGAAATGCTGGTCCTCGGCGACGGCGACGAAGTGCTGGAGGTGGCGCAGTTCCATGATTGAGAAGCGTAACCGCACAATCCCATCGGATTCTTCTGTTGGACCACTGCCCGCAGGTGGAGCCAGAGTGGGTAACGGTTCCGGAGACAGATCATCCCGAACCCGCTCGTCGTGCCAACCCCTCCTGGAGTCGCGTTGTACACCGCACACCCCGACCGTTACGCGGACATGCCCTACCGGCGCACCGGACGCAGCGGTCTGAAGCTCCCCGCGCTGTCGCTCGGCCTGTGGCACAACTTCGGCCCGGACCGCCCGGTCGAGACCCAGCGGGCCATCCTGCGTCGCGCCTTCGACCTCGGCATCACCCACTTCGACCTGGCCAACAACTACGGCCCGCCGCCCGGCGCCGCCGAGTCCGCGCTCGGCGGGTTCCTGCGGTCCGACTTCGGGGCGTACCGCGACGAGCTGGTCATCTCCACGAAGGCCGGCTACCTGATGTGGCCCGGCCCGTACGGCGAGTGGGGCTCGCGCAAGTACGTGCTGTCCTCGCTGGACCAGAGCCTGTCGCGCATGGGGCTGGACTACGTCGACGTCTTCTACTCGCACCGCCCCGACCCGGAGACTCCCCTGGAGGAGACGATGGGCGCCCTGCACTCGGCGGTCCAGCAGGGCAAGGCGCTCTACGTCGGCGTCTCCAACTACTCGGCGGAGCAGACCCGCGAGGCGGCCCGCATCCTCGGCGAACTGGGCACCCCGCTGCTCATCCATCAGCCCCGCTACTCGATGCTGGACCGCCGCCCGGAGACCGAGGGCCTGCTCGACGCCCTGGACGAGCTCCAGGTCGGCTCGATCGTGTTCTCCCCGCTGGAGCAGGGCCTGCTGACCGGCCGCTATCTGGACGGCATCCCGGAGGACTCGCGGGCGGCGAGCGACAGCCCCTTCCTGAACTCCGAGGCGGTCACCGAGGAACTCGTCGGCAAGCTGCGTGCCCTGGACGCCATCGCCAGGTCCCGCGGCCAGTCCCTCGCCCAGCTCGCCCTCGCCTGGGTGCTGCGCGGCGGCCGGGTGACCTCGGCGCTGGTGGGCGCGAGCAGCGCCCGGCAGATCGAGGACAGCGTCGGCGCCCTGGACCGGCTGGACTTCGAGGACGAGGAACTGGCCCGGATCGACGCCGTGATCAACGGCTGAGCCGCTCCGTCAGCCGCACGGTCACCGAGTCGCCCTCCTGCTTTCCGATCGCCTTGCGCACCTCGGCCTTGACGGGGAGCTTGTGGGTGCCGTCCCCCAGGGCCATGAACGAGCTCTGGAAGGGATGCCCGTCGACCGTTCCGCGGATCTTCACCAGTCCGCGGGTGCCGAAGAACGCGACGGAATCCGGCCAGACGACATAGGTCCAGCCGCTGCTCGCCGGGCTCCTGCGCAGGACAGCGGTGAATTCGGCATTCAGTGTTCCGCTTGTGCCCCCGTTCGCCATTCCGTGCGTGGTCGCGTTCGTGGTTCCGTCGGTGCTCATGATGTTCTCCGTTCGCGGTGATCCCTTTAGGGGTGGACCGCCGCGAGCGGAGGAATTCATCGCTTCCCGGATCTCCGCTTCTCGGATCTCTGCTTCCGGATCTCCGCTTCCCGGGTCTCAGCTTCCGGTCGGCACGCGGTCGAGGAAGCCGAGGACGGCGGTGATCCGGCCCTGGGCGTCCAGCGTGATGACGTCGGATCCGGCCACCGGCGCCGGATCCGCCGCGGAGGAGGCGCTCGCGCTTTCGCTCGCCAGCTCCCAGGAGAACCGGGCCGTGTCGTGGTGCCCGTCGACCACGCCGGTGAGGCGGAAGGAGAAGCCCGGGAACTGGGCCTGTACGGCCGAGACCAACGCGGCGATCTGCTCGTGGCCGACGGCGTCGGCGAGGGGGTCGGTGTACCGGCCGCCCTCCGCCCACGCTGCGTCGACAGCCTTGGCCAAAGCTTCGGCCCCACGGGCGTTCCATGCCTCGAAGTAGCGGGCGACGGCGTTCTCGTATCGTTCGATGTTCGCGGACATGGGGGAATCAGCCTCCGTCGAGGTCGTCGTCACTGGTCAGAAGCCGGATTCGGGTCTGCGCCGATCCGGTGTCACCAGCCTGCCCGCGTCCGCCGCCGGGGTCGATTACCTGCCGGGTAATGGCGGGGGTCCCCGGAGTGTGCCGAATTCCGGCCATGAGCGGTGGGGAATATGCCAAGAGGCTGGCCAAAAAGACATGGTGACAGTGATTCAGCAGTGAACATACTCGAACGTCAGGGATGAGCTCAGTCATAGGAGCCGCACGGAAAGCGAGGAACCGCCGGCAAACCAGCACCGGGGGAGAGGGACGTGCACGACGAATTCCTGTGCCATGTCACCGCGTACGGCGTCTGCGACGGCCGGCGCATCGGCGTACCGCTCGGCACCTACCGGGCTCCCACGCTGGCGCTCGCCCTGTGGTGGCTGCGGGACCGGGCCTCGTGGATGGCCGAACGGCTGGATCCGCAGCCCGACAGCGAGCACTTCCCGCCGGGCGCGCTGGTCCCGGTCGCCGACACCGTGCGCGACGTGCCCGCGCTGCTGCGGGCCTGGTGCGCCGACCTGGACCGGCAGGAGCTGGTGGCCGACGAGCTGGCGGGCGGCCGACTGGTACGCATCGCGGTCAGCGACGAGACCACCGAGTACGAACTGCTCGCCGAGTCCGTCGACGCGCTGCGCATGCAGCGGACCGTGCCCGCCCTCGTCCTCCCCGTCGGCTGAAGCCCCACGGCCCACCGCCCGTAACCCACCGCCCCTCCCGCCGCTGCCGTTGCCGCTGTCCTTGCCTCCGCCCCCTTCTCCGTCCCGTCCGGCCGACCGGCGGGCACCCGGACGGGCGAATCGATAGAATTCCGGCATGGTGGAGCGGTCGGTCTCCTCGACTGCGCCCGCACTCGTGCTGGCGACCGAGACGGGCTCCACCCTGCTGGTCCCGGGCCGCGACTACCGCGTCGGCCGCGATCCGCTCAGCGACGTCGTCATCGACGACGCCAGGGTCTCCTGGCGGCACGCCGTGCTGCGCTGCGCCCGCGGCCAGTGGACCGTCGAGGACCAGCACAGCACCAACGGCACCTACGCCGACGGCGACCGCGTCCACGCCTGGAGCGTCGGCCCCGGCAGCCTCATCCGCTTCGGCAGCCCGTCCGACGGGCCCTACGTCGTCCTGTCCCGACTGCCCCGGTCCCTGACGGAGCGGCCGTCCGGCGTGTCGATGCCCGCGGCGACCGGCACGTTCCGCCGGCCCGCCGGCGTCCGGACGATGCCGTCGCACACCGTGCGGATCGGCCGGGCCCCCGACAACGACCTGGTCGTCGACGACCTCGTGGTCTCGCGCCGGCACGCCGAGCTGCGCGCGCTGCCCGGCGGCGGACACGAGATCGTCGACCTGGGCAGCCACAACGGGACGTACCTCGACGGGCTGCCCGTGGACCGCGCCCCGGTCGGCCCCGGGGACGTCGTGGGCATCGGCCACTCGGCGTTCTGCCTGGTCGGCGACCAGCTTCAGGAGTACGTCGACACCGGGGAGATCTCCCTCGACGTACAGGACCTGACGGTCGCCGTCGACCGCGGACGCAGGGTCCTCCTCGACCACGTGTGCTTCCCGGTGGGGGAGAAGTGCCTGCTCGGGGTCGTCGGACCCAGCGGCGCCGGCAAGTCGACCCTGCTCGGCGCCCTGACCGGGCAGCGCCCCGCCGACCACGGCACGGTGGTCTACGACGGCCGCGACCTGTATCGCGACTACGCCGAGCTGCGCCAGCGCATCGGACTCGTCCCGCAGGACGACATCCTGCACGCCCAGCTGACCGTGCGGGCGGCTCTCGGCTACGCCGCCGAACTGCGCTTCCCCCAGGACACCCTGAAGGCCGAACGCCGGGAACGGGTCGAGGAGGTCATCCGCGAACTCGGCCTGGAGCAGCGCGCCGGCCAGCCGGTGCACAGCCTCTCCGGCGGTCAGCGCAAACGGGTCAGCGTGGCCCTGGAACTGCTCACCAGACCGTCACTGCTCTTCCTGGACGAGCCGACGTCCGGCCTCGACCCCGGCATGGACCGCTCGGTGATGCACATGCTGCGCGGCCTCGCCGACGACGGCCGCACGGTCGTCGTCGTCACCCACAGCGTCCTCAGCCTCGACGTCTGCGACCGGCTGCTGGTGCTCGCGCCGGGCGGCCGGGTCGCCTACTACGGGCCGCCCGCGGACGCCCTGGCCTTCTTCGGCTTCGAGCAGTGGCCCGAGGCCTTCGAGGCGTTCGAACGCGACCAGGACCGGGACTGGGCGGGGGAGTACCGCGCCTCGCCGCTGTGGCGGAAGTACGTGGTCGACGCCGCCGAGCAGCCCCGGCTGCCCCGCTCCGGACCGGTGATCATGCTGCCACCGCCCCGGCCCCGCAGCAGGGCCGCGCAGCTGGGCACCCTCGTGCGACGCTACGCGGCCGCGCTCGCCGCCGACCGCACGTTCCTCGCGATCATGGTCGTCCTGCCGTTCGTCCTGGGAGCCATGGCCCGGGCCCTCGCAGGGAGCGAGCTGACCCGGGACACCGCGATGAACGCGCTGCTCGTCCTGTGCGTCGGCGGGGTTCTCACGGGCGCGGCCAACGCCGTGCGCGAACTCGTCAAGGAGCGCGTGATCTACCGGCGGGAACGGGCCGTGGGCCTGTCCCGGTCGGCGTATCTGATGTCCAAGGTCGTCGTCCTGGGCGCGGTGACCGTCGGGCAGGCGGTGGTGCTGACGCTCGTCGCCCTGCTCGGAGTGGACCTGAACGCGCCCGGCGGCCGAGGCGTGCTGACGGCGCCGCTGGTGGAGATCGCCGTCGCGGTGGCGCTGCTGGGCTTCACGGCCATGATGCTCGGCCTGGTGGTCTCCGCGCTGGTCCGCAAGGAGGAGGTGACGATGCCCCTGCTCGTGCTGCTCGCCCTCGTCCAGGTGGTCTTCTGCGGGGCGCTGCTGAAGCTGGACGGAGCTCCGGGGCTGGAGCAGTTCGCATGGCTGGCGCCCGCACGGTGGGCGCTCGGCGCGATGGCCGCGACGGTCGGACTGTCCCGGCTCGTGCCCGGTGACGTCACCGCTGATCCGCTGTTCGAGCACTCGGCGGGTGTGTGGCTGCTCGACACGGCGATGCTGGTCGTGCTCTCGGCGCTCTTCGCTTTCGTGGTCTCCCGCCTCCAGCGCCGGCACGAGCCGGCCGTGATGCGGAGGTGACGCCCTCGGTCACCACGACACGGCCGCGATCCACGGCACCCCGGTGAACGCGCCCCGACCGAAGTCGGTGCGGTCGTGCTCGACGTCCGCGGTGGACACGGCCGGGAGCCGGTCCGGTGCGCCCTGGACGACCGGACGACCGGACGACCGGGCGACCGTGCAGGGCTAAGGGGCCGACCGTGCAGGGCCAGGGGTCCATGACGGCCGGACGGTCTTCGAGAGCCGGTGTCGTGCCGGGCGCCCTGTCAGTCGCTCGGTGCACGCCGTCGACGGGTTCTCGTCCCGTTCCGGCGGCGGAGCCCCTCGACCGCCGGCCCGGCCGGCAAGCCCGCGACCAGTCCCCACAGCGCGGCCGCACCCAGCGCCGACCACAGCTCGGGGCGCAGGAGCAGCCGCCCGGACAGTCCGCCGCCCAGATCGCCCAGGCCCAGGACGGACAGGCCGTAGTGCGCGGAGATCCGGCAGGTCAGGCAGATCATGAGCACCGTGACCACCAGCGCGACCGCAGTGCGCAGGGCATGCCGCCAAGGACGCGTCCGGGCCGGCGAGTGCGCGGCCGTCAGGAGCGCGGCCGCCGACACGAGGACCGCGTCCACGACGATCAGCCACCACACCCGCCCGTCGTGCTCGGCGAGGGTGCTCAGGTTCAGCCGAGCGGTGTCCGGACCGCGCAGCACCTCGTCCAGGACGTGCGGCATCGGCAGGGCGAACGGCCCCTCCACCCGGCCGTTCCAGGTGGCCCCCAGACCGATGGTGAACACCGGCCACACCACGTTGGGCATCCCGAGCAGAACCACCGCGAACGTTTCGGCCGGGCGCCCGCGGGTCGCCGCGACGACGAGCGCGACGAGCACCCCCACAGCGACGCAGGCCAGCAGCAGCACGATCATCGCGTGCGCGGCCGGCCGTACCGACTCCTGCAGACGCAGCAGCCGGGTCGGCAACGGAGCCGAGCGTGAGACGAGCAACGCCGCCACGAACACACCGGCCAGCCACACCGCGCCGGACACCAGGGTCAGCGGCACGTCGGTGGTGAAACCTGCCTCCGGGCCGACGCCGAACAGTTCGCCCAGGTCGTTCAGCGTGTCGTCGCCGAGAGGGAGCGCGAAGGTCCGGTGCGCGGCGAGTGCGGCGCCGAGCACGACGAGCAGCCAGACGACGGCGATCCGCGCCGCCCAGCCGGCCAGCTCCGCGGCGCTCGCGACCGCCCGGCGCCGCAGCGGCCGCAGAAAACCCGCGCCGACCACGAGCGCCCCGACGAGAGCGACCGACAGCGGCATCACCGTCAGGCCCGCCCGGGTGGCGGCGAGGCCGCCGGCATCGCCGGAGACCTCGACCGTGCCGCCGACGGCCGTGACGAAGGTCGCCGCTACCAGCCGGGGGAAGGCGCCCTCGGGCAGATCCGAGGCTCCCGCCGCCCACAGGCCCAGCGCGGCGACCACCCCCATGGCGATCGTCCCGGCCACTGCCGTGCCGACCGCCCGGCCCCACCCGTGGCGGGAGACTGCCTGGTCATGGGGGCTGTGCCGGATCACGCTGCCACGCTAGGCAGTGCTGACGGGGCGCGCCTGCCGGGAGGGCCGTTCGCGACCGGCCGGCAGACCGGGGGCGGTCATCGCGGGTATGTGAGGAACCCCATGGTCGTTGCGCGCACGAGGTGATAAATGAGGGGGACTGCACTGCGCGACTCGGGGTACGAGCACTGGTGCACAGCAGCGTCCGGCACGTCCGGCCTCCCAGAGAGAAACGCATGATCGAGCACATCGAGCACCTGGACGGGGCAGTGATACCGATTGGTTTCGATGTACCCGTGGAACCGCTGAGGCGGGCTGCGCACTACACGGGTGAGCCCGGCTGCATAGCCGAGGCCCGCGCCTTCGCCGCCCACTTCGTGGACCAGCTCAGGACCGAGTGGTGCGCCAAGGCCGGGGACCGGGTGATCGGCGAGGTGATGCTCGTGGTCAGCGAACTGGTGACCAACGCCGACCGGCACAGCAACGGGCCGTACATCCTGGAACTGGAGGGCACGGACGCCTCGGTCACGGTGTGCGTCTACGACAGCAGCGACGCGCTGCCCATGCGGTTTCCCAAGGACCCCCAGCGGGTCGGCCGGCACGGCCTGGAGATCGTGCACGCGGTGGCCGCGGAGGTCACCGCGGAGCGCGTGCCGGTCGGCAAGCGCGTCCGTGCCGTGCTCAGGCTCGACGCCTAGGTCCGCGGGGCGCCCCGCCCCCACCCGCTGCCTGGCTGCCCTTCCGTGCGCCGCGCCGTGGACGGGCCCCCAGCCGTCTCTTCGTGGCCTGGGCCGTCTCGTCGTGGCCCGGTCGCCTGCGACGCATGCTGCCGGAGTTCCGGCACCTGCTCCACCGGCGCTCTCCCGGTGCTTTCCCGGCGACGCCCGTCGCCCGCCCGGTCCGCCGCATGCCTTCGCCGGCCGGCCGTGTGCTCTCGGTCGGCCTACGGACCGTCCTGTTCATCCCGGCTCGGCCGGGTCGCTCACCGGCTGGGGGGCCGCTTCTGTCAGGCGCAGCCGAGCTCGCCCAGCATGCCCTGGCGCAGCCGGGCGATGATCCGCTTGATCAGGCGGGAGACGTGCATCTGGGAGCAGCCGAGCCGCTCGCCGATCTCCGCCTGCGTGGCCTCCTCGACGAACCGCATGTGGATGATCTGCCGGTCGCGCTCGCTGAGCTCGGCCATGAGCGGGGCGAGCGAGTGGTAGTCCTCGACGAGGCGCAGCCCCTCTTCCTCCACGCCGATGAAGTCGGCGAGGACCGCCTCGCCGTTCTCCGGGCCGTCGCCGGTGAGCGCGGCGTCGAGGGAGGAGGAGTTGTAGCCGTTGGCGGCGATCTGCGCCTCGACGACCTGGCTCTGGGCGATGTTCATCAGCGTGGCCAGCTCGGCCACGGTCGGCTCCCGGTCGAGACGGCTGGCGAGCTCGTCGCGCGCCTTGGCCAGCTCGACGCGCAGCTCCTGGAGCCGGCGCGGCACGTGGACGGCCCAGGTCGTGTCCCGGAAGAAACGCTTGATCTCGCCGACGATGTAGGGGAGCGCGAACGACGTGAACTCCACCTCGCGGGCCACCTCGAACCGGTCGATGGCCTTGATCAGGCCGATCATCCCGGTCTGGACGATGTCCTCCATGTCGTCCCCGCGGCCCCGGAAGCGACCGGCCGCGAACCGCACGAGAGACATGTTCATCTCGATGAGCGTGTTGCGCGCGTACTGGTACTCGTGCGTTCCCTCTTCCAGCACGGCCAGTCGCTGGAAGAACTGCCGGGACAGTTCGCGGGCGTCGCGCGGGGCGATGCTGCGCGGCGACTCGATGCCCGGCAGCGGTGCGCCGTCCGTGCTGGCTCCGGCGCCGCCCTCGACGACCTCTGCCTCCGACCGGTTCACGGCGGTCTGCATGGTCTCTCCCTCGACAGTCACGGTTCGACGTCTGTTGTTCTCGGTCCGTGATCGGACGCGCATACGCACGCCCGTTCAGGGGGCGGGTACCCGGTCTTCGCCGACCCATGCATACGAACGGCGGAGAAAAACGCTGCGGGAATCCGCCCGTCGGCGAGCCTCGTCGGCCGCGCCCGCCGATTCCACCCAGGGCGCAACACCGCACCCTTGCGGGGCCGACCGGCGCTCCTAGGCTTGAGAGGTGAGCAATCAAGAGGTGAGCCGTCAAGCGTCGGACCGAGCCCGCGTGATCCCGTTGCGTCCGCCTTCCGCGCGCCCGCCTTCCGCGCGCCCCGGAGTCCCCGTCCCCGTCTCCGCCCCGGTCTCCGGACCCGGTCCCGCCGCGTCCCGGCCCGCCGTGAGAGAGCCCCTGTGGCGGGACCTGATCGGAGACGTCCTGCGCCGCGAACGTCAGGCGCAGGAACGCACCCTCAAGGACGTCGCCGACACCGCCCGTATCTCCATGCCGTATCTGTCGGAGGTCGAGCGCGGCCGCAAGGAGGCCTCCTCGGAGGTCCTCGCGGCCGCCGCCCAGGCCCTCGGCCTGAGCCTGGGCGACCTGCTGACCCGGGCCCAGGGCGAGCTGATCAGGCTCGCCGGCCGGCATCCCGCGCGCAGCCGCGCGACGTCCGCCTCGTCGTACGACGGGCTCTGCCTGGCCGCCTGACGCGCCCGGCGGGCCGGCGTCTCACACCGTGGCGAGACGCCGGCTCAACACCTCGTCGGCCAGCCCGTAGGCCACCGCTTCCTCGGCGCTGAACACCTTGTCGCGGTCCATGTCAGCGCGCAGCGTCGTGATGTCGTGCCGGGTGTGCCGGGCCAGCACCTCCTCAACCTGCGAGCGGATGCGGACCATCTCCTTGGCCTGGAGCGCCAGATCCGACACGGTGCCCTGCCGGCCGCCGCTCGCCGGCTGCCCGAGCAGCACGCGCGCGTGCTCCAGCACGAACCGCCGGCCGGGATCCCCGCCCGCCAGCAGGACGGCCGCGGTCGAGGCGGCCTGTCCGACGCAGAACGTCGAGATGGGGGCCTGGACGAACGTCATGGTGTCGTAGATCGCCATGAGCGAGGTGAACGAGCCGCCGGGCGAGTTGAGGTAGATCGCGATCTCGTTCTCCGGCGCCGACGACTCCAGATGGAGGAGTTGCGCGATGACGACGTTGGCGACGCCGTCGTCGATCTCCGTGCCGATGAAGATGATCCGCTCGGACAGCAGCCGGCTGAACACGTCGTAGGACCGCTCGCCCTGCGGGGTCCGCTCGACGACGTTCGGAATCGTGTAGGTCCCCATGTCACAGCCCCATCCGTCGCTTGGAGGCGGTGGGCTGGACGTCCGCGAGGGACTCCACGACCCGGTCCACCATGCCGTACTCCCTGGCCTGCTCGGCCGTGAACCAGCGGTCGCGGTCCCCGTCGCGGGAGATGGTCTCCGGGGACTGGCCGGTGTGCTCGGCGGTGATCCGCTCGATGGTCCGCTTGGTGAACTCCAGGTTCTCGGCCTGGATCTCGATGTCCGCGGTGGTGCCGCCGATCCCGGCGGACGGCTGGTGCATCATGACGCGCGCGTTCGGCAGCGCGTACCGCTTGCCGGGCGCGCCGACGCTGAGCAGGAACTGGCCCATGCTGGCGGCGAAGCCCATGGCGAGCGTCGAGACGTCGTTGGGGATCAGCTGCATCGTGTCGTAGATCGCCAGCCCCGCGTGCACCGATCCGCCCGGGCTGTTGATGTACAGGCTGATGTCGGTGCGCGGGTCCTCCGCCGAGAGGATCAGCAGCTGGGAGCAGACCCGGTTGGCGGAGACCTCGTCGACCTGGGTGCCCAGCAGGACGATGCGCCGGCCCAGCAGTTGGGCGGCGAGCTGGTCGTCGAACCGGGTGGGTGCCGTGTCGCCCTCCTCGGCCCGGGGTGCGAACGTGCTGAGTGGAGTCATCGGTTCTCCTCGTCGTGGCGCGGATGCCGTCGACCCCACTGTCGACCGGGCATCGCGCCCGCAGGCCGTTTCTCTGCCCGCGGCAGATTCGCCACGGGCAGAGCGCTCCGGGGCGTCGTGCGCGGCCCGCCGGAACGTCGCACAGCCGGTCCGGCGGTCCGGCCGATGAGTTCCGGGGCCCTCGGGAGTCGACACTGAAGACCGCGTCCCACGCCCAGGAGGTTGGCGATGACCACCGACGGATTCACCACGTGTCTCTGGTTCGACGGCCAGGCCGAGGAGGCCGCCCACTACTACGTCTCGATCTTCAAGAACTCCGCGATCGGGAGCATCGGCCGTTACAACGAGGCCGGTCCCGGCCCGGCGGGCTCCGTGCTGGCCGTGGAGTTCACGGCCAACGGACAGAGATTCGTCGGGATCAACGGCGGCCCGCAGTTCACCTTCAGCGAGGCGATCTCCTTCCAGATCAGCTGCGCGGACCAGGAGGAGGTCGACCACTACTGGGCCAAGCTCACCGAGAACGGCGGCGAGCCCGGCCCGTGCGGCTGGCTGAAGGACAGGTACGGCCTGTCCTGGCAGGTCATCCCGGACGGGGTGATCGAGATGATCAGCGACCCCGACCCCGAGAAGGCGGCCCGCACCACCCGAGCCATGTACGCCATGGGCAAGCTCGACCTCGCCGCCCTGCGCAGGGCCTACGAGGGCGAGTAGGCGCCGGACGCCGGGGGAGGCGCTTGCGACCGGGACTCGGCCAGGATCTCGGCGATCACATGCCGGGAGTTCTCCGCCAGCGGCGGATTGGTCTGCCAGTAGAACGGCAGCTGGATCAGCGAGATCGACAGCGCCCAGCCCCGGCCGCGCGCCCACTCGGCGTCGTCCGCGCCCACGGCCTCGCGGAAGGCGCCGCGCGCCGACGCGGGCAGCAGGTTCCACGCGATGATCAGATCGACGGCCGGGTCGCCGATCCCGACGCCGCCGAAGTCGATCACCGCCGCGAGCCGTCCGTCCCGGACCAGCACGTTCCCGGGCGAGAGGTCCCCGTGGGCCCAGACGGGCGGCGCCGCGTGGCCCGGCGCCCGCAGCGCCTCCTCCCACAGGGCGGTGACCGCGCCGGTGTCGATCCGTCCGGTGAGCCGGGCGAGGGCGTCGCGGGTGGGGCCGTCGCGCTCGGCCAGCGGGACGCCCCGGTCGTTCGGCGGGCAGCCCCGCGGGTCGATCGCGCGCAGGGCGGTGACGAACGCCGCCAGCTCCGCCGCCAGCGACAGCGGCCGCTCCACGGCGCCCGCGACCGGATTGCGGCCGTCCAGCCAGCGGTAGACCGACCAGGGCCAGGCGAACCCCTCTCCCGGCCCGCCCCGCGCCAGCGGCGCCGGCGTCGCCACCGGCAGGGCCGGCCCGAGCCGGGTCAGCCACTGCTGCTCGTGTCCCACGCTCTCGACCGCGTCGGGATGCCGGGGCAGTCGCACCACCTTGTCGTCCCCCAGCCGGAACATCGCGTTCTCCGTGCCGGAGGAGGGCAGCCGCCGCACGGGCAGCCCGGCCCATCGCGGGAACTGGGCGGCGACGAGCCGGCTCACCAGCGGGGCGTCGAGGTCGACCTCGTCCGGACGCATCTTCACGGCACACATGCACTCCATTGGAGGAGACCGACTGCCCGGACGTCCAACGGATTTCGCGGCGGAGCCGACCGTGCGGCCCGGGTCGCGCGCCGCGGCTCCTCCTGGCGGACCGTGTGCTCGGCGCGCGGGCCGGGGGCCGGGTGGCTAGCGTGAGGAACCGGACAAACCATCTCATCAGGAGGGCCGTCGTGATGGCCGTACGACCAGAGGGAGCCCCGTGCTGGGCCGACGCGATGTTCAGCGACGTGGAGGGCGCCAAGAGGTTCTACGGCGACGTTCTCGGCTGGACCTTCGGCGAGGCGACGTCGGAGTACGGGAACTACACCCAGGCCTACGTCGACGGCAAGGCGGTGGCCGCCGTCGTCCCGCCGATGCCCGGCCAGGAGGGGCAGTCCCAGTGGTGCCTCTACCTCGCCTCGCCGGACGCCGCCGCGACCGCGGCCAGGATCCGTGAGCACGGCGGGGAGGTGCTGATGGAGCCGATGCAGGTCGGCGAGTTCGGGACGATGTGCCTGGGCCGCGAACCCGGCGGCGCGGTCTTCGGGGTGTGGCAGGCGGGCGTCCACGAGGGCTTCGAGGCCCCGCCCGGACAGCCCGGAGCGTACTGCTGGGCCGAGGTCTTCACCCGCGAACCCGACAAGACGGACGCGTTCCTCCCGGCCGTCTTCCCCTACACGGCGAAGCAGATGCGGGACGACGCGGTCGACTTCCGGATGTTCGAGATCGGCGGAGAGACCGTGCTGGGCCGCATGCGGATGGGGGAGGAGTTCCCGCCCGAGGTGCCGTCGTACGTCAACGTCTACTTCACGGTCGACGACTGCGACGAGGCGGTGGCCAGGGCGACCCGGCAGGGCGGCGTACTGCGCTTCGGCCCGATGGACACGCCGTTCGGCCGGTTCGCGGCGCTCAGCGATCCGCAGGGCGCGAGCTTCTCGGTGATCGACGTGACGACCACCGCGGGGGACATGCCGCAGTCCGACGAGGTGTCCTAGCCGCGCGGCCGGGGACCCGTGGGCCCATGGCATGATCGTGCGCATGCGTGAACGAGTGGTGGCCGCGTGCGACGGGGCCTCGAAGGGGAACCCCGGTCCGGCGGCCTGGGCGTGGGTGGTCGCGGACGACACGGAGGCGCCGGCCCGCTGGGAGGCGGGCCCGCTCGGCAAGGCCACCAACAACGTCGCCGAACTGACCGCGTTGGAACGCCTGTTGGCGGCGACCGACCCGGCCGTTCCGCTTGAGGTCCGCATGGACTCCCAGTACGCCATGAAGGCCGTCACCACCTGGCTGCCCGGCTGGAAGCGCAACGGCTGGAAGACCTCCGCCGGCAAGCCCGTGGCCAACCAGGAACTGGTCGTGCGGATCGACGAGCTGCTCGACGGCCGCTCGGTCGACTTCCGCTACGTGCCCGCCCACCAGGTCGACGGCGACCCGCTCAACGACTTCGCGGACCGCGCCGCCAGCCAGGCGGCGATCGTCCAGCAGCCCGCCGGCAGCGATCGGGGGTCTCCCGAGCCGCCGTCCTCGCCGGACACTCCGAAGGCGGCGTCCGGACAGAAGAACGGCCGCCCCGCCGGGAACAAGTCGTCCCGGCGGAGCGGCGGTTCGTCCTCCCGCACGATCAAGGCCAAGTTCCCCGGCCGCTGTATGTGCGGTCGCCCCTACGCGGCGGGCGAGGACATCGCCAAGAACGCGCAGGGCTGGGGGCACCCGGAGTGCCGTACGGCGGACGCCGGTTGAGCGGGGGCGCGGCCCTCACAGCACCGCGCCGCGCCAGCCTCCGGTCTCCAGACCCCGGTCCTCGATGAACTCCTTGAAGCGCTTCAGATCGCCCTTGGTCTGCCGCTTCACGAAGCCCAGCTTGTCGGCGACGTTCTCGGCGACGCCCTCCGGCTGGAACTCCATCTGGAGCATCACCTTGGTGTGGGCGTCGTCGAGCCGGTGGAAGGTCACCACCCCGGCCTGCCGGGTCTCGCCGGACACGGTGGTCCAGGCGACCCGTTCGTCGGGGATCTGCTCCGTGATCTCCGCGTCGAACTCCCGGTGCACACCGTCGACACTGGTCACCCAGTGCGTGAGCGTGTCGGACCGCTGTTCGATGCGCTCCACCCCGCTCATGAACTTCGGGAACGTCTCGAACTGCGTCCACTGGTTGTAGGCGGTGTGCACGGGCACGCCGACCTCGATGGATTCCTCGACCTGCGACACGGTCGTCTCCTCCTGCGTTGTCGTGGTTCGTATCGGTCGGTGACGTCGGTGCGGGTACCCGTGACCCGTGCCGCAAACCGCGCGAGGAAGATCAGCCGGCGAAGGCGCGAGCGGGCCGGTCCGCGTCGAGGGCGTCGAAGGTGTAGTACGCGGTGTGATCGAGGAGGTCCGCCGGGGCGGTGTCGTTCCAGGGCTTCATCGTCTCGTGCAGATCGACGACGTCCGGCGTCCCGCCGCCCGGCACGTAGGGGGACCCCGGGTGCCGGCGCTGCCACTGGGCCCACAGCTTGTCGATGAAGGCGTGGTGCAGCCAGAACACCGGATCGTTGGGGGACACCCCGGTCGCCATCTGGCCGCCGACCCACACATGGACCCGGTTGTGCAGATTGACCCCGCGCCAGCCCTCCAGGTGGTTGCGGAAGCCGTCGGAGGCGCTGTTCCAGGGCGCCATGTCGTAGGTCGCCATCGCCAGCACCGAGTCGACCTCGGACCGGGTCGGCAGCTCGCGCACGCCCGCCCCCAGAGCGCGCCGCAGATAAGTGCGTCCGTCCACCCGCACGTTGATCTGCCAGCCGCCGGCCGACGCGGCGAACGGGCCGTCCATCACCTGGCCGTCCCGGCTGCGTCCGCTGCCGCCGAGGAAGTCGGGCGCCCACAGCGACGAGCGGGGCGAGCGGTCGGCCGACCAGTCCCAGTAGGGCAGCGACACCGACGCGTCCACGGACTGCAGCGCCCGCTCGAACTCCAGCAGGAATCTGCGGTGCCAGGGCAGGAACGACGGCGAACGGTGGCCGGTGCGTTCGCCGTTGTCGGTGTCGCCGAGGATGAACGCGTTGTGGGTGGTGACGAAGGCGTCGTAACGGCCGTTGCGCTTGAGTTCGAGGACGGCGGCGACGAAACGCCGCTTCTCGTCGGAGGACAGGGACGCCTGGTTCTTGCGGACGGTCATGGTGCGGTGCTCCAAGGGTGCGGGAGAGGAGGGCGGGACGGCGGCCGGTCAGCCGGCGGGGAAGGGTTCGAGCCGGGCGCCCTGCAACTCGTCGACCGCGGCGCGGGCGGCGGCCCTCGGCGTCGGCACCGGGTCGTAGTGACTGACCACGCTGATCCAGGAGCCGTCGGCGTTGCGCATCACGTGCAGCTCCACCCCGTCGACGTACACGGCGTAGCCGCCGCCGTGGTGGTGGCCGCTCCCGGTGGCGGGCCGGCCCTGTATACGGCGGCCCCGGTAGACCTCGTCGAAGGACTCGGGGGAGCCGTGGGAGCCGCCGTGGGGGTCGTGGTGCGGCTCGGCGGCCCGGGCGGCGGGGGCGGCGGCGAAGGAAGCACCGGCGACGACGGCCGCCGCGGTGAGTGCGCGACGACGGCTGAGTTCCGGCATGCGGGACCTCCTGGAGTGCGTTCGGTTGACGACTCCGCATGCCTATCGGCGGCGTGGAGAGGGGGAGAAATCGCTCCCGACCGGTTGGCCGCGATCCGGACAATCAATTACATGTCGTGCAATCTTGAACGAAGATGATCTTGCCGTGTGGCGGCTCCGGGTGAGGCGGAAGGGGCAATTCCTTTGCGCGGCGGCCCCGCTTTCGGTGGACTTTCGTGCGCCCGCGCTCCGCCGGTGGTGTGGCTCACGTGCGAAAAGTGGCGTGATCGAACGCGGGGGGCGACCGGCGGCCGGCATCGATCCTGCTACCCTGCGTCGTCAATCGACCACGACCGGTAACTCCTGGGGGTAAGCGTGAAGGTCGCCTGCGTCGGCGGCGGGCCCGCCGGCCTGTATCTCTCGATCCTGCTCAAGCGGCAGGACCCGTCCCGGGACGTCACCGTCCACGAACGCAACCCGGAGGGCTCGACCTACGGCTGGGGCGTCACCTACTGGCAGGGACTGCTCGACAAGCTCCGCGCCTGCGACCCCGAGTCGGCGGAGGCGATCGAGGCGCACTCCGTACGCTGGAACGAGGGCGTCGCCCACGTGCGGGACCTGGCCACCCGTCAGCCCGGGGACGAGGGGCACGGCATCGGCAGGCACAAACTGCTGGAACTCCTCGCCGCGCGCGCCCGCGCCCTCGGCGTGCGCCTGGAGTTCGAGAGCGAGGTCACGGCCGACGACCTGCCCGACGCCGACCTGGTCGTGGCCGGCGACGGCGTCCACAGCGCCCTCCGCTCCCGCCATGCGCAGGACTTCGGCGCCACGCTCACCGCGGGCCGCAACCGCTACGTCTGGCTCGGCACCACCAAGGTCTTCGACTCCTTCACGTTCGCCTTCGTGGAGACCGAGCACGGGTGGATCTGGTGCTACGGCTACCCCTTCAGCTCCGAGCAGAGCACCTGCGTCATCGAGTGCGCCCCCGAGACCCTGGCCGGCCTCGGCCTCGACCGGGCGAGCGAGGCCGACAGCCTCGCCGCGCTGGAGAAGCTCTTCGCGCACATCCTCGACGGCCGCCCCCTCATCGGCCGTGCCGCCTCCGACGGCGGCTCACCCTGGCTGACCTTCCGCACCCTCACCAACCGCACCTGGCACCGGGACCGCCTCGTCCTCCTCGGCGACGCCGCCCACACCACGCACTACTCGATCGGCGCCGGCACCACCCTCGCCCTGGAGGACGCCATCGCCCTGGCCGAGGCGCTGCGCGAGAGCCCCGACCTGCCGCAGGCGCTCGCCCGCTACGAACGCGAGCGCCGGTCCGCGCTGCTCTCGCTCCAGAGCGCCGCCCGCTACAGCGCCCAGTGGTACGAGAACCTGACCCGCTACATCCACCTCCCCCCGGAGCAGATGTTCGCGCTCCTCGGCCAGCGCCACTCGCCCCTGCTGCCTTACGTCCCGCCGCAGCTGTACTACCGGCTCGACCGGGCCGCCGGGCGGCTGGAGGCCCTGCGCCGGCTCAAGCGCTGGCTGGGACCGAAGCTGGCGCGCGGCGCGCACGCCCGCGCGCTGAGCTCGGGCGATTAGCGGGTCCGGACCCGGGCCGGGACCTCCCGGCCGACGCGACGGCCTTGGGTGAATGGGAATTCACTGTTACGGTGAATTCCCATTCACCTTTCCCGTGCCGCACCGGCCGCTGGAGTGTCCATGGCGTCGCCCGCTCCGATATCCGCTCCGGCCGGGGAGGCCGCCGGTCTGCGGGCCCGGCTGACCATCCCGGTCCTGGCGTACTGCGGCATCCTCATGGCGGTCATGCAGACCGTCGTCGTCCCCCTGCTGCCCGACCTGCCCCGGCTCACCGGCGCCTCTCCGGGAGCGGTCTCCTGGATGGTGACCGCCTCGCTGCTGTCCGGCGCGGTCCTCACCCCGGTCCTCGGCCGCGCCGGCGACATGTACGGCAAGCGCCGGGTGCTGCTCCTGTCGTTCGCCCTGATGGCCGTCGGTTCGGTGATCTGCGCCCTCACCTCCGACATCGGCGTCCTGATCGCCGCGCGCGCCCTGCAGGGGGCCGCGTCCTCCGTCGTCCCGCTGTCCATCAGCATCCTGCGCGACGAACTGCCCCCGCATCGACGGGGATCCGCCGTGGCGCTGATGAGCTCCACCGTCGGCATCGGGGCCGCGCTGGGGCTGCCCGCGGCGGCCGTGGTCGTGCAGTACGCGAACTGGCACGTGATGTTCTGGGTGACCGCCGCGCTGGGCGCGACCGGTGTCGCGCTGATCCGGTGGGCGGTGCCGGAGTCGCCCGTCCGCGAGCCCGGCCGGTTCGACGTCACCGGCGCGCTGGGACTGGCCGCCGGTCTGGTCTGCCTGCTCCTGGCCGTCTCCCAGGGCGGCCAGTGGGGCTGGGCGAGCCCTCGTGTGCTCGCTCTGTTCGTGGGCGCGGCCGTCGTCCTCGCCCTGTGGCGCCGACAGCAGCTGCGCGCCGACCGGCCGCTGGTCGACCTGCGCCTGGTGTCCCGGCCCAGCGTCGGCCTCTCCCATGTGGCCGCGCTCCTGACCGGCTTCGCCTTCTATGCGAACTCGCTGGTCACCGCCCAGCTCGTACAGGCCCCGAAGGCGAGCGGGTACGGGCTCGGGCTGTCCATCGTCCAGACCGGTCTGTGCCTTCTGCCCGGGGGCATCACCATGCTGCTGTTCTCGCCGCTCTCGGCCCGCATCTCCCAGGCGCGCGGCCCTCGCGTCACCCTCGCCCTGGGGGCCGCCGTCATCGCCTCGGGATACGCGGTGCGCGTCGCCGACAGCCGCGAACTGTGGATGATCATGGTGGGGGCGACGGTCGTGGCGACCGGCACCACCCTCGCCTACTCGGCGCTGCCCGCGCTCATCCTGCGCGCCGTCCCGCCCGGGCAGACCGCCTCGGCGAACGGCGTCAACGTCCTGATGCGCACCATCGGCCAGGCCGTCTCCAGCGCGGCCGTCGCCGCCGTGCTCGTGCACCACACGGGCCTCGTCGGCGGACGGCCGGTGCCGACCCTGTCCGGCTATCTCATGGCCTTCGCGGTGGCGGGCGCGGTGGCGCTGGCCGCCTGCGCGGTGGCGCTCACCATCCCAGGCGACTCCGGCCCGGACGACACGCCGCGGACCCGGGGCCGCACCCGGCCGGTCGGCGACGGGGCGATGGAGGGAGCATGAGTGCCGTGAGCACTCGACCCGACGCCGCCGTCAGCGGCCGCCAGGCACCCGCCCGGCGCGACGCCGAAGCCACCAAGGCAGCCATCCTGCGCGCCGCCCGCCATCTCCTCGCCCGCCAGGCGCACGCCGACATCACCCTCAAGGCGGTCGCGGAGCGCGCCGGGGTGAGCGCGCCGCTGGTGCTGAAGTACTTCGGCAACAAGGACGCCCTCTTCGCCCGCGTGATGTCCTTCGAGGAGGACGCCGACGCCCTGCTCGACGCCCCGCCGACCGAGCTCGGCCGGCACATGGTCCGGCATGTGCTGGTCAGCCAGCGCGAGCGCGGCGCCGATCCCGTGCTGCGCATCGCCTTCGCACCCCTGCACGGCGAGCACGGCGACGTCCTGCGCGCCAACTTCCGCGCCCAGGTCACCGAGAAGCTCGCCGCCCGGCTGACCGGCCCCGACGCGGGCGTGCGCGCGGAACTCGCGGTCGCCGCGCTGCTCGGCCTCGGCGTGATGTTCGGCATCGCGCGCGGCGCGGCCCTGCGGGCGATGCCGGTCGAGGACGTCGTCGACCGGTACGGGCCCACGGTGCAGGCGCATCTCGACGGCCGGGTCCCGGAGCTCCGGCCCGCACCGGCCGGGGAGTGACCCGGCGCGAGGCGCCCGCCGCAGGGCGGCCGCGGCCGCGCCGTGCCGCACCGGGTGACAGACTGTCGCCATGGACGAGCGCGAATTCGGTAGGTCTGGTCAGCACGCATCCGTCGTCGGTCTCGGCACCTGGCAGCTGGGCGCCGACTGGGGGGACGTCGACGACAAGGAGGCGCTGACGGTTCTGGAGGCGGCGGCCGAGTCGGGAGTCACCTTCTTCGACACCGCCGACGTCTACGGCGACGGACGCAGCGAGCAGACGATCGCCGCGTTCCTCAGCGGGCGGCCTGACCTGCACGTGCTGGTCGCCACCAAGATGGGCCGCCGCGTGGAGCAGATCCCCGAGAACTACGTGCTCGACAACTTCCGCGCCTGGAACGACCGTTCCCGCCGCAACCTCGGCGTCGACCGGATCGACCTGGTCCAGCTGCACTGCCCGCCGACCCCCGTCTACTCGACCGACGAGGTGTTCGACGCCCTCGACACGCTGGTCGAGGAGGAGCGCATCGCGCACTACGGCGTCAGCGTGGAGACCTGCGCCGAGGCCCTCACCGCGATCGCCCGGCCCGGCGTGGCGAGCGTGCAGATCATCCTCAACCCGTTCCGCCTGAAGCCGCTGCACGAGGTGCTGCCGGCGGCCCGCGCCGCCGGTGTCGGAATCATCGCCCGCGTCCCGCTCGCCTCCGGCCTGCTCTCGGGCAAGTACACGGCGGACACGGTGTTCCCGGAGAACGACCACCGTGCCTACAACCGGCACGGCGAGGCCTTCGACCAGGGCGAGACCTTCTCCGGCGTCGACTACACCACCGGCGTCGAGGCCGCCGTCGAGTTCGCGGGCCTGGCCCCCGAGGGGTACACCCCGGCCCAGCTCGCACTGCGCTGGATCATCCAGCAGCCGGGCGTGACCACGGTGATCCCGGGCGCCCGGTCACCCGAGCAGGCCCGCGCCAACGCGGCCGCGGCCAAGCTCCCCGAACTCTCCGAGCAGACCCTCGCGGCCGTCCGCGACCTCTACGAGCGGCGCATCAAGGAGCAGGTCGAGGGACGCTGGTAGACGAACACCGGCGATGAGCGGCGAAAACCGCCGCTCACGGGGTACTCGCGGTGAAGAGGGGGGTCGACGGACCACTCGGAACCGGGAGGGCGGTACAGGTGACGGACACGGCGACGAACGCCTCGCGCAGCACGGGGCGCAACGAGACCGAGGAGGAGAGAGCCGACCGGATGTGGGTGGAGCTCCTCCAGGAGATCCGCGTCGCCCAGACGGGCGTGCAGATCCTCTTCGGCTTCCTGCTGACCGTCGTGTTCACCCCGCGCTACGCGGACCTGCAGGACGCCGACAAGGTCATCTACATCGTGACCGTGGTCCTGGGGGCCTGCGCGACCGGCGCCCTCATAGGACCGGTGTCCCTGCACCGGCTGGTCTCCGGCCGGCGGGTGAAGCCGCAGACGGTGCAGGTGGCGTCCAGGCTGACCTTCGTCGGTCTGATCCTGCTGCTCGCCACCATGACCTCCTCGCTGCTGCTGATCCTGCGCGTGGCCACCCACGACGCCTTCGTGCCCTGGCTCGTCGCGGGCGTGGTCTCGTGGTACGGACTGTGCTGGTTCGTGCTGCCCCTGTGGACACGGCGCCGCTACACGACGAACTGAGCCGGACCGCCCCCGGCGGTCCGGCCCCCCGCCGGGCCCGAGCGGGCTATCCGGCCTCGGGTCCGGCGCCCCGCGCCCCGCGCAGCGCGGTGATGCAGGCGCCGATCGCCTGCTGGAGCTCCTCCAGCTGCTGCACCATGTCGTCCTCGACGAACTCCTGCGCGTCGACGTCGTCGAAGGTCAGCTCCTCGAAGACCCGGGTCGCCCGTTGCAGGCTGCTGTAGAACTTCGTGCGCCGTTCCTGGACGCGCAGTTCGGGGTCGGCCTCGACCGTCTCCACGACCAGGGACTTCATGGTGTCGTAGGCCTCACTCGCCCACTCTCCGGAGTCCTCGTCGTCGTCGAGCTCGTCGAGCAGCGACAGATGGCGCTCGGCCTCCTGGCGCAGTTCGACGGGCGCGTCCACGGTCTGACCCGCGGGCGTCTTGATCTGGCCGGACTCGGCGATCTGCCGCACATAGCCGATACGGTCGGCCGAACGGCTCTCGGAGGCCACCGCCTTCTTCAGGTCGTCGGTGCGCACCACGTCCCGCGCCAGCTCGGTCTGAAGGTCCGGGTCCTCCTTGATGCGGTCCAGGAGGGCGGCGCGGGCCGCGCGGGCGGTCGAGGGGTCGGCGAGGATCGCGGCGCGCAGGGCGGTGGGGTTCTCCGCGACCTCCAGCGCCTTCGTGGGGCGGATGCCCTCGGCCTCGGCGGCCTGCGCGATCGCGGTCCCGCGTTCGGAGGCGGCGCTGGACCGCGAGACGTAGTAGGTCAGCCACACCTCGGCGTCCGGCAGCTCCACCTCCTGGCCCGGCGCCAGCTCCTCGAAGTGCGGGACCAGACCGTCGTCGGCCGCCCGGTCCCACGCCTTGTAGTAGCGCATGACGCGCTCGGGGGAGCAGTCGGCCAGCTGCGCGAACTCCTTCGCCGACACCTTGGGCGTCTCGTCCGCGCTCTGCCCGCCGGGCCGGACGCTGCGCGCCACCATCAGGCCGAAGGCCCATCCGCCGGTCCTCGCGTAGACGCCGAACTCGCGGGCGTCGCGCGCCACGAGATCGGACAGCGGCGCGGGGCCCGTCGCGGGGAGCGTCCCGGCGAACGCCTCGACGGGCGGCTCGGCAGGCGTCTCGACGGACGTCTCGACGGACGTCTCGGACAGGTCGGTCGCCAGGGTCACGGATGACTCTCCTCTGCGGGCTGCTGGGCATAGGATCGGCACCGCGAGGGTGCCGATCCGCAGCCTATATGGGCCCATTGGCAGCGCTTTGCCCGACCCGCCCGCCGGCCGGCGGCCCGCCCCGGCCCCCTCAGCCGAAGGCCTCGCGCAGGGCGGGCAACAGGGTCTTCTCCGACCAGTCCAGGTACGCCGGCTGCGAGTCGCCGCCGATCTGCACCAGGGCGATCTCCGTGAACCCGGCCTCGGCGTAGGGGCGTACGGCCTCGACGAAGTCGTCCGGGTCGTCGCCGCAGGGGATCGAGGAGGCCACGTCGTCGGGCGTCACGAACTGGGTCGCCGCGTCGAAGGAGTCGGGGTGGGGCAGTTCGGAGTTGACCTTCCATCCGTTGCCGAACCAGCGGAACTGGGCGTGCGCCCGTTTCACGGCGCTTTCCCGGTCGGAGTCGTGGCAGACCGGGAGCTGCCCCACGCGCGGCTTGCCCGCGCCGCCGTGCCGGTCGAAGGACTCCAGCAGATCCGGCTTCGGCTCGGTGGCGATGACCAGGTCGGCCAGCCGGCCGGCGAGCGCGCACGAGCGCTCGCCCGAGACGGCGATCCCGATCGGCGGCGGCTCGTCGGGAAGGTCCCACAGCCGCGCCGAGTCCACGTCGAAATGGGCCCCGTGCCGCGTGAGGTGCCCGCCCTCGAACAGGGCGCGGATGATCTCCACGGCCTCCTCCAGCATCTCGTGCCGTACGTCCACCGAGGGCCATCCGCCGCCGACCACATGCTCGTTGAGGTTCTCCCCGGAGCCCAGCCCCAGCCGGAAGCGCCCCTCGGACAGCAGTTGCATCGTCGCGGCCTTCTGCGCCACCACCGCGGGGTGGTAGCGGAACGTCGGACAGGTCACGTACGTCATCAGCGGAATGCGTGACGTGGCCTGGGCGGCGGCCCCGAGCACGCTCCACGCGTACGGGGAGTGCCCCTGCGAGCGCAGCCACGGAAAGTAGTGGTCCGACGTCACCGAGAAGTCGAACCCCGCCTCCTCGGCCCGCACCACGTGGTCGACCAGGTCACGAGGGCCGGCCTGCTCGGTCATCATCGTGTATCCGATTCGCACCATGGGATCCGAGTCCCCTGCCGCCGCCAGGGGAAACGGAGCGTCGTCCGCCGGAAAACCCGTCGATCGTCGGGCGCGGGAGCGGCAGGATGCGGTGCATGAGCGCCCACCCCCCGCCTTCGCGCACTCCGTCCGCCCTGCCGTCGAGCACGCCGTCCGCCGAGGGCGTCGACGCCCTCGGCGTCCACGCGTTCCTGGACGCCGTCGAGTCGACCGGGCTCGTCGAACCGCACAGCCTGATGATCCTGCGCCACGGCAGACTCGTCGCCTCCGGCTGGTGGGAGCCCTACACCCCCGACCGGCTCCACCTGCTGTACTCGCTCAGCAAGAGCTTCACGGCGACGGCCGCGGGCTTCGCCGTCGCGGAGGGGCTGATCGGCCTCGACGACCCGGTCGTGTCGTACTTCCCCGAGCTCGACGCGGAGATCACCGACCCGCGCAGCCGGGCGGTGCTGGTGCGCCATGTGGCGTCGATGGCGAGCGGGCACGAGGAGGAGACCTACGACCGGGCGCACGCCCTCGACCGCGACGACCTCGTCCGCGGCTTCCTGCTGCTGCCGCCGGAGCGCGAGCCGGGAAGCGTGTTCGCCTACAACCAGCCCGCCACCTACGCGCTCGCGGCGATCGTGCAGCGCGTGACGGGTCGGTCGCTCACCGCGTATCTGCGACCGCGGCTGCTGGACCCGCTCGGCGTCGGCGAGGTCGCCTGGCTGACCGACCGGTCCGGCCGCGAGCTCGGCTTCAGCGGACTGCACGGCACGACCGACGCGATCGCCCGGCTCGGACAGCTCTACCTGGACGAGGGCAGATGGCAGGGCGAACGGCTGCTGTCACGGGAGTGGGTCGCCGACGCCACCCGCGAACACGTGCCGACGCAGCCCGGGGCCCCGGCCGACGCGGACCGACAGGACTGGGACCGCGGCTACGGCTTCCAGTTCTGGCGCTCCCGGCACGGCTACCGCGGCGACGGGGCCTACGGACAGTTCTGCGTGATCCTGCCCGAGCAGGACGCCGTGATCGCGACCACGGCGGCCACCGGCGACATGCAGGCGTTGCTCGCCCTCGTCTGGGAGCATCTGCTGCCCGCGTTCCGCCCCGGTCCGCTGACCGGGCGCGAGGAGGCCGACGCGGCTCTCACCCGGCGCCTGGCGCGGCTCGCGCTGCCCACGGCCCCGGGCGCGCCCGCGCCGCCGCAGGGGGCCGGACGCTGGGCGGGCGCCGCGTTCGCCCCCGCCGACGGGGTCTGCGCCGACCAGCCGGGACTGACCGGCGTCACGGTCGCCGAGGGTGCCGACGGATGGACGCTGAGCCTCGCGGAGAAGCAGGGCGACCTCAGGCTGGAGCTGCCCGCCGCCGGTGGCTGGCAGGTGAGCGAAGAGCCGCTGCCCACCGCGGTCGGCGGCGGGTGGACCGACGCCGACACGCTCACCGCGCACGTCGT
The DNA here is from genome assembly GCF_024539815.1 of Streptomyces hayashii. Taxonomy (GTDB): domain Bacteria; phylum Actinomycetota; class Actinomycetes; order Streptomycetales; family Streptomycetaceae; genus Streptomyces; species Streptomyces hayashii. The sequence continues at coordinate 43,486 of NZ_JAHHIU010000086.1, forward strand.
CTTCCTGGAGACCCCCCACCGACTGCGGGTGACCTGCTCCCTTGCCACGCGGACGTTCACCGCCCGCTGGGACACGACGCCCCTGCACGGCGGTCCGCTGCGCTCCCTGCGCGCACCGGGCCGTACGCCCGGATCAGGCGGCTGAGCCGGGCCGGAAGGTCTTCAGGAACGTGTCGAGGGCCTGCCGGTCGGCCTTGGTGTCCCAGTCCTCGGCGGGCGTCGTCCAGCGCAGCGAGAAGCTGCGGTGCCCGCCGAGCAGGAAACCGCGGCCGAACGTCCGTTCCTGTCCGCCGTCGACGTCGACGACCCACTCCATGTCGGCGGCCTTGTACCCCAGATACGTCGTCGCGCTGATCGCGCCGATCCGCCGGAAACCGTCGGCCTTCCTCAGGTTCGGCTCGACGTCGTCCCGCCACACGACGACCGGGTCGGGTCCGGCGCTCTCGCTGTAGGTCACCGCGAGGGTGCGCGGATCGCCGGACGCGCCGAAGGTGACCCGGTAGGCGTGGTGTGCGCCGCGTGCGGTCTCCAGCCGCTTCCATCCCGCGGGCAGGGCGACCGAGAAGCCCTCCGGCGCCCGGTAGACCCGGAAGCCCGGGGGGAGGGCCGTCGCGGTGGCGGAAGGCGGGGCGTCCGGCGAGGCGCTCGCGGACGGGCGGGCCGGCGCGGCCGGGCTCGCGGCCGTCGGCGGCGGGGTCGTGGCGGGCGTGGGCGCAGGCGGCGCGGAGCCTCTGTCGCCGGGGTCCTCGTCGGGCGCCGCAGCGGACGCGGATGGCCGGGCCTGCGTCCCTCCCGCCGAGGTGTCGTCGGCGTCGGGCAGCTGGTGCGTCACGACGAGGGCGGCGAACGCCACCGCGACGACGGCCAGCGCGGTCCCGGCCGCCATGGCGCGGCCGCTCCACTGCGGGCCGATGTGCCGGGCTGTCGCGCAGACACGGCGCAGCCGCGGCGTGGGCAGGCCGGCGTGCGGGTCCTCGTCCAGCACCCGGGTGAGCGACTGGCGTACGACCGTGCGGGTCAGCCGTTCCCGGGAGTCCTTGCGCAGCAGTCCCTGCACGGTCGAGTTGAGGGGACCCGCCCGCAGGGGAGCGCGCAGCGGCAGCCGGTCCACGCCCTTCAGCGTGCTCTCGGGCCGGTCCCGGTCCCGGTACGGCGGCCGCCCCTCGACCATCGTGTAGAGGATCGCGCCCAGCGCCCACAGGTCGGCCGCGGGGCCGATGCGCTCGTCGCGCGCCTGCTCGGGGGAGGCGTACGACGGCGCGGCCACCCGTGGGGCGAGCGTCGCGCCCGCCAGCCCGAAACCGGTGAGGACGAGGGGCCCCTGGCTGCGCAGGAACACCTGCCCGGGGCTCAGCTCGCCGTGGGTGATGCCCTCACCGTGCGCGGCCTCCAGGACGTCCAGCAGCTGCAGTCCGATCGCCGCGGCCCGGGCCGGGCTGAACGCGCCCTTCTGCTCCATGAGCTGGCCGAGCGGCAGGCCGTCGATCCACTCGGTGACGGTCCACAGGGAGCCCGCCTCCTCCACGGCGTCGACGACCGCGGCGATCCGGCCGGGACACAGCCGCGCCATCGTCTCGGACATGCCCAGCACCCGGTCGGCGGCCTGGCGCGCCTTCTCCTCGCCCTGGTCGGCGGGCAGCCCGATCCGGGTGACCAGGCAGGGCCGGGCCGCCCCGGAGTCCTCGACGTACTCGCCGTACCAGCTGACGCGGTTCGTCTCCCGGTGGACGACGTCGAGCAGCCGGTACCTCCCGGCGACCAACTCGTGCGTGGAGACGTGCGTCTTGACCATGGCCATCCCTCGCTGAACCGCTGGTACTCACCTTTCCCAGTGGTACGACCGGTGCGAGGGTGTCCGTTCAATCGATCCGCAACTCCGGCACGATTCCTGTCCTTCATTCAAGAAAGCCGGGCGTTCGCCCGTATGCGCGTGCGAGGAATGGGAATTGGCGGGAGGCCGTCCCGGCTGCGTCCTGCGGTGCGACCAGCGGCGAACACGACGACGCCGGGGTATTCGACGCCCCCGAAAACGACCGACTCACCCGTGGCCCATTCCCGTGCGCGGGCACACCCTCCGGGTTTTCGCCGTCCCCTCGAAGAGGCGCCGTCGACGGGTCGTGGACGGGGCGTCGCCGGAGCGTCGCCGTACGGTCGCCGTCGGCGGGAGCGCGTTCAGCGCAACCCGAACCGCTCCGTCCAGAGCGACATGTCCGCGGCCGTCGCGTTGCCGCCGCAGACCACCAGGCCCAGCCGCACATCGTGCCCCATCCGCTCGACGACCTGCCGGGCCGCGGGCAGCAGACAGCCGGCCGCCGGCTCGGTCCACAGCTTGCCGTGTTCGGCGAGGTCCAGACAGCCCCGCACGGCCTCCCGGTCCGGAACGCTCAACACGTCGGTGACCAGGGCGGACACATGGTCGTACGTCAGCTGCGAGACACTCGGCGCACTGAGGGTGGAGACGATCGACGACAGCGCGACCGGCACCGGCCCGCCGGCCGCCAGCGCCTCCGACATCGCCTGCGCCCCCTCGGTCTCCACGCCCCAGATCCGCACCTGCGGGCGGCGGGCGCGCAGGGCCGCGGCGACACCGGCGATCAGCCCGCCGCCCCCGACGCTGACCAGTACGTCCGTGACGTCGTCCGCGTCGGCGGCGAACTCCAGGCCGACGGTGCCCTGTCCGGCGACGACCAGAGGATCGTCGAACGGGTGCACCAGCGTGAAGCCCTCCTGCCGCAACCGCTCCGCCAGCGAGAACGCCCCGTCCATGGTGTCGGTCGTCCGCACCGAGGCGCCGGACGCCCGTGCGATCTCGACGGCCCGGGCCGGTGCCGAACGCGGCATCACGATCGTGGCCTTCACGTCCAGCGCGGCGGCCATGACCGCGAGCGCGATCCCGTGGTTGCCGCCGCTCACCGCGACGACCCCGGCCGCCCGCTCGGCCTCGCTCAACGACAGAAGCTTCGCCGTCGCCCCACGCGCCTTGAACGAGCCGGTGCGTTGCAGGAGTTCCAGCTTCGCGGTCACCGGTACGCCGAGCAGCGCCGACAGGCCGGGGCTCGGCACGGTCGAGGTGCGGACGACGTGTCCGGCGATCCGCTCGGCGGCCGCCTCGATGTCCGAGATGCCGATCAACACAGTCACCCTTCCGGCGCGGGCGGAGAGGGGAGCGGCCGCGCCTTGTCCCGCATCGCACCCTCGCCCGCTGCCGGGGCTCCGGTCAACTCGGTTCGCGGCCCGGCTCGGAGATCCCGGCGTACGGCGGGGCCGACCGGGGCGCGCAGCCCGCGGGCTGCGCCGACGGCCCCCGAGGCCGCGGCGCGCGCCGACCCGGCGGCGGCGACCTTCCCGCCCGTCCGGGACGAGCGCGCGACGGCCCGTCCGCGCGTCGCCACGACCGGTTCCGGTCAGCCCGCCGCGCCCGGACCCGGCTCGATCAGGTGCTCGCGGTAGGCGATCGCCACCGCCTCCGTACGGCTCGCCGCCCCCGTCTTGGCGAGGATGTTGGAGACATGGACGCTCGCCGTCTTGCCGCTGATGAAGAGCTCCTCGCCGATCTGCCGGTTGCTGCGGCCGAGGGCGAGCAGCCGCAGGACCTCCCGCTCACGGGCCGTCAAGGTGACCGGACGGTCCCGGCCGGGGGAGGAGCCGGCGGCCGGGCGGCCGCTCCGGATCAGGGCGTCGGCCCGCTCCAGCAGGGGCGTGGCCCCCAGCCGTGCGGCCGTCTCCCGGGCGGCCCGGGCCTGTTCGGTCGCCTCCTCGCGCCGGTCCGCCGCGAGCAGGGCCTGTGCGTACCGCAGCCGGCAGCGGGCGAGTTCGTACGGGTCGCCGTAGCCGAAGGCCCGCACCGCCTTCTCCCAGGCCGCCGCGTCCGGGCCCGCGACCGCCCAGGCGCACTCGGCCTCGGCGCGGGCCAGCCAGGCGCGCCCCTCGGGGCCCTGCGGCACGCCCGTCTGGCCGTGCAGGGTCGCCTCCCGGGCCGGTTCCAGCAGTTCGGACGCCACCGCGGACCAGCGGCGGGCCGCGCTCCCGTCGCCCTCGCGCCGCGCCGCGGCGGCCGCGTCGGCCACCGCGGTGAGGGCCAGCGCGGTGAGCCGGACCGTGACGTCCGGGCGGCTTCCCGCGTCGTCCGTCAAGGACTCGACCGAGGACCGCAGCCGGACCACCGCGGCCTCCGCGTCGCCGCTCAGCGCCGCCGCGTCGGTCAGGACGATCCCCGCGACGAGCGCCGCCATCCAGTCGTAGCGCCCTTCGAGGAGGGCATGCGCCCGCTCGACGGCGCCGCGCTCGCCGCGCGCGAGGGCGACGTACAGCGTGGGCCCGAGCGCGAAGCCGCCCGACGCCGGGAGCACCGCCAGGTCGTTCGCCGCCGTGCGCAGGCACTCGTCCCACCGGCCCAGGGTGTAGAGCACCAGGAGCTGCAGATAGCGCATCTCCAGCGGATACGGCGAGGACAGCAGGCCTGCCCGGCGGGCCCGGTCCAGGCCCTCGGCCAGCCAGGGCAGGCACTCCGCCGGCTCTCCGGCCTCGTAGGCCCCGATCGCCAGGGAGAACAGGGCGCGCATCTCCACCGGGGCGTTGCCCCCGCGCCGGGCCAGCTCCCGGGCCTCCTCCAGCAGCGCCCGGCCCTCGGGGGAGCGGCGGCCGCCGCCCTCCAGGTTGGCCAGCGACACCAGCAGATCGGCGCGCGCGTCCGTCAGTTCGAGCCGCTCGGCCACGCCCAGCGCCTGCCGGGCCACGCGCAGCGCGGTGGCCACGTCGCCGACCTGACGCGCCGCCAGGACATGGGTGGCGGCGGCCCACACCCATGTCGGCGACGGCGGTTCGGCCGGGATCATCGCCAGCGCCTCGCTGCTGTAGGCGAACGCGGCCGTCAGGCTGTCCACGCCCATGAGGGTGCCGGCGAGCGTGTAGCGCACGCGCGCGGCGAGCTCGGAGTCGGCGTCCTGGCCCACGCCCGCGAGCGCGGCCCGGGTCAGGGACACCGCGCGGTGCGCCTCCCCGGCGTGGGCCGCCGCCGCCGAGGCGCGCAGCATCAGCGTGACCCGGTCGCTTCCCTCGCCGGACGGCAGGGCCGCGGCGGGGGCCGACTCCCACAGGTCCAGGACGGCTTCCAGATGGTGCAGCTCCTCGGCGGGCGCGCCGACCCGCCGGGCGTGGTCGGCGGCCTCCAGGGAGGCGGCGAGCGCCTCGCCGAGGTCGTGGCTCTCGCGGTAGTGGTGGGCGCGTTCCGCGGCGGTGTCGGCGCGGTGTCCGCGGCCGGCGAGCAGCCCGGCGAACGCGCCGTGCAGCCGCGACCGCTCCCCGGGGAGCAGATCGGCGTAGACCGCTTCGCGCGCGAGGGCGTGCCGGAACGCGTACGTGCCGTCGTCGCCCGCGACCAGCAGCTGGCGGCCCACCGCCTCCCGCAGAGCGGACTCCAGCTCCTCCTCGGGCAGTCCCACGGCGTCCCGCAGCAGGCCGTGGTCCACACGGCGGCCGGCGACGGCGGCGGTGCGCAGCACCTGCTGGGCGGTGTCGGGGAGTTGCTCGACCCGGATGAGCAGCAGGTCGGCGAGGCCGCTGGGCACGCCGCCGGACTCCGCGTCCCGCGCCGCCACGAGCTCCTCCGCGTAGAACGCGTTGCCCTCCGCGCGCTCCACGATCCGGCGCACCGTGGCCTCCGGCAGCGGACGGTCCTCCAGGGCGCGCACCAGACGGGCCACCTCGGCGTCCGCCAGCGGGCGCAGCTCCAGCCGGTCCACGGCCGGCAGCCGCACCAGCTCGGCCAGCAGCGGACGGAACGGGTGGCGGCGGTGCAGGTCGTCCGCCCGGTAGGAGGCCAGGACTGCCAGCCGGTGCCCCGACCCGTTCCCCGTGGGCCGTTGCAGGAACCCCCGGCTGAGCAGGAACCGCAACAGGTCGCGGGAGGACGGGTCGGCCCAGTGCAGGTCCTCCAGCACGAGGAGCAGCGGGGTGACCTCGGAGAGGTCGGCGAACAGCGACGCCATGCCCTCCAGCAGCCTCAGCCGGCCGCCGCCGGTGTCCGAAGGGGCCGGCGGGCCCCCGTCGTCGCGCGCCGCCCGCGCGCCCGTGCCGAGCAGCCGGTCGACCACCGGGTGCGCGGCGAGGACGGAGGCGAACCGCCCGTCCGCGACGAGCAGGCCGAGGATCTCCGCGAACGGCAGATACGGCAGGCCGACGTCGCCCAGGTCCACGCAGTGCCCGGTGAGCACGGTCATGCCGGAGCGCGCGGCGCGCACCGCGATCTCGTCGAGCACCCGTGTCTTGCCCACGCCCGCGTCCCCGGCGACCAGCACCGCGCGGGCCTCACCGCCCCGGGCGCGCTCCAGCACACCGGAGAGCCGGGCGAGTTCCTCTTCCCGGCCGATGAACGGAGTGGCGAACACGGTCTGCGACACGGCCCCATCCTGGCACGCCCCACCGACAGCGCGGCCCGGCGACCAGGAACGAAGCCTCCGGCGGGCGGCTCGCGGCGGCCTCAGCGACGCAGTGAGCGCGCCCAGTCCGCGGGCACCCGGCCGGCCGGCCCGGGCGTCGGCTGCTCCGCGGGATGGCTCACCGGGGGCGCGAGCTCCGGCCCGGACTCGTACAGCTCGTCGGCGGAGTAGTCCCAGAACCATTCCTCGCCCGGCTCGTAGCTGCGCACCAGGGGATGCCCGGTGGCCTTGTAGTGCGCGGTGGCGTGCTGGGCGGGCGAGGAGTCGCAGCAGCCGACGTGTCCGCAGCTGGTGCAGCGCCGCAGATGGAACCACCAGCCGCCGGTCGCGTCGCAGTCCACGCAGCCCGCGCCGCTGGGCGGGACGCTCGGGTCGATGGGATCCACGTCGGTCATACCGTCTCCTCGGCGTTCTCGGCGTTCTCGGCGTTCTCGGCGTTCTCTGGGCGCTGGGGCTGCTCGGGGTGCTCGGGCTCGTCCTGGGCGTTGTCGGGGTCGGGGGCGGTCAGCGGCAGCAGCACCTGGAAGCGGGTGTCGCCCGGCACGGACTCCACGTGCAGGCTGCCGTGGTGCTTGTTGACGACGATCCGCCAGGAGATGTCCAGGCCCAGACCGGTGCCCTCGCCGACCGGCTTGGTGGTGAAGAACGGGTCGAAGATCCGCTCGCGGATGTCCGGCGGGATGCCGGGCCCGGTGTCGCGGAACTCCACCAGCAGCCGGTCGCCCTCGCGGGCCGTCCGCACGGTCAGCGTGCCTTCCCCGCCGGTGCTGTCGACGGCGAAGACGGCGTTGTCGACCAGGTTCGTCCACACCTGGTTCAGCTCGGCCGGGTAGGCCGGGACCGGCGGGAGCGTGCGGTCGTAGTCCTTGACGACCTCGATACGCCGGCCGATCTTGCCCGAGAGCATCAGCAGGGTGGAGTCGAGCAGTTCGTGCACGTCGACCACCCGGTAGGGGGCGCGGTCGAGCTGCGAGTACTGCTTGGCGGCGTCGACGAGATGGGAGATGCGGTTGGTGGAGTCGTCGATCTCGTCCATCAACAGCTCGGTCTCGACCGTGTAGTTGAGCCATCCCACGGCGCCGGGCAGGATGTCCGGCTCGACGGCGGCCGCGACCTGTTCCAGCCAGTCCACGTCCAGCCCGGCCTGGACGAACGTCGGGGCGATCCGCCAGCCCTCCTCGATGTCGTGGTCGTCGAGCCAGTCGGCGAGGGCGTCCTCCCGGTCGGAGGCCTCCAGGGGGCTCAGCACCGGTGCCTTGGCGACCAGTTCGGCCGTGCGCTCCTGGATCTCGATCAGCCTGGTCAGGGCCTCCGGGTCGTAGGCGCCGGACGCGATGACGGCGAGCTTGTGCCGCATCTTGGCCACCCGCTCGCGCAGCGTGGCGGTGGCCCGCACGGCCGCGGCCGCCGGGTTGTTGAGCTCGTGCGTGAGACCGGCCGACAACGAGCCCAGCGCCAGCAGCCGTTCGCGCTGACCGATCGCCCGCTGGGTGTTCTTGGAGCCGAAGAACAGCCCCTCCAGCAGATGGGCCGCCATCGGGAACCACTCCCGCATGACGGCAGAGAACGACTCGGCCGGCAGCACGAAGAACCGCGTCGGCTCGGTCACCCGCATCGAGTTGTTGTAGACCTGCGGCACCCGGTCGCCCAGGTAGGCCTGCATGGCCCCGGCGTACACCCCGCGCTGGGAGGTACGGCTGACCTCCACGTCGTCCGCGCCGACCCGGCGGTACAGCACGACCGTGCCGTCGAGCATCACGTAGAAGCAGGTCGCCGGGTCGCCCTCGGTGTACACCGGGCCCGGTTCGAACTTCTCCACCCGGCCCTCGCCGCACAGCCGTCCCAACTGCTCGGGGGAGAGCTTCTCGAACAGGAACAGCGAGCTGATCTCGCCGGGGCTGCACGGCATCAGCTTGCCGCTCATGACTGCTCCAGGTAGCGGTGGACGAGCATCACGGCCATGGCTCCCTCTCCGACGGCGGACGCCACGCGCTTGGCGGACTCCGCGCGCGCGTCGCCCGCCACGAACACGCCGGGGATGTTGGTCTCCAGGTGGTACGGCGGCCGGTCGAGCTCCCAGGCGGCCGGGGGCCGTCCGTCCGGGGTGAGGTCGGGGCCGGCGAGGATGAACCCGCGCTCGTCGCGCAGCACCGTTCCGTCCAGCCAGTCGGTCAGCGGGGCGGCGCCGATGAACACGAACATCCACTGCGCGTCGACGAGTTCGGTCCGCCCGCTCGCCACGTCCCGCAGCGTGAGCTGCTCCAGCCGGCCGTCCCCGTGCGCCGCCTCGACGACGGTGCCGGGGCGCACCGAGATGTTGGGCGCCTCCTCGATCTGCTGGATCAGGTAGTACGACATCGACGCCGCGAGCGACTCCCCGCGCACCAGCAGCGTCACGGACTTGGCGCCTCTGGCCAGGTACATCGCCGCCTGTCCGGCGGAGTTGGCGCCGCCGACGATGTACACGTCGTGCCCCTGGCAGGAGGACGCCTCCGTGAGCGCGGACCCGTAGTACACCCCGCATCCGGTCAGGTCGTCGCAGCCCGGGGCGGCCAGCTGCCGGTAGGACACGCCGGTCGCGAGGATCACGCTGTGCGCGGCCACCGCCGAGCCGTCCGAGAACCGCACCACCCGAGCGGACCCGTTGACCTCCAGTCCGGTCACCTCGCGCGCGGTGAGGATCTCGGCGCCGAACTTGCCCGCCTGCCGCCGCGCCCGGTCGGTGAGCTGGGCGCCGGACACGCCGTCGGGGAAGCCCAGGTAGTTCTCGATGCGTGAGCTCTGCCCGGCCTGCCCGCCGGTCGCGGACCGCTCCACGAGCACCGTCCGCAGTCCCTCGGAGGCTCCGTACACGGCCGCGCCGAGGCCGGCGGGTCCGCCGCCGATCACCACGAGGTCGTAGAAGTCGGCGGTCGGCGTGGTCGCCAGTCCCACATGGGCCGCCAGTTCGGGCGCGTCCGGCTCGACCAGCGGCGTGCCGTCGGCGGTGACCACCAGCGGCAGCCGCTGCCCGTCCACGCCGGCCGCCGCGAGAAGCCGCCGGCCCTCGGGCTCGTCGGCGGAGTACCAGCGGTAGGGCACCTGGTTGCGCGCCAGGAACTCCCGCACGTCGGAGGAGCGCGCCGACCAGCGGTGCCCGACGACCTTCGTGGCCGGCACGGGCCGGTGGTCGCTGGACCGCCAGGCCTCCAGCAGGTCGTCCAGGACCGGGTAGAGCTTCTCCTCGGGCGGGTCCCACGGCTTGAGCAGATAGTGGTCGAGGTCGACGACGTTGATCGCGTCGATCGCCGCGCCGGTGTCCGCGTAGGCGGTCAGCAGCACGCGCCGGGCGCCCGGGTACACGTCCAGGGCCTGTTCGAGGAACTCGATGCCGTTCATCTGCGGCATCCGGTAGTCGGCCAGGATGACGGCCACCAGGTCGCCGCGGAGTTTCAGCTCGCGCAGGGCCTCCAGCGCGGACTCCCCGGACTCGGCCCGCACGATCCGGTACGAGGCGCCGTAGCGGCGCCTGAGGTCACGGGCGACGGCCCGGGACACCCCCGGATCGTCGTCCACGGTCAGGATGACGGTCCGCGCGGTTTCGGCGGCCTGTGCCATACGTCTCCCACCCCGAGAGGGTCGTTGCTCGTGGCGGCGCGGCAGAGCCCCGCGCCGGCTCCGCCCATCGTATGTTCGATCGTCGCGGTCCGCTCCGGAACAGGGGCGGACCGTGCGCTCACGGCACAGGCCGGTGCGCCCGCCGTCACGTCGGCCGCCGCACTCCCAGCACGCAGAACTCGTTGCCCTCGGGGTCGGCCAGCACCGCCCACGGCTGCTCGCCCTGGCCGACGTCGGCGCGGCGGGCGCCCAGGGACAGCAGGCGGGTCACCTCGGCGTCCTGGTCGTCGGGCCGGAAGTCCAGGTGGAGCCGGTTCTTCGTCGTCTTCCCCTCCGGCACCGGAACGAAGACCAGACCCGGCAGCCGGTCCGGGTGCGGGCGGATCTCGTACTCGTCGGCCGCGTCGTCGACGACGACCCAGCCGAGGGCCGCCGCCCACCAGCGTCCCAGCGCCACGGGGTCGGCCGCGTCGACGACCGTCTGCTCCCACACCAGAGTCATGTCGGCAGCGTAGTGAAGACTGGGGGCCGCGGATGTGATCACGACACGAGGAGGCGGCGGGATGACGGGCCTGATCACGGCAGGGGTCGACGGGACGGACGAGAGCCTCGCGGCGCTCGCCTGGGCGGCCCGCGAGGCCGTCCGGCGCGATGTCGCGCTGCGGGTGGTGCACGCCTGGCGGTTCCAGCCGAACGCGGCCGCCGACGTGGCGGACCGCGACGCGCAGGAGCGTTGGGTGCGGGACGCGGTCGGGCGGGCCGTGGCGACGGTCGCCGAGCGGCACCCCGCGCTGAGGGTCACCGCCGACGTCGAGGAGGGCGGCCCGGTGGAGTCGCTGGTCGCCGCCGCGGCCGCGGCGGAACTGCTGGTGCTCGGCTCGCGCGGACACGGACCGGTCGTGGGATTCCTGCTGGGCTCGGTCGGCCGGCAGGTGATCGCCGACGCCGCCTGTCCCATCGTGCTGGTGCGCGCGGGCGACCGCCCGTCCATGGAGGCGGCGGGACGCGAGATCGTCGTCGGACAGCAGGGCGAGCCCGAGGACAGCGCGCCGGCCCTGCGGTTCGCGTTCGAGACGGCGGCCGCGCGGGGCGCGGCGGTGCGCGCGGTGCGGGCCTGGACGCTGCCGCCGGTGTTCGCGTACAGCCCCGGCTCGCTCAAGCTCCTCGACGAGGCCGGCGGGCTGGAGCCGTACGAGAAGAAGGCGCTGGCCGAGGCGTTGCAGCCGTGGCGGGAGCGGTTCCCCGACGTGCCGGTGGTGGAGCACGTGGAGATGGGCAGCGCGGGCCAGGTGCTGCTGTCGGTCGCCGGGCGGGCGCAGCTGACGGTGGTCGGCCGCCGCGCCCACCGCACGGCGGTCGGCGCCCGGATCGGCTCCGTGGCGTACGGCGTCCTGCACCACGCGGACTGCCCGGTCGCCGTCGTGCCCCACGACTGACCCGCGACTGACCCGCGACCGGCCCGCCCGGCGGGCCGGGCCGGGCTCATTCCGGCAGGGTCGGCTCCAGGGTCTCGCGCGCCCTGGGCAGGATGTTGCCGATGTAGTCCTCGACCACGGTGTCGAGCCCGATGTCGTGCTGCGCGCGCTCCGACAGGTACCAGCGGTGTTCGAGGAGCTCGTGGTAGATCTCCGCGGAGTCCATCGAGCCGCGCAGTTCGAGCGGCACCGCGCGCACGGTGGGCCGGAAGACGTCCCGTACCCAGCGGTGCGCCAGCACCTCCGGGCGGGCCGCGAGCGGGTCGCCCGGGGCGTAGTCGTCCTGGGTGGCCATCCAGCTCTCCAGATCGCTCAGCAGCCGCCGGGCCTGGTTCTCCTCGGTGTCCAGACCCGTCAGGCGCAGCAGCTGACGCTGGTGGTGGCCCGCGTCGACGACCTTCGGCACGAAGGTGACCGTGTCGCCGTTGGAGGAGTGCTCGATCTGCATCTCGGCGACGTCGAAGCCGAGCTCGTTGAGACGGCGGATACGGCGCTCGATGTAGTGGTACTTGCCCGCCGGGTAGACCGAGGTGCGGGTCAGCTCCTCCCACAGCGCCCCGTAGCGGGCGCAGATCTCCATGCCGAACTCGATCGGGTCCACCGACGGGTGCAGCGCCCCGGAGGCCTCCAGGTCCAGCAGTTCGCCGCTGATGTTGACGCGGGCGAGGTCGAGGTCGTACTCGCGCTGGCCCGTGCTCAGCTGCGGGTGCAGATCGCCGGTCTCGGCGTCCACGAGGTAGGCGGCGTAGGCGCCCGCGTCCCGTCGGAACAGGGTGTTGGACAGCGAGCAGTCGCCCCAGGCGAACCCGGCCAGGTGCAGTCGCACCAGCAGGACGGCGAGGGCGTCCATCAGCCGGTGCATGGTGGCCGGACGCATCGTCGTCTCGAACATCGAGCGGTACGGCATCGAACCGCCCAGGTGCCGGGTGACCAGCACCGACTCCAGTGGCGTGTCCGCCGCGTCGGCGCGGCCGGTGACCACGGCCAGCGGGTCGACGGCGGGGATGCCGATCCGGTCGAGGTCGCGCAGCAGCTCGTACTCGCGCAGCGCGGGCCGCTCGGCGAGCTCCTTGACGGCGATCACCTCGTCGCCGGCCCGGGCGTAGCGCACCACGTGACGGGAGATGCCGCGCGGCAGCGGGACCAGGACCTCCTCGGGCCACTCCTCCAGGGGCAGGTGCCAGGGCAGCTCCAGCAGGAGTGCCGGGTGCTCCGGGTTGGTGGCGCTGATCTGCAAAGCCATGGCCTGACCTTAGACGGCGCGCTCGTGGGCCTGCTGGGCCGCCGCCTTCACGGACCCCTGGTGCAGCGGCCCGTGCCCGGGCAGCAGCAGCTCGCCCGTCAGCCCCGCGATGACGTCGAGCGACGCGACCGCGCGCGCCCGCTCGTGGTGGAACATGTCGGGCAGCAGCTGCGGACCGCGGACGCGGGACGTCGGGTGCCCGCTGACCAGTGCGTCCCCGGACACCACGATCCCGCGGTCCGGGAGGTGGTAGACGGTGTGCCCGTCGGTGTGGCCCGGGGTGTGCACCGGGACCGGCCGGCCGGGCAGGTCGAGCGGGCCCTCGGCGGCCGGGAACGCCTCGGGCGCGGTGACCGGGTGCTGTTCGGTGCCGCCGGAGCGCAGCGCGTGCAGCATCCACGGCAGCACGCCGGGCCGCCAGGCGTTGCGCAGCACCTCGCCGACGCTCACCTGCTGGAGGAACTCGCGCCGGGCGTGCGGTACTTCGGCCTCGTGCAGATACACCGGGACGCCGTAGGTCGAACGCAGGTGCTCGGCGGAGCCCAGGTGGTCGTTGTGGGCGTGCGTGACGAGCACGGCCGTGACCGCCTCCGGTGAACTGCCCACGGAGGCGAGGGAGTCGAGGACCAGCTCACGGTCGCCCGGGTAGCCGGTGTCGATCAGCGTGACCGCGTCCCCGTCGGTGAGGATCACCCAGTTGGTGTTGCTGCCGTGCACCAGATAGGTGCCGTCCGCCACTTGCCGTACGTCTGCCCGCATGGCCGTCCCGTGTTCTTCGCGAGGTGCTCGACGGGGACAGCAAAGCAGACCGGCGGGAGGAGGCGGTGGGCGGGGCTCCCCGCCCGCCGGGAACGGACCGGGTCCGACGTGGGGGTCGCTTCGCCGCCGTGCGGTCTCAGCGCACTCCGCGCGGGCGGAACTGGACGCTGATGCGCGGTCCGGCGGCGCGGGCGGACTTGGGGACGCAGTGTTCCCAGGTCCGCTGGCAGGATCCGCCCATCACGATCAGGTCGCCGTGCCCGAGCGGACGCCGCACCGTCTCGCCGCCGGCCGCGGGACGCAGCAGCAGGTCGCGCGGGGAGCCCACGGAGAGGATCGCGACCATCGTGTCGAGCCGGGCGCCGCGGCCGATCCGGTCGCCGTGCCAGGCGACGCTGTCCCGGCCGTCGCGGTAGTGGCACAGGCCGGCGGTCACGAAGGGCTCGCCCAGCTCGCCGGCGTAGTGCGCGGACAGGGTCCGGCGGGCCTCCTCCAGCACCGGGTGGGGCAGGGCGTCCTCCGCGCCGTAGAACGCCAGGAGGCGCGGCACGTCGACGACGCTGTCGTACATCGTGCGGCGCTCGGCGTGCCAGGGGACCTCGGCCGCCAGGTGTTCGTACAGCGCGTCCGAGCCGGTGAGCCAGCCCGGCAGCACGTCGATCCAGGCGCCCGCCCCGAGCGTGGTGCGGCGGACCCCGTCGAGCGGGCCGAGGCGCAGTTCGTCGGCCTGGTCGAAGAGGGAGCCCTGAAGGTGGTGCGCGGTCATGCGTCCCAGCGTACGCCTTAATCGAAAATATGTTCGCTGGCGCCATGTGCGCCCGTGGAGCCGAACCCTTTCGATACATCTGTGTATCGGATACATTCGCGTATCGAACGGAGGTCCAGCCATGGTCGTACGGCAGCCGGAGCCGACGGGACGCGTCACCCGGCGGCGGGCCCGCACCCGCGCCAACCTGCTCGACGCCGCGTTCGCCGTGTTCGCCGCCAAGGGCTTCGGCCGGGTCTCCATCGAGGAGGTCTGCGACGCCGCCGGCTACAGCAGGGGCGCCTTCTACTCCAACTTCGCCAGCCTGGACGAGCTGTTCTTCGCCCTCTACCAGGAGCGCGCCGACCTCATCGCCGAGCAGGTCACCGACGCCCTCGCCGGCGACGGACCCGACCTCGCCGTCCCGGCCTCCGTGGACCGCGTCACCGAGGTGCTCCTCCTCGACCTCGACTGGCTGCTGGTGAAGACGGACTTCCTGGTGCACGCCGCCCGGGACGCCACGGTCGCGCAGACCCTTCTGGAGCACCGGAGCAGGCTGCGCGGCGCGATCGCCGACCGGCTGGCCCGGGCACGCGGCCACACCCCGCTGCCCGCCGTCCTCGGCGACGCCGACTCCGCCGCCCACGCGGTGGTCGCCGCCTACGACGGGGTCACCACCCAACTGCTGCTGGACAAGGACGTGGACCGCGCCCGCGGCTGGCTGAAGCAACTCCTCACCGCGCTGCTGACCGACGGCAGCACACCCCCTCCCGGATGTTCCGAATGAGAAAGGCAACCCACGCCATGGACGCGGACGTCATCGTCGTCGGAGCGGGCCTCGCGGGCCTCGTAGCGGCGCACGAACTCACCAGCAGGGGCAGACGGGTCGCCCTCGTCGACCAGGAGAACGCCGCCAACCTCGGCGGCCAGGCCTTCTGGTCCTTCGGCGGGCTCTTCCTCGTCGACTCCCCGGAGCAGCGCCGGCTCGGCGTCAAGGACTCCTTCGACCTCGCCTGGAGCGACTGGCAGGGCAGCGCCGGGTTCGACCGGACCGAGGACGAGGACTCCTGGGCGGTGCGCTGGGCGCGCGCCTACGTGGAGTGGGCGGCGGGGGAGAAGCGCACCTGGCTCGCCGGGCACGGGATCTCCTTCGTGCCGACCGTCGGCTGGGCCGAGCGCGGCGACCTGCGCGCCGACGGCCACGGCAACTCCGTGCCCCGTTTCCACGTCGCCTGGGGGACCGGCACGGGCGTCGTCGAACCCTTCGTCCGCTACGCCAAGCAGGCGGCCAGGGACGGCCTGCTGACCTTCTACCACCGCCACCGGGTCGACGCGCTGGTGCTGGCGGACGGGGCCGCGCGCGGGGTGCGCGGCACGGTCCTCGCCGCCGACGACTCCGCCCGCGGGGTCGCCTCCAACCGGGACCCGATCGGCGAGTTCGAACTGACCGCCCAGGCCGTGGTCGTCACCAGCGGCGGCATCGGCGCCAACCACGACATCGTCCGCCGCTACTGGCCCGAGCGGCTCGGCACCCCGCCCGCCGAGATGGTCACCGGCGTCCCCGCCTACGTCGACGGCCGGATGCTCGACATCAGCGCCGAGGCCGGCGCCCGCCTCGTCAACCGCGACCGCATGTGGCACTACACCGAGGGCATCCAGAACTGGGACCCCATCTGGCCCGGCCACGGCATCCGCATCCTGCCCGGCCCGTCCTCCATGTGGTTCGACGCGCTCGGCCGCCGGCTGCCCGCCCCCTGTCTGCCCGGCTACGACACCCTCAACACCCTCAAGCACCTGCGCACCACCGAGGACATCGCCGGGTACGACCACTCGTGGTTCGTCCTCACCCGCAGAATCGTCGAGAAGGAGTTCGCGCTGTCGGGCTCCGAGCAGAACCCGGACATCACCGCCAAGGACCGCAGGGCCGTCCTGCGCGACCGGCTGCTCGGCAGGGGCGCTCCGGCGCCCGTGCAGGCGTTCCTCGACCACGGCGCGGACTTCGTGATCGCCGACACCCTGGAGAAGCTGGTCGAGAAGATGAACGGGCTGACGGAGAAGGCGCTGCTCGACGCCGACACCGTGCGCCGCCAGATCCAGGCCCGCGACCTGCAGACGGCCAACCCGTACAGCAAGGACGCCCAGATGCAGGGCATCCGCAACGCCCGCCGCTACATCGGCGACCGGCTCGGCCGCGTCGCCACCCCGCACCGCCTCCTCGACCCCGAGGCCGGACCGCTGATCGCCGTCAAGCTGCACGTCCTCACCCGCAAGACGCTCGGCGGCATCCAGACCGACCTCGACTCACGCGCCCTGGGCGCCGACGGGCAGCCGGTCGAGGGTCTGTACGCGGCCGGCGAGGTGGCCGGCTTCGGCGGCGGCGGCGTCCACGGCTACAACGCGCTCGAAGGAACCTTCCTCGGCGGCTGCCTCTTCTCCGGGCGGGCGGCCGGGCGGGCGGCGGCGAAGCAGACGGGCTGACCTCCGCGCGCCGCCAGCGCGTCGTCAGCGCCGGTCCGCCTCCAGCAGGCGGACCAGCACCGCCGTGTGGCTCTGCTCCGGGACCTTCGCGGAGGTCAGCAGCGTCACCGGCCCCCATCCGGCGAGGTCACGTACATGGTCGAGGAGTTCGCTCGGCTCGGACCCGGCGAGCTCGGCCTCGTAGCGGCGGGCGAACTCCTCGTACGTCCCCTCGCCCGCGTGATACCAACGGCGCAGCTCGGCGGACGGGGTGAGCCCCTTGGGCCACTCGTCGACGCGCGCCGCCTCCTTGGACACCCCCCGGGGCCACAGCCGGTCGACGAGGACGCGCACACCGTCCTCGGGCTCGGGCGGGTCGTAGACGCGGCGAACGCGGACCGTCATGGTGGCCGTCCTCGGGTCGGCGGGTCTCTCACACTAACCGCGCGGCATCCGCCGCCCCCGCTCGGCTTGACCTGAATGAGGGGGAGAGGCGAGGGGCCGAGTCCCTAGTCTGAAGGGCGTTGATCATCCGCCACCCCCCAGGAGCGCACGTGACACACCCCCGCAGACGCCCCGCCCTGCTGCGCCGCGAGGCCGTCGCCGCCACCGTCCCCGTCGCCGTGGCCGCACTGCTCACCGCGGCCGGACCCGCCGTGGCGGCCGGACCCGTCGGCACGGCCGGCGTCGGCGACCCGTACTTCCCGCTCGCCGGCAACGGCGGCTACCACGTGAGCCACTACGACCTGACCCTGCGTTACGACCCGGCCGGCCGCCACCTCGACGGCACCGCCGTCCTGACCGCCCGCGCCACCCAGCGGCTGACCCGCTTCGACCTCGACTTCCAGGGCCTGAAGATCACCGGCCTGACGGTCGACCACGTCAAGGCCGAACACCGGCGCGACGGTCAGGAACTCGTCGTCACCCCCCGGCGCGCGCTGCGCAAGGGCGAGCGGTTCCAGGTCGCCGTCGCCTACAGCGGAACCCCCGGCCCGGTCACCGACCCCGACGGCTCCCTCGACGGCTGGATCCCCACCGACGACGGTGCGTTCGTCGCGGGCGAGCCGCAGGGCGCCATGACCTGGTTCCCGGCGAACAACCACCCCCTCGACAAGTCCTCCTACGACTTCACCGTCACCGTCCCCCAGGGCCGCACCGCCGTCGCCAACGGCGTCCTGACCGGACAGCGCACCAGGAAGGGGAAGACCACCTTCCACTGGCGCCAGACGGAACCCATGGCCGCCTACCTGGCCACCGCCACCGTCGGAACGTTCAAGGTCACGCAGTACACGACCCGCAACGGCGTCAAGGTCTACGACGCCGTGGACGCCCGGGAGGCGGCCGCCGCCGAGCCGGTGCTGAAGAAGCTGCCCTCGGTGCTGGAATGGGAGAGCAAGCTCTTCGGCCCCTACCCCTACCGCGCCGCCGGCTCCATCGTCGACCACGCCCCGAACGTCGGCTACGCCCTGGAGACCCAGACCAGACCGGTGTACGACAGGGCCCCCGACCTGAGCACCCTCGTCCACGAGAACGCCCACCAGTGGTTCGGCGACTCCGTCTCCCTCACCTCCTGGAAGGACATCTGGCTCAACGAGGGCTTCGCCACCTACGCCGAGTGGCTCTACGCCGAGCAGCACGGCGGCGACAGCGCACAGAAGTCCTTCGACGCCCTTTACGCCCGCCCCGCCACCGACGGCTTGTGGGCGTTCCCGCCCGGCACTCCCGGCAGCGGCGCCCACATCTTCGGCACGCCCGTCTACGCCCGCGGAGCCATGACCCTTCAGGCCCTGCGCACCGCCGTCGGCGACCGCGACTTCTTCCGCATCCTGCGCGCCTGGGCCGAGCAGCACCGCTACGGCCACGGCACCACCGCCCAGTTCGAACGACTCGCGGAACGGCAGTCCGGGAAGAACCTCGACCGGCTGTTCACGATGTGGCTCTACACACAGGGCAAGCCCCGCCACCCGTGATCCTCGGCCGAAGGGGCATGGGGAACCTGACGAGTTCCACACATCTCTCGGCCAAGGTCACCTCATGATCATGCACCGTCCCCGTGCAGCGCTGCTCGCTGCGTCCCTTCTGCTCACCGGATGCGGCGGGGCCGCTTCCGCAGGGCCGGCGCAGCCCACGACCGCCGTCAGGGGCGCCCCGGCGCCTCCCGCGTCCGCCGCCTCCGCAGAGGCGGCGCCGCGGGAGATACCCGGACTCGGGGCCAGGACCCGGGCGGCGGTTCCGCCGAACGCCCGTCAGGTGGTCGTGGTGAGCGGCCGCGGCAAGGACTCGCCGCTCGCCACGGTCGTCCTGTACCGGCGCACCGGATCCGGCTGGCAGCCCGGCACGCCCTGGCCCGCGCACAACGCGCTGCGCGGCTGGAGCGACCGGCACATGGGCGGCGACCTGCGCTCGCCCATCGGCGTGTACGGCCTCACCGACGCCGGCGGGCTGCTGGCCGACCCCGGCGCGAAGCTGCCCTACGACCACGGCTCCGGCTTCCGCTCGCCGGGCACCGGCTTCGAGGGCGAGCCGCTGGACGGCTCCTTCGACTACGTGGTCGCCATCAACTACAACCGCGAGCCCGGCACTTCACCGCTCGACTGGACCCGGCCGCTCGGCGCCGGCCGCGGCGGCGGCATCTGGTTCCACGTCGACCACGGCGGGCCCACCCACGGATGTGTGAGCATCGCCGAGGAGCACATGAAGGAACTGCTGCGCACGCTCGACCCCGCGCTGCACCCCGTGGTCGTGATGGGCGACCACGCCTCGCTGGCCCGCTGATCCGGCCCGCTGACGAAACGGAGTCGTGGCGTGTGCGCTCATGTACTGGTGGCCGAGGACGACGCGATGCAGGCCGAACTCATCCGCCGCTCGCTGATCGCCGAGGGGCACACCGCCACCGTGGTGCACGACGGCTCCGCCGCGCTGGACGCGGTGCGCCGCGACCGGCCGGACCTCGTCGTCCTCGACCTGATGCTGCCGGTCATCGACGGCTTCGGGGTCTGCCGGGTGCTGCGCCGGGACGACGACCTCCCGGTGCTGATGCTCACCGCCCGCGCCGCCGAGGAGGACGTGCTGCTCGGCCTGGAACTCGGCGCCGACGACTACATGACCAAGCCGTACAGCCCGCGTGAGCTCATGGCCCGCATCCGCACGGTCCTGCGGCGCAGCGCACGCGCCGGCGCCGACCGCCGGGACGAGCGCGTCGTACGGGCCGCGGGGCTCGCCGTCGATCCGGAGCGGCACGAGGTGCGGTGCGACGGCGAACCCGTGGACTGCACGCCCGCCGAGTTCCAGATCCTGCTGGCGATGGCCGCCGAACCCGAACGGGTCTTCTCGCGACGGCAGTTGCTCCGGTGCACCCAGGGTTTCGACCGCTCCTCCACCGAACGGGCCGTGGACGTGCACATCATGAACCTGCGCCGGAAGATCGAGGCCGACCCGCGCAGACCCGTACGCCTGCTGACCGTGTTCGGCGTCGGCTACAAACTCAGCGGCGGCCGCGCGTGACGCCCGGGACCCGGGTGCGGATACCGGTGCGCAAACGGCTGCTGGTGCGGCTGCTGAGCGCGTCGGTGCTGATCGCCGTGTGCTCGGTGGCCGCCACCGCGTGGCTGGCGGTCACCACCACCACCCGCGCGCTGCGGGAGGAACAGGGGCAGGCGCTGGCCGACGACATGGACATCCTCGCCCGGCTCAGCGGGTACGCGGCCACCCATCCCGACTGGACGGGCGTCCAGCGCACGGTGCGCGACCTGTCCGCCAGGACCGGCCGGCGCATCGCCCTGACCGGAGCCGACCGCACACCCCTCGCCGACTCCGCGCCGCACGGCGCCTCGCTGCCGCCGCGCGCCGCCGCCACCGTCGACCCCCTGCGCACCGACACCTACACCGAACGCGGCGCCCAACTCAGCGGCACCGACCCGCGCGTGGTGGGCCCCTACCGGCTCACCGGCCTCGAACGCCGGAAGCTCGACGCTGTGGCGCACGCCCGGCAGCGCTGCTTCTCCCGCTACGGCGTCGAGACGACCATCACCCGCACCCCGAGCGGCCGCCCGGTGCTCACCGACGCCGACGGCGGCGCGACCACCGGCTACGTGCCCGAGGACTGCGCGGACGGACAGCTCGACACGCCGACCCCCACCGAACAGAAGGCGCTGAACGCGCTCCAGGCCCACGCGGGCCCCTGTCTGGTCCGCGAGGGCCTGGAACCCGGCATTCCGCTGTACTTCGGAGCCGGCATCCCCGGCGTCAACGGCCGGGACGCCACCCCCGCGCCCGCGTACGTCAAGGTGAGGGACGCCAAGACGGGGCGCGCGGCCCAGAACTGTCTGGAGGAGGCCCGCCGCGCGCAGCTCGACCCGTACGTGGCGCCGGTCGCCGAGCTCTTCCTCGGGGGCGGGGACAGCGGCGCGGCGCCCCGCTGGGACATGTCACCGGCCAACAAGACGAAGGTCTTCGGCGCGGCGGGCCTGGTGCTGGCCGTCACCGTCGCCGTGAGCGCCGTCGTCGCCACCCGACTCGTGCGGCCCCTGCGCGCGCTCACCGAGGCCGCGCAGCAGCCCCCGGACCGGCACGCGCGTGTGCCGGTCACCACACGGGACGAGACCGGGATCCTGGCCGAGGCGTTCAATGACCTCGCCGAGCGCCGGGAACGTCTGGAGGCCCAGCGCAAGGCCCTGGTCAGCGACGTCGCCCACGAACTGCGCAGCCCGCTCACCAACATAAGGGGCTGGCTGGAGGTCACGCGCGACGGACTGGTCGAACCCGACGCCGAACTGCTCGGCGCCCTGCACGACGAGGCCCTCGTCCTGCAGCGCGTCATCGACGACCTGCGCGACCTCGCGGCCGCCGACGCCGGCGCCCTGCTGCTGCACCGCGAGCCCGTGCCCGCCGACGAACTGCTCGCCCAGGTCGCCGCCGCCCATCGTGTGGCGGCCGACGGGGCCGCAGTCGCGCTGCGCACCGAGACCGACGGCGTGCCCTGGCTGGACGCCGACCCGGTGCGGCTGCGGCAGGCGCTCGGCAACCTCGTCACCAACGCCGTCCGCCACACGCCGCCCGGCGGCACGGTCACACTGAGCGCGCGAGGCGACGGCCGGGAGGTCGTGCTGGCGGTCGCCGACACCGGCACGGGCATCGACGGGGAGGATCTCCCGCACGTCTTCGAGCGGTTCTGGCGCGCCGAGAAGTCACGCAGCCGCCGCACCGGCGGAAGCGGCCTCGGCCTGCCGATCGTCCGGCAGCTGACGGCCGCTCACGGCGGCACGGCGGAAGCGGCCAGCACCCCCGGCGAGGGCAGCGTGTTCACTCTGAGACTGCCCGCCGCGCCGCCGCCCGAGGACGGCTGACGGGCCCCGCCGAGACGACGGCACGGGACGGGCGGCGCCCCGGCCGGCACCGGCGCCCGGGCCGCCGGGACGCGTGGCGGGGTCGGGCGCTGCGCCGTCAGGCACTGCGCCGGGCCCTGATGCGGCGCTTGAGGGCGCGGCGTTCCGTCTCGCTCGTGCCGCCCCACACCCCGAGGGTCTGATCGGTCTCCATGGCCCATTCCAGGCACGGTTCACGCACCGGGCAGCGTCGGCAGACCGCCTTCGCCTGTTCCGTCTGCAGCAGCGCCGGGCCCGAGGTGCCGATCGGGAAGAAGAGGTCGGGGTCCTCGGTGCGGCACTCGGCGTGCTCTCGCCAGTCGTCCATCGAAGTCACCTGCGATCGAGTCGTATGTGCTTTTCCGGATGTGTTGCTTGCGATCGGGTCACCGGCACGGCGGCGCTGAAACAGGACGAGCCCACAAAAACGTTCACTGCTCCCGCAGACCCCACGGGGAGCCGTACTCCGTCAGCAGGTCGAGGAACGGCCGGGCGGGGAATGCCTCGGGGCCCAGCACGCCCGCGCCGGACCAGACGCCGGTGGCGAGCAACTCCAGGGCCACCACCGGGTTCACGGCCGTCTGCCACACCACGGCCTGGCTGCCGTACTCGGCCATGGACCACTGGTTGTCGACCACGTGGTAGAGGTAGACCTCGCGCGGCGCACCGTCCTTGACACCCCGTACCCAGGCGCCCGCGCAGGTCTTGCCGTGCATCGACCCGCCCAGCGTCGCCGGGTCGGGCAGACAGGCGGCCAGCACGTCCCGCGGCGAGACCTGCACCGGGCCCCGCGCGCTCGGCACGGTCACCGGCTCGGTGCGGTCGAGTCCCAGCCGGTGCAGCGTCTTGAGGGTCTCGATGAACTCGCCGCCCAGGCCGTACTTGAAGGTGACCCTGCGCGCCTTCACCCAGCGCGGCACGAGCAGCACCTCCTCGTGCTCGACGTTCACGCACTCCACCGGCCCGATGCCTTCGGGGAAGTCGAACACCTCGGGCTCGCTGAAGGGCGCCGTGGTGAACCAGCCCCGGTCCGCCTCGTAGACCACCGGCGGGTTCAGGCACTCCTCGACGGTGGTCCAGATGTTGAAGGAGGGGGCGAAGTCATGGCCCTCGACGATGAGGTTCGCGCCGTCGCGGATGCCGATCTCCTCGATCTCGTCGAAGAGTTCGTCGGCGGCGTACCGGGCGAAGACGTCCGACAGCCCCGGTTCGACTCCCATGCCGACCAGGGCGAGGGCGCCCGCCTCGGCCCATTCGGCGGCCTCGGCGAACTGCTCGTCGCCGAGCCGCACTCCGCACTCCTCGTGCGGACGCTCCGGGTGCGGCCGGGACAGCGACATCGCCATGTCGACGTAACGGGCTCCGGCGGTGCGCGCCGCGTGGAACAGGGGCATCACGAACCGCGGATCGGTGGCGTTGAGCAGGACGTCGCAGCGGTGGCGGTCGAGCAGGGCGGCCACGGCCGCCTCGTCGGAGGCGTCCACGCGCTCGGCGTGGAACCGGCCGTCGGCGCCGAGCGCGGCGACGGCGGCCTCGGCGCGGGCCGGGTCGTAGTCGGCGACGACCATCGCCTCGAAGAACGGACGGCGGGCGGCGATCCGGGTGATGGCGGTGCCCACACCGCCGGCGCCCACGAGAAGGACACGCATGACGAGAACTCCCTCGGTTCGAGAGTGCGAACGAAAGATGTGCGAAGCGGGGCCCCTGCCCAGATACAACGCCGAGCGTCCGCGTAAGGTCAATGGCGTTGGCATAAGGCCGGACGACCGGCGCCGGGCGGGTTCCAGAACACGAGGGCACGAGGGCACGAGGGCACGAGGGCACGAGGGAGCGTGGGGCACATGGCGAAGCAGGTCGTCCCCGAGGAGAAGCGGCGGCGACGCCGGCCGACCAGGAGCGGGACCGTGCTGTCCGAGACGCTGATCGTCGAGGCGGCGCTGCGTCTGCTGCGCGAGCACGGCAGCGCCGGCCTCAGCGCCCGCCGCCTCGGGCTCGCCCTCGACTGCGACCCCAGCACGCTCTACCGCTACTTCCGGGGCATGGACGAACTCACCCTCGCCATCGGCGACGCGCTGATCGGCGAGGCGCTGCGCGGCTGGCGGCCCGCGGGGGAGTGGCGGACGGACCTGCACGCCGTGGGCCTGCGCATCCACGCCGCCTACGTCGCCCATCCCCAGGCCGCCCAGCTCACCGCGAGCCGGGTCTCCGGCCGGGCCAACGAACTCGCCGCCGACGAGGCCGTCCTGGACATCCTGCGCACCGCCGGTTTCCCGCTGTCGGAGACCGTGCGGATCTACCACGCGTTCATCGACCAGACCCTGGCCTTCGCCGCCCTGGACGCCGCGTCCCTGGCCCTGCCCCGCGCGGCGCAACGCGCCGACGACGCGATCTGGCGCTCGACCTACGCCCGGCTGCCCGCCGAGACCCACCCGAGGATCGCCGAGGCGGCCCCGCTGCTGTCGACGCGCATGGTGACCAGCGCCTATCCGACGGCACTGGAGATGCTGCTGGACAGCGCACAGGCCCGGCTGACGGCCCTCACGGCAGCCGGTCGCCGGCCCTAAGGAGCGCGGTTCAGCGACTCGGCCGCCGTGGCGGCCACCGCGTCCGCGACCGCCGCCAGGGCCGGGGAGTCGAGCTTCCACTGCTGCCAGTACAGGGGGACGTCCAGCGGGCGGTCGGGGGCGAGGGGCACCAGGCGGCCCGAGCGCAGCAGGGGTTCGGCCTGGACCTCGGGCACCATGCCCCAGCCGAACCCGGCCACGACCGAGGCGACGAAACCCTCCGAGGTGGGCACGGCGTGGCGCACCGGACCCGCGCCCCGGGCGCCCCGTCGCAGGCCGCGCACGAAGGCGTCCTGGAGGTCGTCGCTGCGGTCGAAGGCCATCACCGGGGCCCGCGTCAGGCTGTCGTGGAGCGGGCCGTCGGCGAGGTGGCGGGCGACGAAGTCGGGACTGGCCGCGGCCAGGTAGCGCATCGTGCCCAGAGCCCGCACCGAGCAGCCGGTCACCGGGACGGGCGATGACGTCACCGCCGCCATCACCAGCCCTTCCCGCAGCAGTTCGGCCGTGCGGGTCTCGTCCTCGCGGTGCAGTTCGAAGCAGAGCCGCGGCTCCTGAGCCACCCGCGCGAGGGCCGGCAGGAACCAGGTGGCCAGCGAGTCCGCGTTCACCGCGACGGTCACCCGGGTCGGTTCGCCCTCGCCGCTCATGCCCAGCTCGGAGCGTGTGTCGCGCTCCAGCCGGGCCAGCTGGCGGGCGAACCGCACGACGATCTCGCCGGACTCGGTGGGGCGCACCGGCTTGGTGCGCAGCAGCAAAACCCGGCCGGTGCGCTGCTCCAGGGCCTTGACGCGCTGACTGACCGCCGACGGCGTCACATGCAGGGCGGCGGCCGCCGCGTCGAAGGTGCCCTCGTCGACCACGGCGAGCAGGGTGCGCACCTGGTCGAGCGGGAGGTCCGTCATCATCGCCGTGCCACCGGCTCGTGTGTCACCGACTCCTGTGTCATCACAGACGCTAATGATACGTAAGAATCTTTAGCTGTACCCGCAGTGATCGACTGCCTAGCGTGGACGGCATGTCCCACGCACTCACCGCCGCGGCCGCCGGCTTCGGCACCGGTCTCTCGCTCATCGTCGCCATCGGCGCCCAGAACGCGTTCGTCCTGCGCCAGGGGATCCGGCGGGACGCGGTGCTGGCCGTCGTGGGGATCTGCGCCCTGTCCGACGCCCTGCTCATCGCGCTCGGCGTCGGCGGGGTCGGCGCGGTGGTGGTCGCCTGGCCCGGAGCGCTGACCGCAGTCGGCTGGATCGGCGGGGCGTTCCTGCTCGGGTACGGGCTCCTCGCGGCCCGCCGGGTGCTCCGGCCCGGCACGGACGGCCTGCGCACGGACGGCGAGGCCGCGGGTTCGCGCCGCCGGGCCGTGCTCACCTGCCTTGCGCTGACCTGGCTCAATCCGCACGTCTACCTCGACACGGTCTTCCTGCTCGGCTCGATCGCCGCCGACCGCGGCCCGCTGCGCTGGACGTTCGGGCTCGGCGCCGCGCTGGCCAGCCTGTGCTGGTTCGCCGCCCTGGGCTTCGGCGGCCGGCTGCTCGGCCGCTTCCTGGCCCGCCCCGCGGCCTGGCGGGTCCTGGACGGCCTGGTGGCCGTCACGATGATCACGCTCGGCGGGCTGCTGATCGCCCGGGCCTGACGTCCGCGATCCGGGACGGCGGGTCCAAATGAGCGGCGAAAGCGAGGAGGGCTGCGATAGTGGCCCACGGAATCGAAAGATGTAACGAGCAACCAGGAAGCGCGTGGACACCAGCGAGAGCACCCCCGCACCCGAGGCCGAGGAGACCGACGGCCGTCCGCGCGGAGCGGCCCGGCGCGGTTGGCGCCGCTGGGCCATGGACACCCGGCCCCTGCGCCGCCCGGCCTACCGGCGGCTGTGGTCCTCGACCGTCGTCACGGCCGTGGGCAGCCAGCTCACCGCCGTCGCCGTGCCCAAGCAGATCTACGACATCACCGGCTCCTCCGCCTGGGTCGGCTACGCGAGCCTCGCCGGACTGGTGCCGATGGTGCTGTTCGCGCTCTGGGGCGGGGCGGTGGCCGACACCGTCGACCGCCGCAAGCTGCTGCTGGTCACCAACAGCGGCATCGCCGTCACCTCGGTGCTGTTCTGGATCCAGGCGGCCTCGGGGCTCGACTCGGTTGCCGTGCTGATGGTGCTGCTCGCCGCCCAGCAGGCGTTCTTCGGCCTCAACTCGCCCGCCCGCAACGCCTCCATCGCCCGGCTGGTCCCGGCGGACGAGCTCGCCGCCGCCAACGCGCTCGGCTCCACCGTCATGCAGACGGGTCTGGTCGCGGGACCGCTGCTCGCGGGCGCGCTGATACCCGTGATCGGGCTCCCCGAGCTGTACCTTCTCGACGCCGTCGCGCTGTGCGTGACCCTGTGGGCGGTGTTCCGGCTGCCCGCGCTGCCCCCGTCGTCGAGCGCGACCGTCCGGCGGGCCGGACTGCGCGAGATCGCGGAGGGCTTCCGCTACATCTCCCTGCACAAGGTGCTGCTGCTGTCCTTCCTCGCCGACGTCATCGCCATGGTCTTCGGCATGCCCCGCGCCCTGTTCCCGCAGCTCGCCGCCCAGACGTACGCCTCGTACGGCGAAGGGCTCGCCCTCGGTCTGCTGTTCGCGGCGATCCCGGTCGGGGCGGTGCTGGGCGGGCTCTTCTCCGGCACGTTCTCCCGGGCGCGCAGGCACGGCTGGATGGTCATCGGCGCGGTCGTCGCGTGGGGCGTGTCGATCGCCGGCTTCGGGATGAGCCGCAGTCTGTGGCTCGCGGTGGCGTTCCTCGCCTGCGCCGGCGTCGCCGACATGGTCTCCATGGTCTTCCGGGGGGCGATCCTGCTGTCCGCCGCCACCGACGAGATGCGCGGACGCATGCAGGGCGTCTTCACGGTCGTCGTGGCGGGCGGCCCGCGGCTGGCCGACGTCCTGCACGGCACCGCGGGCGCGGCTTTCGGGCCCCGCGCGGCCGTCGCCGGGGGAGGTCTGCTGGTCGTCGGGCTCATGCTGGGCCTGGCGGTCGCGGTGCCCGCGCTGCGCCGGTACCGCATCTGAGGGCGGGGCGTCGCAGGAGGAACGGGGGGCGCGGCGGCGGACCGGGGCCCGGTGGCGGACCTCGGCCGGGCTCCGCGGGCGGACTGGCCGGGGAGCGGGGCGGGCCGCCGGCTACAGCGCCCCGCGCCGGTGGGAGCCGTACTGCTCCATGAGTCTGCCCCGGGTCATCTCCAGCCGGTGCGCGAGGATCTCCGCCACGATCCGCACCAGCGACATCCCGAGCGACGGTTCCTCCTCGCAGAGTTTGAGCACGGGCTGCGCCTCGAACTCGTAGGCGCGCACCGGGCTGAAGGCCTCGGCGCCGAAGTCCCAGCGGTACGGCGGGAACAGCCACGACCAGCCCAGCAGGTCGCCGGAGCCGAGGCTGGCGACGGTGACCCGTCGCTGGGGCGTCACCTGCTGGACGAGCGAGACGGCGCCGGACCGGACGACCCAGAAACGGTCGGCCGTGCCGCCCGCCTCGAAGATCCGGGCGTCTTCCGCGAAGGAGACCTCCCTCGCGAGCTCCATGAGACGTCCGCGCTGGGGCGGGGGGAGCGCGGTCAGCAGTCTGGTCGCTTTGGTCATGGCGCGGGGCTCCTCGCCGACGATTCGGAGGGGGGTGTCCTCCCCTTCCCATTTCAGCCGCTGCAGCCGTCCCGGGCACCTCGGCGGACGGCACTTTTCCGGATTCCGCACGTCCAGCGCCCGGGCCGGCGCGTTCCAGCGCCCCGGGCGCTGCGTGTGCGGGCGAGGTGCGGACAAGGAGAAGCCCTGGCTGGACGGGGGAAGCCAGCCAGGGCGGTAAAGGGTGGCGGACGGAGGAGAAGTAGCGTCGACCCCGTCCACCACGTATGTATGAACCGTAAACCATTCACGGAGGTTTCACACAGAGGAAACCCGGTCCAGTGACCCGTTTCACTCCGCGTCACCGGATCGCGTCATCTCCGCGGAGATCATCCGCAGTTGGGCCTCCGCGCGCGTCGCGGTCGGCGCGACGATCCGCAACTGCGGTGCCGCTCCCAGGAGTTCCGGTCAGTCCCCGTCGGTGGAACGGCCGGGCGTCAGGATCTCGTCCAGCACTCTGACCACGGCCTCGTAGGCGAGACCCCGCACGTGGGCGTCGCGCGCCCCGTCCGGATCGGTCTGGGAGAGTTCGGCGTTGCGGGCCCGGCAGGCCAGCAGTTCCTCCCGCGCGCAGGTGTGGGAGCGCCGGATGCGCCGCAGCAGTTCGTCGGAGTCCACCACATCGGTCATGCGGGTCGCCTACCCGCACCGGGCCGGACAATGGCTCCCCGGTGCTCCCCGGTGCTCCCCGGAACTTCCTGGACGGATTGCTCCAGGTCCGGGAGGTTTGGCCGGCACGGGGAAGGTCAGCCGAACAGGAGACAACAGGACAGACCGCACCGTCCGGCCGGACGGCCGGGTGCGGGAGGGCGTCGGGGCCGCCGCCCGGATCGGCGGCCGGCCCCGGGGGCCGGACGGTCCGCCCGTCGTGGACCCACGATCCGCCCCCGGTCCGACCGAGCGCGTCCGCCGCTGGACCCATGCGCCGTCGCACGCGTCGGACCGGGCCGGGGAGGAGGGCCGCCGGGCCCCCGGCCCGGGGTCCGCTCGGCCGGCGGTCGCCCGCCCGTCCCGCCCGGCCCGCGGTCCACTCGATCCACGGCCCAGCCGTCCACGGCCCAGCCGTCCACAGTCAGGGGAGCGAAAGGATGCGTACGAACGACTCGACCGACCGCGTGAGGGCGCCCGAGGGTCTGTCGTCCCGGTGCGAAGGGCGCCGGCTGTGCCGGCCGGCCGACGTCCGCAGTGCCGTGAGAAAGGCCGTGAGCGGCAGGTGCCGAGCCGTCGGGTGTCCTTATGACGAGGAGGCGCTCTCCGACGCCCTGCTCGTCGCCACCGAACTCACCAGCAACGCCATCCTGCACGGCGGCGGCGTCACCGGCTTCGACGTCGACGTGCGGGGGCGGTCCGTGCGCGTGTCCGTGAGCGACCGCAGCGACCGTCCGCCGGTCGCCGTCGCCCCCTTCGACGAGCACGGGCGACGGCGGGTCGGCGGGCGGGGCTGGCCGATCGTCTGCCGGCTCGCCCGTGACGTCGAGGTCCGCGGTCTGCCGTCCGGCGGCAAGCGCGTCACCGCGGTCGTCCCCGTGTTCTGACCCGCCGTCCGGCCGCGTCCCGGTCCGTGACCCGACCCGTGCCACGGCCGCCGTGCCACGGCCGCCGTGCCACGGCCGCCGTGCCACGGCCGCCGTGCCACGGTCGCCGGGCCGCGGTCGGCGGGCTCGGGGAGGGGCTTCGTGAACACCTTTTGCCCATGCGGAGTTTGTACGTCCAGGGGTAGGGCAGACGGATGTTCGTGCTTCGGACCGGAGGCGCGCCGACGGGAGCGGTGGGACCGCTTCGGGGCGCTGCACGTGCCCCGGGTGTCAGGAGCCCTCCCGTCGTCAGTCACCTGAAACAACCGTTCAGGAGCGTTTACGCATGCTCATCGACATGTCGACAAGCCGTCCCGCCGCACCGGCCGCCACCGCTGCGCCGCGACGCACCCACGACGACGCACCCGACACCGCGAGCCGGTTCGCCCGGCTGGTCGCCCTGGAGGAGGGGCCCGAGCGGGACGCCGTGCGCGACGAGATCGTCACCGCCTGGTTGCCCATGGCCCACCGGATCGCCGGCCGCTTCCGGGACCGCGGTGAGGCGATCGAGGACCTGCGCCAGGTGGCGGCCCTCGGACTCGTCAAGGCCGTGGACCGCTTCGACCCCGAGCGCGGGGCCTTCGAAAGCTACGCCGTGCCCACCATCACCGGTGAGATCAAGCGGCACTTCCGCGACCGCATGTGGGCCCTGCGGGTGCCCCGCCGCGTGCAGGAGCTGCGCAACAAGGTGCGCATCGCCCGCCGTGAACTCGCCCAGAACCCGGGGGCGCCCGAACCGTCGGTCGCCGACATGGCCGCTCATACCGGTCTGACCGAGGACGAGGTGACCGCCGGCCTGGAAGCCCTGGAGAGCTTCAGCACGCTGTCGCTGGACGCCGAGGTCCCCTCCGGCGACGACGGCTACAGCCTCGCCGACACCATCGGGGCCGCCGACTCCTCCTTCGACGTCGTCGTCGACCGCGAGTCGGCCAAGGAAGGCCTGCGCCGCCTTCCGGAACGTGAGCGCGCCATTCTCTACATGCGCTTCTTCGAGGACATGACGCAGAGCAGGATCGCCGACCGGCTCGGCATCTCCCAGATGCACGTCTCCCGGCTCATCAGCCGCAGTTGCGAGCGGGTGCGCCAGGAAGCTCTGCGCTGACAGCAGGACACCCCACCCCCACTTTCGACGTCAGGAGTAGCCCGCCGATGCTCATGCCCCATCCCGCCGTCCTGCGCACACTCGTCGACGAGTACGAGGCGCTGTCCGCGACCGCCGCCGCCACCGCCGAGGCGCGCGCGCAGGAGCGCGACCTCGCCTACACGTTGTGCGTGTCCACCGGCACACGGGACGTGAACGACGCCCTGCGGACGGCCCGCCGTTGGCTGGAGGCGGCTGCCGCGGCCGACACTGCCGCCCGCCCGCAGACGACCGCGGCCGGTCCGCAGACGACCGTGGTCCGCCCGCAGACGACCGTCGCCCGCCCGCAGACGGGCAAAGCCCGCCCGCAGACCGACGACGGCCCCCGCGTGTACGCCTGAACGGCGCCGGAGCCGCGCGCACCAGGGCGGTGCGCGGTGACCTGACCGGTGGTCCCCCGACCGCCGAGGCAGCGTCCGACCGGTCCGCCCGGCCCCGCACCCCTTCACGCCCCGCTCCGCGGCCGCCGGCCGCAGGTGTGTGAACACCTGTGCGTGTGTGAGGCCGGAGCCGGGGCAGTCGGATTCTGCGAAATTCGGGGAGACTTCCGGGAGGGGACGCAATGAACACGAGCGCCATGGCGCGCAACGGCCGTGCCGGAGCGGAACGGGCGGCACGCGGCTCGGTGACGAAGGGGGCCGCCAGGGCCGGGTTCGCCGCGCGCGGGGTGATCTATCTGCTGGTCGGGCTGCTGGCCCTGCAGATCGCCTTCGGCGACACCAAGGAGGAGGCGGACCGCCGGGGCGCCCTGGCCGAGATATCCCAGAAGCCGTTCGGCTCGGTGGTGCTCTGGGCGCTGGGCGTAGGGCTGGTCGGCATGGCCCTGTGGCGGCTGTCCGAAGCCGTCTTCGGCGGGGTCGGCGCCGAGGGGCGCAGCGCCAAGAAGCGTCTGATGGCGCTCGGCCGGTGCGTCTTCTACTCCTTCGTCGCGTACTCCGTCCTCGCCTTCGCCGCGGGGTCGGGCAGCGGCGGCGGATCGAGCGACGAACAGTCCCGTGACGTCACCGCCCGGGTGCTGGACCTGCCCGGCGGACGGTGGATCGTGGGCGTCGCCGGAGTCGGGATCGTCGTCGCGGGCCTGTGGATCGGCGCCCGGGCCGTCATGCGCTCCTACCGGAAGAAGCTGCGGCTGGGGGAGATGTCCCCGGGCGTGCGACGCCTGGTCGACGTCACCGGCGTGGGCGGCGGAGCGACCCGCGGCCTGGTCTTCGCCACGGCGGGTGTGTTCGCCGTGCGGGCCGCCGTGGAGTACGAGCCGGACAAGGCCAAGGGCCTGGACGACACGCTGCGCTCGTTCGCCGGCACCCCCGCCGGGCCCGGCCTCCTGGCCTGCGTGGCAGCCGGTCTCATGCTCTTCGGACTCTTCTCTTTCGCCATGGCCCGCTGGCGCAAGGTCTGACGTCGGCCTCACGGGGAACACGGACGAGATGAACGATGCAGAGTTCCCGCGCGACGGACGGCCCGTGGACATGTACCTCGACCTGCTTCGCGTCCGCATGGACAGCGAGGACTACCAGCTCCTGCTGAAGGTCGTGGCGCCTGCGCTGCGCGCCCTCGACGAACAGCCCCCCGAGAGCCTCGACTTCGCCCTCGACCCCGAGGAGACCGAGGATCTGCCCCAGGAGATCCGAGACGAGGCGGCCCTCGTCATCGCCACCGCGGTCACCGGCCGGCTGGACAACCAGCTGGTGGAGATCCAGGTGGACGGAACCGGCCCGGTCCGGGTGGTCACCGACGCGGTCACCGCGTCCGACCCCGGCCGCCTCGCCGAGATCGCCGGCTGTATCCAGCAGCGTCAGCAGGACACCGAGGCGCTGCGGGGCATAGCCGCCGCGAGCGGCATGTCCACGGACTTCTGAGCGGATCCTTCACCGGACCCCTGAACGGATCTCTCAGCGGCACCTCCGGAGCTCTCAGCGGCACCGGAGCTCTCAGCGGACGTCCGGGCCCGGCCGGGGCCCGCCCTCACTGCGGCGGGGCCACCGGCGCCCCGAGCGGGCGGGCGAGGCCGACCACCGCCTCGTCCAGACGCTGGAGATGCCGCAGCACCCGGTCGGTCACCCGGCCGTAGCGCGGCGTCCCCGGCACGCCCGGCTTGAGCAGCGCGGCGATGCTGGGCCCGGTCAGGATCTCGGCGGTGGTGGGCTCCTGCGCGACCCGCGCGGAGATCGCCCCGATGTTGTGCCGGATGCGCTGTCCCGCACGGCGCAGCCTGGGGTCCGCCGCTATCGAGGGATGCGTCGGCAGCAGTTCGGCCGTGGCCGCCAGCGACCGAGCGTGATAGGCGCAGGTCTCCAGGAGCGCCACCACATAGCGAGCCGTGTCCCGGCGCGTCCGCAGCGGTGTCACCGGATGCGTCAGCGGCTGGGTCGCCGCCCGCAGGTCGGCCAGCGCCTGGTCGAGATCACGGGCCAGGTCCAGCAGATCGGCCGGGGGAGCGCCGCTCAGCTGCTCCACGGCCGCCTCGGTGACCTCGCTCAGCCGCTCCAGCACGGCCGTCAGCAGCTCGTTGGTCCGCCGGTCGGTGTGCACGGGCAGCACCAGCGCCGCCGCGACGATCCCGCAGGCCGCCCCGAGCGCCGTCTCCTCCACCCGCAGCACCAGCACCGACAGGCTGTAGGTGTGCAGCAGCGTGTACAGCACCCCCAGGGCGGCCGTCACGAAGAACGACATCAGGGTGTACGACAGCGGCGCCGTGTAGAACATCGCGAAGACGCACAGCAGCACCACCGCGAACGCGGTCCACGTGTGGTGTCCCACCAGCCCCGCCAGCACGATGCCGGCGACCACGCCGAGCACGGTGCCCAGCAGCCGCCGGTAGCCCTTGACCAGGATCTCCCCGGTGGAGGCGGTGTTGATGAACACGATCCAGCAGGTCAGCACGGCCCAGTACCAGCGGTGCGAGGAGAGCAGCTCACCGCCGACGATGGCCAGCGCCGAGCCGACCGCCACCTGCACGGCGGCGCGCGTGGTCGGCCGCCGCAGCCCCGTGGCCTGCTCCGCCGTCCCCTCGTCCTCCTCGCCGCCGCCGATCGCGGCGTCCTCGGCGTCCAGCTCCTCGCGGGAGCGTGCCGTCTCGGGGCTGTCGTCGGACTCGTCCTGCGGGCCGTCCAGCGCGATCCGCAGCCCCAGTACGGCTCGCGCCGCCTCGCCGACGCCCCGGAAGACGTCCTGCACCGCGGGCGGGGCCTTGGGCAGGTTCTCCTCGTCCCGGTAGCTGAGCAGCCGGTTGCGCACGTGCGACAACGCGGTCCCCGCCCCCGCGGCCACCGGATTCCGTACGAGCAGCTCCAGGGCCAGCAGATCGCGGCGCAGGATCTCCAGGGCCTCGTCCCGCACGGTCCGCCGACCGCTCTCCGGCAGGGGCGCGCCCGGCAGATGCATGGTCAGGGTGTCGGCGCGCTCGGCGCTGCGGGCCGTCAGCAGCAACAGGCCGAGGCGCTCGGCGGCGATCTCCGCGTCGGCGATCCGCCGTTGCACCAGCCGGGCCACCGCCTCGTCCGGGGTGCCCTCGTCCAGCCGGCCCTGGATCATCATGGCCGTCTCGTGCAGTCGGGCGGTGCCCTCGCGCACCTGGGCCACGGCCTTCACCACCTCGTCCGGCGCCGCGTCCAGCAGGTCGAGCTGGGCGTCGAGCAACTGCGCCAGCCGCGCCCGGAAGGCCTGACGAAGCCGCAGCAGAATCCCCGTCGGCGTCTGCGGCACGAGCGCGAACCGGGCCGCCGCGCTGCTCGCGAAGGCCACGGCGATCACCCCGTAGTAGCCGGGCAGCGACGACGTCCCGACCCCGACGAACAGGGACATGAAGTAGACCTGGAAGCCGATCAGCCCCAACGCCGTGCCCCGGTCGCCGAACCGGCGGCCGTAGACCGCGCAGAAGATCAGCGCGACGAAGAAGAGGTCGCCGGCGATCGTACGGGAGCTGAGCAGCGCCGCGACCGACACCGACGCCAGCGCGACCGGCAGGCCCAGTGCCAGTGTGACGGCCTGCCGGTCGCGCTGCTTCTCCCGTACGGCGAACGTGGCGACCATCGCGGCGATCGCGCCGGCCACCAGATGCGAGACGTCGGCGCCGAGCAGGGACAGCACGGCCAGCGTCACGGCGATCGCGCCCACCGTCCGCAGACCGGCCGCCAGCCGCAGCAGCCCGGGGTCGGACGCCGCGACCCGATCCCGTGATCGTGTGCCGAACGCCCGTGCCGCCGCCCTCACGCCGCCGTACTCTCCCTTGCCCGTGCCGTTCCCTCCCGTGCGGATCTCAGGCGGAATCCTGCCCGGTCCCCTCCACCTGCCCGGTCCCCTCCACCTGCGCCCGCACCTGCTCCGGCGTCAGATAACTGTCGGTGTACTCGAAGTCCTTCAGCTTCGCCGCCCGCCGGGCCTGGAACCCGGTCCGGACGAAATCGTCGCCCGCGATCGCGTTGAGCGTCCAGTTGGTCAGCACCCGGGCCTTCGCGACGCCCGTGCGCAGCGCCGACCAGTGGTAGCCGCGGGCCACGGCCTGCGCCGGCAGCCCCCGCAGTTCCACGCCGAGCGGCTTGGACACGGCGTCCTTGCCGCCGAGGTCGACGACCAGGCCGAGGTCCTTGTGCACATAGGGCCGCATCGACTGCCCGCGCAGCGTCGCGATGACGTTGTCGGCGACGGCCTTGCCCTGCCGCATGGCGTGCTGCGCCGTCGGCGGGCAGATCGCGCCGTCCTCGCCCTTGGCCCGGTCGGGCACGGCCGCGGCGTCGCCGAGCGCGAACACCCCGTCGTTGCCGGGCAGGTTCATCTCGGCCTCCACGGCGAGCCGTCCGCGGACCGTCTCGGCCCCGAGCGTGGCCATCAGGGGGCTCGCCACGACGCCCGCCGTCCAGATGAGCGTCCGCGTGGGGACGACCCGCCCGTCGGTGAACGTGACCTCCTGCGGGCCCGCCTTGGCGATCGAGACGCCCAGCGAGATGTCGATCCCGCGCTTGCCCAGCACCTCCTGCGCGCTGCGGCCCAGCTTGTCGCCGAGCTCCGGCATCAGCTTCGGCGCGATGTCGATCAGATGCCACTTGATGAGGCCGGGGTCCAGCCGCGGGTAGCGCTTGACCGCGTTGTGGGTGAGCAGTTGCAGACAGGCGGCGGTCTCGGTGCCGGCGTAGCCGCCGCCGACGACCACGAACTGCAGCCGTCCCGCCCGCTCGACGGGGTCGTTGCTGGCGTCGGCCAGGTCGAGCTGGGTGATGACGTGGTCGCGGATGTACGCGGCCTCCGCCAGGGTCTTCATCCCGAAGGCGTGGTCGGTCAGCCCCGGGATGTCGAAGGTGCGGGTGACGCTGCCGGGAGCCAGCACGATGTAGTCGTACGGCTCGTTGACGATCTCGTCGGTGATGGTCCGGATGACGCAGACCTTCGACTTGAGGTCCACGCCGATGGCGCCGCCGGGAATGATCCGCGTGCGGTACTTCTTGCTGCGGCGCAGCGATACGGCGATCGACTGGGGCGTCAGCACGCCTGAGGCGACCTGCGGCAGCAGCGGCAGATAGAGCTGATAGGCGAACGGCGTCACCAGAGTGACGTCGGCCTCCGCGGCGGAGAGCGCGCGTTCCAGACGCTGCACGCACCCCACTCCCGCGAAGCCCGCGCCCACCACCAGGATCCTGGGTCGTGTCACGATGTCCATCCCTTTCTGCGGCTCCAGGCGGTCTGCCCGACCTGATGCGCGTGCCCCGCCCCCGGGCGCTTCGCACCTCATCGATCCCACCGCGCCCGAACCTGTTGCGCCAGTCCGACGAGGCAAGCAGACGAACGTTTCTCCTGAGGCTGCCTCCGTACCCGCAGATGGCCCTGTGTACGCCCCCTGCCTTCGGGTAGGCCGACGTACATGACATTCGGGGCGGTCGGAGAGCGATGACGGCGGGCTGTGCGGAGGACGCCGGCGACGGCCGGCGGGACGCTCGGCCGGAGGGCGGGCGGGCACAGGCCCGGGCTGTCGCGGACGCGGTCGAGAGCCTGGTGGCCTGCTGGCTGACGGCCGCGGAGGAGAGGGCGCCGCTGCTGCCCGCCCGGCAACTGCTGGCCCTGCGGACCGTCCGGCACAGACCCGAGCTCAACCTGACCGCCCTGGCCGAGCGCCTCGACGTAGGCCTGCCCACCGCGAGCCGGCTGTGCGACCGGCTGGAGGCGGCCGGGCTGCTGGAACGGGCCCTCCACCCGCACAGCCGGCGCGAGGTGCGGCTGGTGCTGACCGCGTACGGGCGGCATGTCCTCGCCGACGTGGGCGAGCGCCGCGTACGGCGGCTCGCGGCGGTGTTCGAGAGCATGCCGCCCGCCCAGCGCGCCGCCCTGGAACAGGGCCTGCACGCCTTCCACCGGGCGCACGCGCGGATCTCCGGGACCGGGCACGGGCACGGCCCCGTGGAGACCGGCGGCTGAGCGCCCTTCAGACCCCGCCCGACAGACGACCGTCGAGGCGGCTGTCGTAGGGACGGCTGTCGAGCCGGCCGTCCGGACCGCCCGGAACGCCGTCGAGCCGGCCGTCCAGGTGGCACAGCAGCAGACAGACGTC
Organism: Streptomyces hayashii; assembly: GCF_024539815.1. GTDB lineage: Bacteria > Actinomycetota > Actinomycetes > Streptomycetales > Streptomycetaceae > Streptomyces > Streptomyces hayashii. The sequence goes on from NZ_JAHHIU010000086.1 coordinate 81,026, forward strand.
GTCGTCGCGCTCCGAGTCGCTCAGCATCGGCTCCAGGATGCGCTCCGCCGAGCCGTCCAGATCCGCGTCCAGCTCGTCGGCGCGGAACGCGCCCAGCGCCGCCGACAGCCGCTCGATCCCCGGGTCTATGCCCTGGGCGCGCCGCTCCACCAGTCCGTCGGTGTACAGCGCCAGCGTGGACCCGGGCTCCAAGGGCACGGTGTGGTCGGAGATCTCCTGGTGCAGCGGGATGCCGAGCATCGCCCCCGGCTTGGCGTCCAGCGTGCGCACCCGCCCGTCGGGACCGCGCAGCACCGGCGGCGGATGCCCCGCGGCCGCCCAGGTCAGCACGGGCTCGCCGGGCTGGAAGCGGGCGATCACGGCCGTGGCGTACAGATCGGGCTGAAGGTGGTGCAGGAAGGTGTGCAGCCGCGTCAACAGCTCGCCGGGGGTGCCTCCGTCGACGGCGTACGCGCGCAGCGCGGTGCGCAGCTGGCTCATCATCACCGCCGCGTGCAGCCCGTGCCCGGTCACGTCGCCGATCACGGTGATCAGACTGCCGTCGGGCTGCCGGAAGGCGTCGTACCAGTCGCCGCCGATGTTCAGCCCGTAGGTCGCCGGCAGGTAGCGCGCCGCCAGGCTCAGGCCGGGGAGGGCCGGCAGCTCGGTGAGCAGGGCGAGCTGGAGCGTCTCGGCGATGTCCCGGTTGTGCTCGAAACGGCGGGCGTTCTCCAGCGCGCCGCCCGCCCGCCGGGTGAGTTCCAGGAGCATCACGGCGTCGTCTGGGTCCCAGCGTTCGCCCGGCGGGGTCAGCGTCAGCACGCCCAGGGGCGCGCTGCGCGTGGGCAACGGCACGCACAGCAGGGGCCGGTCGGGCAGCAGCGCCGACGGCGGCTGGTCGTCCACCCCGGGCAGACCGCCCGGCTCCGCCGCCGCGTACTGCGGTCGGCCGGTGCGGGCCGCGAGGACGGCCGCCGCCGGACGCGGGAGGGACGGGCCGCGGTCCTCCTCGGTGTCGAAGAGCCACACGTCGACCGTGCGCGCGTACTCGGGGACCAGCAGCTCCGGCAGGCGGCGCACGATCTCCTCGTGGTTGAGGGAGGCCGTCAGCGCCGCGCTCGCGTCGGCCAGGAAGGTCAGTCTGCGGCGGGCGGCCTCCGCCTCCCGGCGCGCCGCGCGCTCCGCCGCGAAGGCCTCGCGCTGCGCCCGCCCGGCGGCGTCGAGCTCCGCGTGCAGCGCCAGGACGCCCTGGTTTGTCTGGTGCAGCTCCTCCCGGTGGAAGGCGACGAGTTCCTCCTGCTCGGCGAGCCGGTCCAGCACGACGGCGGCGTCCTCGTCGGCGCCGAGCAGAGCCTCGGAGAGCACGGCGGCGTCACCCGTCACCGAGTCGCTCACGGGGCCGGCGGCGGGCTCCGGACAGGGCGCGGTGATCAGCCACGGCGGCTCGTCGCCGCAGGAGGACGCGGAGGCGGACGGGGTCATCTCGATCCGCAGGGTCCCGTGGGCCGACGTCAGGGCGAGCCGCCAGACGCCGCCCTTGGCCAGACACCGGCGCAGCCGCGCGCTGAGCGCGGCGGCCAGCCGGGTGCGCTCCAGCGGCGGCACGCCGTGGGCCGCGGCCACCCGCGCGGTCGCGATCCGCACCCGTGCGGCGTCGGTGACGGTGCTGATCTCCCAGGTGCGCGTCATGGGCGGTCCGGCGGGGTCGGGGACAGGACGGCCACGGCGGTGTCGTCACGCACCGGGCGGGCGGAGCTGCCTGCGTCGCGCACCGTCACGGCGGCGGTGAGCGCGGGGTCGGCGGACAGCAGACGGGGGTCGGCCGGCGGCGTCCAGCGGCTGGGCAGCCCGTCGCTGTGCAGGACGAGGAGCCGGTCCGGGGCCCAGGAGGCCTCCGTCTCGGGCAGCGTCGAGTGCCGGTGCGCGCCGACGATGCCGGGCCGCGACAGCAGATGCCGCCAGGAGTCGCCCTCCCGCAGCCGCGCGCCCACGTTGCCCAGGCCGGCGAAACGCAGCCGGCCGGCCCGCACGTCGAGCTGGGCCACCGCGACCGCCGCCCCCCGCGTGGCGCGCAGCGCGTCATGCAGCCGGCGAAGGAGCTCGGCCGGCGGGAGGTGGCCCGAGCGCCGCACCTCCTCCACCGCCGCGGTCGAGGCGAGGGCCGCCTCGGGGCCGTGTCCCAGCCCGTCGGCCAGCATCAGCGTCAGCAGGCCGTCGGCCCGCACACAGGTCCAGGCGTCCCCCGAGCACTCGGCGCCCCGGAAGGGGACGTTGACGCCGCCGACGCGCACCCCGAGGGGCGCGTCCGCGACGACCTCGTCCGCCCTGCCGGAGCCGGTCGGACCCGCTTCCGCGTCGCGGTCGCCGCGGGACGGCGGCGCACCGCCTATCCGGGCGAGCGCGACCGTCCCGCGCCCCGGGACGCTGTGCAGGTCGAAGTCGTTCGCCAGCCGACGGCAGGTGCCCAGCCCGGCCCCGAGCGAGCCGGCCGTGGAGAACCCGTCGCCGAGGGCCGCCGGGACGTCGGTCATGCCCGGTCCGTGGTCCACGGCGGCGATCTGGACCATGAGGCCCTCCGCCCGTCCGCCCGGCGCGGCGACCGCCTCCACCAGGAGCTGTCCGCCCTGCGCGTGCTTGAGCAGATTGCTCGCCAGCTCCGTCGCCACCAGGGCGGCGGCGTCGGTGCGCGCCCGGTCCAGACCGGCCAGCGCCGACGCGCTCTCCGCGGCCACCCGCGCGTCGCGCAGCCGCGTCGAGTCGTGCACGGGGACGTCCCACACGCGGGTCATCGCAGCTCCTCGCGCGGCCGGGGCGGGCGGGCGGCCCAGGAGGTCACCGTGACCGTGGTGCCGGAACCGGGCGCGCTGTCGATGGCGAACTCGTGCACCAGCCGACGCGCTCCGCCCAGGCCGAGGCCCAGTCCGTCGCCCGAGGTGTAGCCGTCGCTGAGGGCCTGTTCCAGGTCGGGGATGCCCGGTCCCCGGTCGGTGAAGGTCAGCCGCAGTCCGTGCGCCGCCCTCCCGTCCGACACGCGCTCGGTCGCCACCTCGCCGCCCCCGCCGTACACCAGGGTGTTGCGGGCCAGTTCGCTGGCGGCCGTGACCAGCTTGGTCTGTTCGACCAGGCCGAAGCCGACCGCGGCGGCCGCCTGACGCACATGCTGGCGCACCCACACCAGATCCAGGTCCGAGCGGATCGGCAGGCGGGCGTCGACGCCCGCGGCGGTCCCGCTCACCGTGGCTCCCGGTGCGGGCGGTCCGCGGGCGCCGCGAGCAGTTCGAGGGCCGCCTCGGTGGTGAGGGCGGTACGCAGTCCCGGCAGCGTCAGCCCCAGCTCCACCAGGGTGATCGCCACGGCGGGCCGCATGCCCGCCACCACCGTCCGGGCGGCGAGCAGGCGTGAGCCGGCCGCGATCTCGGCCAGCACGCGCCCCAGGTAGGAGTCGATGATCTCGACCCCGGAGATGTCGATGACCACTCCGGTCACCCGGCTGCGGACGATCGACTCGGCGATGTCCCGCTGCAGTCGCTCCGCGGTGCCGTCGTGCAGGTCGCCCTGGAGCGTGATCAGCAGGACGTCGCCGAGCCGGAGCACCGGCACGGGGGCGGCGCCCGCGCGGGAGAGGTCGTGGTTCACCGGGGACCAGCACCGCCGGGCGTCACGGAGACGATGTCGGCGCCCAGCCGGTGCAGGGCGTAGGCCAGGGCGTCGGCGAGGCTGGAGCGGGTGACCACGGGCAGGTCCAGGCCGAGGTGGACGATCGTCTGCGCGATGGCGGGCCGGATGCCCGAGACGACGCACTCCGCGCCCATCAGCCGCACGGCGGCCACGGTCTTCATCAGGTGCTGCGCCACCAGCGAGTCGACCGTCGGCACCCCGGTGATGTCCAGGATGGCGAACCGCGCCTGCTGGTCGACGACCGACTCCAGCAGGGTCTCCATCACGACCTGGCTGCGGGCGCTGTCGAGCGTGCCGATCAACGGGACGGCGACGATGCCGTCCCAGAGCCGGATGACCGGCGTGGCGACCTCCAGCAGTTGCACCTGCTGCCGGTCGATGAGGGCCTGGCCCTCGGTCAGCGAGGTCTCCATGACCACCAGCCGCAGCGTCCCCATCAGCGCGGTGAGGGTCGTCGCACACTCTCTGAGGTGCTCGGACGAGGCCTTCGGGAGGTCGGCGACGAGCAGGTTCACCGCGGGCACGCGCAGGGCGTCCACCTCGCGGGAGATCTGCGCGGCGGTCAGGCCGGTGCGCGCCCGGGAGGCCGCCATCCGGGCCAGCTGCTCGCGCACCAGCGTGAAGCCGGCGCCGTCGGTGTCCTCCACCCGGCCGGATCCGGCGACCTGGGCGACCGCGTCGGCGACCGCCCGGCCCGCTTCCACCGCCTCGTCCCGCGAGACGGTGAACACCGCCCGGAACAGGGGTTCGTCGGCCCACCGCTGGGCGATCTGCTCACGGCGGCGGCCCAGGAACGCGGCGACCTCCTCCGTGGGCGTGGGGTTCTCCGTGTGTGGTGCCGCCGTGTCGTGTTCCGGCAACTGCTTCACTCCTCGTCCGCGTGATGTCGCTGGGGTCCCGTCGATGGCGAGGGGACCGTGCTGTGCCCGTCGCCGGGCGACAGATCCGTATCGGGGCGGCCGGACGACGGCAAGGGCCGTCCTCCGAACCAGTCGAGACACACGACCAGCGCGTCGTCGTCCGGCTCGGGTCTGCCCCGGTGACCGGTGAGCTCGCGCAGCACCGCGCCGGGTACGTCCGCCGCCGGCAGCAGCGCCGCCGACGCCACCGCCCGGGCGAGGGCGTGCTCGCCGTAGGTCTCGCCGCCCGGCGAGGCGACCGCGTGCACCCCGTCGCTGACGAAGATCAGCCGGTCGCCGGGGAGCAGGGCGAACTCCTGCGCCGTGTAGTCGGTCTCCTCGAACATGCCCAGCGGCAGCTGCGCGTCGAGCGCCACCCGGGTCAGGGTCCGGTCGCGCACCAGGAGCAGCTGCGGCGAGCCGGCGTCGACGACGCGCATGCGTCCCGTGCCCAGCTCGATCTCCACCAGGAGCACCGACAGATGCGCCTCGCCCCGGTAGTGGGCGTGGATCGCCTGGTCGGCGAGGGCCGCCTGGTCCGCGATCGGGATTCCGGCCCGGCGCGCGTTGCGCAGCGCGTTGATCCCGAGTCCGGTCAGCAGCGACGCCTCGATGCCCTCGCCCATGCCGTTGGTGACGTAGACCATCAACCGGTCGGCGGAGGCGGCCCAGTCGAAGTTGTCGCCGAAGACGGCGTAGGCGGGCTCCAGTTGGGCGCCCAGCGCGTACGCGTCGCCGGAGCAGGACCGGGCCGGGAGCAGGTCCCACTGCATCTCGGCCGCCAGCGTCAGCCGGTCCGTGCGGCGAGCCTGCCGGTAGACGTCGGTGTCGCGTTCTGCGACGACGACCTCGTGTCCCAGGAGCTGTGCCAGCTCGGCGAGTTCGGACAGCCGCCCGTCGTCGAGCCCCGCGCCGGGCAGGGTGACCGACAGGACGCCCAGCCGGTCGCCGCGCACGGTCACGGGCAGATGTGCGAGGACGAGCCCGTCGTCGAGTTCCTCCACGTACGGTTCCTGGGCCCCGAAGGCGCGGCCGGGCGCGCTGCCGTGCAGCGGGACCGACCGACGGTCCCGCGCGCCGTGCCCGTCGGTCGCCACGCTCAGCAGCGCGGTCATCCCGTAGTCGGCCAGCAGGAGGTCGGCCGCTTCGGCCGCGTACTGGGCGTGCAGCACGGTGCGCAGCGCGGCGGGCAGCCGGTGCGGTGCCGCCGCGCGCAGGGCGCGTGCGGCGGCGGCGAGTCTGTTCACGCGGTCGGTCCCGTCGTCCGTCCGGGGCGGGGGTGGGCTGACAGCCGTCGAGAAGCCTGCGAGAGTGTCATCGTGACGTCGCCCTCCTCGCGCTCCTCGCGTCCGCAGCCCCGCCAGGTGGCGCGTGTGACCTCACAGGCGTCGGAGCTGCTCGAAGTCCTCTGGGGTCGCGCCTCCACCGCGCCGGTCTCCGCCTCCCAGCTGCGGGTGCTGTTCATCCTGGAGCACCACGAGGGCATCAACCTGCGTACGCTCGCCGACTCCCTCGGGTCCACCCCGCCGTCCACCAGCCGCCTGTGCGACCGGCTCCAGGCCGTCGGCTTCGTCGAGCGCCGCACCTCCGCCGGGAGCCGCCGGGAGCTGGAGCTGTTCCTGAGCCGCCGGGGGAGCGCCTTCCTCGCCGACCTCAGATCGCGCCGGGAGGCGGCGCTGGAAGGCGTGCTGGAGCAGATGCCGGCCGCGCAGCGCGCCGCGCTGCTGAGCGGTCTGGAGGCCTTCTGCACGGCGGCGGCCGCGCAGATCCACGAGTCCGACGCCGCTGAGGCCCGGACCGCCTGACGGTGTTCCCGGGTGATCGGGTTCGCCCACCGGCGCATCCGTGATCCCTCCCGCATCTGTCCTGCTCACTCTGTTGCTTCCTGTGCACAGTTGTCAAATGACAACTATTGGACGGCAGTCGTCCGCACCTGCGAACTTCCCGGCCCGGCGCCGGGAGCCCGGCGGACGGCGTCCCGCCGCTCAGTCCCCGGAGGACCCGGACGACTGCTGCCGGTCGATGAGCTCCAGGGCCTGCTCGGGCTTGTCCGATATCGGCACGGTGATGCTGACCCCCGTGAGGTCCAGGACCCGGCGCACGGCCGGCGTCGGATTGATCACGTGCACGCTGCCCGGCAGGCTCCGGGCCTCCTGGTAGACCCGCAGGATGATGTTCATCCCGGACGAGTCCATGAAGGGGACCTCGGAGAGATCGATGAGGAAGTGCCGTCGTCCGTGGTGGAGCTGGTTGGCCAGATGGGCCTGGAACTCGGTCGCGGTGTCGAGATCGAGGTGCCCCGCGACCGTGACCAGGGCGACGTCCTCACGAGGCAGGGTGACCTCGACGGACAGGGGGTTCTGGGCGATGGACACGTGTTCCTCCGAAAGCTGGCGGTCGGGGGCGTCTTCCCCGGCGGGCGACTTCGATGCGCCGTGACGGTGGACGGGGACGACGGGCTGCGGCACGGATACCTTCCCCATGGTCCAGTCCAGCCCCTTCCACCCGCCGATCCCCGGCCTGTCGGTGCGCACAGCCGGATACCCCCGAACCGCCCGGACATGCATCGGGGCCGCACACCCGTGACCGCCGGCCGCCTAACGCAGCCTGATGCCCACGATGCAGGTGTCGTCGTCCGTGTCGGACCTGCTGTACGTGAGCAGCCGGTCCAGCTGCTGGTCCAGGGTCGGCGGCACCGTGCGGGCCTGCACCAGCAGCTGGGTCAGCGACTCCTCCACGGACCGGTCGCGCCGCTCGATCAGGCCGTCGGTGTACATCAGCAGGGTGTCGTCAGCGGCGAGCTGGACCTCCTCCTCCTCGTACTCCGTGTCCGGCATGGCGCCCAGCAGCATCCCCCTGAGCAGGGGCAGCGGGGCCGCGTGGGCGTTGCGCACCAGCACCGGCGGCAGATGGCCCGCCCGGGCCCAGCGCAGGGTGTGCCGGGACGGGTCGTACAGACCGCACACCGCGGTGGCCGTGATGGAGCCCGTCAGATGGTGGGCGACGATGTTGAGCCACGACAGCAGCTGCCCCGGCCCCGCCCCGGTCACCGCCAGTCCGCGCAGCGCGTTGCGCAGCACCACCATGCTGGTGGCCGCCTCGATGCCGTGCCCGGCGACATCGCCCACGCACAGCATCACCAGCCCGGAGGGCAGCACCACGGCGTCGTACCAGTCGCCCCCCACCAGGTGCTCCTCCTCGGCCGGCCGGTAGCGGACGGCCACCTGAAGCCCGGGGGCCTCCAGCGGGGCCCGGGTGGGCGGCATGATGGCGTGCTGGAGTTGCAGCGCCAGCCGGCTGCGCTCGCTGGCCTGCTGCTCGGTCTGCGCCAGCTGGTCACGGGTGGCGGCCAGCGCCACCTCCGTCCAGTGCTGGGACGAGATGTCCTGGTAGGCCCCGCGTACGGCGACCAGCCGTCCGTCGGTGTCCAGCACCGGCTCGGCCACGATCCGCATGTGCCGGGTCACCCCGTCCGGCCGCTGAAGTCGGAAGGCGGCGGAAGCGGGCCGGCGGTGGTGCAGCAGGGTGCGCAGCAGACGGCCCACGACGACCGCGTCGTCGGGGTGGGTGTGCTCCGACAACTCCTCCAGCCGGACCGGAGGGCTCGTCAGCGGCCGCCCGTACAGGGCGAACAGCTGCCCGTTCCAGGTGGTCTCGCCGGTGAGGAGGTCCTCCTCGAAGCCGCCGATGCGGCCGAGGCGCTGGGCGTTCTGCAACAGGCTCGCCAGGCGTGCCGCCTCGTCCTCGATCCGCCAGATCAGCAGCACGCACGTGCCGTGCCGGCTGATGCTGAGGTCGGCCACCGCCGCCAGGGGCACCTCGCCGACCAGCGCGGTCAGGCTCACCCGGCGGGCCCGGAACGGCTCGCCCGTCGCGTGCACGCGCTCGATGCGCTGGAAGAGGTCGCCCCCGCCCGCGGCCATCGGATAGGCCTCCAGCAGCAGAGCGCCGTTGATCACCGCCCGCGGCCGGCCGGCCGGGTCGAGGAAACGGTCGTTCGCGTGCTGGATGCGGAAGTCCAGGAGCTTGCCCGCCCCGTCGACGTGCGGCACGAGCACCAGGGCCGGATCGTGCAGACCGTCGGTCAGGTCCATCAGCTCCGAGGCGTCCGGCAGCACGACCGGCTGCTGGTCCGTCCCGCGCACGGACGCGTACGACTGAAGGGTGTGCGCGCACAGCTCCGCGAGCGCCTCCACCTGGCGCATCACCTGCGGCGGCTGCGGGGCCAGCGGGGCGGGCCAGGCGATCTCCAGGATCCCCTGGACGCGTCCGGCGGTCGCGGCGGGCACGGCGACCCGCCCGCCGTCGGGGTGCAGCTGACGGCCGACGGTGGGCAGCCCGGTGCGTTCGAGCGACCCGATCCACTGGGTCGTCCCCTCGGTGAGGGCGTTGCGCGCCACGGTGGCCACGTCCGGCGGCACATACCGCCAGCGCTCGGCCTCGCCGGGGGAGAAGCCCGCGCTCCCGGCCAGCGTCAGCGAGCCGTCGGAGCCCACCGCCCAGATCGCCACGGCCACCGCGCCCAGCGGACCCAGCGCGTGCTGCAGCAGGGAGTCGGCGACCGCCTGCGTGTCGTGCGCCGCCGCCAGCGCCCCGCTCTCGGCGGTCCGCAACCGCACCGCCGACGACTGCTCCGCCGGATCGTCCGCCCCCCGGACGGCGGCGAGGAAGGCCTCCGTCACCTCCGAGACGCGGTCCTTGGCCGCCTGGTTGATGACGTCCACCGCGAACTCCAGCGGGGTCGTGCCGGCCTGCTCGGCGAGCGCGGTCAGCTGCTGCGCCGCCTCCGCCGGACCGCACCCCAGGCGCTCCACGAGGATGCCCTTGGCGAGCTCGACCAGGGCCCGCCCGTCGGCCTCGGCCTGGGCCGCCCGCACCTCCCGGCGCAGCCGGTCCACGGTCGCGGCCAGCCGGCCCACCGGCGAGGACGCGGCGTCCGCCTCCGACGGGCTCGCGTCCTGCCCGGACACGGGCCCGGGCCCGGCAGGCGGGGCCGGACTCGCCGTGGCGGTCGCGGCCCCGGCGCCGGCCGGCGCCGGCAGGGACCGGGCGTCGCCGGATTCTGTGGGCTGGGCGGGAATGGTCACGGTGTGCGGTCTCCTCGGCTGGGGACGCCTGTGGCGCGGGGCGGGCAGGACGTCCTCAGACGGTCAGCCAGCGTCGGACGCAGGCCATGAGGTCATGGGTGTCGACCGGTTTGGTGACATAGTCGCTGGCCCCTGAGGCGAGGCTCTTCTCCCGGTCGCCGGGCATCGCCTTGGCGGTCACCGCGACGATGGGCAGCCCGGCGTACTCGGGCATGCGGCGGATCTCGGCCGTGGCCGTGTACCCGTCCATCTCGGGCATCATGACGTCCATCAGCACCATCGCGATGTCCGGGTTGTTGCGCAGGGTGTCGATCCCCTCCCGGCCGTTCTCCGCGTGCAGCACCCGGACGCCGTGCAGCTCCAGGATGCCACTGAGCGCGAACAGGTTGCGCGCGTCGTCGTCGACCACGAGAACCGTGCGGCCCACGACGGCGTCGTCGACCGGCGGCGGCCCCTCGGGCTGCTGCGGCTCGTCCGGGCGCACCAGCGCCAGGACGTCCCCCGGCTGCTCGGCCGACAGGTGCAGCGTGATGCGCTCGCGCAGCTCGTCCAGGCTGGAGAGGAACTCCATCGGCTTGCCCGCGGCACGCGACTGCAGGCTCCGCTCCTGGGCGAGGTCCGCGCGGTGCCCGCTGTGCACGAGCACCGGCACGCCGGTCAGCGCCGAGTCGTTGTGCAGGGCCTCCAGGAACCGTGACGCCTCCGCGTCCGGCATGCCCAGTTCCAGCACGACGCAGTGGCACGGCTCCGCGGCCAGCGCCCCCGCCGCCTCGTGCGCCCCGACGGCGGTGACGATGTCGACGGGAGCCGCCGACGTCCCGTCCTCACGGCCGCGCGCCATGTCCGCGACGACGCTCTCGGCCACCAGCGTCAGCAGGCCGCGGGGCCGCTCCTCCACCACCAGCAGCCGACGCGGGCGCCGCCCGGACGGCGCGGCGGCCACCGGCACGCCGGGCGGGCCGACGGGGATCGCCGCGGGCGGTTCGCCGAGGACCCGCTCCACCTGCCGGCCGCCGTCGATGACCTCCTGGAAGTCCCGCCGCGCCACCGGCAGATAGAGCGTGAACGTGCTGCCGCGCCCCGGTGTGCTGTCCACCGTCACCGCGCCGCCCAGCAGATGCGCGATCTCGCGGGTGATGGACAGCCCCAGGCCCGTGCCGCCGTACTTGCGGCTGGTGGTGCCGTCCGCCTGCTGGAAGGCGCCGAAGATGGTCTCCAGCTGCTGCTCGGGAATGCCGATGCCGGTGTCCTTCACCCGGAACGCCACCACCGTGCCGCCGCGCACCACACCGCTCGGCACCTCCTCGTCGGAGGCCGGCTCGATGCGCAGTTCCACCCCGCCCTGCTCGGTGAACTTCACCGCGTTGGAGAGCAGGTTGCGCAGCACCTGACGCAGCCGGGAGTCGTCGGTCAGCAGATCGGCGGGGGCGCCGGCCGCCGTGTCGATGGTGAACTCCAGGCTCTTCTGCGACGTCATCGGCCGGAAGGTGGCCTCGACGTACTCGATGAGCTGCCGCAGCGAGACCCGCTCCGGCGAGACGTCCATCTTTCCGGCCTCGACCTTCGACAGGTCCAGGATGTCGTTGATCAGCTGCAGCAGGTCCGAGCCGGCGGAGTGGATGATGCCCGCGTACTCGACCTGCTTCGGGGTCAGGTTGCGCGAGGGATTCTGCGCCAGCAGCTGGGCCAGGATGAGCAGACTGTTCAGCGGGGTGCGCAGCTCGTGGCTCATGTTCGCCAGGAACTCCGACTTGTACTTGGACGCCAGGGACAACTGCTGCGCCCGCGCCTCCAGTTCCTGCCGGGCCTGCTCGATCTGCAGGTTCTTCGCCTCGATGTCGCGGTTCTGCGCCACCAGCAGCGAGGCCTTCTCCTCCAGTTCGGCGTTGGAGTGCTGAAGTTCCTCCTGCTGCGACTGCAACTCGGCCGAGCGGGCCTGCAGTTCGGCGGTCAGCCGCTGGGACTCGTCGAGGAGCTCGTCGGTGCGGGCGTTCGCCACGATGGTGTTGACGTTGACGCCGATGGTCACCCGCAGCTGCTCCAGGAAGTCCACGTGGGTCTGCGTGAAGGAGGTGACGGACGCCAGCTCGATCACGCCGAGGACCTGGCCCTCGAAGACGATGGGCAGCAGGAGCAGGGCGCTGGGCTCCACCTCGCCCAGGCCCGAGGAGACGGTGACGTAGCCGGGCGGCAGCTCGTCGACGGTGATCGTGCGGCGGCTGCGCGCGGCCTGACCGACCAGGGAGCGGCCGAACGGGACGCGGGTGGGACGGGTGTCGTCGGCGGGGTAGCCGTAGGCTCCCACGAGCCGCAGCTCGGGTCCGTCGGGACCGTCCTCGGCGAGATGGAAGGCGCCGAACTGGGCCGAGACCAGGGGCACCAGCTCGTCCATGATCAGCTCGGCGACCACGGGCAGATCGCGGTGGCCCTGCATCAGGCCGGAGATCCGCGCCAGGTTGGTCTTGAGCCAGTCCTGCTCCTGGTTGGCCCGGGTGGTCTCGCGCAGGGACTCCACCATCGAGTTGATGTTGTCCTTCAGGTCGGCGACCTCGCCGGAGGCCACCACGGTGATCGACCGGGTGAGGTCGCCCTCCGCGACGGCGCTGGTGACCTCGGCGATCGCCCGGACCTGCCGGGTCAGGTTCCCGGCCAGCTCGTTGACGTTCTCCGTCAGGCGCTTCCAGGTGCCCGAGACGCCCTCCACCTCGGCCTGGCCGCCGAGGCGTCCTTCGGTGCCGACCTCGCGGGCGACGCGGGTGACCTCGTCGGCGAAGGCGGACAGCTGGTCGACCATCGTGTTGATGGTCGTCTTGAGTTCGAGGATCTCGCCGCGGGCGTCGACGTCGATCTTCTTCGACAGGTCGCCGCGGGCCACGGCCGTGGTCACCAGCGCGATGTTGCGCACCTGGCCGGTGAGGTTGTTCGCCATGGAGTTGACGTTGTCGGTGAGGTCCTTCCAGGTGCCGGCCACGTTCGGGACCTGCGCCTGGCCGCCGAGGCGTCCTTCGGTGCCGACCTCGCGGGCGACGCGCGTCACCTCGTCGGCGAACGCGGACAGCGTGTCCACCATGGTGTTGATCACGTCGGCCAGCGCGGCGACCTCGCCCTTGGCCTCGACGGTGATCTTCTGCGACAGGTCGCCGCGGGCCACGGCGGTGGCGACCTGGGCGATGGAGCGCACCTGGCCCGTCAGGTTCGACGCCATGACGTTGACGTTGTCGGTGAGGTCCTTCCAGGTGCCGGACACCCCGCGCACCGTGGCCTGGCCGCCGAGGTTGCCCGCCGTGCCGACCTCGCGGGCGACGCGGGTGACCTCGTCGGCGAAGGCGGACAGCTGGTCGACCATCGTGTTGATGGTGTTCTTCAGTTCGAGGATCTCGCCGCGGGCGTCGACGGTGATCTTCTGGGAGAGGTCGCCCTTGGCCACCGCGGTCGCCACCTGGGCGACGTTGCGGACCTGGTTGGTGAGGTTTCCGGCCATGAAGTTGACCGAATCGGTGAGATCTCGCCAGGTGCCCTTCACGCCCTTGACGTCCGCCTGGCCCCCCAGCCGTCCCTCGGTGCCGACCTCGCGGGCGACGCGGGTGACCTCGTCGGCGAAGGCGGACAGCTGGTCGACCATCGTGTTGATGGTGTTCTTCAGTTCGAGGATCTCGCCGCGGGCGTCGACGGTGATCTTCTGGGAGAGGTCGCCCTTGGCCACCGCCGTGGTCACCTGGGCGACGTTGCGGACCTGGTTGGTGAGGTTTCCGGCCATGAAGTTGACCGAATCGGTGAGGTCGCGCCACACCCCGGCCACCCCGGGCACCTGGGCCTGGCCGCCGAGGCGCCCTTCGGTGCCGACCTCGCGGGCGACGCGGGTGACCTCGTCGGCGAAGGCGGACAGCTGGTCGACCATCGTGTTGACGGTCTCCTTCAGCTGAAGGATCTCGCCCCGCGCCGGCACGTCGATCTTCTGGGAGAGGTCGCCCTTGGCCACCGCCGTCGCCACCTGCGCGATGTCGCGCACCTGCGTGGTGAGGTTGCCGGCCATGGCGTTCACGGAGTCCGTGAGGTCGGCCCAGGTCCCGGACACCCCGGGCACCTCGGCCTGTCCCCCCAGAGTGCCCTCGGTGCCCACCTCCCGGGCCACGCGGGTCACCTCGGAGGTGAAGACCGACAGCTGGTCGACCATGCCGTTGAAGACCGTGGCGATGTCGCCCATGAGACCGTCGCCGTCGGTGGGCAGCCGGGTGCCGAAGTCCCCGTCCCGTACGGCTGTCAGGCCGGCCAGGAGCTGGCGAAGCTCGTGGTCGCCGGGAACCGTGTCCAACGACTCGGTCGCGTTGCTGGTCATGCGTACCCTCGTTCCGCTCCCCAGGAGTCCCCGGGCGGGGACTCGGAACCGGGCCGCCCGGGTGAGCGGCCCCGCATGTCGCGCCTGTGTTTCCGCAGTTCACGGAAGTGTGCGATGAGAGAAATCCGCCGCAGGCTAACCCACCCGAGCGCACGGAAACAAAGCCTCACGTCACTTCACCCACACAGGAATTCCAGACCGCGCACACCATGCATGCATGACCGGAAGCGGGGTACCCGAACAGGTTTCTGCCCGGGACGGCAGCCTGCGCCGTCCCGGGCGGATGGGTGATGCGGGCCCGGCTCCACCGGGCGGGGGTCAGGCGATCTCGGACCCCAGCAGACCGGTCCGCAGCCGCTGCACCATGCGGCTGATCAAGCGCGAGACGTGCATCTGCGAGATGCCGAGCTCCCTGCCGATCTCCGCCTGGGTGCGCTCCTCGACGAACCTCAGGTGGAGGATCCGCCGCTCCCGCTCGTCGAGCTCGGCGATCAGCGGCGCGAGCGAGTGGAAGTCCTCCACCAGCTCCAGCGCCGGCTCGTGCACGCCGATGAAGTCCGCCAGCACCGACTCCCCGTCCGCGCCCGCGTCGGAGGTGAGGGCCGCGTCCAGCGAGGCGGAGGTGTAGCCGTTGGACGCCTTGCGCGCCTCGATGACCTCCTCCTCGGACAACGACATCAGCTGCGACAGCTCACGGGTGGTGGGCATCCGGCCCAGCCGCGTCTGCAACTCCTCGGTGGCCTTGGCCAGTTCGACCCGCGCCTCCTGGAGCCTGCGAGGTACGTGCACCGCCCAGCTCGTGTCGCGGAAGAAGCGCTTCATCTCACCGACGATGTACGGCACGGCGAAGGAGGTGAACTCGACCTCGCGGGTGAGCTCGAAGCGGTCGATGGCCTTGATCAGCCCGATGGTGCCGACCTGGACGATGTCCTCCATCGTGTCGCCCCGGCCGCGGAAGCGGGAGGCCGCGTACCGCACGAGCGAGAGATTCATCTCGATCAGGGTGTTGCGCACGTACTGGTACTCGTGGGTGCCCTCCTCCACGACGGCCAGCCGTTCGAAGAAGCGCCGCGACAGCTCGCGGGCGTCCTTCGGGCTCACCTGGGTGGGGGCGTCGATGAACGGAACCCCTGCACACGGACTGTCGGCGTCCGCCCGCGCTGCCGTGGCCGTCGGTGCCTGTGCCGTCACGGCATTCATGTCCGTTCACTCCGTTCGTCGAGCCCGTCGATGACGCAGTCCGTCTGCCCTTGCGCCCCCGAGTCATGCGGACGGGGTGCACCTGCTTTCCGCGCGGGCGTCCCTGCCCGCCCTTCCGAGGCCCGAAACGGGCCGACACGCCCCGAATGCGGCTGCTCCGGCAGGGTAACTGCAGCTGTGGAACGCGAGAAGGGAGCAGCGTGACCATCCATGGAATCTGGTCGTATGCGCCGGGCAGCGGTCATGTCGAGGGACAGGACCTCACCGGCTACGCCGTCGTGACGGCCGACGGCGCCCTGGGACACGTGGAGCGCGAGGCCGGGCCGCAGGGGATGCGGCACCTCGTCGTCGACACCGGTGTCTGGGTGTTCGGCAGGAGCGCGGTCGTCCCGGTGGGCGTGGTGAAGGGCGTCGACCACACGGCCCGCGAAGTCTCTCTGGCCTGCACCGGGGAGGAGGTGAAGGAAGCCCCCCGCTTCCGCACCGACAGCGAGACGAGCGACCCCGGCTATCTGACCGCCGTCGGCGACCACTACGGCCGCCCGACCCCGCGGGGGACGTCATCGCCGTGAGGGAGGAGGAGTCCGCGACCGTACGGACGTCCGCGCCCGCGACGCCGGTGACGACCGCGGCGTCCGCCCGGGCCCGTGCCCGCGCGGTGGTGCACTCCCGGTGGGACCCCTCGACGCGCCCGGCGCGCGACGAGGACGTGATCGACCTGCTGCTGGTCGTGTCGGAGCTGGTGAGCAACGCGCTCCGGCACGGCGGCGGCCTGGCCGGGTTCGAGGCGACGCCCGTTCCCGACGGCATCCACGTCGCCGTCCAGGATCACAGTGACGCGGTGCCGACCGTGGCGTTCGGGCCGGGCTCGGTGCCCGCGGCGCACCGCGCGGGCGGCTACGGCTGGCCGCTGGTCGTCCGTCTGGCCCGGGAGATCGACATCGAGAAGGGCTCCGCGGGCGGGAAGACGATCAGTGTGTTCCTGCCGATCCGCGAGCTCGATTGCCCGCTCTGAAGCGCGCGCACCCGCCGTCGGTGCAGTGACCTCACCACGGCAGGAAGACGTGGACGTCCTTGCCCGGCTCCTGGCCCTCGTCCGCGGTCACCACGCTGACCTGCGTGCAGAGCGTGTGCACCAGGTACCAGCCGATGCCCCCGCCGCCGCTGTCGGGGTGGAACGGACGCGGGGTCGGCGCGGTGCTGCTGGTGTCGTGCAACGTCACGTGCACCCCGTCGAACGTGCGGCGCAACTGGAGCTCGAACGGCCCCGGAGCGTACTGGACCGCGTTCGCGGCCAACTCCGTGACGATCAGCACGATGTCGTGCCAGCACTCCGGCGCCGTCGGCGGCGACGCCCGCGCCAGGTCGTGGAGGAACTCCTCCGTGGTCAGTCGTGCACCCGTCACGTCGTGCGGTTCACCCGCAAAACGGGCCGTTCGGCTCGGAATCGCCCAGGAGGACAATGCTTCGTTACCCCGCGGCTCGGTTGCCATGTCAGTGTGCGGTCCCGCCTCGGCCGGGGACCGTCGTCCTTTCTCGTGCGGCTGTGTCTGGCTTCGCCCCTTGCTGGGTTCCCGGGCCAGCCCAGGCTACGCGTCCGTCTCGTCGCGGCATATGGTCCGCCGGACCACGCGCCGCGAACCTTCGGGCACGCGCCGCACGGGAGCCGACGGTCCGTCACGGCGAGGTCACCCCACGTGCCGGAGCGGGGGCACGGTCGCACGGGCGTCAGCGGCCCGCCCGCGGACGGCCGGAGCCGGCTCAGCGGAACACGTCGTCCGCGTCGTCCCAGCTCAGGACCTCCTCCTGAGGGCTCTGCCGGGGCAGACGGGCGCGGGCCTGGTACATCGCCTCGATCTCCGCCGCATAGTGCGCCACGATCGAGTCGCGGCGCAGCTTCATCGAAGGGGTCAGCAGCCCGTTGGTCTGGTCGAAGGACTGCGGCAGGATGCGGAAGGCCCGGATCGACTCCGAGCGGGACACCGCGCTGTTGGCCGCGGCCACCGCCCGCCCGATCTCCTCCCGCAACGCGTTCTCCTCGCGCGCCTCCCGGCTCTGCGTGTCTCCGTGCAGCGCCAGGCTCCCGCGCCAGTGCGCCAGGAAGTCCGGGTCGAGGGTGATCAGCGCGCCCACGCACGGCCGGTTGTCGCCCACCACCACCGCCTGGTGGACGAGCGGGTGCATCCGCAGCCGCTGTTCCAGCGCGGTCGGCGCCACGCTCTTGCCGCTGCTGGTGATGATGACGTCCTTCTTGCGGCCGGTGATGGTGAGGTAGCCGTCGGAATCCAGGTAGCCGAGGTCCCCCGTGGCCAGCCAGCCGCCCGACAGGGCCGCCCGCGTCGCCGCCTCGTCGTGGACGTAGCCCTGGAAGAGCGACGGGCCGCGCACCAGGATCTCCCCGTCCTCCGCCACCCGGAGGTCGGTGCCCGGCAGGGGCTGCCCGACGGTGCCGGACTTCTCCCGGCCGAGCGGCTGCATCGTGATCCCGCCGCTGGTCTCGGTCAGGCCGTACCCGTCGTGCACGTAGATGCCGATGCCCTCGTAGAAGAGGGACAGGTCGCGGTGCAGGGGCGAGCCGCCCGAGGTGGCGCGATGGACCCGGCCGCCGAGCGCGGCCCGGAGCCTGCGGTACACCGTCCGCTCGAACACGGCGTGCTGCAGCCGCAGGTCCAGGCCCGGACCGGAGCCGCGGCCCAGGCGCTGCCGCTCGACGGCCGCCGCGAAGACCCGCGCCGTCTCCGCCGCCCGCTCGAACAGCGCGCCGCGGCCGGACTCCTGGGCCACCCGCAGGAAGTTCTTGTAGATCTTCTCGAACACCGAGGGGACCGCGTACAGGTACGTGGGGCGGAAGCTGCGCAGCGACTCCGTGAGCGCTTCGGCGCCGAGGTCGGGCTCGTGACCCATCAGGATGCCCCCGCGCAGGCACAGCCCCTGGATCATCAGTCCGTAGACATGGGAGAACGGCAGGAAGGCGAGGACGCTCGCCTGCTCGCCCGGGGGCGCCGCCGTGTGCCCCCAGCCGGCCAGGAGCGTGTCGCAGGGACTGGCCAGACTGCGATGGCTCAGCGCGCAGCCCAGTTGCCGCCCGGAGGTGCCGGAGGTGTACGCGATCACAGCCGTGGAGTCGGGCATCACGATCCGGCGCAGCGAGTTCACCGTGGTGAGCGCCACCGACTCGCCGCGCTGCGTGAGCTGTTCGAGCGCTCCCGCGTCCAACTGCCATACGTGCCGCAGCGAGGGCAGGGCCGCGCACACGGATCCCACGGTCATGACGCTCTGTTCGTCCTCGACGACCACCCCGACGCAGCCGGAGTCCCGCAGGATCCACTCGACCTGCTCGCGCGAGGAGGTCGGATACACGGGCACGACCTCGGCGCCCACGGCCCACAGCGCGTGAGACAGCACGGTCCACTCGTACCGGGTGCGCGCCATGACGGCGACGCGGTGGCCGGGCGAGATCCCCGACGCCACGAACCCCTTGGCGAGGTCGACGACTTCGTCGCGCAGCTCGACGGCCGTGACCTCCTGCCAGCCGGCGGAGGCGTCCGCGCGCCGGGCGAGCACGGGGAGCGCGGGTGTGCGGGCGGCTGTCTCGAAAACGCTGTCGGCGAGCCCTCCGGTCAGGGGCGAGGCGGCTGGGGGAGCGAGGGCGAAGTCGCGCATGCGCTGCTCCTGACGTGTACGGGCTGTGACTCCGCCGACGAGAACTGTCATCGACGGTGGTCGAATGTAGCCCAGGTGGCACCGCTTGTGGCCAGGAACGAATATGTAATCCGCCTTGATGATCTCGACCCGCGGGGGCCGGCGCCTCAGGTCTGCGTGTGCGCGACGCAGGCGGCGACGACCTCGCGCAGACTGCCGGTGCGCTCCCACACCTCGCGCTGGATCCGGGCCCCGTTGCCGTGCCGGAGCAGTTCGGCACAGGACGTGCGGGCCCGCTCCAGGTCACCGCTGTCCGACAGGGCGCCCTCCACGTGTTCCAGCAGGGCCTTGACGACCGTCTCGGCGGGAGCGCGCCGCATGGTCGCCGGGTGCAGCAGATCCCCGGTCAGCCCGGTGCGGGCGGCCCGCCAGTTGGCCAGCCGCAGCAGGCTCACGCTGTGGTCGAGCGGATCGAGGCCGGACTGCCCGTCCCGGGCCGCGGTCTCGACGAGCCCGCGCACCAGCGTGGCGATCAGCACGGCGGTCTCCGCGTGCAGACAGACGTCCGCCACCCGCACCTCCACCGTCGGATAGCGCGCCGAGAGCCGGGCGTCGAAGTAGACCATGCCCTCGTCGAGGATCGTGCCCGTGTCCACCATGTCCGCCACCCGCCGGTGATAGCGCTCGGCCGAGCCGAACAGCTCGGTCGGGCCCGCCGACGGCCAGCGCTGCCACACCCGGCTGCGGTAACTGGCGTAGTCGGTCTCCCGTCCCTGCCAGAAGGGCGAGTTGCCGCTCAGCGCGATCAGCACCGGCAGCCAGGGCCGGATCCGGTCGACGACGGCAACGCCCTCGTCGTCCGACTCGACGGACACATGCACATGGCAGCCGCACACCATCTGCTCACGCGTGGCGATCCCGTACTGTTCCGCCATCCACTGGTAGCGCCGGTTCATGCTGATGGAGGGCCGCACCGGCAGCGGCGAGGTGGCGAGCGCGGCGACGGCGCACCCGGCCTCCCGGGCATGCCGTGCCGCCTCCCCGCGGATGCGCACGATCTCCGCGCCGAGCTCGTCCATGCCCGACTGCGGGTGGGTGCCGAACTCCAGCATCTGGTTGTGGAGTTCCTTCTCGAAGACGTCGTTCTCCTCCTCGCACCGCGAGGCGCGGGCGAGGACGGCGGCGGACAGGGACTGCGGCTCCCCGGTCTCGGGGTCGACCAGGAGGAGTTCCTCCTCCACTCCGACGGTGCGCACGCGAGGTGACCTCCTGGTGGTGGGTGGTACGCACCCGACTGCCCCGTCCGCCCGGGTTCAAGCGGACGCGGGCGCCAGCCACACCGTGGCCAGCGGCGGCAGCGTCAGCCTGATCCCGCCGTCGCGGGACGCGACCGGGCAGGCATGGCCGACGCCGCTGCCGCCGTAGCGTGCGGAGTCGGTGTTGAGCACTTCGCGCCAGGCCGGGACGTCACCGGGGACGGTGAGCGGATAGTCGTGGCGCACGACCGGGGAGAAGTTGCTGACGGCGAGCAGCGGCGCCCCGTGGGCGTCGTGCCGCGAGAACGCGAAGACGTTGTCGTCCGCCGCGTCGCCCAGCACCCAGCGGAAGCCCGCCGGGTCCGTGTCCCGCTCCCACAGCGCCGGGGTCGCCCGGTAGACGGCGTTGAGGTCGCGCACCAGGTCCTGCACACCCCGGTGATCGCCCGCCGAGGCGTAGCCGGGGTCGAGCAGCCACCACTCCGGCCCGTGCTCCTCCGACCACTCCGCGCCCTGCGCGAACTCCTGCCCCATGAAGAGCAGTTGCTTTCCGGGGTGGGCCCACATGAACCCCAGGTAGGCGCGGTGGCCGGCGCGCCGCTGCCACCAGTCGCCGGGCATCTTGGAGACCAGCGCCTGCTTGCCGTGGACCACTTCGTCATGGGAGATGGGCAGCACGTAGTTCTCGCTGTACGCGTACACCATCGAGAACGTCATCTCGTTGTGGTGGTACTTGCGGTGCACCGGCTCCTTGGCGATGTACTGGAGCGAGTCGTGCATCCAGCCCATGTTCCACTTCAGCCCGAACCCGAGACCGCCGCTGTCGGTCGGCCGGGTGACCCCCTCCCAGGCGGTCGACTCCTCCGCGATGGTGACGACGCCGGGACTGCGGCGGTACACCGTCGCGTTCATCTCCTGAAGGAACGCCATCGCGTCCAGGTCCTCCCGGCCGCCGAACACGTTCGGCGTCCACTGTCCGGAGTCCCGCGAGTAGTCGAGGTAGAGCATCGAGGCGACGGCGTCCACCCGCAACCCGTCGACATGGAACTCCTCGCACCAGTAAGTGGCGTTCGCCACGAGGAAGTTGCGCACCTCGACCCGCCCGAAGTCGAACTCGAACGTCCCCCAGTCCGGGTGCTCGGCCCGCCGGGAGTCCCCGGGTTCGTACAGCGGGTCCCCGTCGAACCGCCCCAACGCCCAGTCGTCCTTGGGGAAGTGCGCCGGCACCCAGTCCACGATCACGCCGATCCCGGCCCGGTGCAGCGCGTCCACCAGGTACTTGAAGTCGTCCGGCGTGCCGAGCCGGGAGGCCGGCGCGTAGAAGCCGGTGACCTGGTAACCCCAGGAGCCGGAGAACGGGTGCTGGGCGACCGGCATGAACTCCACATGGGTGAAACCGAGATCGCCGACATACGTCGGCAGCTCCTCGGCCAGCTCACGGTACGTCAGCCCGGGCCGCCAGGAGGGCAGATGCACCTCGTACACGGAGAACGGCGCCACGTGCACGGGGACGTCGCCCCGGTGCGCCATCCACTCCTGGTCCGCCCACTCGTAGTGCGAGGCGTGCACGATCGACGCGGTGTCCGGCGGCACCTCGCAGCGCCGGGCCATCGGGTCGGCCTTGAGGAAGCGGTGTCCGTAACGCGAGGTGATCTCGAACTTGTACCGGGCGCCCTCGCCGATCCCGGGCAGGAACAGCTCCCACACCCCGGACGAACCCAGGGACCGCATCGGGAAGGCGGTCCCGTCCCAGAAGGAGAAGTCCCCGGCGACCCGCACCCCCTGCGCGTTCGGCGCCCACACCGTGAACCGGGTGCCGACCACCCCCTGGTGCGCCATCGGCTCCGCGCCGAGGGCCTTCCACAGCTCCTCGTGCCGCCCCTCGCGGATCAGATGCAGATCGAGGTCGCCGAGGGCGGGCAGGAAGCGGTACGGGTCGTCCACCTTGTGCTCGACGCCGTCGTACGACACCAGCAGCGTGTACGCCGGCGTCTCGGCGAGCGGAAGGACGGCGGCGAACAGGCCGTCGCCCTGCGAGGTCAACGGCGTGGCCTCGCCGTCGATCACGACGCTCACGGCGTCCGCGAAGGGGCGCAGGGTGCGGAAGAGGACGCCGCCCGGCACCGGGTGGGCGCCCAGCAGCGCGTGCGGATCGTGGTGCGCGCCCGACAGCAGGCGGCCGCGGTCGCCCGGATCGAGCGCGGGCGCCGTGCGCGGGCGGGGGCCGGCCGACCGGGGGG
>NZ_JAHHIU010000087.1 GCF_024539815.1 Streptomyces hayashii
CTCCCGCCCGTCCCGCCGTGCCCCGCCCCGCTCAGCTGCCTCCGGCGCCGGCCTCGTTCGCCGGCCGGGCGGCCGAGTCGGAATGGCTGGACGGAGTCGTCGGTTCGAGCGTGCCGGTCGTGTCGGTCGGCGGCCTGGCCGGCGTCGGCAAGAGCGCACTCGTCGTGCGGTGGGCGCACCGGGTCGCCGACCGCTTCCCGGACGGGCAGCTGTACGTCCCGTTGCGCGGCTTCGATCGGACCGGACCCCCGGTGGAGCCCGGCGACGCGCTGCGCGGGCTGCTCGGGACGCTCGGGGTCCCCCCGTCGCGCATGCCGGACGGCGTGGACGCCCTGGCCGGCCTGTACCGCACGCTGCTCGCGGGCCGACGCGTCCTGGTGGTCCTGGACGACGCCGCCGACACCGGGCAGGTCCGCGCGCTGCTCCCGGCCGGACCGGGCTGTCTGGCCCTGGTCACCAGCCGTCGGGCCCTGCCGGGGCTGGTCGTCGCCGGGGGCCGGGCGCTGTCCCTGGCGCCGTTCTCCATGGAGGACGCACGGGCGTCGCTCGTCGCGCGGATCGGCGCGGAGCGGTCGGCCGCCGAACCCGGAGCCGTCGACGAGATCGTCGCCCGGTGCGGCCGGCTGCCTCTGGCGCTGGCCGCCGTCGCCGCGCGCGCCGTCGGCCGACGGGACTTCCCGCTCGTCGCGCTCGCCGGCGAACTGCGGGAGGCCCACGGCACTTTGGACGCCCTCCCCGGTGTCCGCGCGGCCTTCCTGGACTCCTACCGGCGGCTGGAGCCGGACGCCGCACGGCTGTTGCGTCTGCTGCCGCGGCACGACGACACGGACCTCACCCCGGCGGCCGCCGCGGCGCTCTCCGGGCTGCCGGTGCGCCGTGCCGGGCTGCTCCTCGCCACCCTCGCCGACGCCCACCTCCTCACCGAGCACGCGCCGGGCCGCTACGCCCTTCACGAGCTCGTGCGGGCCTTCGCCGCGGAACTCGCCGGTGCGGAGGCCCTGCCCGGCGGTGTGTGAAGCGCTTTCACTCCGCTGTCACTCTTTTTGCACACCCGCCGACCTACGGTCCGGGCGACAGAGCGACGGTCCCCCGGAGGCAACGGCGGAAGATGCCCAGCACCAGTTCCAGCACCTGCCACAGTCCCGGCGCCTTCGACCGGCGCACGTTCGACCGGCGCACGAGCCGGACGTCCCTCGGCGTCGACATCGTGCGGCACGAGGAGTCGCCCGCCCGGCTGCCCGGCGAGGGCACGCCCGACGCGGCGCACCGGCTGCTCGCCCATGAGCCCGGCGAGTACCTCTTCGTCGGTCTGCGCGGAGTCGGAACCGGCGGCCGGGCCGCCGTCCGGCCCCCGAAGCCCGCCGACTCCGCCCCGGCCGCCGGACCCACCGGTCTCAGCATCGCCGCGCCCATCGCGCCCGCCGCGCCCATCGCGCCCGGCGGACCCGCCGAGCCGCTCGGCCTGTGGCTGGAGCCCGGCGACGTCTGCTTCTACGACGTCCGCCGGGCCCCCGTCCTCGGGTTCCGCGAGCCTTTCCGGACGACGGTGTTCCTCGTCCCTGCCGAGTTGCTGGACCTGTCGGAGCCCGAGGTGCGCAGGATCGTCCGGGCGCCCGTCGCCCGCGCCTCCCGGCTCGGAGCCCTGCTGTCGCCGGTGCTGTCGGACCTCGCCCGGGCGGCGGCCGAGGCCAGGCCGCCGGTCGGCGAGATGCTCGCCTGGAACGCGGTGAACCTGCTGTCGACGCTCGCCGCCGAGCAGTCGGGCACGGGTTCGCCGGGCTCGTCGGGCCCGTCGGGGGAGTGGGGGACTCCGGGCGCGCAGCCGCCGGTGCTGGCGCGGATCCTGGAGTACGTCGAACTGCATCTGACGGAGCCGGACCTGTGCCCGGAGGGCATCGCCCGCGCCCACCACATCTCCGTGCGCTATCTGCACAGGCTGTTCAAGGACGAGGGCGCCACCGTGAGCCGGTGGATCCTGCGCCGCCGGCTGGAGGAGTGCCGGCGCGATCTGATCCGGCACGGCCGGGAAAGCCGGACCATCGCGGCCGTGGCCGGCCGGTGGGGGTTCCTGAGCGCCACGCACTTCAGCCGGGTCTTCCGGGCCGCCTACGGCATGTCCCCGCGCGAATGGCGGGACGCCGCGGGACGCGCCGCGCCTCCCGTGCCGCGCTGACCCGCCGCTCGGCACCCGCACCGCCCGCCGCCCGCTGCCCGGCGCGTGCAGCCCGGCGCCACCGGCCGCCGTCCGGGGAGTTCGGCCGTGCTTCCCGGAAATGGAACGCCGCGATTTCCGGCCGTTTCTCCGTGCGGGCCGTGCCTACGGTGCGGATCGTGCGGAGTTTCCGGATCTGGCTCGATCGGCGATTTCCGGCCGCGTCCGCGTGATGCGATCGAAATCACCGGCCGCTTCTTTCCTTCGTCGTCCGAGAAACGTGTCTGCAGAGGCCGACCGACGAGTCCACGCACTCCAGAGCGCATGCCGAGGGACGACGACGTTCCGTCGGCCCGGTGGGCGGAAGGGAAACGGCCGTGTCCTGACGGGCGCCCCGTGATCATCCCGTGATCACGTCCGATCTCGGGTGGTCGGATTCTGTGCGCTGTCAGAACATCGACCGTGCACGGGCGGACAAAAAGCGGTGTCGTGGCGGCTTTAGCGTGGCGAGGCAAGACAGCGCACACCGAGAACAGCAGGAGATGCCATGTCCGACGTCGTCGAGCCGGTCACGCCGGTGCTCGAACCGGAGGCCGCGGCCTTCGCCCAGGCGACCTCCAACCCGCCGTACCTCTTCGACCTGCCTCCGGCGGAGGGACGCAAGGCCGTCGACGAGGTCCAGTCCGGCGAGGTCCACAAGCCCGAGGTCGACGAGGAGTGGATCACCGTCTCCGGGGGGCCCACGGGCAGCGTCCGCGCCCGGATCGTCAAGCCGGCCGGCGCCGAGGGCGTCCTGCCGGTGATCCTTTACATCCACGGCGCGGGCTGGGTGTTCGGCAACGCCCACACCCACGACCGGTTGGTGCGCGAACTCGCCGTCGGCGCCGACGCCGCGGTCGTCTTCCCCGAGTACGACCTCTCGCCCGAGGCCCGCTATCCGGTCGCCATCGAGCAGAACTTCACGGTCGCCCGGTGGATCGTCGAGCAGGGCGACTCCAAGGGCCTCGACGGCGGTCGCGTCGCCGTGGCCGGCGACTCCGTCGGCGGCAACATGGCCGCCGCCCTCACCCTGATGGCCAAGGAACGCGGCGGCGTCCCGCTGGTCCAGCAGGTGCTGTTCTACCCGGTGACCGACGCGAGCTTCGACACCGGCTCCTACCGCCAGTTCGCGGAGGGCTACTTCCTGCGCCGCGACGGCATGCAGTGGTTCTGGGACCAGTACACGACCGACGAGGCCGAGCGCGCCCACATCACCGCCTCCCCGCTGCGCGCCACCGCCGAGCAGCTCAGGGACCTGCCGCCCGCGCTGGTCGTCACCGGCGAGGCCGACGTGCTGCGCGACGAGGGCGAGGCGTACGCGAACAAGCTGCGCGCGGCCGGCGTCCCGGTCACCGCGGTGCGCTTCCAGGGCATCATCCACGACTTCGTGATGCTGAACGCGCTGCGCCCGACGTACGCCGCCGAGGCGGCCATCACCCTGGCCGTCGGCACCCTGCGCGACGCCCTGCACGTCTGACCCTCAGGAGAGAGCACACCCATGACCGCCACCCCCACCGTCGTCCTGGTCCACGGCGCCTTCGCCGACGCGGCCGGCTGGTCCGGCGTCATCGCCGAGCTGCAGGGCCGGGGCGTCCCCGTGATCGCCCCGCCCAACCCGCTGCGCGGCCTCGCCTCCGACGCCGCCTACGTCGCCTCGGTCGCCGCGCAGATCGACGGCCCGGTGATCCTCGTCGGCCACTCCTACGGCGGGGCCCTGATCACGGTGGCCGGTGCCACGGAGAACGTCGTCGGCCTCGTCTACGTCGCCGCCTACGTCCCGGACGAGGGCGAGAGCCTCGGCGAGCTCCAGGGCCGCTTCCCGCTCTCGCCGCTGGTCGGCAGCCTCAAGGAGTGGACGTACCCGGTGCCGGGCGGCGACCCGGCCGTCGAGGTCACCATCGCCGAGGACGCCTTCCCCTCGGTGTTCGCCGCCGACGTGCCCGCGGACGTCACCAAGGTCCTCGCCGCGGCGCAGCGGCCGCTGGCCGCCGCCGCGTTCGAGGAGACCGCCGCCGCGGCCGCCTGGAAGACCAAGCCGTCCTGGGCGCTGGTCGCCGGTGCGGACGAGGCGATCAACCCCGAGGTGGAGCGCTTCGGCGCCCAGCGCGCCGGGGCGACGACCGTCGAGCTCGACGGCGCCTCGCACGCGGTGGCCGTGTCCCGGCCGAAGGCCGTCGCCGACCTGATCCTCGACGCGGTGCGCGCGACGAGCTGACACGCGCTGCGGACGACCGCGCGGACGTGACCCCTGTGCACGTCCGCGCGGCCCGGCCGCCGTACGTCCGCCGGATCACCGGCAGCCGACCGACCCCGCGGGCGGCCACGTCTGTGCCCCTGCCGGTCCCGTCGTCCCGTCGTCCCGTCGTCCCGCCGGTCCTGCCGGTCCCGTCGTCCTCGGACGGGCCCGCCGGCGGCGTCACTCCGGCCCCGCCGCCCTCCGTCGGCGGGCGCGCACCCGCCGTACGAGGTCGGCGGAGGCCTGCGGCCACTCGGGGCGGTCGAAGGCGAAGCCTGCGTCGAGCAGCCGGCCCGGGACGACGCGCCGGCTCTTGAGAAGCAACTCGGTGTCGGAGCGCAGCGCGAACGCGCCGAGCTCGGCCATCCACCGCGTCGCGGGCAGCCCTGCCGGGACCCCCCACGCGTCCCGCAGCGCGCGCATGAAGGCACGCTGCGGCAGGGGCGAGGGGGCGGCGAGGTTCACCGGCCCGTCGAGGTCGTCCCGGACGACGAGGAACTCGACCGCGCGGACGAAGTCGTGGTCGTGGATCCACGACACGTACTGCGCGCCGCCCGCGACCGGGCCGCCGAGCCCGAGCCGGGCCAGCCGCAGCAGGACGTCGAACACCCCGCCCCGGTCCGGGCTCATCACCATCGCGGACCGCAGGGCCGCCTTACGGGTACGGGGGGTGTCGGCCTTCTCCTGTTCCCGCTCCCAGGCCCGCGCGATGTCGACGCTGTATCCCCAGTACGCCGGAACGCCGGGCTCGGCGCCGCCGATCACGCCGGTGGCCTCGTCGTTGGGGGCGTCGAAGCGGTGGGCGTAGACGGTGGCGGTGCTCATCTGGAGCCAGACCTTCGGCGGCCGTGCGGAGGCGGCGATCGCCTCGCCCACGACCCGGGCCGAGTCCACCCGCGAGTCCATCATCGCCTTGAGGTTGACCGGCGTGTAGCGGCAACTGACGCTGCAGCCCGCCAGGTTGACGACGACGTCACTGCCGTCGACCGCCTCGGTCCACGGCCCGAGCGTCCTGCCGTCCCACGCGATCTCGCCGGGGCCGGCGGGTCGCCTGCTCAGCACCGCGACCTCGTGTCCGGCCGCGGTCAGCGCCCGCCGCAGAACGGTCCCCACCTGTCCGGTCCCACCGGGCAGCACGATCTTCACGGGTGGACCCCCTCCCTGTCGAAGAGGACCCTACTCCCTATTTGAACGTGTTCAAAACTGCGGGGCGGGTGTCGCTCGCGCATGGCGCGCCTTCGGTGCGGCCGGCGTCCCGACCGCGGGGCGGCCTCGTTCCGTGACGGCTCGACCGAGGCGCGGCCGCCCGCGAAGCGCACCCGTACGCCCTGGCCGGGGCGGGCCGGGGCGGGCCGGGGCGGTCGAAGGGCGCTCTCGAAGGCCATCGCCCGATCGTGCGGACGCGTCGGCCGGTCCTGTGCAACCGGCAGGCGGGCCCGGAGGGTTCGGCGCGGTTCCCGCGTCATCAGGTCAAGCGTCCCGGACCCTTGACTCGGAACGGAGTCTGTCGCGATCCTCGTCCTCACCATCTTGCGCCGGTCATGACAACTGTAGGGGCGGCCGGAACGCCCTCGTCGACCGCGCCTTCACCCCGACCGAAGGACGTGGGCCATGACCGTGACCGGACGCCCGTACCGCAGACGCCGGGACGTCACCGTCGTCTCGCTCCTCCTCCTCGTGCTGGCGGCGATCCTCGGCCCCACGCCGAGCTCGGCGGCCGGCTCGGACTGGTGGACGCCCACGGCCAGGCCGAACCCCGACTCGCAGATCGGCGTCACCGGTGAACCGTTCACCGGGACCGACTCCGCGGGGAACGTGCGCGGGTTCGTCGACGCCCACAACCACCTGTTCTCCAACGAGGCCTTCGGCGGACACCTGATCTGTGGCAAGGTCTTCTCCGAGGCCGGCATCGCCGACGCGCTCAAGGACTGTCCCGAGCACTACCCCGACGGCACCCTCGCGATCTTCGACTACATCACCCACGGCGGCGACGGCAAGCACGACCCGGTCGGCTGGCCGACGTTCAAGGACTGGCCGGCCTACGACTCCATGACCCACCAGGCGAACTACTACGCCTGGGTGGAGCGGGCCTGGCGCGGCGGACAGCGGGTGCTCGTCAACGACCTCGTCACCAACGGCATGATCTGCTCCGTCTACCCCTTCAAGGACCGCAGTTGTGACGAGATGACCTCGATCCGGCTGCAGGCGAAGCTGGCCTACGACCTGCAGGCCTACGTCGACAAGCAGTACGGCGGCACCGGAAAGGGCTGGTTCCGCATCGTCCTCGACAGCGCACAGGCCCGAGACGTCATCAAGCAGGGCAAGCTGGCCGTCGTCCTGGGCGTCGAGACCTCCGAGCCGTTCGGCTGCAAGCAGATCCTCGACATCGCGCAGTGCAGCAGGTCCGACATCGACAAGGGGCTGGACGAGCTGTACGCGCTGGGCGTGCGCAGCATGTTCCTGTGCCACAAGTTCGACAACGCGCTGTGCGGCGTCCGCTTCGACGAGGGCGGCCTCGGAACGGCCATCAACGTCGGCCAGTTCCTGTCCACGGGCACCTTCTGGCAGACCGAGAAGTGCACCGGCCCCCAGCACGACAACCCCATCGGCACCGCCGCCTCCGCGGCCGAGTCGGACCTCCCCGCGGGCACCCGGGTCCCGTCCTACGACGCGAACGCACAGTGCAACACCCGTGGCCTCACCGCACTCGGCGAGTACGCGGCGCGCGGCATGATGAAACGCAAGATGATGCTGGAGATCGACCACATGAGCGTCAAGGCCGTCGGCCGGGTGCTCGACATCCTCCAGGCCGCGTCCTACCCCGGCGTGATCTCCTCGCACAGCTGGATGGACCTCGACTGGACGGAGCGGGTCTACGGCCTCGGCGGCTTCGTCGCGCAGTACATGCACGGCTCGCAGGGGTTCGTCGCGGAGGCGCAGCGCACCAAGGCGCTGCGGGACAAGTACGGCGTGGGCTATGGCTACGGCACCGACTTCAACGGCATCGGCGACCACCCCGCCCCGCGCGGCGCCGACGCCGCCGACAAGGTGACCTACCCGTTCCGCAGCGCCGACGGCGGCTCCGTGGTCGACAGGCTGACGACCGGCTCGCGCACCTTCGACTTCAACACCGACGGCGCGGCCCATGTCGGCATGATCCCGGACTGGATCGAGGACATCCGGCGCGTCGGCGGCCAGGACGTGGTCAAGGACCTGATGCGGGGCGCCGAGTCCTACCTCGACACCTGGGGCGCCTCCGAGCGGCACCAGGCGGGCACGAACCTCGCCGACGGGGCCGCGGCGACGGCCAGTTCGTCGGAGTCCAACCCGTTCACCAGCTACCAGCCGGGCCGGGCGGTCGACGGCGACACGGGCACCCGCTGGGCCAGCGACTGGAGCGACGACCAGTGGCTGAGCATCGACCTGGGCGCCACCAACCTCGTCAAGCGCGTCACCCTCGACTGGGAGCGCGCCTACGGCAAGGCATACCGCATCGAGCTCTCCACCGACGGGACGAACTGGCAGACCGTCTGGTCCACCTCCTCGGGCGACGGCGGCCTGGACACGGCCTCCTTCACCGGCACGCCGGCCCGCTACGTCCGGGTGCACGGTCTGAGCCGCGGCACCGACTGGGGATACTCGCTCCACGAGGTGGGCGTCTACAGCAGCTGACGGCCGCCGCCGGACGAACGCGAAGGACACGCTCATGGCACGGATGCCGTCGGCCGAACGGCGCCGGCAGCTGACGGAAGCGGCCATCAGGGCCATGGCCCGGGACGGCGTCGCCAAGACGACGACCCGGGCCATCGCCGCCGAGGCGGGCGTGTCCCTCAGCGTCTTCCACTACTGCTTCGACTCCAAGCAGGCACTGGTGGAGTCCGTCATCACCACCATCACCGACCACTACGTGACGGTGGTCAAGGAGGCGCTGCGGCCCAGGGCGACCCTGGAGGACACCGTCCGGGCCGGCTTCCAGGCGTACTGGGACCACGTCCGCGCCCACCCCGACGAGCACATGCTCACCTACGAACTCACCCAGTACGCCCTGCGCCAGCCGGGGTTCGGGCATCTGGCGCGCCGTCAGCACGAGATGTACGGCGAGGCCTACACCGACCTCATCGAACAGCTCCGCGCCGCGATGGACCTCGAACTGCGGGTTCCCGTCACCGTCCTCGCCCGCTATCTGGCCGCCATGACCGACGGCCTGACCCTCAACTACCTCGTCCTCGGCGACGAGGCGGCCTGGACCGGCGTCCTGGACACGGTCACCGCCCATGTCGCCTCCCTCGTCATGGCCGACGGGCCGGACACCGCACCGGAGCCGCCGCCCGACCGGGCCACCCGGTGAGGGGCCGGCCCCCGTCGCCTCAGGGCGCCGTGGCCCGGGCCACGAGGAGGGCGACGTCGTCGTGGTCCTCGGGGTGGCGCAGGCCGTAGAGCAGGAGGTCGCAGATCTCCTCCAGCGGACGGTCCGGCTCGTCCAGGAAGCTCAGCAGGACCTCCAGCCGGTCGTCGATGGAATGGTGCCGCGTCTCGACGAGGCCGTCCGTGTAGAGGACCAGCAGATCGCCGGGGGAGAGCTCGGTCGTGGTCGCCTCGAAGGGCACTCCGCCGACGCCGAGCGGTGCCCCGGAGGGCAGTTCGAGCAGTCGGGGGCGCCGGCCGGGGCGGGCCAGCGCGGGCGGCATGTGCCCGGCGTTGGCCACCAGGCACCGCCCGGCCCGGGGGTCGAACACGGCGTACAGACACGTGACGATGTAGTGCTCCAGATCGCAGGTGATCTTGTCCAGGTGCTGGAGCACGGCGGCGGGCTCCAGATCGAGGTCCGCGTAGGCGCAGGTGGCGGTGCGCAGCCGGCCCATGGTGGCGGCCGCGTCGATGCCGTTGCCCATCACGTCCCCGACGACCAGCGCCGTCTTGTCGTCGGTCAGGGGGATGACGTCGTACCAGTCGCCGCCGACCTCGCTGGTGGCCTGGGCGGGCTGGTAGCGGGAGGCCAGTTCGAGACCGGTGTGGCTGGGCGCGTGGTCGGGCAGCAGACTGCGCTGGAGGGTGAGCGCGGTGTTGCGCACGCTCTGGAACCAGCGGGCGTTGTCGATGGCCACGGCGGCCCGCCCGGCCAGCTCGGCGGCCAGGATGACGTCGTCCTCGTCGAACGGCAGCGGGTTGCGGGTGCGTTTGAGGTCGAGGGCGCCGAGCACCTCGCCGTGCGCGATCAACGGCACCGCGAGATACGAGTGGACGCCCGCCCGGGCCAGCAGCGCGCCGGCCTCCGCGTCCCGGGCGATCCGGGGCAGGTCGCGGTCGCCGACGTGCCGCACCAGGACCGGGCGGCCGGTGTGCACGCACAGCGTGACCAGCCGGTCCCCGTCGTAGGCCGCGAGATCGCCGGGGGAGTCGGCGGCGCGCACCGCCACGGTGGGATGGCCCGCCTTGAGGGCGAGCGCGCGGAACAGCTCCGGGCCGTTGTCCGGCCGGCGTGCGCGGCGGCAGGCCAGGGCGGAGTCGAGCACGTCCACGGCGACCACGTCGGCGAGCTGGGGGACGGCGATCTCGGCCAGTTCGTGAGCGGTCCGCTCCACCTCCAGCGTGGTGCCGACCCTCGTGGAGGCCTCCGCGATGAGGGCCAGGCGGCGGCGGGCCCGGTCGGCCTCCGCGGCCGCGCGATGCCGTTCGGTGACGTCGACCACCGAGGCGGCCGCGCCCAGCACCCGCCCGCCGGGGTCCTCCAGCCGGTAGAACGACAGGGACCAGGCGTGCTCGTGGTCGGGGTCGGTCGGCGGACGGCCCACGTGGTACTGGTCGAGCAGCGGGGTGCCGGTGGTGAGCACCTGACGCAGCGCGGACTCGATGGTGTCGACGTCGGGCAGCAGCAGCGTGTCCCTGAGGAGGCGGCCGACATGGTCCTCGGCGGGGACGCCGTCGATGCGCGCGAGAGCCGGGTTCACCAGGAGGTAGCGCAGGTCGGGGTCGAGCAGGGCCAGGCCGATGGGAGACTGGTTGATCAGCCGCTCGCACAGGGCAAGGTCGGTCTCCACGCGCTGCAGCAGGGTGTGGTCGGCGGCGATCCCCAGGGCGTAGACCTCCCCCAGATCGTCCTGGAGTCGCATGTTGCGGAACTCCATCAGGCGGGTGCTGCCGTCCTTGTGCCGGATGGGGAAGGCGCCGGCCCAGCTGCGGCCGGTCTCCAGCACCTCCGCGAACAGCTTCGCCACGGCCTTGAGGTGCTCGGGGTGGATGAACAGCCGTGCCGCGTACTTCCCCAGCGCCTCCTCGGCGGTGTAGCCGATGAGCTCCTCGGCCTGCGGGGTCCAGAACACGATGCGCCCGTCGGCGTCGACGACCATCGCGGAGACGCTCAGCACGTCGAGCAGTCCGGTGGCCGGCGGCGTCTCGGGACGGTACACGTCGCCGTCGGAGCGAGCGGGGTCGGATGTCATCGGATCCTCCTCCAGCCCTTCCATGCTGCCTCCCGTCCGCCGCGGGCGGAAGCTGGGCGGCCCCGGCCCGGGCGGGTCCGGCGCCGTGCGCATCGGGCGGACTGGCAGGACCATGGTCGTGTGGAGGACGGCACCCATGGATTCTGCGCGAGAAGCTTCCGAGGTCCCGACGCCCGCAGGTCCAGGCGATCTCCTGGACGCGTCCACCGACGCGGCGGCGATCCTCTCCGAGGACGGGGTCGTGATCGGCTGGACCCGGCAGGCCGAGGCGCTCCTCGGCCGGTCGGCGTCGGACGTGGTCGGCCGCTCCGCCGCGGAACTCCTGGCGATGCCCCGCGACCCGGCCCGGGCGGCCGCCGTCGCGGAGCGGTGCCGGGCCGGCATGGGCTGGAGCGGCCTCGTCTCCCTGCGGCACGGTGACGGCCGCGCCCTCGACGCCGATCTGCGGGTGTCCGCGTCCTTCCGGATCGGCGGCGCCGAGTGCTTCCTGGTCTCGGCGCGCGAGCGCAGCCGCCGCTGGGCGGTCGGCCAGTCCGTCCTCGACGGGTTCCTGACCCGCTCCCCGGTCGGGATGGCGGTGATGGACCTGGAGCTGCGGTATGTGTGGCTGAACGACACCCTGGAGCGCTTCGGCGGCGTGCCCCGCGAACAGCGGCTGGGCCGCCGGCTGAGCGAGCTGCTGCCCGGTCTGCAGGCGGTCGCCCTGGAGAAGCTCATGCGCAGGGTCCTGGAGACCGGCGAACCGGTCACCGACTACGAGTACCTCGGATGGAGTTGGGCGGACCCCCACCGCCGGCACGCCTACTCCACCTCCTTCTTCCCGCTGGAGGGCGCCGACGGCCGTGTCACCGGGGTCTGCTACATGGTCCAGGACGTCACCGAACGGTGGACCGCCCGTGAGCTGCTGTCGCTGGTCAACGAGGCGGGGACCCGCGTCGGCACCACGCTGGACGTGATGCGCACGGCGCAGGAGCTCGCCGACTTCTGCGTCCCGCGCTTCGCGGACTTCGTCATCGTCGACCTCCTGGAGCCCGTCCTCAGCACGGAGGGGCACGGCACCTGGCTGACCGACGCGGGTCCGCCTCCCGACCGGCCGGTGATGCGCCGGGCCGGGATGACCTCGGTGCGCGAGGGCTGCCCGGAGGCCGTCGCACGGGTCGGGGACAGCGTGGACTTCGTCCCCCCGCCGCACGGCGCGAACCTGCTCATCGACGGCGAGCCGATCCTCATCCCGGTGCTGGACGGGTCCGACGAGCTGTGGACCGCGGAACAGCCCGAGCGGGCGGCGAACATCGACGCGTTCGGACTGCACTCCCTCATCTCCGTGCCGATGCGGGCCCGCGACACCGCCCTGGGCCTCGCCACGTTCGTCCGGTCGCTCAACCCCGTCCCGTTCCAGTCCGACGACGTGTGGCTGGCCCGCGAACTGGTGGCGCGGGCGGCGCTGTGCGTCGACAACGCCCGCCGGTACACCAGGGAGCACACGGCGGCCGTCACCCTCCAGCGCAGTCTGCTCCCGCACGCCCTGGTCGGCGGCACGGCGCTGGAGGTGGCCTCCGCCTACCTTCCCGCCGACCCCACGGACGGGGTCGGCGGCGACTGGTTCGACGTGATCCCGCTGTCCGGGGCGCGCGTGGGTCTCGTCGTCGGCGACGTGGTGGGGCACGGCATCGCCGCCGCGGCCAGCATGGGGCGGTTGCGCACCGCGGTCCAGACCCTCGCCGACATGGAGATGCCCCCGGACGAGCTGCTGGCCCACCTCGACGACCTGGTCCTGCGGCTGAGCGCGGAGCGCACCGGCGACACGGCGGCCCCGCAGGGCTCGACCGGCTTCCTCGGGGCGACCTGTCTGTACGCCGTCTACGACCCGGTCACCCGGCGGTGCACGATGGCCCGCGCCGGGCACCCGCCCCCGGTCGTCGTCGCCCCCGACGGGCGCGTGTCCTACCCCGAGCCGCCCGCCGGGCCGCCCCTGGGGCTCGGCGGCATGGCGTTCGAGGCCACCGAGATCGAGCTCGCCGAGAACAGTCTGATCGGCCTCTACACCAACGGCCTCATCGGCGGCGCCGGCCAGGACATGGAACACGGCATGGCCCGGCTCGGCGAGGCGCTCGGCGGATCCCACGCCGACCTGGACGTCCTGTGCACGTCCGCGGTGCGCCGACTGGTGCCCGTGCCGCAGTCCGACGACATCGCCCTGCTGCTGGCCCGCACGCACGCCCTGAGCCCCGACCGCGTCGCCTCCTGGGACGTGCCCGCCGACCCGGCCGCCGTCGCCGACGTCCGGGCCCGCGCGACCCGGCAGGTGGAGGCCTGGGGGCTGGGCGACCTGGCCACGACGTCCGAACTCATCGTGAGCGAGCTGGTGACCAACGCGGTGCGCTATGCCGCCCCGCCGATCCGTCTGCGTCTCCTCTGCGACGCGCGTCTGACCTGCGAGGTCGTGGACGCCAGCAGCACCGCTCCCCGGCTGCGACACGCCCGGATCACCGACGAAGGGGGCCGTGGACTCTTCCTGGTGGCCCAGCTGGCCCATCGGTGGGGAGCCCGGTACACGGCCGACGGAAAGATCATCTGGGCCGAGCAGGAGATTCCCTGAGCGACGGGGGCCGGGGAACCGGGGACCGCCGCGAGGAGTTGCCGTGCCCGGGGGAGGGCCCGAGACTGGTGAGGGAGGCCTCCTAGGCCCACGTCGTATGCCGCCCGCCGTCGGCGCAACACCACGGAGGACCAGTTGGCGTCTGCGCCCCGGCCGCGCTCGCTCGGCGGGTTCCGGCGGGAACCCGCGGCCGAGACCGTCGAGCCGTGCCGCGACGGCCGGCGGCACCTGGCCTTCACGGGGCTGCGCCGAAGGGCGGCCGGCACCGTCGCGACGCGCGGACTGCCCCGGGCGTGCCCCCCGCTGACCTCGGGCCGCAGAGGGCCGGCGGGACCTGGGCCCGTTGCTCGGCGACGACCTGCTGCCGGGCCGGAACCGTCGGGTCGGTTCACCGGCCTGCCGCCCGGGCGGCTGCCCACGCGGCACACGGCGCCCGACGGCGCCCGTGACGCATTCCTCACCGGTCACCCGGGCGGGGGAGTGGACCCGCCACCTCGGCGGGGCCGATCGTGGACGCCATGAACGATCACCGTACGCCCCCCGCCGAACCCGACCGCTCCGCCGGTGAGGAGGCGGCCGAGGTCCGCCGGTTCTGGCGCCGGCTCGGCCTTCCCGGACTGGTCGACGTCCACACCCACTTCATGCCCGAACGCGTCCTGCGCAAGGTGTGGGAGTACTTCGACGCGCTGGGACCGCTGACCGGCGGCCTCGCCTGGCCGATCACCTACCGCCAGGAGGAGGCGGAACGGGCCGGTCTGCTGCGGGAGTTCGGTGTGCGGGCCTTCACCTCGATGCTGTACCCGCACAAGCCGGGGATGGCCCGCTGGCTCAACGACTGGGCGGCCGACTTCGCCCGCCGCACCCCCGACTGCCTGCACACCGCCACCCTCTACCCCGAGCCGGGCGTCGAGACCTACGTCGGCGAGGCCGTCGAGGCGGGCGCGCGCGTCTTCAAGGCGCATGTGCAGGTGGGCGCGTACGACCCGGCCGCCGAACTCCTCGACCCGGCATGGGGGTTGCTGGCCGAGGCGGGGACGCCCGTCGTGATCCACTGCGGCTCCGGTCCCGCGCCCGGCAAGCACACCG
The DNA here is from genome assembly GCF_024539815.1 of Streptomyces hayashii. Taxonomy (GTDB): domain Bacteria; phylum Actinomycetota; class Actinomycetes; order Streptomycetales; family Streptomycetaceae; genus Streptomyces; species Streptomyces hayashii. Next base: position 14,553 of record NZ_JAHHIU010000087.1, read on the forward strand.
GCCCGGAGCCGATCGCACGGGTGCTGGCGCGACACCCCCGACTCCGGCTGATCGTCGCCCACATGGGGATGCCCGAGTACGAGGACTTCCTCGATCTCGCCGACCGGTACACGGAGGTGCGCCTGGACACGACCATGACCTTCACCGACTTCGCGGAGAGGCTCTCGCCGTTCCCCGCCGAGGCCCTGCCCCGGCTGACCGCGCTCGGCGACCGCATCCTGCTCGGCTCCGACTTCCCCAACATCCCCTACCCGTACGTGCGGCAGCTCCAGGCCCTGGAGCGGCTGGACCTCGGACAGGAGTGGCTGCGGGCCGTGTGCCACGACAACGGGGCCCGGCTCTTCGGACTGTGAGAGGTCCTTCGGGCCGTCGCCCGCACCGCCCCGAGGAGTCGACCGACGCCGTCCGCCACCGACGCACAGGAAACCGGACCCCATGACGAGTGTGACTCCCTCTGCCGCCGACCGTCGCGAACGCATCCTGCGCGCCGCCGTCCGGCAGGGCCTCCTCGAATCCGACGACGCCGTCCTGGCCGCGTTCGTCGACCTAGACGGCGTCGCCGCGAGCGTGAGGGCGCTGCACGCGGCGTTCCCCGACACCCTGAGCGTCCTGCACGCCTTCGCGGCCAAGGCGAACTGCCTGGTCCCCGTGCTGAGGGAACTGCGCACGCTCGGCATGGGCTGCGAGGTGGCCGGAGCCGGCGAACTCGCCCAGGCCCTGGCCGCCGGATTCGCGCCGGACCGGATCGTCTTCGACGCCCCGGCGAAGACCCGCTCGGATCTGGCACGAGTCCTCGAACTGGGCGTCGCGGTGAACGCCGACAGCTTCCAGGAACTCGACCGCATCGACGGGATCCTCGCGCTGCGCCCTTCGGCCTCCCGGATCGGCGTGCGTCTCAACCCCCAGGTCGGAGGCGGCGACATCGCGGAGATGAGCACGGCGACCGCGACGTCGAAGTTCGGTATCGCGCTGGACGACGACGGGAACCGCCGCCGCCTCCTCGACGCCTTTCGCGCCCGCCCCTGGCTGACCTGGGTCCACGCGCACGTCGGCTCGCAGGGCTGCCCGCTGGAGCTGATCGCCGAGGGCGTCGCGCGGGCCGTGGCCTTCGCCGACGAGGTCGACCGGACGCTCGGCCGCCGCCGGGTGACCGGCATCGACATCGGCGGCGGGCTCCCCGTCAACTTCAGCGACGACGAGACCGCTCCCGGCTTCGACGCCTACGTGCGGTGCCTCCAGGACCGTGTGCCGCGCCTGTTCAGCGGCGACTACCGGGTCGTCACCGAATTCGGCCGGTCCCTGCTGGCCAAGAACGGGTTCACCGCCGCCCGCGTGGAATACACGAAGACCTCCGGCGGACGCCCCGTCGCCGTCACCCACGCCGGCGCCCAGGTGGCGGCCCGCACCGTGTTCATGCCGTCGTCCTGGCCCCTGCGGATCACCGCCCACGGCCCCGACGGCAGCCGCAAGACCGGCGAACCGGTGCCCCAGGACGTCGCGGGCCCCTGCTGCTTCGCCGGCGACCTGGTCGCCCGGGCCCGCCCCCTCCCGTTGCTCGCGCCCGGAGACATCGTCGCCCTGCTCGACACCGGCGCGTACTACTCCTCCACCCCCTTCCACTACAACAGCCTCCCCGACCCCGCCGTCCACGGGGTGCGCGTCGATCCCCGGGGCGAGGTCGCGTTCGAGCCGCTGCGCCGTGCGGAGACCCTCGACGACGTCCTCGCGCGCACGGGAGGCTGACGGGCGGGCGGTCGGCAGCGGGTGATCGAGGAGGGGGACGACCGGGCCCGCGGCCGGGCGGGCGTCCGCGACGGCTGCCGGACGCGACGGCACCGGTCCGAGACGGTGGTTTCGAGGCGGTGGTTCGAGGCGGTGCCGCCCGCGGCAGCTTCATGACACGGGCAGCACCACCGTCCCTGTACGGTCCCACGGTAATGCGGCTCAGCGGCGGTACGGGGGCCCGGCCCCACCGCGTCAGGACTTCGTAAGACTCCGCGCGGCTTTCGTGGGACTCCGCGCGGCCCCGATTCCCCGGCGAGCGGCTCACCAGCGGATTCTCCTCGCTGGTGGTACACGCCTTGCATGAGGCTGACCTGTGGAAATAGCCTCTGCTGAAGCCGGTGGAGGGTTGCCGGCCCGGGAACGGTCCGGATCATCGTCGGAGGCGCGCGCTCCGGCCGGTGTCCGCAGTCCGCTTGGGTACGTGGCCCCAGTCCGGATCCTCCACCGATTCCGGAGCGGTTCAGTGCATGATGTCGGCCTCCTGACGCTGGCGCTGTCAGCGAGTTGCGCGGTACGCGCAGCGTGGTTCACCGTTCACGCTGCCGCAGCGGGCGGGAGACGAACCGACAGGGGCCGGCTGAGCGGCGAACCCGGCGTGAAGCGCCCGGAAGGCGCGTGGGCGCGACGGACGGGAGAGGCCCGGGTGTGACGCCTGTGCGGGTCCGTGAGTCGCGCAGAGCCTCAGGGCCCTGCATCGCTCGGCGGACCCGGCCGGCGTCCGTACCGCACCGGGAAAGTCGATATGTCCGTACAGTCCTCCACCCTTCCGGCCCCCGCCGCACTGCAACCATCGTCCTCGCCACCCGCGCTGCGTGGGCCGCGCCGATCCCTCGCGTCGGCGAGGTACCGCGTCCCGCTCCTCGCCCTCGCCGCCGTCCTCCCGCTGTACTGGGGGTGGGACGCCTTTCTCGCGACGGGCGGAGGCGACCTCGCCGCACAGTACGCGTGGGCGGGGTTCGTGGGCAGACACCCGGACACGCCGTACGGGCTCTTCTGGTTCGGCGGGACCCACACCGTCAACTACAGCGTCATCTCGCCGCACTTGATGGCCCTGATCGGTGTCCGTGCCGTCTCCGTGCTGTCCGGGGTCAGTGCCACCTGGACGCTGGCGGTGCTTCTGGAGCGCACCGTTGCGCGGGTGTCGCTGTGGCCCGCTCTGGTCGGGGCGCTGGCCCTCTGGTACAACGTCGTGCTCGGCCGCACCACGTTCGCCCTCGGCCTGGCCTTCGCGCTCGCGGGCCTGCTCGCCGTGGCCGACCGCGCGCCCCGGCCCGCCCGGCTCGCCGCCGCCGCGTTCGGGGCGCTGTTCGCGACGATGGGCAGCCCGGTGGCGGGCCTCTTCCTGCTGGTGGCGGGCGCCGGATATCTGCTCGCCCGGCAGTACGGCAAGGGTCTCGCCCTGATTCTCCCGCCGGTCGCCGTCGTCGGCCTGACCACGTTGTTCTTCCCTTTCCAGGGCGAACAACCCATGGCCGCGGGCCGCATGATCCTGCCCGTGCTGCTGTCCGCCGCCGTGGTGTGGGCGTCCCCGCGCGAGTGGCGGGTGGTGCGGGCGGGCAGCGCCCTGTATGCCGCCGGGGTCGTCCTGACCTGGCTGGTCCCCTCGCCCATCGGCAACAACGTGGAGCGGCTCGCCCTGCTCTTCGCTCCCGCGGTGTTGCTCGCGGCCGCGCTGCACCGCCGCTCCCGGGGCATCCGGCACGGCGTGCGTCGCTCTCATATGCGGGCGATGGCCCTGGTGACCGCTCTCTCCGTCTCCTATCTCTGCGTGACGTCGCTGATGCATCTGCGCACCCCGGACCCGGTCCCCGGCTGGGTCACGCACACCGACGGGGTTCTCGCCGCGCTCGACCGGCTCGGCGCGAACCGCGGCCGGGTCGAACTGCCGACGGATCGCGACCACCGCGGGGCCACGCTCCTCGGCCCGCACGTCGAGCTGATGCGGGGCTGGAACCAGCAGTTGGACGTGGAACGGGGACGCCTGTTCTACGAGGGCGACCTCGACGGGCCGCGCTACCACGCCTGGCTGCGCTACTGGGCGGTCGGCTTCGTCGTCCTGCACGACGGCACACCCGATCGGTCCGCCGAGCGCGAGACCGCGCTGATCAAGGAGGGGCAGGACTGGCTGGAGCCGGTCTGGCACGACCGCTACTGGAAGATCTACCGGGTCCGCGACACCCTGCCGCTGGTCTCCGCCCCGGCCGTGCTGCAGCACGCGGGAGAGGCGGAGCTGACGCTGACGATGCCCGGCGCCGGGACGAGCACCGTGCGGATCGAGTACTCGCCGTGGTTGCGGGTCGAGGGAGCCTGCCTCAGCGCGGACGGTCCGTGGACCCGGCTGACCGTGCCTCGGGCGGGCGTGTACCGGCTGACCTCCGACTACGCCGGGGGGCCGGCCGACGAGCGCGGCTGCTGGCTGGACGGCTGAGCAACGTCCGCCTCCGCCGGGCGCGCGTCCCGCGGAGACGGACTTCTTCCCCCGGGGGACATGTCACGGACGGCGCTGCCGTTCGCTCCGGGGCCCGGCGCGTGCGGCCGACCTGCGCGCCCCGACGGGCCTCGGTCGCACGACGGTGCAGCCGCCGGACGAGACCGGGCCCGGTGCCGACGGGCCCGAGGAGTGCCGTGAGCCACGGGGAACGGCGGCGGGACCGCGGGGGACCGTCACGCGTTCCGCGTGTCACGTCGTACCGGCACGTGCCCGGCGAACCGATTCCACGCAAGCGCTTCGACGGGATGGTACGACCGGCCGACGACGGGGTCAATGGCGTGCCGCGCGGCGAAGGGGACGCCGCAACGTGGTCCGGGCCGCCGCCGCTCGGACCGCCGCCCTCCGGATCGGTGGCGCGTCGTGGGAGGTTGGCGGCTGCATGCCAGCTCAGCGGCGTGATGGGCGGTCACCCGGGCATCCGCGGCCGGTCGTCGGACGCCCCCGCGGGCGCCCGCCGCGCCCCGTACGGCGGGCGGATCCGCCGCCGTCCGCCTGCCTCCGACCCGACGTTGTTCGAGGGGGCGAACCGGCCTCGAACCGCTGAAATCAGCCGTCGAACCGATTCCGCGACAACGTTCACAGCGGAAGCCTCCGGACCCTTGACAGCCCGGTGAAGCCGGGAGCACCGTCTCCCCCCGAAACCTCTCTGCAATCTCGCTGTGAATTCGGCACCTTCAAGCGCTTCCGGTCTGTCAGCGCCACCAACACGACCCGGTCGTGTTGCGCCGGCGCGGGAGGGAGTTCAGATGGGCACCATGCGTACGAGACGCCGCCTGCTGTCCGTGAGCGGGGGCGTGCGCCGGTTGATCGCGGCCGTACGACGCCGCGGCGGCGCGGACGACCCGCCGGCCCGGGCACATGTCGTCCGGCCGGCGCGCCCTGCCGGCTCCCGGCCGAAAGCGTTCGCCCGTGCGGGGGCGGCAGCCGTGCTCGTCGTGGGCGCGCTCGCCGGCGCCACCGCCACGGCCGCCACGGCCCGCGCCGACACCTCCGGACCGTGCGACATCTACGCGGCGGGCGGTACACCCTGTGTCGCGGCGCACAGCACGACGCGAGCGCTGTACGCCTCGTACAGCGGGTCGCTGTACCAGGTCCGGCGTGCCTCGGACAACACCACCCGGAACATCGGCGTCCTGAGCGCGGGCGGATACGCCGACGCCGCCGCCCAGGACTCGTTCTGCTCGGGGACGACCTGCCTCATCACGGTCGTCTACGACCAGTCCGGCCGCGGCAACCACCTCACCCAGGCGCCCGGAGGCGGCGCCGCGGGAGGCCCCGACAACCTCGCCAACGCGACCGCCGCGCCCACCACGGTGGGCGGTCACAAGGCCTACGGCGTTTTCGTGGCGCCCGGCACGGGTTACCGCAACAACCACACCAACGGCATCGCCACCGGGGACAACCCCGAGGGCATGTACGCGATCTTCGACGGCACCCACTACAACGGCGGCTGCTGCTTCGACTACGGCAACGCCGAGACGGACAGCCGCGACGACGGCAACGGCACCATGGAGGCCATCTACTTCGGCAACATCAAGGTCTGGGGCTACGGCGCGGGCAACGGTCCGTGGATCATGGCCGACCTGGAGAACGGCCTGTTCTCCGGGGTGAACCAGCACTACAACGCGAACGACCCGAGCATCAGCCACCGGTACACGACCGCCGTCGTCAAGGGCCGCCCGAACCACTGGGCGATCCGCGGGGGCAACGCGCAGTCCGGCGCTCTGTCCACCTTCTACGACGGACCGCGTCCCAACGTCTCGGGCTACAACCCGATGCGGAAGCAGGGCGCCATCATCCTGGGCATCGGCGGCGACAACAGCAAGGGCGCCCAAGGCACGTTCTACGAAGGGGTGATGACCTCCGGCTACCCGTCCGACGCCACGGAGAACGCGGTGCAGGCCAACATCACCGCGGCCGGATACAGCAACTCCGCAGGCGGCGGCACGAGCACCGGCGCCCTGCACGCCGTGGGTGCGGGCAAGTGCCTGGACGTGCCGAACTCGTCCACCACGGCCGGGACCCAGCTGCAGATCTGGGACTGCAGCGGCGCGGCCAACCAGACCTGGACCCACACGTCCTCCGACCAGCTGACCGTCTACGGCGGCAGCGGCCAGATGTGCCTGGACGCGTACGGCAACCAGACGTCCGCCGGAACCAAGGTGGTGACGTGGTCCTGCAGCGGCGGCGCCAACCAGAAGTGGCGGCTGAACTCCGACGGCACCGTCACCGGCATCCAGTCCGGGCTCTGCCTCGACGTCACCGGCGCCTCCACGGCCAACGGCGCCCTGGCCGAACTCTGGTCGTGCAACGGTCAGTCCAATCAGCGATGGAATCTCAGCTGACCCGCACGCGGCTCCACGCGCCGTCCTGAACTGCTCCACGCACGTCGAACGGTTCCCCGCACGTCGAACGGTTCCACGCACGCGAACTGCTCCCCGCACGTCGAACGGCTCCAGCCCGTGGCCGGCTCGCCCCGGCCACGGGCCGTTCGGCGCCGGACAACCGCCGCACCTGCCCCGATCGGCCGGCATGCGCCACCGCTGGAGGATGAGGATGTCCAGATCCAGAGCGCTCCGCAGCCTCTGGGCCGCCCCCTTGGCCCTGCTCGCCCTGCTGGCCCAGAGCATGGGCACGGCCGGGGCCGCGACCGCGCTGCCCGCCGCGCGCCAAGCGGCGGCCGCCGACCTGTATGTGGCTCCGGGGGCGGCCCCGGGCGGGAACGGCACCGCCGAGCAGCCGTTCGCGACGATCGACCAGGCACGGCAGCCCGCGCACCGGCTCTCGGCTGATGCGGACGTCGTGGTCCATCTGGCCGGCGGCGTCTACCGGCTGTCCGAGCCGCTGGCCTTCGGCTCCGGTGACGGCGGCCAGAACGGCCACACCATCACCTACCAGGCCGTGTCCGGACAGCAGCCGGTCGTGAGCGGGGCCCGGCAGATATCAGGTTGGCAGGTGCATGATCGAAACAGCGACATCTGGTCGGCCCACGTCGGCACCGGGGCGAACACCCGTCAGCTGTACGTCGACGGCAGGGAATCGATGCGCGCGGCGATCCAGGTGCCCCGCTCCGCCTTCACCTTCACGCAGACCGGCCTGACCCTCGTCGACTCCTCCCTCGACTACCTGGCCGGCCTGTCGGACCAGAGCCACATGGAAGTCGAGAGCATCGACTCCTTCACCGACCGCTACGCGCCGGTCCAGTCGATCAGCGGCAGAACCGTCACCATGCGGCAGCCCGCCTGGAACAACAACTCCTGGGGCTACGACACCATCAACGCGCCCTTCGCCGGCGGGACCATGTACCTGGAGAACAACTACGCGTTCCTCAAACAGGCCGGACAGTGGTACCTCGACTCCTCCACCGGAGACCTGTACTACCGGGCCCAGCCGGGGCAGAACCCGAACAGTCTCGACATCGAACTGCCCCGGCTGCAGAGCCTGCTCGGCATCAGCGGCAGCTACGCCTCCCCGGCCGCCGGCCTGGCGTTCACCGGCGTCCGGTTCACGGGTACCACCTGGCTCGGCCCGAGCGGCTCCGACGGCTACGCGGACCAGCAGAGCGGCGCGCACATCACCGGCGCCTACCCGATGCCCGCCGACTGGCTGAACACCTGCAGGTCGGGATGCAAGCAGTTCGAGGCCACCCGCAACCGCTGGGCGCAGATGCCCGCGGCCGTACAGGTCTCCGCCGCCACCGGCATCACCTTCTCCGGCGACACGTTCTCCGAACTCGGGCAGGCCGGACTGGGCATCGGCAACGACGCGGTCGCCACGGCCTCGGGCACCGGACTCGGCGCGCACGACGTCACCGTCACCGGCAACACCTTCACCGACATCGCCGGGAGCGGCATCCAGATCGGCGGGATCCAGCCGGACGCGCACCACCCCGGCAACCCGCTGATGACCGACCAGAACATCGTCGTCAGCGACAACCGGGTCAGCGGGGTGGGCACCGACTACAAGGAGACCGCGGGCATCCTGTCCACCTACGTCACGAACGCGACGATCACCCACAACCAGTGCGACCACCTGCCCTACGACGGGATCGACATCGGCTGGGGCTGGGGCGTCAACGACCCGGGCGGCAGCCAGGACTACGTCAACAGGGGCACGTACGCCTATCAGCCCGTCTACAGCACCCCCACGACGCTGAAGAACAACACCGTCGCCCACAACCTGGTCTTCGACACCAAGAGAGCGATGTTCGACGGCGGCAGCATCTACAGCCTGTCCGCGAGCCCCGGCTCGGTGATCTCCGACAACTACATGTACGGCAACAACCACACCACCGCCCTGTACCTGGACGAGGGCTCCCGGTACCTGACGGTGTCCCGCAACGTGGTGCAGGACGCGGGGAACTGGGCGCTCACCAACGCCAACGGCAACAACCACACCGACGACAGCACCTTCTCCGGCAACTGGTACAACGGCGGCAACACGTATGTGGCCACCGGCCCTCCGCACAACAACGTCCTCACCGGCAATGTGCTGGTCGCCGGCGCCAACTGGCCGCAGGGCGCGCAGCAGGTCGTCCAGCAGGCGGGCGTCCGGTCGTCGGGCGCCGGTGAGGGCTTCCCCACCGGCCGCCGTCAGCTGGTGATCGGCAGCGACAGCCTGTGCCTGGACGTGTCCGGCGGCTCCACCGGCGCGGGCGCCGTGATCGACCAGTGGACCTGCAACGGGCAGAGCAACCAGCAGTTCGAGTTCGTGCCGTCCCCGGGCGGCTACGGGCAACTGCGGGCGCAGCACTCCGGGCAGGTCGTGGCGGTGTCGGGCGGCTCCACGACCGCCGGCACGCCCGACATCGTGCAGCAGGCCCCGGACGGAGCGGCCGCCGCCCTGTGGCTGCCGGTGCGGCAGTCCGACGGCTCGTTCTCCTTCCGGAACAAGAACAGCGGCCTGTGCCTCGACGTCTACGGCGGCGGCAACAACCTGGGCCAGCAGCTCGACCAGTGGCCCTGCAAGAACACTCCCGGCAGCAACCAGGCATTCACCCCCCGCTGACCGGCCGCCCGGTCGTTCGGCCCGCCCACTGTCCCCCACCAGTGAGGAACCCGATGAAGCTGATGAAGAAGTACCCCGCACTCCTCGCCGCGACGCTGGCGACCGCGCTCGGCACGGGCGCCGCGCTGCCCGCGGCGGCGGCCGCCACCGAACCGCCGCGCTCCACCGCACGGGCCGCCGCCGCGCCGGCCGCCCTGCGTGTGATGCCGCTGGGCGACTCGATCACCTGGGGCGTCGGCAGCCCGTCCGGGAACAGCTACCGGAGCTTCCTGTGGAACCAGCTGTCGGCCGACGGGCACGCCCTGGACTTCGTCGGCTCGGGCCGTAACGGCACCATGTCCGACCCGGACAACGAAGGACACTCCGGCTGGCGGATCGACCAGATCGCCGGCATCGCCGACTCCGTGCTGGCCCGTCACCGCCCGAACGTCGTCACCCTGGAGATCGGCACCAACGACCTCAACGGCAACTACCAGGTCGCGACCGCCCCCGACCGGCTCCGTTCGCTCATCGACCAGATCACCCGCGACGCCCCCGACGCGACCGTCCTCGTCGGCACCGTCATCGTCTCGACCAGCGCCACCGAGGAGGCCAACCGGCCCGCGTTCAACGCCCGGCTGCCCGGAATCGTCCAGGCCGAGCAGGCCGCCGGCAAGCATGTGCGCCTGGTGGACATGAGCGCGCTCACCGGCGCGGACCTGTCCGACGCCCTGCACCCCAACGACAACGGCTTCCGCAAGATGGCGGACGCCTTCCGCGCCGGGGTCCAGGCCGCGGACGCGGCAGGCTGGATCAAGCCGCCGGTCCCCGTGGGCGGACAGGTGCGCTCCGGCATCGCGGGGAAGTGCCTCGACGTCCACGGCGGCAACAGCGCCAACGGGACCGCCGCGGACATCTCGTCCTGCGACGGCTCCGCCGCCCAGCAGTGGTCCGCCCGCTCCGACGGCACCCTGCGGGCCCTCGGGAAGTGCCTCGACGTCAACGCCCGAGGCACTGCCAACGGCGCCAGGATCCAGATCTGGGACTGCCACGGCGGCGCCAACCAGCAATGGCAGACCTACAACGGCGGTTACCGCAACCCGGTCTCCGGCCGCTGCCTCGACGACCCCGGCTCGTCCACCGCAGACGGCACGCAACTGGTCCTGTGGGACTGCAACGGCGCCGCCAACCAGCAGTGGAGCGCTCTGCCGGTCACCTGAGCCCGTGTCCCGACTCCACCGCGGCACCGCCTCGCGGTCGTGTCCCCCCACATCCGAAGAGAAGGATCCTCCATGTCCTGGCTGGACGGGCAACGGCACGCGGATGGAGATCCGGGACGCCGACGGCGGCGCCGACCGGCACGGGAACCTCAGGTGAGCTGATCGGCGCCCAGCGCCGCGCCCGTGCTCCTGGACCGTTCAGGGGCACGGGAACGAAGACCCGCGCCCGGCACGGCGGCCGTCGCCGGACGCGGGTTTCGGCATGCCCTCATGTCGAGCTGACCAGCCAATACATGGGATGGATGGCCTTCTCGGCGAGGATGGTGCGGTGTATTGACAGTCCCCGAGGCCTGTGGAATCACTATGACATGGGATGTCTGAGGGTTCCCTGTAAGCGATCCCGGACACCCTGACCCCTTCGGACAGGCACGCGCCCTCTCTGTCTCCGTCCCCCACATATCCGAGGAACAGAATGCAGCCCTCATCCGTTTCGCCCTGGAGCCCCGCGGCTCGTCGAGGACCACGCTTACCGACGGCCGCCGTGCTGTGCGTGATGGCACTGCTGGCCATGCTGTCGGCGACCGCGCCGGCATGGTCGTCGTCGGCCTCGACAGCCCCCCTGACGAGCTCGGCGTCGGGACGGTGCCTGGACGTCAAGGGCAACGTCGACACGCCGGAGACGACGCTGGACGTCTGGGACTGCAACGGCCAGGTCAACCAGGCGTTCGAGTTCACGGCGGCGGGCGAGCTGAGGACGATGGGCGGCGCCCGGTGCGTGGACGCCTACGACGACCGGTCCGCCCCGGGAGCCCCGGTCGTCATCCGCTCGTGCGACGGACGGGCGACCCAGGCGTGGCGCAAGAACGCCGACGGGTCCGTCACCGGCGTCCGGTCCGGGTTCTGCCTGGACGTCAGCGGGGCGGGCACCGCCAACGGCACCGCGGTCATTCTGTGGACCTGCACCGGCCGCGGCAACCAGAAGTGGAGCACACCGACGACTCCGCCCGCGCCCGGCGGATCGGGCCCGTGCGACCTCTACTCCGCGGGCGGTACACCGTGCGTGGCCGCGCACAGCACGGTGCGGGCGCTCCTCAGCTCGTACCGGGGCTCGCTGTACCAGGTGAGGCGTTCCTCGGACAACGCGACCAGGGACATCGGCGTGCTCGTGCCCGGCGGTACCGCCGACGCGGCCGCGCAGGACTCGTTCTGCGCGGGGACCTCGTGCGTGATCACGGTCGTCCGCGACCAGTCCGGACACGGCAACGACCTGTGGTACCAGGGATCCGCCCAGGTCCCGGGATCGAGCCAGAGCAGTCCCGCGAAGGCGACCACCGAGTCGCTGACCGCCGGGGGCGCCAAGGCGTACTCGCTGTACATCAACCCCGGCAACAGCTACTGGCGCGATGGTCACCTGACGGGCGTGCCGACCGGCGCCGCGCCCGAAGGGGCGTACATGGTCACCAGCGGCACCCACGTCAACGGCGGCTGCTGCTTCGACTACGGCAACAGCGAGACCACCCGCAAGGCCGACGCGGCCGGGGCGATGGACGCGATCAACTTCGGCACCGAGTGCTGGTTCGGCGGTTGCGCCGGCAGCGGTCCCTGGGTGCAGGCCGACCTCGAATGGGGCCTTTACCCCGGCGGCAGCAAGTCCTGGAACACCAGGCAGCGGGCCTTTCCCGGCAAGTTCGTCACCGCGATGCTGAAGAACAACGGGACGTCGAGATTCGCCCTCAAGGGCGGCAACGCCCAGTCCGGCGCCCTGACCACCCTGTGGGACGGCGGCCTGCCCGGCGGATACAGCCCGATGAAGAAACAGGGAGCCATCGTCCTCGGCAGCGGCGGTGACTGCTGCAAGCCCGGCGGCGGCGCCAATCTGAGCGCCGGCACCTTCTACGAAGGAGCGATCGTCGCCGGCTACCCCTCCGACGCGACCGACGACGCGGTGCAGGCGAACATCACCGCGGCCGGCTACCGCTGAGCTCCCTTCCCCCAACCCGGCTCAGGAGTCGATGACTTATGCCCATGACCCGTGCGAGAGCCAGGCGCCCTCGGACGCTTTCGGCGTCGCTGCCGTCCTTGCGCAGCGCCCTGGCAGTCGCGTTGTCGGCCGCGCTGCCCGCCGTGGCCGTCTCCCTGCTCGCCCTCGGCACGGCGCAGCCCGCCGCCGCGCAGCCCGCCACCGCCAAGCCCGCCGCCGCGGCGCTGGGCAACGGGCTCGCTCCGACCCCCCAGATGGGTTTCAACGACTGGAACGCATACGGCTGCAACGTCTCCGAGTCGCTGATCAAGTCCACCGCACAGGCGATGCACTCCAACGGGATGCAGGCGGCGGGATACTCGTACGTCAACATCGACGACTGCTGGATGACCCACAACCGTGACTCCGGCGGCCGTCTCGTCGCGGACCCGGCCAAGTTCCCCGACGGCATCAAGGGCACCGCGGACTACGTGCACTCACTGGGCCTGAAGCTGGGGATCTACGAGGACGCGGGCACCGCGACCTGCGCCGGATACCCGGGCAGCCTGGGACACGAGACCACCGACGCGCAGTCCTTCGCGTCGTGGGGCGTGGACTACCTGAAGTACGACAACTGCAACAACACGGGGGCGCCCGCACGGAGCCGGTACACCGCGATGCGCGACGCCCTCGCGGCCACCGGCCGGCCGATCCTGTACAGCCTGTGCAACTGGGGCCAGGACAACGTGTGGACCTGGGGCGCGGACGTCGGCAACAGCTGGCGCACCACCGGCGACATCAGCCCGACCTTCTCCAGCATGCTGTCGATCTTCCACAGCAACGTGAGGCTGGCCTCCTACGCCGGACCGGGCCACTGGAACGACCCGGACATGCTGGAGGTGGGCAACGGCTCGCTGACGGCCACCGAGAGCCGCAGCGAGTTCAGCCTGTGGGCGGAGATGGCCGCGCCGCTGATCGCGGGCACCAACATCCCCTCGGCCCGGCCGGACACCCTGTCCACGCTGACCAACTCCCGGGTGATCGCCGTCGACCAGGATCCGCTGGGCAGGCAGGGCGCCATGGTCTCCTCCTCGGGCGGCCTGGACGTGCTGGCCAAGCCGCTGGCTGGCGGGGACGTCTCGGTGGCGCTGTTCAACGAGACGGGCTCGACGGCGACCATCACCACCAGCGCGGCGGCGATCGGGAAGACCGGTGCCTCCGCCTACACCCTCACCGACCTGTGGTCGGGCGCGTCTGCGACCACCTCCGGCACGATCAGCGCCTCCGTCCCGGCCCACGGCACGGTGATGTACCGGGTCGCCGGCGGCACCAGCGGCGGCGGAGGCTCCGACGTGACCGGTGCACTGCACGCGGTCGGCGCGGGCAAGTGCCTGGACATCCCGAACTCCAGCAAGGCCGCCGGCACCCAGGCGGTGATCTGGAGCTGCCACGGCGGGGTCAACCAGACCTGGACGCACTCCACGTCCGGCCGGCTCACCGTCTACTCCGGAGCCGATCAGATGTGCCTGGACGCCTACGACAACCAGAGCAGCCCCGGGACGAAGGTGGAGATCTGGCGCTGCAACGGCCGGACCAATCAACAGTGGACGCTGAACGCCGACGGCACGATCACCGGCGTCCAGTCCGGTCTGTGCCTGAACGTCGCCGGTGCGGCCACCGCCGACGGAGCGCTCGCCGAGCTCTGGACCTGCAACGGCGCCCGCAGCCAGCAGTGGACGCTGGGATGAGCCCCCGCCCCGGCCCGACCGGGCCGACCGCGCGAACGACGGAAGGGAGGCCGGGCCGTCTGGCCCTGATGGCGGTCCTCGTCCTGGCCCTGGTGCTGCCGCTGCTGTCGACGGCCACGAGCCAGGCCGCCCCGGGCCGGCGCGAGGCCGCCGCGGGCCGGTCGCTCGGCGTGAACCTGGCGTCGACCCGCGGGCCGTCGACCGGCGTGGGGGAGGGGTTCCTCTACGGCATCAACGAGGACGGCAGCCTCCCGGCGGACCAGTTCCTCCAGCCGCTGGGGATCAACGCCTTCCGCGGCGGCGGATGGTTCTCCGGCGGCTGGATCAAGGACGGCTACCAGTACGGCCCGGCCACCCGGGCCGACGTCGGCTCGATCATCTCGCAGGCGAAGCGGCTCACCCGGCCGCCCTACCACGCGCAGTACCAGGTGCTGGTCAGCGACATCTACGGCGCGAACGGCGGCCAGCCGTCCAACACCAGGTACCCGTGCGACAACGGCGACTGCGCGAACTGGGTCGGCTTCATCGACTCCACCGTGGGAGCGCTGCAGGCGTCGGGGCTCACCTTCTCCTACGACATCTGGAACGAGCCGGACATCTCCGTGTTCTGGACCCGGGGCGTGAACAGCGCCCAGTACTTCCAGATGTGGGACACCGCCTACCGGGAGATCCGGCGCATCGCCCCCGGGGCGCAGATCGTGGGGCCGTCACTGGCGTTCACCCCGCAGGGCAACCCGGGTGAATGGCGCACCTGGCTCGCGCACGTGAAGGCGGCCGGGACCGTGCCGGACATGATCGCCAACCACAACGAGGGCGACGTCGACGACCCGGTCACCGTCGCGCAGAGCCTGAACAGCGCCCTGACCGCGGCCGGCATCGGTGCGCTGCCCCTGTCCTCCAACGAGTACCAGCCGGCCGACCGGCAGTCCGCCGGGGTGACGGCCTGGTACCTGGCACGGTTCGCGCAGTCCGGGTACACCAACGCGATGCGCGGCAACTGGGTGTGCTGTGTCGTCCCGAACCTGACCGGAGCCCTCACCCAGAGCGGAGGGAGCTGGCAGCCGACCGGCACCTGGTGGGCGCTTCGGGACTACGCCGACATGACCGGCACCCTTGTGAACACCTCCGGCCAGGTGGGTTCGACGGCGATCTCGGCGTCCGAGGACGTCGCGAACGAGCGCGCGGTGGCGATCGTCGGCGACTCGAACGGATACACCGGCGACGCGTCCGTGACCTTCGACGGGCTGTCGTCCGTCCCCTGGCTGGTGGGCCCCGGCGGGGTGCACGTCACCGTGCACCGCATCCCGGACCAGGCCCCGCTCGCCGCCCCGCAGACGGTGTACGACCAGAACGTGAGCGCGTCGGGCGGTTCGGTCACCGTGCCGATCACCTTCCGGGGCGCGCACGACGCGTTCGCCGTCCAGCTGACGCCCGCCGCGTCCGGCGGCGGCTTCCCGGACGGCTACCACCGGCTCGTGATCGCCCACGACAGTCTGTGCGTGGACGTCGCCGGCGGCTCCGGCAGCGCGGGCGCCGCGATCGACCAGTGGACCTGCAACGGGCAGAGCAACCAGCAGTTCCGGTTCGTGCCCGCCTCGGGCGGCTACGGCGAACTGCGCGCCCTGAACTCCGGCCTGGACGTGGCGGTGGCCGGCGCTTCCACGACGGCGGGCGTCCCGGACATCGTCCAGCAGGCCCCGGGGACCGCGGCCGACAGACTCTGGCTGCCGGTGCGGCAGTCCGACGGCTCCTACGAGTTCCACAACCGGAACAGCGGCCTGTGCCTCGACGTCCACGGCGCAGGCGGCAACCCGGGGCAGCAACTGGACCAGTGGCCGTGCAAGAACACGACCGGCACGAACCAGGACTTCATCCTGCGCTGAACCGCGGCCCCACGGACACCGGCCCGCGCACGACCTCCGGCGGCCGCGGGGCTGCCGCCACCGGAGCACGAGCAGCACATCCATCGCGCCACCTGGCCGGAGCACCCCGCCGGCCACGGGACGTACACGACCTGAGAAAGGAACCCACCGTGTCAGCATTCGACCGGTCGTTGCGGCGCGTGCGCGCCTGGGCGGCCGTGCTCGCGGGTCTCCTCCTGATCTCCGGCGGCATCGTGGCCACGGCCGCGACGCCGGCCCAGGCCGCCACCTCCGTCACGATCAACGGCGCGTCCGGCGGCAGGACCTTCGACGGCGTCGGCGCGATCAGCGGCGGGGGAGGCAACAGCAGACTCCTGATCGACTACCCCGAGCCCCAGCGCGGCCAGGTCCTGGACTACCTGTTCCGGCCCGGCTACGGCGCCTCCCTGCAGATCCTCAAGGCGGAGATCGGCGGTGACACCAACTCCACCTCGGGGGCCGAGCCCAGTCACCAGCACACCCGGTCCGACCTGAACTGCGACCGCGGATACGAATGGTGGCTGATGGAGCAGGCCAGGGCGCGCAACCCGGACATCAAGCTGTACGGGCTGGCCTGGGGCGCGCCCGGCTGGATCGGCGGCGGCAACTTCTGGTCCAAGGACATGACCGACTACCTGCTCTCCTGGCTGGGCTGCGCCAAACAGCACGGGTTGGCCATCGACTACCTCGGCGGATGGAACGAGCGGGGCTACAACGTCTCCTGGTACGTGCAGCTGCGCAGCGCGCTCAACGCCAACGGCTACCAGAACGTCAAGATCGTCGCGGCCGACTCCGACTGGACCGTGGCGAACGACGTCAACTCCAACCAGGCGTTCGCCGCCGCCGTGAGCGCCATCGGCACGCACTACCCCTGCGGCTACCGGTCCTCTCAGTCCTCCTGCTCGGTGCCGTCGGCCGCCACCTCGTCCGGCAAGCCGCTGTGGGCGAGCGAGAACGGCTCGGACGACTACAACGGGGGAGCGCAGGCCATGGCCCGCGGCATCAACCGCGGATACATCGACGGACGGATGACCGCTTACCTCAACTGGCCCGTGGTCGCCGCGATCACGCCCAACCTGCCGTATCCCACCATGGGTCTCGCCCTGGCCTCGCAGCCGTGGTCGGGCTCCTACTCGGTCGGCAAGAACACCTGGGTGATGGCGCACACCAGCCAGTTCACCGCCCCGGGGTGGCACTACCTCGACGCCTCCAGCGGCTACCTCGGCGGCAACCGGAACAACGGCAGCTACGTCTCGCTGAAGTCCACCAACAACTCCGACTACTCCACGGTGATCGAGACGATGGACGCCGGCAGCGCCCAGACGCTGAACTTCAGCGTCACCGGCGGGCTGTCCGCCAAGACCGTCCACGTCTGGTCGACCGACGTCACCTCCGGCAACCCCGCCGACCACTTCGTGCACACCACGGACATCACCCCGTCCGGCGGCGGATTCAGCCTGACCGTGCAGCCCGGACACCTGTACACCCTGACCACCACGACCGGTCAGGGCAAGGGCGCCGCCACCGGTCCCGCCCGGGCCGCGCTCAAGCTGCCGTACAGCGACTCCTTCGACGGCTACGCCACCGGCGCCGAGGCCAAGTACCTCATGGACTGGCAGGGCGCCTTCGAGACGGTGGGCTGCGGCGGCGGACGCGGCGGGAAGTGCGTGCGCCAGATGAGCCCGCAGAAACCGATCACCTGGGACGCGCTGACCGATCCGCACGCCCTCCTCGGTGACGTGGGCTGGAGCAACTACACCCTCTCCTCCGACGTGCTGCTCGAACAGTCCGGATACGCCGAGCTGATCGGCCGCGCGGGCGGGCACGACTACGACCGCACCGGCGGCCTGAACGCCTACCACCTGCGGGTGAGCGACACGGGGGCCTGGTCGATCCTCAACACGAACACCAACGGCACCGTCTCCACCCTGGCCCGCGGAACGACCGCGGCGCTGGGCACCAACCGGTGGCACGCCCTGGCCCTGACCTTCTCCGGCTCCACGATCACCGCCGTCGTCGACGGCGTCACGGTCGGTTCCGTCGACGACCGCACCTGGGCCGGCGGACAGGTCGGCTACGCGACCGGCCAGGGCGAGACGGCGCAGTTCGACAACCTGTCCGTCACCCCCGGCAGCGGGGGCAACGACGGCGGCACCACCGGCCCGATCGTCGGCGTCGGCTCCGGCCGGTGCGTGGACGTCCCGAACCAGTCGCAGACGGCCGGCACCCAGGTGGCGCTGTGGGACTGCAACGGCGGCGGCAACCAGCAGTGGACGGACGATTCGGCCGGTGAGCTGCGGATCTACGGCAGCGACTGCCTGGACGCCGCGGGCCAGGGCACCACCCCCGGGACCAAGGTGGACATCTGGGGCTGCAACGGCGGCGCCAACCAGAAGTGGACGATCCACGCGGACGGCACGATCACCGGTGTCCAGTCCGGCCTGTGCCTCGACGCCCCCGGCACCGCCAACGGCGCCCTGCTGCGGCTGTCGACCTGCAACGGCGGCGCCGACCAGAAGTGGAGGCGCGACTGATCCGGTGACGGGCTGACGATCCACGACCGCGGCAACCCCTTCCGTCGACTTCCCGAGAGGCACCCCCCATGTCCCCCTCCCCCCTGCCGATCAGCCGACGTCGGCTGCTGGCGTCGGCCGGCGCGGTCACCGCCGCAGGCCTGCTGCGGTTCGCCCCCGAGGCCGCCGCGACCGACGGCCCCACGAGCTACACCGCGAGCTGGTCCTCCGTGGACCAGCACCCCCCGGCCCCCGCCTGGTTCCAGGACGCCAAGTTCGGCATCTACTACCACTGGGGCGTCTTCAGCGTCCCCGCGTTCGGCAACGAGTGGTATCCGCGCAACATGTACATCGGCGGCTCGGCCGAGAACCGGCACCACATCGCCACCTACGGCGACCCCTCGGCATGGCCGTACAACAACTTCGTCGACGGCGCCCGCGACAAGGCCGGCAACCAGGTGCAGTTCGCCCCCAGGCTCGCCTCGCAGGGCGGCAACTGGGACCCCGACGCCTGGGCGCGGCTGTTCAAGGCCGCGGGCGCGCGGTTCGCCGGCCCGGTCGCCGAGCACCACGACGGCTTCTCCATGTGGAACAGCCGCTCCAACCCGTGGAACTCGGTCCAGCACGGCCCCAAGCTCGACCTCGTGGGGCTGCAGTCGCAGGCCATCCGAGGGCAGGGACTGAAGTTCATGACCTCCCTGCACCACGCCTACCACTTCAACGGCTTCTACGACCACGTGCCGAACCAGTCGGACCCGAACCTGCGCGTCCTCTACGGCCAGCAGGGTTCCGCCGCGGAGAACAAGCTCTGGTACGACAAGCTGATCGAGGTCATCGACGGCTACCGACCGGACCTCCTCTGGCAGGACTTCGACCTCAACCTGGTGCAGGAGTCCTACCGGCTCCAGTTCCTCGCGCACTACTACAACCAGGCGGTCGCGTGGAACAAGGACGTGGTCGCGACCTACAAGGACGGTCTCGACAACAAGGGCGAGGTCTTCGACTTCGAGCGCGGCGGCCCGGCCGGGCTGCTCACCCCCTACTGGCTGACCGACGACAGCATCTCCTCCTCCAGCTGGTGCTACACGGCAGGCATCGGCTACTACTCGACCCAGGCGCTGCTCCACTCGCTGATCGACCGGGTCAGCAAGGGCGGCAGCATGCTGCTGAACATCGCCCCGATGGCCGACGGCGTCATTCCCTCCGGGCAGCAGTCCATCCTGCTCGCCATGGGCGACTGGCTCGGCCGTTTCGGAGAAGCGGTCTACTCCACCCGCTCCTGGACCAGTTACGGCGAGGGCCCCACCAAGATGGGGGGAGGCTCGTTCAGCGGGCCGGTGGCCGGCAAACCACAGGACGTCCGCTTCACCCGCAGTCCGGACAACAAGGTGCTCTACGCCACCGCGCTGGGCTGGCAGGGCGGCGCCATGACCATCACGACGCTGAACTCGAACCAGATCAACCTCAGCAGCCTGACGAGCGCAAAGCTGCTCGGCAACACCGCCGGCACGTACATCGACCTGCCCGCGCCGACCCAGGACGCGTCCGGTCTGCACCTGACCATGCCCTCGTCCAACCCGCCGTTCAACGCCCTGGCCTACACGGTCAAGCTCACCTTCTCCGGTGAGATACCCGTCCTGGGCGCCCCGGGCGGCTCCACCACCTGGGTCAGGATCGCCAACGTCACCAGCGGGCTGGTGCTCGACAGCGGGGGCAGCGTCGCCTCCGGCTCCAACCTCAAGCAGTGGAACTACGACGGAAGCACCAACCTGCAATGGCAGCTGATCGCCCTGGGCAACGGCTACCACCGCATCGTGAACCGCACCAACGGCATGGCCGCCGACAGTTACGGCAACTCCGCCAACGGCGCTCCCGCCCGCCAGCAGGCGTGGAACGGCGGCGACAGCCAGCAGTGGTCGCTGAACAGCCTCGGCGGCAACCGCTACCAGATCGTCAACCGGGCCACCGGCACCGCCCTCGACGGCAGCGGAAGCACCACGGCCGGCTCCACCACGGTGATGTGGACCCCGAACTCCAGCACCAACAACGAATGGACCGTCACCGCCGTCTGAGCCCGCTCGACCGCGGGCTCTCCGCCCTTTCCCGACCACGGAAGAAGGAGTGAGTGCATGAAACGCAAACCGTTATTACTGTCCATCGTGGCCGCGGTACTTCTCGTCCTGTCAGCCGCGGGCACCTCGTTCGGCAGCGGCCTCGGCGCGCCGGCCTCGGCCGCGAAGACCGCCGCCGCGGCGAGTGCCGGTTGCGGCAAGGCCCCCACGCTGACGAGCGGCACCCACACGATTCAGAGCGGGGGCCAGAACCGCAGTTACATCCTTCGGGTCCCGGCCGGCTACGACAACAACCACCCCTACCGGCTGATCTTCGGCTTCCACTGGCGGGGCGGCACGGCGGGCGACGTCGACTCGGGGGGAACGGACGGCTACAACTGGTCCTACTACGGCCTGCGACGTCTGGCGGACGGCGCGAACAACAGCACGATCTTCGTCGCCCCGCAGGGCAACGGCAACGGCTGGGCCAACCCCGGCGGCCAGGACGTGGCCTTCGTCGACGCCATGGTCGGCCAGCTCGAAGCAGGCCTGTGCGTGGACACCACCCAGCTGTTCTCCGCCGGCTTCAGCTACGGCGGCGCGATGTCGTACGCCCTCGCCTGCTCCCGGGCCACGGTGTTCCGCGCGGTCGCGGTCTACTCCGGCGCGAACCTCAGCGGGTGCAACGGCGGCAGCCAGCCCATCGCCTACATGGGTCTGCACGGCCTCAGGGACAACGTGCTGCCCATCTCCTCGGGCCGGGAACTGCGCGACACCTTCGTCCGGGCCAACGGCTGCACCCGGCAGAACCCGCCCGAGCCGGCCAACGGAAGCCTGACGCACATCATCACCACCTACTCCGGATGCAGGTCCGGATACCCCGTCGTCTGGGCGGCGTTCGACGGAGCGGGCCACGACCCCGGTCCCATCGACGGATCCACCGGTGACGGCTGGCGCACCTGGACCTCGGCCGCGGTGTGGCAGTTCTTCACCCAGTTCGGCTCGAACACGCAGCCGCCCCCCACGACCGGCAACCAGGCGGTCATCGGCCAGGGGTCGGGACGCTGCCTCGACATCAACAACTCCACCACGGCCAACGGCACCCAGGCGCAACTGTGGGACTGCAACGGCGGCTCCAACCAACGGTGGACCTACACCGCCGCGAAGCAGCTCGTCGTCTACGGCAACAAATGCCTGGGCGTCGGCCAGTCGGCGGGCAACGGCGCCCCGGCGGCGATCTGGGACTGCACCGGGCAGGCGGACCAGCAGTGGAACGTCAATTCCGCCGGCACGATCACAGCCGTGCAGTCGGGTCTCTGCCTGGACGCGAGCGGCCAGGGGACATCCAACGGGACGAAGATCCAGCTGTGGAGCTGCTCGGGCGGCGCGAACCAGAGCTGGCGCCTGGAGAACTGACGGACGCCGGGCCCGCACGGCGCGGCGCGGGCCCGGCCCCGGTGTCCGAGGAAAACATCGCACCGAAGAGACCCAATATCTGTTCCCGCGAAGCAAGAGTTCGACGGATCACGCGGTGAGAGTTTTAGGCACAATGAGCAGAGCGGAATTGTGTAACGTGCGCGGGCCGTTTCACCGTGCTACTGTCGATCTCAGTTGCAGTTGTGGTTCCCGAAACTTCAAGTGCCTCCGCCGCTGATATTACGACGGGGAGCGCTTTTGTATTTCCGGTCATTTTCCGGGCAGGGTGATCATTGCGGCGACACGGCGTCCGCGCAGTGCGGGCGCCGATGCACTGCCCCGAAGGAGACATGACATGGCTGCCGGTACCGTGAAGTGGTTCAACGCGGAAAAGGGCTTCGGCTTCATCGAGCAGGACGGTGGCGGCGCGGACGTGTTCGCCCACTACTCGAACATCGCCGCGCAGGGCTTCCGTGAGCTGCTCGAAGGCCAGAAGGTGACCTTCGACATCGCGCAGGGCCAGAAGGGCCCGACGGCCGAGAACATCGTTCCGGCCTGACGTCGCGCACATACCGTAGCTGGGGCCCGCATCCTTCGGGGTGCGGGCCCCAGCTGCACGCTTTCTGTTTTTTCTTTTTCCGTCATCGGCCCATGGCCGTCATTGCCCATGCCGCTCATCGCTGCGGGAATTCCCTGATGCGGACCGGCGCACCCGGGTACGCCCGTCCGGGCTCGACGCGGCGGCCCGGAACCTCGTGTGACGGCCTGCGACCAGGACGACCACCCCACCCGCCTGGTCACCCGCCTGCGCGACGTCTTCGGCGACCGCGGATCGTTCACCTTCTCCCCTGTGAGGCCACATGCGCTGCGTCATCGCCCGCTTCCCCTTCGAGCTCACCAAGGGCGGCGTGCTGGAATCGATGAAGGGCGTGAAGCCCGAACCGGTCACCGGCGAATCCGTGACCATCGGCCGCCGCCACTACCCCGTCAAGCAGGTCGGCCAGATCGTCACGCGCCAGGACCGTCGCGACTTCAGCGCCGCCGAGGTCTCCCGGGCCATGGCCCAGCTCGGCTTCACCTGCCGCACCGTCCCCGAGGCCGCGCCCGCGCCCGCAGGCGTCCTCAGCTCGCTGCAGCGGGCCTCCGCGATGCTCGGCGCCCCCGCCACGGCCTGACCGCGTAGCCGGCGGGTACGCGCCTGCGAGCCGAAGCCCGAACGCCTCCCGACGGGACGGCGTTCGGGCTTCGGCTCGGTTCGTCGACGTCCCGGAGACGTCGCCGACGCCTCCGCCGGTCCAGGCACATGACGGTCGCGTCGTCCTGCACCCGGTGGGGGAGCGCGTCGCCGCCCCGGTCTCCCGGGGCGGCCGCCGACCGCCCTGCCCGACCTCGATGCCCCGGGACCGTCACCGGAACCGGGGACCGGGCCGCGGGCCGTGGCTCAGGCGTCGATGATGACCGGGATGATGAGCGGCCTGCGGCGGTGGGTACGGAAGGCCCAGTTCGCCACGGCGCGGGCGACGAGCTGTTCGAGCTGGCGCGCGTCCCCGACGCCTTCCTCGGCCGCGGTGGCCAGGGTCTTCTCGATGACGGGGATCACGGGCTCGAAGGTGGCGTCGTCGTGGACGAAGCCCCGGGCCAGGAAGTCGGGGGCCTCGGCGAGCGCGCCGGTGTCCGCGTCGACGATCGCCACCACCGTGACCACGCCTTCGGCGGCGAGGGTGAGGCGGTCCTTCAGGGACGCTTCGGTGGCGCCGCCGACTTCCATGCCGTCCACGTAGACGTTGCCGGCCGGGACCTTGCCGGTGATGGACGCGCGCCCGTCGACGAGGTCGACGACGACGCCGTCCTCGGCGATGACGACCCGCTCGGGGGCGACCCCGGTACGGATCGCGAGATCGCCGTTGGCCCGCAGATGACGCCATTCGCCGTGCACCGGCATGACGTTGCGGGGCTTGACGATGTTGTAGCAGTAGACGAGCTCGCCGGCGCTGGCGTGCCCGGAGACGTGCACCTTGGCGTTGCCCTTGTGGACCACATGGGCGCCCCACCGGGTGAGCCCGTTGATCACCCGGTAGATGGCGTTCTCGTTGCCGGGGATGAGGGAACTGGCGAGCAGGACCGTGTCGCCCTTGCCGATGCGGATGACGTGGTCGCGGTTGGCCATCCGCGACAGCGCGGCCATCGGCTCGCCCTGGGAGCCCGTGCACACCAGAGTGATCTTGTGGTCCGGGAGCTTCTCCAGCTCCTTGGTGCTCACGACCAGACCGGACGGGACCTTCAGATAGCCCAGGTCACGGGCGATGCCCATGTTGCGGACCATCGACCGGCCGACGAAGGCGACCTTGCGTCCGTGCTGGTGGGCGGCGTCCAGGACCTGCTGGATGCGGTGCACGTGACTGGCGAAGCTGGAGACGATGACCCGGCGCGGCGCGGTGCGCATCACCTGTTCGATCGCCGGGTTCAGCTCACGCTCGGAGGTGGTGAAGCCGGGCACTTCGGCGTTGGTGGAGTCGGTGAGGAACAGATCCACGCCCTCCTCGCCGAGGCGGGCGAAGGCACGCAGGTCGGTGATGCGATCGTCGAGGGGGAACTGGTCCATCTTGAAGTCGCCGGTGTGCAGCACCATCCCCGCGCCGGTGCGGATCGCGACCGCGAGGCTGTCCGGAATGGAGTGGTTGACCGCCACGAACTCGCAGTCGAAGGGCCCGAAGCGCCGCCGGTCGCCTTCCCGTACCCGCACCGTGCGCGGTCGGATGCCGTGTTCCTTGAGCTTGGCCTCCAGGAACGCCAGCGTCAGCTTGGAACCGATGACGGGGATGTCGCGCCGCTCGCGCAGCAGATACGGCACGCCGCCGATGTGGTCTTCGTGGCCATGGGTGAGGACGATGCCCACGATGTCGTCCAGTCGGTCCCGGATCGAGGTGAAGTCCGGCAGGATCACGTCCACGCCGGGCTGGGTCTCCTCGGGGAACAGCACACCGCAGTCGACGATGAGCAGTTTTCCGGCGTGCTCGAAGACGGTCATGTTGCGGCCGATCTCACCCAGGCCGCCCAGGGCGATGACTCGCAGCCCTCCTTCGGGAAGGGGAGGGGCGGCTTTCAATTCGGGGTGCGGATGACTCATACCCTGACGTTACCCGGAGTGCGGGACGGAGCGATCCATTGCCCCGCCTTCCGTGCCCCCGCCGTCGGGCCCGCTGCCGAAGGGCGACGGACGCGGGTGCGGCTGCCGAGGGCCAACAGGCGGCCGCCCGAGGCCGGTTCGGGCCGGGCGACCGGTGCGCCCGGGCAGGGGGCGAGGTCCGCCGGGCCGCGCGGGAGGCCTGCCGAACGGTCCCGCGCTCCGGAGATCGCCGGGCCCGCGACCGTCCCGCCCACGCCGTGCGCCGGTGACCCCAGGCTGATCGCCCCGCGTGCCCTGAACGCCACGGTGTCCGGTTCTCGCCGGTCCGCCGTAAATGCCTGGACCTGAGACCTCCCATGACGGGACACTTCCGACTTCTCAACCTTCGGGAGCGTGATGGGGACGACACAGACACCAGGGCCGACGCCGGGCAGGAGCGCGGTGGTTCTGGCACTGCGCCACTACGGCCGGGAACTGCTACGACTACGACGGCTGGCCCTGCCCGCGCTGCTGCTGCCGGCCATGGGCAACATCGGCACCCGCTACGTGGCCCCCCTGCTCATCGCCGAACTGGCAGGACAGGCCGTCGACGAGGGCGGTCTCACCCTCGGCTCGGCGCTGCCGTACGTGCTGGGCTTCGCGGTGACGCTGCTGCTCGCCGAAGCCGTGTGGCGGGTCGGGCAGTACTGCCTGAACCGCGTGGACGCCTTCGGCGCGGAACACCTCTACGTGAGCGGCATGGACGAACTCCTCGCCAAGGACGCGGCGTTCTTCCACGACAACTTCGCCGGCTCCCTGACCAAACGGGTGCTGAGCTACGGAAGGCGCTTCGAGGACTTCGTCGACACGGTGACGTACCGGATCGTGGGCAGTCTCGTCCCCCTGGTGTTCGGGGCCGTGGTGCTGTGGAGCTACACGCCGATGCTCGTCGTCGGCCTGCTGGTGATGATCGCGCTGACCGCGGCGGCCGCGACCCCTCTGATCCGTCGTCGGCAGAGGCTCGTCAATGCCCGCGAGGCGGCGATCGCCCGGGTCTCCGGCCACGTCGCCGACAGCCTCGTGAACATGGAGACCATCCGGGCGTTCGCCGCCGAGGGACGGGAGGCCGACGAACACCGCGACCGCGTCGCGGATTCCCGCCGTCTGACGCTGACGTCGTGGGACTACGGCAATCTGCGCGTCGACACCCTGATCGCCCCCATGTCCGTGCTGACCAACGTGCTGGGACTGCTGGCCGCCATCGTCTTCGGCGGCCCGGGACGGGGGGTGGAGGAGATCTTCGTCGCTTTCACCTACTACTCCAACGCCACCGAGATCATGTTCGAGTTCAACCAGATCTACCGGCGTCTGGAAAGCTCGATGACCGAGGCCGCGCAGTTCACGGAGCTGCTGCTGGATCCGCCCACCGTGCTCGACCCGAAGGAGCCCGAACCGCTCGCGCCCCGCGACACGGGCGTCCGCTTCGAGGCGGTGACCTTCGCCCACGCGGGCGCGAAGCCGATCTTCCGCGGACTCGACCTGGACGTGCCCGCGGGCGCGCGGATCGGTCTGGTCGGCAGGTCCGGCGGCGGCAAGACCACACTCACCCGGCTCCTGCTGCGGATGTCGGACATCGACGGCGGACGCATTCTGATCGGCGGGCAGGACATCAGCCGACTGCGCCAGGCCGACCTGCGCTCACAGATCGCCTACGTCCCGCAGGAACCCGCCATGTTCCACCGCAGCCTGCGCGACAACATCGCGTTCGCCCGGCCCGGCGCCACCTGCGAGGAGATCCACGCCGCTGCCGCCGCCGCACACGTCACGGAGTTCGCCGACCAGCTTCCCGACGGCTTCGGCACCCTGGTGGGGGAGCGGGGGGTGAAACTCTCGGGTGGCCAACGCCAGCGCGTCGCCCTGGCCAGGGCCATCCTGCGCGACGCCCCCATCCTGCTGCTCGACGAGGCGACCAGCGCCCTGGACTCGGAGAGCGAACTCCTCGTCCAGGACGCCCTGTGGCGGTTGATGGACGGTCGTACTGCCCTCGTGGTCGCCCACCGTCTGAGCACCGTCGCCGGGATGGACCGTCTCGTCGTCCTCGACCGCGGACGCGTCCTGGAGCAGGGCTCCCACGGGGAACTGCTCGTGGCGAACGGCGCCTACGCCAAGCTGTGGCAGCACCAGTCGGGCGGCTTCCTCGGAGAGAGCGCCCCCTCGTCCCCCGGACGTCACGTCCAGGGAGCCGGCTTCGGCGCGCTGCCCGAACCGGCCGAACCGGGGAGACGGTCGCCCGCGGAGAAACATTCGCCCGCGGAGAAGACCGCGTCCGAAGGACTCGGAGCCCTTTCGGACCCTTGGTAGGGTCCCGGAGAGAGGTGGGGAGGCGACCTTCGCCCAACTGCGCCCGGCCGCGCGGGAGATGGCGCGGGCGCCGAGTGCGTGAGCTGGATTGCCGTGCGGCTGCGAGCCGCAGCAGGGGTGTCGGTCCTGGCTTTGCTGGCGGCAGGCTGCCACGGCGCCGCGGACGTGTCGGACCGGCCCGTGAAGCCGGAAGGGGACGCGGGCGCGTGGCAGATCGACTACCGCAGCCCTGCGCCCGATTCCGAGCTCAACGGTCTGGTCGCCGTCTCCGCCGATGAGGCGTGGGCCGTCGGAAGCACGGGCCGGCCCGACCGCCGGCGCGGCAGTCTGCTGCACTACGCGGCCGGCCGCTGGAGCCCCGCGCCCCTGCCCGTCGAACTCCGCAGTGACCCGGAACTGCAAGCCGCGGCGTCGGGCTCGCGTGACCTGTGGATCTACCATCGCGAGCCCACGCCGTTTCCGCCGACCGAAGGGGACGCGGGCCGGCGGGATCCGTCGTGCTCGGACGGCCCGGAGCAGTCGGACGGCCGTCCGTCCCGTACGGTGATGCGCTGGGACGGCGCACGCTGGCGCCGGACAGCCGTCCCTTTCCTGATCACCGCGCTGCGCGTGCTCTCCCCGCACCAGGCCTGGGCCGTCGACTGCCAGGGCGTCCTGTGGCACTGGGACGGCCGCCGCTGGCAGCGAACCGCCCTGCCGGTCTGGGTCGGCGCTCTCGACGCCTCGTCCCCGGACGACGTCTGGGCCGTGGGCATGGGGATGCCTCCAGACCCCCCGAACCAGTTCGCTGCGATGCACTACGACGGACACAGCTGGCAGCGGACGCGGCTGCCCGAGCACCGCTTCAGCCGCAACGGCACGCTGTCCGGAGAGACCAGCACGCTCGGCTACGTCCGTGCCCTGGCCGCGGACGACGTCTGGGTCCTCGGGGAGCACACCTGGGAGCCGGAGGACGAGGCGGCGGTCGATCCGCCCTTCGAGTACTTCTTCCTGCACTGGGACGGCCACCGGTGGAAGCGCGCCGCCTACCCGCCCAGAGCCGCCCACTCCGCCGCGATACAGCCGGTGGCGTCCGACGGCTCAGGCGGCCTGGTACTGGGCGCGTGGCTGCGCCGCACTCCCACGGGCCGGTACTTGGGCATCGACGCTCCGCCACAGGTCGAGGGATGGACGAACACAGGGGTGGAGCCCGCCGGGCGTCAATGGCTTTCGCTCTCCGGCCTGGCCCTGGCGCCCGGCACGCACACCCTCTTCGGGGCCGGTGCTCTCCTCTCCCACGGGCGGGGCACGAACAGCGGGAGCCGGGCGGTCATCGTCCGATACCAGGCAGGGACCTCGTGAGGCCGTGACGAGTACGGACGGCGGCCGCGACCGTCCACCGCTGCCTCACGCCCCCAGGGCGGCAGTCGCCGCACGCGCGCCGACGTCGGCCCCTGTCGGCCCCGACCTTGCCGCCGGCACCCCGCCAGGGCCGGTGTACCAGGAGGGCAGCCGAAGGTGATGGGGCGCCACGTCATCCGCAGGGGCCGGATCCCTCCGGGCCGGTCGAGCCCGTACCCGTATCCGTACCGCACGGCGGCTTGTCAGGTGTGGCCGACGCCCGCGCTCATGCCGGCGATCGTATGGGCCCTGATGTCGAGATGCGGTCCTGCGGTGAAACGTCCCGCCACCGCGCGGACGTGGTCCTGGGCCGGCTGGACCAGGCCGTCGTACACCGCGACGCAGGCTTCCCGCGCCCGTGACCGGGGCCAGTCGGGCGGCAGCAGCCCGATCGGGAGCAACGGGTCCAGGATGGGGAAGTGACGGTACGCGTGCATCACTTCGGTGCGGACGCGTACCGCTTCGGCGCCGGTGACGCCGCCCGAGTCGATGCGGGGAAGCAGGCTGCTCCAACGGCCGACGAAGGTCCGGTAGTGCTCGGCGATGCCGGACAGGTCCCAGGCCTCGACCGGGTTGCGGTTGGCCTCCGTCTCCAGATCCTCCTGCCGCGCGCGGAACATGCTCACCGCTCCCCGGGCCAGGTCGGCCACCTCGGTCCGCCCCTTGGGCGTCAGAGGATGCGGCGACACCCAGACCGCGTCGTACAGCGGTGCGAAGCCCCGCCACCGCAGGGCGGTGCGCAGGGCACGACGTCGCGTGCTCTCCGCCTCCGGAACGGAGAAGGCGATCAGCGTCCACCAGCCGTCCCACGAGTCGGGTTGCGTGGTGAACGTGGCGATCGAGCTGCCGCCGCTCCACAGATCGGCGGCGGCCTGCGACGTCAGCCGGTAGGAGCTGTGCCGCCCCTGCCGGCTGCCCTCCAGCGCCCCTCGACGCGCCAGCCTGCTGATCGTCGTACGGGCGGCGCCTGCGGTCACCTCGAACTCACCGAGCAACGCCACGATCGCCGCCGACGGCAACCATGCCCGGGTGGGGAACGTGTAGTCGGCGATCAAGGTCACCGTCAGACCCTGCGGTGACACGGTGTTCTGCCAGCCGGGCGACCGCACCGGACCGGTGTCGTCACCCTCGTCGGAGAAGAGTTCTTCCAGGTTGGACAGGTTCGGCAAGGTCGGCTCCGACGTGATCGAAACGGCGCCCATCACTGTAACTGCTGGGGGATCGCCGAGCCGGAGCTTCTGCGCGAGCTCCTGCGAGCTCCTGCGGCCGTTCCTCACCCACGCCGACTGTCCGGGACCGTCCGGCCGTTCCACGTGCGGCGGGGAGGGGATGGAGTGATCCTCGAAGGAGGGAAGCAGCGTGCTCGGCACGTCGGCGGCTTCCGGACCGGGTTCGCCGTCGGGCTCGTACGCCCACGTCCACTGTCGTATCCCGTCCTTCCCGCTTCGTAACGAGACGGAGGCCGCCGCCATGCAACCGGTCGTCACTGTGGGCCTCGACGGCTCACCCGAGAGTCTCGCCGCCGCCCGGTGGGCTGCCGACGAGGCCGACAAGCGCAGGCTCGCGCTGCGGCTGCTGCATGCGTGGCCCCTGCTGTTGCCGGAGCCCGCGCACGCCACGTCCGAGGTCGACCAGAACTACTGGGCGAAGCGCCTCGTGCACACGGCGCAGGCCGAGGCGCAGGCCCGGCACCCGGGCCTCACCGTCGTCGGAAGTCTGGTGGCCGACGACCCGCACGCCGCTCTGCTCCGAGCGGCGACGGAGTCGGAGATGACCGTGCTCGGCTCCCACGGGATGGGGGCCGTCGAGAGCTACTTCATGGGCGAGGTCAGCATGCCCGTCGTGGCACACGCTGCGTGCCCTGTGGTGCTCGTGCGCGCCGGGGCACGGGACGCGGGAGGCGACCCCGCACCGGCCGGCCCGGTGGTCGTGGCCCTCAAGCTGAACGGATCCTGTGACGGGCTGCTCGACTTCGCGTTCCATTCCGCGGCGGCCAGGGACGTTCCGCTGGTGGTGGCGCACGGCCGAAGTGTGCCGTTCCACGCGCGTATGCCCTGGGGGGTGGACCACCAGGTGACCGAGGAGATGACGCGGGACGCGCAGCACGAGCTGAGCATGGTGCTGCGACTCTGGCGTGAGAAGTACCCGCAGGTGGAGGTGGTCGAGAGCATCCGTCTCGTGAGCCCCGCCAAGGTGGGCGTCCAGGCCTCCGCCGGCGCCGGGCTGCTGGTCGTGGGCCGGCGCGCGCCCCGGCGCAGTGGAGCGCCCCACCTCGGGCCGGTCGCCCATGCCGCCATCCACCACGGGCGCTGCCCGGTCGCCGTCGTCCCGCACGACTGAGGCCGGGCGCCAGGGCGGACGGCCGCCGCAGGCGCAGGAGCGCGAGACCCACGACGGCCGTGTCCCGGGTGCGGGATCACGGCCGGGGTACGCCTTCGACCGGCCGGCCGTCCATGTGGCGCCGGACGTGCCTCCCCGAGGCCCGTGCGGGAGCCGCGCGGGAGCCGTGCGCGCGGTGGAGGCGTGGCGTGGCGGTACACGTCGGCCGGGGCGACGCTGGAGAGAGGGAGCACGGCGGTGCGGAGATCTCCTGGAGGCGTCATGGCGGGTGCGGACGGGCGCAGACCGGTCGTGGTGGGCGTCGACCCCGATCCCTCGAAGCGACTGGCGCTCGCCTGGGCGGCCGACGAAGCCGGTCGACGGGGCGTGCCGCTGCGGCTCGTGCATGCCCAGGGCGTGCCGACCCGCGGATACCGCTCGCGTGAGGTGCGGCCGTCCTGGGAGGAGTGGAACCAGGCGCTGCACGGGCTGGGCGATCAGATCCTGACGGAGGCGGTCGCGTTCGTCGAGTCCCGGTGCCCGGAGGTGGAACTGTCGACGCTGCTGGCGGAGGGAGAGCCGGCGTGGGTCCTGCGCGAGGAGGCGCGCGGCGCCTCCATGGTCGTGGTGGGCTCCTGGCACCTGAGCAGACGGCGCGAGACGGGCACCTCCACTGCCGTGGCCCTGCCCCTGGTCGCCCATGCCCCCTGCCCGGTGGCGGTCGTTCCGGAGCCCGAGCACGTCACCCAGGACCCCGCGTACTTCGTGGTCGGCGTCGACGGCAGTCCGCACTCGGCGGCCGCCGTGGATCTGGCGTTCGAGGAGGCGGCCCTGCGGGGTGCGGTCCTCCGCGCCCTGTACGTGTGGCAGCCTCCCCGCCTCGGCGTCGCGGACGAGGACGCCGCGGTGCGGGAGGCCCGCCGCGTGCTGTCCGAGACGGTCGCGGGCCGTACCGCGACGCACCCGGAAGTGGAGCTGCACCACGAAGTCCTCCTCGGTCACCCGGTGCGCGTCCTCACGGAAGCCTCGGAACACGCCCTCGGCCTGGTCGTGGGAACCCGGGGGCACGGAGGATTCAGGGGCATGTTCCTGGGCTCGGTGAGCCAGGGGGCACTGCACCACGCACACTGCCCCGTCATCACGGTTCCCACGGTTCCCGGGTGAGCCGAGGAACGGACCGGCGCACCGGTGACCACCTGTCCGCCGAGTTCCCCGGAGCGGCGGCAGCGGCTGCGGCCCGGCACAAGGACCGTCACGTCGCCCTCGCCGGGCGACTGCTCTCCGGCGGCCGCCCACCGGCAGGCGCCCTCACGGCGGTCCTGCGATGTCCGCTCCTCAGGCGGCTGGTCGGTTCTCGGGGTCCGGGCCGGCCGTCTCGCGGACGACCAGGGCGATCTCCCGCAGCGTCGGTTCGCGGAGGATGCGCGCGAGCTGGGACATGAACGCCTGCTCCCGGCCGGCGCCGAGGACCTGTCGGCAGACCGTGGCGAGCATCGCGTACAGCGTCAGCGAGTCGCCGCCGAGACGGTGGAAGTTGTCCCTGGCCGTCAGAGCCGATCGGTCCACCTGAAGCGCCTCGGCCCAGACATCCGCGACGGCAGACTCGACGGAGTCGAGCGCCGGCTGGGCTGATCCCGGCCCGTCGGCGAAAGCGCCCTCGGGACCGCACGAGGGAAGAGCACGGACATCGACCTTCCCGTTCACCGTGAGGGGCAGTTCGGCCAGCACCGTGACGGACCAGGGAACGAGGTACTCCGGCAGTCGGGCCGCCGCGAACCGTCTCAGCTGTTCGCCGGTGACGTCGGGGTCTGCCACCGCGTAGCCGAGCAGTGCCGTGTGTCCGCCGGGCCGCACACCGGGGACGACCACCGCGGTCCGGACACGGGGATGCCGCTCGAACGTGGCGGCGACTTCCGCCGGCTCCACCCGGTGGCCCCGGATCTTGACCTGGTGGTCACTGCGTCCCATGAACTCCAGTTCGCCCGTGGGGGTCAGCCGGGCCAGGTCGCCGCTGCGGTACACCCGGGTGCCGTCGGCCAGGCGGAAGAACTTCTCGCGGGTCAGGTCCGGGCGGCCGAGGTAACCGCGGGCCAACTGGTCGCCGCCCAGGTGGATCTCGCCGGTCTCCCCGGGGGCGACGAAGCGCCCGCTGGGATCGAGCAGATGGATCGTGGTGTTGTCGGTCGGCCTGCCGATGAACACCGCCGCCCGGCCGGCGTCACGCTCCTTGTCGAACACGTGCAGGGTGCACTCGACGGTCGTCTCGGTCGGTCCGTACAGGTTGATGATCCGGCACTGCGGTCCGAACATCTCCTGGGCCCGCAGCGCCACCGGGACCCGGAGCAGTTCACCGGCGACGACCACGGTGCGGATCCCACTGTCGCGCAGATCCAGGTCCAGGCGGCTGATCAGGTCCAGGTGGGACGGGGTCCCGGAGAGCATGGTGGCCCCGCTCCCCGTGAGCAGCGCGCGCAGTGACAGGGGGTCGGGTTCCTCCCGCAGCGGCAGTACGGCTCCTCCGGCCAGCAACGGCAGGAACACCGAGCGCACGGTCAGGTCGAAGGCCGGCGAGGTGATCAGCGGCAGCCGGATCTCCTGGTCGACGCCGAACTCCCGCAACGCCCACGTGAGATAGGTGTGCAGGGCGCGGTGCTCGATCTGCACGCCCTTGGGCTTGCCGGTCGAGCCTGAGGTGTAGATGACGAATGCCAGGTCGTGGGGGTCCGGCTCCGCGTCGCGATGATCTGTTGCGGTGGGTTCGGCCGTCGGCGAAAGGTCGGACAGGAGCAGCGGTTCGCAGCCGGGCGGGCACCACCGGCGCTCGGCGTGGTGCCGCTGGACCAGGCAGTACTTCGCCGACGCGTCGGCGAGCAGTTCCCGCAGCCGGGCGTCTGGGTTGCGGGGATCCAGCGGCAGGTAGGCCGCGCCGGCCCGCAGCACGCCCCACACGGCGGCCACGAAGTGGGGCGACCGGTCAGCCAGCACGCCGACCACGGATTCCCTCTCCACACCGCGCAGCCGCAGCTCGGCCGCAATGGCGTCGGCCCAGCGGCTCAGTTCCGCGTAGGTCAGGTCTCCGTCCGGGCCGCTGACCGCGATCCGGTCGGGGGTCCGTTCGACCTGCTCACGGAACATCCGCACCACGGATGGACCACCGGTCGACGTGCGGGTCCGGTTGCCGTCCCACTCACGGTGGGCGCGTGGCGCCAACGCCTCCTCGATGTCGTCCAGCAGCGCGTCGGCCCGCGCCTTGGTCTCGGGTCCGTCCCACCAGGCCACGGTCACCTCGGTGCGGTTGCCGCAGACGACGGTGTCGACCTCCGCGGGCGAGGCGATCCCGGGCGAGCCCAGCATGTAGACGGCCTGGGCGTCGAATCCCGGGCACGAGTAGTCGACGCAGGCGACCGTGCCCAGGTCGGACAGTACGGCGGCGCTGCCGTACAGGCCCGGACCGGTCGCCGCGTCCGCCGCCCGTTCCAGGCCCCGTACCAGCCACTTCGGCAACTTCCGCAGAGCCGGATCGGTGCGCTGGGCCAGGTCCTGGCGCTCACCGAGCGCGGTGAGCAGCCGTGCCTGCACCTCCTCCCAGGCCTCGCCCTCGTACACGTCGAGGGGCACGCTCAGCGCCAGATCCGCGGTGGTGCGTGCGCCGGGCACGTGGCGACGACCGTCCACCACGACCGAGAACCGGCTCAGCTGCCGGGCGTCCGTCCCGGCCGGCGTGTCGTCCCCCGTCCGGACCGTTGCTCCCTGCGGGGCGCCGTGCGATGTTCCCGCGGAGCGCGGGCAGGCGGCGGCCAGCGCGACGGCCACCCTGGCGGCCATGGCCGGGTGGGCGCCGTCGATCGAGCGTCTTCGGAAGACCGGGACACGCGGCCCTCGTTGCGGCCGGGCGAAGGATTGCGGCCACTGCAGCACCGGCTTGCCGGCGAGGGGCGGCAGTCCCTCGCGCAGATCCCGATCCAGCGTCGCGAGCATGTCCTGCGCGTTCATCCGCGACGGCGCTCCCACGGGCTGCTCGCCGCGCAGGGCGCGGAACACGTCCTCCGCCCACAGTTGGACGCCGCGGCCGTCCATCACGCCGTGGAAGGCCCGGAACACCAGCGTGGCCGGGTCGCCCTCGAACAGCACCACCTCGCAGGTGTCGTCGGAGCGGGCCGGCAGCGGGCTGTGCAGCAGCGGCGAGTCAAGCACCGCGTCGGCGGCGGTGCGCGGCGCCGTCACCACCCTGGGCGGGCGTCCGCTGTCCACCCAGACTTTCTTGAGGCGCCGCAGCCTGCTGCCGGGGCACGCGTCGGCCGCGAGCGCCAGCGCCTCGGTCAAGAGCTGCCCGGACAAGCCGCCGAAGCCCTCGACCGCAAGTTGGACCACCGGGTACTCGCCGCGGGGCGAAGCGAGGAACCACCAGTCCAGCGGGGCGACATCGCGGCTGTAGGAGCGCAATTCGGTCTGTCGGTTCATCAGTTTCCCTCGTACGCACAGTGACCGATCGCAGAACACGATCCGGCCGGGATCCCGGCCGGGCGGCTCATGAAGAAGTTGTGAGGAACCATAGGAACGCAGAGAACAGGCCAATACCCCGACCGGCCCCCTATCGCCCCAGTGTGTGGGCGCCTGCGCGCCAGGGCCGGGCCTGTCCTCGCGCGCTCACGACTCCCGTCGCGGATCCTCGTGCCACCGC
Source organism: Streptomyces hayashii (assembly GCF_024539815.1). GTDB lineage: Bacteria > Actinomycetota > Actinomycetes > Streptomycetales > Streptomycetaceae > Streptomyces > Streptomyces hayashii. The sequence continues at coordinate 50,471 of NZ_JAHHIU010000087.1, forward strand.
GGGATCGGCCGCTGCGCTGCGGTCTTCGCCGGTCGGCGCGGCAGGCGACGGCCGGATCCGGCCGGGGCCGGCCGGCCCCGGTCGCGGAGATCGCGGCGGGGGAGCGCCGATGCAGTGGGACGCGGAAGCGCCGTGGTCATGCCTTGGTTTCTCGCCATCGGGTGGAGGCGACCGGGACGTGACGTGCCCGGGTCGGCCTCACAGGCAGGCGTGCAGCGCGCGGCCGAGCGCGTTGGTCCGGCAGCCTGCGCCTGCCGGCCTCGCGGTCCCACACCTCCGCGGCGGCCGCCGTGTCGGGGCCGTCCCTCCACAGCCGGGCCGGGTCCCGGGACAGCAGGGGGCTGCGACGACGGCCGGCAGGACCGAGGAGTCGGTCCTGTGCAGTACGTCCTCGGCCAGGGCGGCGTCACCCACTTCACGCCGAGCACGGTCCGTGCCTCGGCCGTCAGTAAGGGCCGGTCGCCGCTGTCCACTTGCGGCAGGTCCGCCACGACCAGTCGGGCCATGGTCGAGGTGACCCCGGTCAGCCGGGCGAATTCCGGTAGCGGGTGTCGTCGTCGAGGGTCGTCAGGCACTCGACGTGCACGTCGTGCGTGCCCCGGTCCACGACGGCCGGCTCGGACGACGTGGCCGTGCCCGGTTCGCAACCAGGGATAACGGCAATCGCTCGGTCCCCGACACGTCCCGGCGCCGGCGCCGGCCCCGTTCGGGTTGTCCGACCTGCCCGACCTGCCCGACCCGACCTGCCCGACGATCCTGTCGATCCTCAGCAGTCGGCAGAGATGATCGAGGGGCGCTTCGACGTCGTTCCCGCCCGCGGCGGAGTGCGCGACGAGATCCGATTCACCGGTCGCCGGCAGAACCTCACCTTTGAGGCGGATGAGGCGGAGGAACCGGGAAGAGCAGGCAACTGCTGGTGGCGTGGGCGAGCAGACGGTCCTTCGCGTCGACCAACTGTGCTTGTGCGAGGGCGGTTTGGCGGCCCTTGTTGACGACCGTTCCGACGGCGCGCACCGTGCCCGTCTCCGCGGTGATCCGCCGCAGGAACTTCACCGTCAGGTCGAGTGAGGTGTACGCCATGCCTTGCGGGAGGGTGGTCTGGACGGCGCATCCGGCAGCGGAGTCCAGCAGGGTGGCGAAGACTCCGCCGTGCACGCTGCCGATCGGGTTGTAGTGCTCCTCGCCCGGCGTCAGGGAGAAGACGACCCTGCCGGGCTCCACCTCGTCCAGACGGAAGTCGATGGCGGAGCCGATGGGCGCCCCCGGCAGTCGCCCCGCCTGCAACTCGCGCAGGAAGTCGATGCCGGCCATGCGTCCGGCGGCCTCCGCTGAGACCGCGGGATCCTCCCACTGGTACGTACGTGTTCGTCCCACGACCGAGCGCCCTCCATCTGGCTTTTGCAGATGAAGCTAGCTTCTCGCTCACCTGACTGTCAATGACGAAGTCAGAGGCCTACGATGGCTGGATGGAGTGGCTTGAGGCGAACACGGACAACTGCCCCGTCCAGCGAACACTCGACGTGGTCGGAGAGAAATGGACGTTGCTGATCCTGCGGGACGCCGTCAACGGAGTCCGCCGCTTCGACGACTTCCACCGCCACATCGGCCTGTCGGAGGCCGTCCTCAGCGACCGCCTGAGGAAGCTGATCGCGGCCGGCATCCTGAAGACCGTCCCCTACCGGGAGCCGGGCAGCCGCTCCCGAAACGAGTACCGCCTGACCCGCAAGGGCTGGGACCTGTGGCCCGTCCTGATGGCGCTCAGGCAGTGGGGTGAGGCGTACGCCCTCGGCTCCGAGAGCCCTGTGCTGGACCTTCGCCACACCGACTGCGACGCTCCGGTCCGCGTCGTCGTCGAGTGCTCCGAGGGGCACTCCACCCTGGCTCCTGGGCAGGTCACCGCCCGACTGGGACCCGGTGCACGGCTTCGGTCCTGACCCGGCGCTCGGCGGCGACACGTCAGAACCGGCCCGCGTCGGGGGTGGCCACGGGCTTGCCCTCGTGCACGACGGTCCTCGCGACGCCGGTCCGCAGGGGCGCGTGGACCAGGTGAGAGCGCGGCCCGACGGCCCAGCAGGCGAACATCGTCCCGCCGGAGCCGATGTCGTGGACGGCTCCCGTCAACCAGAGCGGGTCCCTCGCGGCCACCGGCACACAGGTGACCGAGGCGTGGCGGCGACCAGGTCGCCCAGGCAAGATCGTCCGGCCCCGACTCGGCTGACCCCTGCGGACCCAGGACGGTGGCCCGGGCGAGTTCACGGCGGTCTCCATGTCGGCCAGCAGAAACGCGACGCCCTGGTGACCGGCGATCGGCTCTGTCCGAAGGTCTCCCGCTGTTGCGCGTACGCGAGCGCGTCGTCGAGGGCGCCCTGCGCGAGGCCTACGGCGACGGCTGCGATGCCTAGCCGGCCCGCGTCCAGCCCGGCGAGGGCGATCGGCAGGCCCTGTCCCTCCTCGGAGCCGACGTGCGGCTCCGACAGGCAGTAGGCGCCGAGCAGTTCACCGCCGAGCATGCCGGGCAGCCGGTTCCGGCGCTGTTCGTCGGCGCCGTACCCGGCCAGGGCGAAGCTGGACGGGGTGTGCACGCTCAGTCCGACTCCCACGCTCGCCCAGCGGGCCGAGATCTCCTCGACGACCTGGAGGTAGACCTCGTAGGGCGGACCGTCGCCCCCTTACTCCTCGGGGTAGGGAAGTCTGAGGAGTACGAGGGCGGCCGAGTGTGCTGAAGACGTCGCGCGGGAAGCGCTCGGCGGCCTCGTCGGCGGCGGCCCGGGGGGCGAGGGCACCCTCGACGATCTCCCGGGTCAGGTCGAGCAGTTCGGCCGCCTCCTCGCTGGGCAGCAGGCAGGACACGTGCGCCGTCATGAGTTCGTCTCGCGAGTCGGATCGGTCGGCGGTCGGCCGGTTGTCTGCGCGCGCTGTCGGCGCAGCAGGAAGCGCTGGATCTTCCCGCTGGGTGTCTTGGGCAGTCGGTCGGTGAAGTGCACCGCTCGCGGGTAGGCGTGGGCGGCGAACTTCCGCTTGACGAGTTGCTGGAGTTCCGTCACCAGTTCCTCGCCGGGCGGTGTTCCGGGACGCAGCACGACGTACGCCTCCAGCACCTCGCCGCGCAGGGTGTCGGGGACGCCGATGACGGCTGCTTCCAGCACCCGTTCGTGCTGCACGAGCACGCTTTCGACATCGAAAGGGCCGATGCGGTATCCGGCCATGATGATCACGTCGTCGTCGCGGGAGGAGAAGAAGAAGCAGCCGTTGTGGTCCCTGGAGCCGGCGTCGCCCGTGAGGCACCAGCGGCCGTCGGCGGTGAAACGCTCTGCGGTCTTCTCCGGGGCGTCCAGATACCCGGTGAACCACAGCAGCGGGCTGTCCGGCACGCTGAGGGCCACTCGGCCGAGGGTGCCGGGTGGGGCGGGTTCGTCCCGCTCCTCGTACAGCACCTCGGCCGACCAGCCGGGCAGCGGTCGGCCCATCGAGCCGGGCGGCACCGGTGTCCGGACGGCGTCGGCCCAGGCCGCGGCGACGACCATGCCGTGCTCGGTCTGCCCGTAGTGATCCCGCACTGCCACGCCCAGGGCCTTCTCCGACCACTCGACGACCTCCGGGGTGAGCGGCTCGCCGGCGGAGGAGGCCCGCCGCAGGCGTACCCCCTCGGGGACCGGGTCCGTCGCGGCGCGCAGGCTGCGGTAGACCGTCGGCGCGGCCGCGAAGTTGGTGACACCGAAAACCGCCATGACCTGCCAGGTCAGGGCCGGGCTGAAGCCGGCGTGCAGCAGCAGGCTGCGGCGTCCGGCCGCCAGCGGGCCGAGTATCGCGTAGTAGAGGCCGTACGCCCATCCGGGGTCGGCGGCGTTCCAGAACACGTCGTTCTCGCGGACGTCGAGGCCGAACTCCAGATAGGCCTGAAACGAGGCCAGGGCCTTGACAGGCACCAGGACGCCTTTGGGGGCGCCGGTGGTGCCCGAGGTGAACAGCAGGACCAGCGGGGCGTCCGCGCCCGTCGAGGCCGGGCGGCCCTGCGGTTCATCACCGGAGTATCGGGAGAGCAGTTCACCGAACGACAGCTCCGCGCCCTCGGGGGCTCCGCCCGCGACCACAGACAGCCAGGGCTGGTCGGCGGGCATGTCCTCCCCGGGCGCGAGTTTGCCCCGCTGGTCCGCGTCGACCACGACGGCCTTCGCTCCGCTCGCGCCGAGCCGCAGGGCCACCGCGGACGGCGCGAAGGCGGTGAACAGCGGTACGTGCACGGCCCCGCGGCGCCAGATGCCCAGCAGGGCCACGACCAGATCGGCAGACTTGCCCATCAGGGTGGCGACCGCGTCGCCGCGCTCGACGCCCAGGTCGGCGAGGGCGGCGGCGAACCTGGCAGAGTCGCGGCGCAGCGCTCCGTACGTCAGGTCCGTGGCTGTCAGGTCCTTCTCGACGACCGTGAAGGCCACGGAGTCCGCGGGATGCCGGTCGCAGAGCAGTTCGGCGGCGCAGGCGTCCGGAGCGCCGAAGAGGCCGAGCAACTCCCGCACTCGGTCTTCCGGCGCTCCGCCGGCGGTCGCGGTCACCACTGGGTCTGGTCCTTCGTTCATGGCCACGCAGTCTCCTGTCCAATTCCGCCGGTGCTCTATGGCGTGGGTGTTACGGCGGTTTATGCTCCGCATCACGACGACGGCGCACTACCCCCGGAAAGGGGTACGGGTGATGCACTCCAACCCCGACGCCCTTCTACGTCCCGATGACCGCGACGCGATCCGGCAGGCGCTCCGCCAGGTCCACGACCGCTCCGACATTCCCGTCCTGTTCGGCGGGCAGGTGGAGAACAGGCTGCTGAGCCTGTCGCAGTTCATCGGTGTGCGTACGGCCGGTCTGCGCGGCCTCAGCGTGCGCGCCGAGGCCGGACTGGGCGGCCGGGTCCTCATCACGGGGCAGCCGGCCAAGGTGACCGACTACAGGTCGGCCCGCTCGATCACGCACGACTACGACCGGCCCGTGCTGACGGAGGGGATCCGCTCCCTCCTCGCCGTGCCCGTCGTGGTGTCCGGCGCGGTGCGCGCGGTGCTCTACGGGGCCAGTCGCGGCCCAGCCCCGCTCGGAGACCGGGCGATCGACGCGGTCGCCGACGCCTCCCGGCGACTGGCCGGCGAGCTGCACATCCGTGACGAGGTCGACCACCGCCTGCGCCTGCTGCACGCCGCGCAGGGCAACGCCATCGACGGGCACCGGGGCCTGCCAATGGACGAACTACGTCAGGTGCATGCAGAGATGCGGCGCCTGGCCCAGCAGGTGCCCGACGAGGACCTGCGCGGACGGCTGCTCGACATGGCCGGAAGACTGGCAGGGCCGTCCACCGCGCCCTCCCCGGGCCCGCGGCTGGCGCCCCGGGAACTCGATGTCCTGGTGCAGGTGGCGCTGGGCTGCAACAACGCCGAAACCGGGCGCAGGCTTTCGCTGCTGCCCGAAACCGTCAAGTCGTATCTGCGCAGCGCGATGCGCAAGCTGGGAGCCAGCACCCGCTTCGAGGCAGTGGTCGCCGCACGCCGACAGGGTCTGATGCCTTAGCCGTCCCGTTCTGAGCGGAGTCTCGAAGGTCAGGAGTTTCTGCGCGCACTGCGGGGCGGGACGCGGCGGTTCCTCCGCGTCGGTGGGCCGTGGCTGGGCGAGGGTGTGCGCCGTCTACTGGCTGCGTTCCTTTGCCCGGAGACCGGACCGCCCGGGGTGGGCGATGAGAACCGACGGGGACTTGCCGCATGGAAACCGACCGGTGTACCGTCGTGGAAACCGATCGGTTTCTCGTCATGTGGCTTTCGGGTGGCGGCGTAGCGTCATCCGGTCGGAGCCGTTGACCATCAAGCAGGCGCTGAGATCAGCCCCGAACGTGCCGCTTCCGACGTGCGTTGATCGTGCGCACCCGACCCCCGGAGTCAAGAACCATGTCCTCCCATGCCACCTCGGCCGTCTTCGTCATCGGAGGCACAGGGGCCCAGGGAATGCCCGTCGTCCGCGCTCTTGTCGAAGACAAGAAGTACTCCGTCCGGGTCCTCACCCGGGATGCCACCTCGGCCCGGGCGCAGGAACTCCTCGCGCTCGGCAACGTCTCCATCCTCGAAGGCACGTTCGCCGACGAGGATGTGCTCCGCGAGGGATTCCGGAGCTGTGACGGGGCGTTCATCAACATCGATGGGTTCAACACCGGAGAGAAGACCGAGACCTACTGGGCCATCCGCAGTTATGAGATAGCGATCGAGGAAGGAATCAAGTTCTTCGTCTACGGAAACCTCGACTACGCCCTCAAGAAGTCAGGCTATGACTCCAGGTTCCGCGCGGGCCACTATGACGGCAAGGGCCGGATGGCCGAATGGGTACTGTTCCAGAACCAGGAGAACAGTGACCGGATGGGAGCGGCGGTCTTCACGTCAGGTCCCTACATCGAGATGGTGATATCGCCGCTCACGCCCATGACGCCCAGCGTCGAGGACGGCGTCGTCACGTGGCGTGTTCCGCTCGGCGAGGGAGCCGTTCCGCACGTGTCTCTCGACGACTGCGGATTCTATGTCCGCTGGCTCTTCGACCATCCGGAACGCGCCAACGGTATGGACCTCGAAGTGGCCATCGACCACATGGCCTATGCCGATATGGCCGCGGCTTTCGAGAAGGTCACCGGGCATCCGGCGCGGTACATCGACACTGATCTGGAGGCCTATTGGGGCGGTCCGGACCTCAGGAATGTCGCTGATCACCCAGCCGGCTACAATGCCGACCCCAACGACAAGAGCACGATGAGCTTCCGTGACAATTTCACGGGCTTCTGGAACGTGTGGAAGCACGGAATCATCACCAGGGACTACGCCTTGCTCGACGAAATTCACCCCAACAGGATCAGAAGCGCTGAGGAATGGTTCCGACGCGAGGACCGGTTGGGAAGGGAACTCGGCAAGGGAAGTCTCTGGGAGAGGGTCCAGCCGGAGAACTGGACCCTGGAATCCGCAGTCCTCAAGAGCAGCGCGGATTTCCGGACGGGAAAGCTGTAGACGGACATGATCGGCCCTGCTCAGGGCCCGTCCAACGCCGTAGGAGCAGGCGATCGGGCACCCGCGGGGCGGAGTACTTCACGCCGTCGCCGTGTCGTACGCACCGGACACCGGTGCGCGCGGCTCACTGGCCCGGTGGGGCGGCTGAACCCAGGAGGTAGTCAGCGAGGCGCCGACGGCTGCCGCTGTGCTGACGCTCCGAACCTTCGTCGTGCCCGGGGTGGAGCAGGGTGAGTGCCGGGGACGAAGCGGCCGGTGCTCCGGGATGCCAAGGCGGCGCCTACGTCGTCTCGCGCTGGATGAGCGAGAGGATGTCGCCCGCTTCGGGGCGGCTCGACCTTGTCGTGGTCGCCGCGCCGAGCGTCGACAAAGTGCTGGTGGTGAGATTGCGGGCCGCTGCGGTGAGGTCCATCCCGATGGTGGTCAGGGCGGGTACGGCGAGCGAGCTCACGGGGAGGTCGTCGACGCCGATCAGCGCCAGGTCGTCCGGGACTGCGATGTGCTGCGTGCGGCAGTTGGCCAGGACGGCGAGAGCGATCAGATCGTTGAAGGCGGCGACTGCCGTGACCGGGGCGGCGCCCTGCGTCCACTCCGTGACGGCGTCCCGGGCACTGGACCGCGAATAGCGCATGCTGACGACCTGCGGCGCCGGCAGCCCCAGTGCGTCGCAGGCCCGGGTGGCTCCCTGGAGGCGCGGCTGACAGAAGGGGCGCTCTCGTGGGTCGTCAACCGCGCCGTAGCCGATGTGTCGGTGCCCGCGCGCGGCGAGGTGCTCGATCTGCAGGCGTCCGATGTCTTCCTGGTTCAGCCCGGTCAGGCGGGTGTTGTCCGGGGTGAATACGCCGTCGATCAGCGGGATTTCCGCCCGCTCCAGTGACATCGCGTCGGCGGGCGGCAGGCTGCCGAAGGCGACGACCACCGCCGGTTGGACGTGCTGCCACAACTCGGCCAGCGGCGTGGCCGTCCGGTCGTGGTGCAGGTACACACAGGTGTAACCGGCCTCGCCCAGCGACCGGCCGAGGGCCAGTTTGAACTGTTCCATGGCCTCGGCGACGGGGAGGTCCGGAACCACGCAGAGCACGACGTTGCTGCGGCCTTTGCGGAGCGCGCGGCCGGCTCCCGACGGTACGTAGCCGAGGCGCTTCGCCGTCTCCAGTACGCGACGGCGGGTCTCCGCGGAGAGGCCGTGCTCGTCCCTGCCGTTGAGCACGAAGCTGACGGTGGTCTGTGAGACCCCGGCCTCGCGTGCCACGTCCTTGCTGGTGACTCTTGGCAATGCCCCTCCCGACCTCTTGCCACGCCTTCACGCACAGGCTACGGTACGGCCACCAGCGAGTCTAATACGTATTAGATCGCCGCATCGGTCGCCGCAATGGCCCGTAGGGGATGGACGCCCCTGCACCCGTTCTGCCCGAGCCGCCCACCCTCAGCTGATCACTGTCTTCGTACGTGCCGACGGGGTGGATCCTCACGAAGAGAGATCTGTCATGGACGACACGATCCCTGTCAGCGCCGACGCGACGCCCGGCCGCGTGGCGTCGCCGCCGATCCGGTCTCATGACCGCGACCCTTCCGCGTCACGCCGCTTCGACGATTCCGGGCCTGCCTGCTCGCGCGTCGGACCTGTCCTGACCCGCACCTGATGGGGCCGGCGGGCACTCGCCATGGGCCGAGCGGACCGACCGGCGACCCCGCATCCCCACCCAAGTGACCACCGCGTATCGACACGCGACTCGTGGCCCAGTTGAGACTTCCAGGAGAAGACGCATGAACCGCAAACCACTGATCGCGCTGCTCGCCGTCTCGGCGCTGGCGCTCGGCACGACAGCGTGCGGCGCCGGCAGCCAGGGGGGCACCGGATCGGCGCGCGCCGGCGCGAACGAGCTGCGCATCGGCCTCTCGTTCGGTCCGTCCACGCTCGACCCGGCCAAGGACGGCGGCGGCGCACCGAACGTGATGCGTTCCATGACCAACGAATCCCTGTTCCACATGAACGCCGACTACACAGCCGACCCGGCTCTGGTGAGCGACTACAAGTACGTCGGAAAGGGAAACAGAGTCTTCGAGTTCACCCTGAAGAAGGGGATCCGCTTCACCGACGGAAGTCCGCTGAACGCGGCGGCGGTCAAGACCTGGCTGGACTACTTCGCGAAGCAGCCCGGACCGTACACCTCCACGCTCTCGATCGCCTCCGTCGAGACCCAGGGCGAGTACACGGTCCGGCTCAACCTCGCCTCGCCGTCCGCGATCGTGCCCCTCCTGCTGTCCCAGTACGGAAACCGGGGCGCCCTTTCGAGCCCCAAGTCCGTCGCAGACCCGGCCAGCCTGGCGAAGGGCACGTACGGCGTCGGCCCCTACGTCCTGGACCCCGCCGAGTCCGTGACGAACGACCACTACACCCTCGTACCGAGCAAGTACTACTACAACCCGTCGGCCGTCCGTTTCAAGAAGGTGACCGTTCGGATCATCTCCAACCCTTCCTCGATGCTGCGTGCGTTCCAGGCCGGGCAGATCGACTTCGGCAACCTGGACTCCTCCACCGCGCCCGCGGCGGAGAAGGCGGGCGTGAAGGTGATGCACTGGCGCAGCGGCACCGTGACGGTGACGCTCTCCGACCGCAACGGGACCGCCACCGAGCCGCTCGCCGACGTCCGGGTGCGGCAGGCGCTGAACTACGCCGTCGACCGTGAGTCGATCACCAAGGCGATGGTCGGTGAGTACGGTCGGGCCACCTCCCAGACCCAGACCGAGTACACCGACCCGGCGCTGGAGAATCGTTACCCCTACGACCCGGCGAAGGCGAAGGCGCTGCTCGCCCAGGCCGGTTACCCGCACGGCTTCAGCATGGACGTGGTGGACCCGGGATCCATCATCGGCAACTGGGGCGACCCGACGATGCAGACGGTCGCGAAGGACTGGGAGAAGATCGGAGTCCACGTCAAGGTCACCCCGGCGACCACCGACTTCGTCCAGCAGGCGCTCTCGAAGAAGTTCGCCGCGATGGAGTGGTCACCTGACATCTCCCCGACGTCGATCGCCTACTCGCTCCTTTACGCCCCCAAGGCCTCGCTGAACCCCTTCGGTGCTACGAACGCCAAGATCGACGCGCTCTACCAGCAGGGTCAGACGGAGCAGGGCGCCCAGGCAGCCAAGACGTTCAGGGAGCTCAACAGCGCGGTCACCGAGCAGGCGCTCAATGTGCCGGTTTACGAGTACCACATCCCGTGGGGCATGAACGAGCACATCACCGGAGTCCAGAAGGGCTCCTGGATGGTCTTCGGCGCCGACCTCGGATGGAAGAGCTGACGATGGCCGACACGTCGGTTGACGCGATGGGAGCGTCGCTCGCGCGCTTCCCTCGCGGGCGCACCCTCCGCAGGCGCGGCACCGGAAGCGGCGGGCTGACCTCGCTGCTGGCCCGCCGCATGGTGACGGCGGTCCCCTTGCTGCTGGTCGTGTCGAGCTTCAACTTCCTGCTGCTGTCGCTCACCCCGGGAGACGCCGCACGGCAGATGCTCGGAAGCAGCGGCACACAGGAACAGTACGAAGCGCTGCGACGGCAACTCGGGCTCGACCTCCCGGTCTACGAGCAGTACGGGCGCTGGCTGAGCCATGTGGTCTCGGGTGACTTCGGCAACTCGATCACCAACGGCACCCCGGTTCTGGAATCGATCACGAGCCGAGTGCCCGTCACCATGTCACTCGTCGTCGGCTCACTGTTGGTGAGTGTCGTGGTCGGCGTCGGCCTCGGCGTGTTCAGTGCCGTTCGTGGTGGAGTGATCGGCAGGGCGGTCGACGCGGTCGCCCTGCTCAGCTGGGCACTGCCGGTCTTCTGGGTCGGCTCCGTGCTGGTCGTCGTTTTCGCCATCAAGCTGCAGTGGTTCCCCGCGCTGGGCTACGTGCCGTTCACCGAGTCGCCCCAGGACTGGGCCCGGTCGCTGGTGCTGCCGGTGGCCGCACTCTCCCTCGGCTCCGTTGCCGCGGTCCTGAAGCAGACCCGGGAAGCCATGCTCGACGTGCTGGGAAGTGAGTACATCAGGATGGCCGCCGCCAACGGGGTCTCCCGAACCTCACTGATCTATCGGCACGCTCTCAAGAACGCCGCCGTCCCGGTCGTCACCGTCCTGGGTCTCCAGACCGTCGGCCTGCTGGGCGGCGCGGTTCTCATCGAGAGCGTCTTCTCCGTGCCAGGTCTCGGTTCGCTCGTGGTCGGTTCGGCCCTGGCCCACGACATCCCGACGGTCCAGGCGGTCGCGGTGTTCTTCACCGTGGTGGTCATCATCGTCAACCTGTTGGTCGATCTCGCCTATGGGCTGCTCAACCCGAGAGTGAGCGCAACATGACCGTGACCGTGTCCGATGCCGAAGTGCCGGCATCACCCGCCGCGGCCCCCGGCTTCGTTCGCCGCCTGATGCGACGGCCGTTGGCCGTCGTGTGCCTGGCGTATCTGGCGATCCTCGTGGTGATCGCCGTCGCCGCCCCGATGCTGATGCCGCATGTCGGCACCGACAGGGCCGGCGATCTCGGAATCGCCCTGCACGGCCCGAGCGCCGCTCATCCCCTCGGCGTCGACAGCCTGGGACGCGACGTCCTCCAGCGTCTGCTGGTGGGCACCCGCGTCACATTGGTCGGCGTCGTCCAGGCGATGGCGGTCGTCCTGGCGCTGGGCGTGCCCATCGGGCTCGTGGCCGGCTACGTCGGAGGCAAGGCCGACCGGACGATCATCTGGCTGGCGGATCTCGTGTTGTCGTTGCCGGCGATCATCCTGGTCATCGTCGTGCTGTCGGTCTTCCCACAGAGCGTGGCAGCCGCGATGGTGACGCTCGGTGTCCTGGCCGCGCCGGGTCTCGTACGCGTCGTACGGGCCGCGACACTGCCGGTGCGCGAACAGCTCTACGTCGCCGCCGCCCGGGTGTCCGGCATGTCGCGGACCTACATCATCACTCGTCACGTACTTCCGCGGATCATGGGACCCATCGTCGTGCAGGCGTCCCTGCTGGCGGCGACCGCCTTGCTGGTGCAGACCGGGCTGGCTTTCCTCGCCCTCATAGCCGCCCCGCCCGAACCGAGTTGGGGAGGAATGGTCGCGGACGGGGTCGGCGCCCTCTTCCAGCAGCCCTGGCTGATCTGGCCGCCCGGCCTGGCGATCGCGCTGACCGTGCTGGCGTTCGGACTTCTGGGCGACGCGGTCAGAGACGCAGGCACAGAGGGCTGGTCTGCGAAGTCCGCACTCCCGCTGCGCGACAAGCGCAGAAGCGCGTCCACGCGAGATGCCGTTGTCGTTCCCGCAAGCACGAACGGGAGCCTGCTCTCGGTCTGCGACCTCACGGTGTCCTTCGCCACGCCCACCGGCCCCGTGCGTGCGATCGACGGTGTGACGTTCGACATCGCCCGTGGGGAGACCGTCGGAGTCGTCGGAGAGTCCGGCTGCGGCAAGACCACGACAGCCCTCGCCATCATCGCGCTGCTCGGCGGCGGCGGACGGATCGACTCCGGACACATCCTCTTCGACGGCAGGGACCTTACGGCCATGTCGGAGTCCGAACTCCAGGCCGTCCGCGGGACGGAGATCGGTTACGTCTCCCAGGAACCCATGGTCGCGCTCGATCCCGCCTTCCGGATCGGCTGGCAACTCGCCGAAGCCGTCCGGATCAACACCGGAATGAGCCGTGCCAAGGCCAAACGACGCGCCATCGAGCTGTTGGAGCAGGTGCAGCTCCCCGAGCCCCGTCTCGTGGCCCGCCGCTACCCGCACGAACTGTCGGGCGGCATGGCCCAGCGCGTCGTCGTCGCGCGTGCCCTCGCCGGGGAACCGAAGCTCCTGATCGCCGACGAGCCGACCACCGCCCTCGACGTCACCATCCAGGTGGAGATTCTCGATCTGCTGCGCACGCTTCAGCGCGAGCGGGGCATGGCGATCATGCTGGTCACCCACGACCTCGGCGTGGTCGCCGACATGTGCGACCGGGTCGTGGTGATGTACGCCGGCCAGGTCGCCGAACGCGCAGGTGTGCAAGAGCTGTTCGGCGACCCGCACCACCCCTACACCCGGGCACTGCTCGCCTCGAATCCGCACAGCCGGCACGGCTCGGCGGTGCTGCCCACCATCCCGGGGGCCGTCCCCATGCCGGGCTCGTGGCCGCAGGGCTGCCACTTCCGGTCGAGATGCGCGCGCGCCACCGATCAGTGCGGCAGCGGCGGGATTCCCCTCCTCGACATCGGCGCCTCCCACGAGGCCCGCTGCCTCTACGCCCACCAGATCGAAGGTGCATGACGTGAACGACGAGACGAATCTCCTCGAAGTCCGCGATCTGTCGGTCCACTTCCGCCGCGGCCACGGTTCGCCCGTCCTGCGCGCCGTCGACCACGTGAGCTTCTCCGTGGCCGAGCGGGAGACGCTGGGCGTCGTGGGCGAATCAGGCTCCGGCAAGACCACCATCGGCCGGGCCGTGCTGGGTCTGGCGTCACCGACCGAAGGCCGGATCGAGTTCGCGGGCGAGGACATCACCCGAGCCGGCCACAACCGGCGCCGTGCGCTCAGCCACGACCTGCAAGTGATCTTTCAGGATCCCTACAGCTCACTGAACCCGACGAGAACCGTCGCTCAGACACTGGGCGAGTCGTTGCGAGCGGAGAAGCCGGCCAAGAACGAGGTCCGCAGCCGGGTCGTCACGATGCTCGAACGCGTCGGACTCCCCGCGACCGCCGCGGACCGCTACCCGTCGAACTTCTCCGGCGGCCAGCGGCAACGCATCGCCATCGCCCGGGCCCTCATCGCCCGACCGCGGCTGGTGATCTGCGACGAGCCGGTCAGCGCGCTGGACCTCTCGGTCCAGGCCCAGGTGCTCAACCTGCTTCGGGAACTGCAGGACGAGTTCGCCCTCGGCTACCTGTTCGTGGCCCATGACCTGGACGTCGTCCGGCACCTCTCGCACCGCATCATGGTCCTGTACCGCGGCCAGATCATGGAGCAGGGGCCCGCCGACACGGTCTACAGCAGGCCGATGCACCCCTACACCAGGACCCTGCTCGAAGCGGCGCCCGTCCCGGACCCGGTGCGCCAGGCGGAACGCCGCTTGCGGCGCGTGCGCACGGGCGACAACACCGGCCCGGTCTCCGCCGCGGGATGCCCCTTCACCGCACGCTGTCCACACGCGGCCCCACTGTGCCACGCCGAACGGCCACCGCTCGAACAGACCCCGGCAGGCACGACCGTCGCTTGTCACCGGTGGCAGGAACTCAGCACCGCACCGACGGAGATGGCGGCCGCACCGACGCCTTCCGTGCGCTGAACAACGCCGTCGCCGACGACATCGCACACACGCCCCGGGCCGAACCCGGACGGAGGCTCAAGGCCCCCACCGGTCTGCCCCGACTCACTTATCGGCCACCGCCGGCTCACACATCGGGGCTCTGCGGCCACGGCTCGCTGTTCCCCGTTCCCCGTTCCCCGTTTCTCGTTCCTCGTCAGCGGCACGGCCGCCCTGTGCCGGTGTGCCGGCCATGGGCAGCCGCTCGATCCGACAGTCGAAAAGAGATTTCATGACCGTGATCACCACGCCCGCCGGGGTGTCGCTCAACTACGACACCTTCGGCGATCCCGGCGACCCCCCGCTGCTGCTGATCCAGGGCCTGGGGGCCCACATGCTCGGATGGCGCGCCGATTTCTGCCGACAACTCGCCGACGAGGGCTTCCACGTCCTCCGTTTCGACAACCGGGACGTCGGCCTGTCGCAGAAGTTCCCGCAAGGCGGCTACACCCTGGCCGACATGGCGAACGACACCGCGGGCCTGCTCACCGCGCTCGGCATTCCCGCGGCACACATCGTGGGACAGTCGCTGGGCGGCATGATCGCCCAGCAGCTCACCCTCGACCACCCCACTCGCGTGCTGACCCTCGCCCTGGTCTACACGGCGCCCCGCACGGACTTCCTCCCCGGACGCGACGTGATCGACGAGCGGACGCAGGTCCCCCGGGCCCGCAACCGCGACGAGGCGATCGCGCAGTACCTGGAGAACGAAGCGGTGTGCGCCTCACCCGGATACCCCCAGGACACCACGTGGCTGCGCGAACTCGGCGGCCAGATGTACGACCGGGACTACGACCCCGACGGCGTCCTGCGGCAGTTGCAGGCGCTGTACGCCTCTCCCGACCGTACGCCCCGCCTGCACGGCATCACCGCGCCCACCACGATCCTGCACGGCGACGGCGACCTCCTGATCGACCCCGACGGGTCCAGGGTCATGCACGAACTGATCGCGGACTCGAAGCTGACCGTCTACCGCGGCATGGGGCACGAGCTTCCGCCTCAGCTCTGGCCTCAGATCATCCCCCAGATACGGGACAACACGGCACGAAGGAGTGCGTGACATGACAGCAGTGCTGGTGGAAGGCCACGTGTCCAGCGGCTTCGAGCGCATCGCGGACGCCTTCATCGACAACTTCCGGGACCGCGGCGACACGGCCGCCTCCTGTGTGGTGTACGCCGGGGGAGAGCCGGTGGTGGACATCTGGGCCGGGCGGACCGCCCGGGGCGCCTGGACCCCTGACTCCCGCATCACCGTGTTCTCCGTCAGCAAGGGCGTCACCACGGTCTGCCTGCTGATGGCCGCCGAGCGCGGCCTGATCGACCTCGAAGCCCCGGTGGCGAAGTACTGGCCGGAGTTCGCCGCGCAGGGCAAGGAGGCGACGACGGTACGGCAGCTGCTGGCGCACCGGGCCGGCCTGGTGGCGCCCGAGTGGGATGTGACGCTGGAGGAACTGCGTGCGTGGGCACCGGTGGCGGACGGACTGGCCCGGCAGGCGCCGGCCTGGGCTCCCGGGACGGCGTACGCCTACCACGCGCTCACGTTCGGCTGGCTGGCCGGCGAGGTGCTGCGCCGGGCGACGGGACTGCGGCCCGGCCAGTGGCTGCGCGAGCACGTGACCGATCCCCTGGACCTGACGATGACGTACGGCGCCGACCCCGCGTCCGCCGATTTCCACCCCCTGGCGGACCCGCTGCCCGTCACCGACCCCGAGGCCGCCGCGATGTTCGCCGCAGCTTTCGCCACACCCATGATCGAACGCTCCCTCAGCCTGGGCGGTCTCTTCGACGTCGCCCGCCTCATCCAGGCCGCCAACACAGAAGCGTGGCTGTCGGTGGAGATACCGGCAGGCAATCTCGTGACCGACGCCCGCAGCCTGGCACGGCTGTACGCGGCAACCGTGGGCGAGGTCGACGGAGTCAGACTGCTGGGTCCGGACATCGTCCGCGACGCGCTCGTGGTGCGCTCCGAAGGCCGTCCGTTCGTCGGCCCCGACCAGGGCAGTGGCTGGGGCACCGGCTTCATGACCAGCTCCGCCCACCGGCCGATGATCGGCCCCGGCAGCTTCGGCCACGACGGCTTCGGCGGCTGCCTCGCCTTCGCCCACCCGGGAGAAGAAATCGCCTTCGCCTACCAGACAGCACAGCCCGGCGGACTGCCCGACGACCGGGCCAACGCGCTCAGCCGCGCGCTGCACGCCTGCCTGTGAAGCCGACCCGGGGCACGTCACGTGCCGAACACCTCCACCGAATGGCGGGATACCAAGGCATGACCACGACACTTCTCCGTTCCACCGCGTTGGCGCTCCCGCGCCCGACCGCCCGCGCGGCGGACCGGGTCCTGACCCGCCTGATGCGGTTGCCGGGCACCCGGCATGGTTACCGGGTCGAGCGGAACCTCCCGGTCCCCGCCCGCGACGGCGCCGTCCTGGTGACGGACCACTACGCCCCCGTCACCAGCCGACCGAAGGGGACCGTCCTCCTGCGCACACCGTACGGGCGAGGCTTTCCGCATGATCTGGAGGCGAGGATCTACGCCGACCACGGCTATCACGTCGTGATGCAGAGCTGCCGCGGCACGTTCGGCTCCACCGGGGACTTCTACCCGATGGCGAACGAGGCCGACGACGCCCAGGACGCGGTGGCCTGGCTGCGGACCCGGCCGTGGTTCGACGGACGGCTCGCCACCGCCGGGGCATCCTATGTGGGCTGGAACCAGTGGGCGCTGCTGATGGATCCGCCCCCCGAGCTGCGCACGTGCTTGATCGCGGTCGCCCCGCACGACATGCGCGACGCGGTCTACGGAGCCGGAGCGTTCCGGTTGGGTGACTTCCTGCCCTGGGCGGAGGCGGTCGTCCATCAGGAGAAGTTCACCGGGCTGCGGAGCGTGACCAGGTTGCTGACGCTGAACCGGCGGCTGGCCCCGGTCTTCGGCGCCCTCCCCTTGGCCGATGCCGCCGACGAGGCGACCGGGCACAGAGCCCAGTGGTTCAGGGAATGGCTGACGACTCCGGACCCCGACGACCCCTTGTGGGATCGGCTCAGACTCGACGACGCCCTACAGCGCGTGAACGTCCCGGTGCGACTGGTCGCAGGGTGGCAGGACCTCTTCCTCGACCAGACCCTGCACCAGTACCAGGCGCTGCGTGCACGAGGGGTCGACGTTTCCCTCACGGTCGGCCCGTGGACCCACCACGAACTGAGCCAAAAGGGCATGGGGCTCTTGCTGCGCGGCAATCTCGAATGGCTGGAGACGCACCTCGCGGACGAAGCGCCGGCACGCCCACGGCCCGCACGCCCCGTAGAGGTGTACGTCACCGGGCAGGGCGAGTGGCGACAGTCGGCCGAATGGCCACCGGGGCCCGGCGAAACGGTGCGCTACCTGCAGTCGGGGGGCGGACTCCTGGCCGACGAACCGAGCGGCGGCGCGCCGTCCAGGTATGTCTACGACCCGGTGGACCCCACGCCCACTCTCGGCGGCCCGCTGCTCCTCCCCGGCGGCGGGGCCAAGGACAACGCCGTCCTGGAGAGCCGCTCCGATGTGCTCACCTTCACCACTGCCCCGCTGACGGAGCCGCTGGAGATCATGGGAGCACCCGTCGTCGAGCTGGCGCACAGCAGGAGCAACCCGCAGGCCGACATCTTCGTACGCCTCTGCGACGTCGACCCTGAAGGCGTGTCCCGCAACTTCGCCGAGGGATTCCTCCGCCTGGATCCCGGCTCGCCCCCTGACCAAGTACTGCCCGTGCGGGTGCGGCTGGACTCCTGCGCACATGAAATCAAGGCCGGACACCAGATCCGCCTGCTGGTGGCCGGCGGCTCCCACCCACGGTTCGCACGCAACCAGGGCACCGGCGAACTGCCCGGCACCGGAAGCGAGTTGCGGTCCTGCACGCACACCATCCACCACGACACCGGCGTGGTCTCCCGGGTGCTCCTGCCGACACCCTCCGTGTGAGAGGGTTCCTTGCCGCTGTTTCGGATCATTCGCCAGGGCGGGTGTTGCGGTGCCAGGGTCCGGGGGGCCTGGATCTTTGATATTCGACTTCTGGGTCCGCGGCTGGACCGGGATGACGTCCCTTGGGGGCATGCGGTGACGCAAGGAGTTGCAGATGATTCTGAGCGTGCTTGTACTGGTGGGTGGTCTGGAGAACAACAGTGCCTTCAGACCACCCACTTGAAGGTCTAGAAGAAGCCCAGCTTCTTCGGCGAGTACGACACCAGCAGGTTCTTGGTCTGCTGGTAGTGCTCCAGCATCATCTTGTGCGTCTCGCGTCCGATCCCGGACTGCTTGTAGCCGCCGAAGGCGGCGTGCGCCGGGTAGGCGTGATAGCAGTTCGTCCACACCCGGCCGGCCTGTATCGCCCGGCCGGCGCGGTACGCCGTGTTGATGTCGCGGGTCCACACGCCGGCCCCCAGGCCGTACGACGTGTCGTTGGCGATCCTGATGGCGTCGTCGAAGTCGTCGAACGAGGCCACCGACACCACCGGACCGAAGATCTCCTCCTGGAAGATCCGCATGCGGTTGTCCCCTTCGAAGATCGTCGGCCGGACGTAGTAGCCGCCCTTCAACTCGCCGTCGTACTCGGCGCGTTCGCCGCCGGTGAGGACCTTGGCGCCCTCCTGCCGGCCGATGTCGATGTACGAGAGGATCTTCGCGAGCTGCTCCCCGGACGCCTGCGCGCCGATCATGGTGTCCGTGTCGAGGGGGTGGCCCGGCTTGATGAGTTCGGTGCGGGCCACGGCCGCCTGAAGGAAGTCGCCGTAGTTGCCGCGCTGGATCAGGCCGCGCGACGGGCAGGTGCACACCTCGCCCTGGTTGAGCGCGAACATGGTGAAGCCCTCCAGGGCCTTGTCGCGCAGGTCGTCGTCCTTGTCCCACACGTCGTCGAAGAAGATGTTCGGCGACTTGCCCCCCAGCTCCAGCGTGACGGGCTTCAGGTTCTCCGCGGCGTACTGCATGATCAGGCGGCCCGTGGACGTCTCGCCCGTGAAGGCGATCTTCGCCACCCGCGGGCTGGACGCGAGCGGCTTGCCCGCTTCCGGGCCGAAGCCGTTGACGATGTTGACCACGCCAGGTGGCAGCAGGTCCGCGACGAGGCTCATCCAATAGTGCAGTGAGACAGGCGTCTGCTCGGCGGGCTTGATCACCACCGCGTTGCCCGCGGCCAGAGCCGGAGCGAGCTTCCATGTGGCCATCAGGATCGGGAAGTTCCACGGAATGATCTGTGCGACGACCCCGAGGGGTTCGTGGTAGTGGTACGCCACGGTGTCGTCGTCGACCTCGCTGAGGGCGCCTTCCTGGGCGCGGACCGCGCCGGCGAAGTAGCGGAAGTGATCGATGGCCAGCGGGATGTCCGCCGCCAGCGTCTCGCGCACCGGCTTGCCGTTCTCCCAGCTCTCCGCGACCGCCAGCGGCTCCAGGTGCGCTTCCATACGGTCGGCGATCTTCAGCAGGATGTCGGAACGCTCGGTCGCCGAGGTGCGGCCCCAGGCCGGCGCGGCCGCGTGCGCCGCGTCCAGCGCCCGCTCCACGTCCTCCGCCGTGCCGCGCGCCACCTCCGTGAACGTCTCCCCGTTCACCGGCGAGGGGTTCTCGAAGTACCGCCCGCGAGCCGGGGGCACGTACTCGCCGCCGATGTAGTGGTCGTAGCGCGCCTCGTAGGAGACGATCGCGCCCTCGCTTCCGGGCGCCGCGTAACGGGTCATCCTGGTCGACCTCCTTCAGCAGAGCTGCCCGCCGTCGGACAGCTCTGCGGGCGACGGTAGGGAACCGGACGTTGCGGTCACGTTGCGGTGCCGCCGGGTTTCAGGGACGCGGCCGATCGCCAGGCGCCGTCAGTTCGCACTCCAGCGACGCGAGGCGGGCCCGCGTCGCCGCGGTCGGACGGGCCGCCGCGAGAGCCCGCCACACGTCGAGGTCGTCCTCGCCCCACGGTGCGTGCACCCAGTCCGCCAGCAGGTCGGGGTCGCCGCAGGCGATCAGCGCGGCGCGCAGTCCCTCGGCGAGACGCCGTCTCAGCCGCGTCACCGCCGGCGCCCGGGACCCCGGCAGCGGCGGCCCGGTGTACGCCGTCAGCGCCCCCGTCACCGCGCCGGCCGCCAGCCGTCGTTCGACGACGTCCAGGTCCGACGCGATGGCCGTGGTGAGCCGGTAGGGCCGCGAGGCAAGCAATCCGGGGCCCAGCACCCCGCGCAGCCGGGCCAGTTCGGCCCGCAGCGTCACCGGTGTCACCGACTCGTCCTCGTACAGCGCACAGAGCAGTTCGTCGCCCGTCAGGCCTTCGGGGTGACAGGCCAGCAGCAGCAGGATCTCGCTGTGCCGACGGCTCAGCCTGATGCACCGTCCGCCGGTGACCACCTGTGCCTCGTCCCGGCCCAGGACGGTCAGCCGCGTCGCCTCGGCCGCAGGCCGCACCGGGGCGAGCAGCGCAAGGTGGGCCTCCGCGGCCCGGGCGACCGCCTGCACGAACCCCAGGCTGTGCGGGTGCGCCAGCCCGTCCCCGCCCGTGATGTCCACGGCGCCCAGCACCAGCCCGGTTCGCGGATCGTGCACCGGGGCGGCTGCGCACGTCCACGGCTGCACCCGCCGGATGAAGTGTTCGGCCGCGAACACCTGCACCGGCCGGTCCAGGGCGACCGCCGTGCCTGGCGCGTTCGTCCCCACCGCGCTCTCCGCCCAGCGCGCGCCGGGCACGAAGTTCATCCGCCCCGCCTGCCGCCGGGTCGCCGCATGCCCTTCCACCCACAGCAGTCTGCCGCGCGCGTCGCACACCGCCAGCAGATGCTCGCCGTCGGCGGCGAACGTGCCCATCAACTCACGGAACAGCGGCATCACTCGCGCGAGCGGGTGCTCGCACCGGTAGGCGCCGAGCTCACCGTCGTCCAACTCGACGCTCGCGGCGCCGTCCGGTCCGACTCCTGCCCGCGCGGAACGCCGCCAGGAATCGGCCACGACGGCGCGCACCGGCCGGGGCACGGTGCCCGCCTCGGTGAACGTCTCGTGCGCCCGACGCAGGAGCCGTACTCGTTCGGCGGGGTCGGCCCCGGGTTCCAGGGCCACCCAGGGATCGGTCAACTGGTCCTCCCGGAAGGTGCTGTGGCTGAGGGCGGGTCTCAGGGTGCGGCTGGGGACATCGTCACGCCGGGTAGGCGGGCCGACAACCGTCCGGACGACGTTCAGCCGAGGCGTCGCCGTGCGATCACGCTACGGTGCCGGTCGGGCGGACGGCGGACGCGGCCGAGATCCGTGGATGAACCCGCGCATGGGGACAACTCGCTCACTCGAACGAGGAGTTCCGATCAATCGGCGACCGGGGAGAGTCCTGCGGGTCCAGCCCTCGATCCCGGCGGTCACATGGAGGAACGCGCGTGCCGCAGGCCGTGGGCCGCGCGCCGAAGATCGCAGGCCGTGGGCCGCGTGCCGAAGGTCACCGGCTCGGCCTCGGCCCCCACGGCCCACAGGCTCGTTCTCGGTCCGCAGGCCCGACCGCGGCTCTCAGGCCCGCTCCGCCACCGTCGCCGGGTCGTCCAGTACGGACCGCACCACCGAGTGCGCGGCCCCGAGCAGGGGACCCTCGGGGCCCAGTCGGGAAACGGAGACGGGACAGGCGGGGCCCGCCGTGCGCCGGGAGAGTTCTGCCTCCAGCGACGGCAGGAGCCACGGCGCGAGTCCGGCGAGGGCGCCGCCGAGTACGACGGTCTGGGGATCCAGCAGGTTGAGGGCCCCCGTCAGGGCGATGCCGAGGGCTGTTCCCGCGTCGCGCAGAGCGCGCCGCACCTGCGGATCCCCCTCCGCGGCCCGTCCCGCGAGGAGGCCGACGCGATCCGCACCCGGTTCCAGCCCGGCCGACCGCAGCACCGCCTCCTCACCGGCGTACTGTTCAAGACACCCGCGTCCGCCGCACCCGCACTCCGGCCCGTCGGGATGCACCGGCACGTGGCCCAGCTCGCCCGCGAAGCCGCGGGTGCCGCGCAGCAGGGTGCCCTCCACGACCAGCGCCGCGCCGATACCGATCTCGGCCGACACGTGCAGGAAGTTCCCGGGGGTGTCCGTGCCGAGCCAGAGTTCGGCCAGCCCGCCGAAGTTGGCCTCGTTGTCGACCGTCAGCGGGAACTCGCCGGGCAACAGGGGGCCGAGGTCGACGTCCTGCCAGTCGAGGTTCGGCGCGCGGACCACCGTGCGGGCGTCGCGGGCGACGAGGCCGGGGACGGCTACCGCGAGCCCGGCCGGCCACAGCCCCTCGCGCTCGGCTTCGGCGACGACCCGGCGTACGAGGTCCGTGAGTTCCTCGACCACCGGCCCGGGGGAGCGGCCCCGGTTGGCGCCGTGCCGTTCGGCGCGCGCCCGCACCTCACCGCGCAGGTCGACGGCGCAGACCGCCAGATGGTCGACGCCGACCTCGGCGCCGATGCCCGCCGGGCCGCGCCCGCTGACCGCCAGCGCCGATCCCGGTCGTCCCACCCGGCCGGGGCGCTCGGGGCCCAGCTCCTCCAGCAGTCCGGTGCGTATGAGCTCGTCGACGAGGGTCGAGACCGCCGCCCGGGTCAGACCGATGTGTGAGGCGACCCCCGCGCGCGAGAGCGGCCCCTCGGCGCTGACGGCATGCATCACCCTGGCCAGATTGCGGCGGCGCATGCCCTGCTGGGTGTCGGGCAGCGCGCGCCCCGGGCCGGTCGGCCGGGCCTCGTGCGGCGGTGCGGTCATGCCTCCGTCGATTCGTCGATCCGTCGGTGTTCAGGCGTTGATCTTCAGACGTTGATCTTCGACGTCCGAGTCCAGACATCGGTGTCCAGACCTCGGTGTCCAGACGTCCGTGTCCAGACGTTGATGCTCAGCGGGCGTCCGTGCTCCGTTCGAGCAGCGGGGCCGCGTCGGAGAGTACCCCGGCGATCCTGGACAACGTCGCGTCGTCCCGCTCGACGGCGTCGAGGACCGGGCCTCGCGCGGTGTTCCAGCGGCGGGCGACCGCGGCCGGGTCCTCACCGGTCAGCAGGCCCGCCGCCTGCGCCGCGGCCCCCAGCGCGACGAGTTCCTTGGCCTCGGGCACCTGGACCGGCCGCCCGGACAGCCGGCTCACGGTCTGCTGCCAGGCCGTGCCCCGGGCGCCGCCGCCGATCAGCAGCAGGGGGGCCGAACGGTCGGCGTCCTCGTCGAGGACGAGGTCGAGCGCTCCGAGCAGCGAGTGCACGGCGCCGTCGTAGGCGGCCTGGAGGAGCTGGCCCGCGGTCGTGTCGTGGCGCAGCCCGTGCAGCAGGCCGGATGCGTTCGGCAGGTTCGGGGTGCGCTCGCCGTCCAGGTAGGGCAGCAGGGTGAGGTGGGCGGTGGGTTCCACGGCCTCGCGGTCCAGACCGAGCAGGGCGGCGACGCGGTCGACGGCCAGCGTGCAGTTCAGGGTGCAGGCCAGCGGCAGCCAGTCGCCGTGGGCGTCGGCGAAGCCGGCCACGGTGCCGGTGGGATCGGCGGGGCGCTGCTTCGCCACCGCGTACACCGTGCCCGAGGTGCCCAGGCTCAGGACCGGAGTGCCGGGGCGCAGCCCGAGCCCCAGGGCCGCGGCCGCGTTGTCGCCGGTGCCCGGCGCGACCAGCGTCCCCTTGGCGAAGGGCAGGTCGTGGCTGTCGCGTACGGTGCCGGCCACCTCGCCGGGCCGCACCACGCGGGGCAGCAACGCCGGGGGGAGCCCCACGTGGGCGAGGATCTCCTCGTCGTACGCCTCGGTGGCCGAAGCCCACCAGCCGGTGCCGGACGCGTCGCCGCGGTCCGTGGTGCCCTCGCCGGTCAGTCGCTCGGTGAGGTAGTCGTGGGGGAGGCGCACGGACTTCGTGGCGCGCAGGGCCTCCGGCTCGTTCTCGGCCAGCCACGCCCACTTCGTGACCGTGAAGGAGGCCGCAGGCACGGATCCGGTGCGGTCCGCCCAGAACTTCGCGCCGCCCAGTTCCTCGGTCAGCCGACGGGCCTGCGGGGCCGACCGCACGTCGTTCCAGAGCAGCGCCGGACGCACCGGCTGCCCGTGTCCGTCCAGTGTGACCAGCCCGTGCTGCTGCCCGCCGATGGACACGGCCGCCGCCTCGCGCGCGGCGTCGCCGCACTGGTGCAGCGCCTCGCGCAGCGCGTCCCACCACTGGCGCGGATCGCTCTCCCGACCGGCCCCGGAGGACACCGTGTGCGGCGCCTGGCCGCTCGCGACGACCTCGCCGGTGGCCGCGTCGACGACCAGCGCCTTGGTGGACTGGGTGGACGTGTCCACGCCGACGACGAGCGGACCCTCGGCTGCTGACATCGGGTTCTCCCTCAACTTTTTCCGCGGCTCTGCGGGATCTGTCTTCCCAGAGATGCGTCCGCATACTAATTTGTAAACGGCCATGACGAAATAGTTCGCCACCGTCAGCACGAGAGTCTTCAAGCAAGGAGCCGCGGCATGAGCTACCAGCCCACCCCCGACGACAGGTTCACCTTCGGCCTGTGGACCGTCGGCTGGCAGGGAAGGGACCCGTTCGGCGACGCCACGCGGCGTGCCCTCGACCCGGTCGAGACGGTGACGCGCCTGGCCGAGCTGGGCGCCTACGGCGTGACCTTCCACGACGACGACCTGATCCCCTTCGGGTCCTCCGACAGTGAGCGCGAGGAGCACATCAAGCGCTTCCGTCAGGCTCTGGACACCACCGGCATGACCGTGCCGATGGCCACGACCAACCTGTTCACGCACCCCGTCTTCAAGGACGGCGCGTTCACCGCGAACGACCGTGACGTGCGCCGTTACGCCCTGCGCAAGACGATCCGCAACATCGACCTGGCCGCCGAGCTGGGCGCGAAGATCTACGTGGCCTGGGGCGGCCGTGAGGGCGCGGAGTCCGGCGCCGCCAAGGACGTGCGCGTGGCGCTCGACCGCATGAAGGAGGCCTTCGACCTCCTCGGCGAGTACGTGACCGCCCAGGGCTACGACCTGAAATTCGCCATCGAGCCCAAGCCGAACGAGCCGCGCGGCGACATCCTGCTGCCCACGGTCGGCCACGCCCTGGCCTTCATCGAGCGTCTGGAGCGCCCGGAGCTGTACGGCGTCAACCCCGAGGTCGGCCACGAGCAGATGGCCGGGCTGAACTTCCCGCACGGCATCGCCCAGGCGCTGTGGGCGGGCAAGCTCTTCCACATCGACCTCAACGGCCAGTCCGGCATCAAGTACGACCAGGACCTGCGCTTCGGCGCCGGCGACCTGCGTGCCGCGTTCTGGCTGGTCGACCTGCTGGAGAGCGCCGGATACGCCGGTCCGAAGCACTTCGACTTCAAGCCGCCGCGCACCGAGGACCTCGACGGCGTGTGGGCGTCGGCCGCGGGCTGCATGCGCAACTACCTGATCCTCAAGGAGCGCGCTGCCGCCTTCCGTGGCGACCCGGAGGTCCAGGAGGCCCTGCGCGCCTCGCGTCTCGACGAACTGGCCCAGGCCACCGCCGCCGACGGGCTGCAGGGTCTGCTCGCCGACCGCACCGCCTTCGAGGACTTCGACCCCGCGGCGGCCGCGGCCCGCGGCATGGCCTTCGAGCAGCTCGACCAGCTCGCCATGGACCACCTCCTCGGCGCCCGGGGCTGAGCCACCGCACGCGCGCGTGCGACGCGGGACCGGACGCGCGCGTCCTGCGGCGGGGTCCGCACGCGCGCGTCGTGCGGTGGAGGCCCGCATGCGCGCGGCCAGCGGTGGGGTCCGCACGCGCGTGTGCGTCGGACGCGCTCGTTCGGCGGTCGACGAAACCTCCGCGCGCAATACGCCGGAATCATGTCCTCCGTGACCTGAACCGGTATCAACTCGCGCGCGGGGGTCGCGTCCCGGACGGGTCCACGGTCACGCTGGGCGGCATGGCCCTACCGCCCGTACCGCCTCAACCGCCCGTGCCGCCGGGGGACATGCCGCCTTCCGGCGGCTTCGGACCGCCCACCGCCCCTTACGCCGCCGTAGGCCATGGCGAGCCCAGGGATCCCGGCGGCCCCGGCCGACGCAGGAACCCGCTCATCGTGGTGCTCGTCCTGCTGGTCGTGGCCGGGGCCGTGCTCGCCGTGGTGCTGATGGCTTCGCGCAACGGCTCGTCGGACGACGCGCCGAGCCCCGAGGGCAGCGCCACGACCTCTCCTGAGCCCTCCGTAAGCCTCCCGGCGGAGCTGCCCAGCGGCTTCCCCAGCGAGCTGCCGTCGCACCTCCCGACCGGGTTGCCCACGCAGTTGCCGAGCACCCTGCCGACCGAGTTGCCGAGCACTCTGCCGACGGAGTTGCCGACCGACTTGCCGAGCGGACTCGAATCGCTGCTGTCCCAGGTGGGGGAGTCTGCGTCGTAGCCGGCGTCGCCATTCCCGCGGCAGCCGCACGTACGTGGCAGTCGTCTCGATGCAGCTGTCGACCAGCCGGCCTTGCTCGTCGTATTACGTGCGGGGACATCGAGCCTACTGAGGGGCGGTTCGGCAGGTTCGCCGACAGCGGCCAGAGCTGAGGCGCGCGCGAGCCATGGGCGGCCTGGGGGTGAGCGCGGGGCGCCGGCCGTCCGCCGGGCCGACACCCGGTGCGGACGAGTAGCGGACCCCGCCTAGGAAATCGCTTCCTCCTCGCCGGGCCACGCTGCGGCCAGGGCGGTGGCCGGGTCGTGGGCCGCATCGCCCGCCGGCGTCCAGCGGCCGCCCTCCTGGCGGTACGGCCACCAGCGACCGTCCCGCCCCAACCGCAGTTGGCAGCCCGTCCCCACGTCCGTCCACCGGTTCCCGCACGCTTGGAGCACGGGCCGCTCGTCCTCCTCCCAGGCAGAGTCCAGCGCGGCACGCGCGCGTGCGAGCACTTCGCCCTCGACGGTCCACTCCTCTTCGAGGACCGCCAGCGCGGTCGCTCCTCCGTGCGTCCAGGCGCGCACGGCCAAGTCCAGTTGCTCCCGCTCACGCCCCGACCCGGCGGCGAGCCGATCCGCCACCGCCGAGGCGGGCCCGTCCGCCGCCCGGAGGCCGCCGAGGACGCCCACAGCCAGCCGCACCGCGTCCTGGGACAGCGTCGACCGCCCCGTGACCGCCGCGCTCCGTCCGGCGTCCTCACGCAGGGCCTCCGCGAGCATCAGGCGCGCCTCGACGGCCGTCCGCGCCGCCAGAAGTTCCAGTGCCGCCGGATCCAGCCAGGGCGGGACCGGCGCCTCCGTGTCCAGCGAGGGGGGAACGCCCGCTTCCGGCGGAAGCCCGGGCAGGGCGGGCAGTGGGGGCAGGATGCTCCCGGACGCGTAGGCCTCCGCCGCGTCCACCCCGTCCGCGTGCTCCGGCTCCGACGCGATCGCACCGGCGACGCCGCGCGCCTGTAGGCCGCTCAGCAGGACGCCCTCGGGGCGGCCCCTGAGCAGCAGCAGGACGAACGGGTCCTGGTCGAGCAGCCTCGCCACCTGATAGCAGACCGCCGCGGTATGACCGCAGTGGTCCCAGGCGCCGCAGCCGCACTCTGCCTCCAGGTCGCCCAGCCCCGGAAGGAGGTCGATGCCGGCCGCCGCGGCGTCCTCGACCAGATGCGGCGGCATCTCCCCGTCGAGCAACGCGGCCACGTGCCCGGATCGCTCGCCCGCCAGGTCCAGGAACCGGTTCCACTGCGCGTCCGAGAGGACGCCGAGCAGCACGTCTGCACGGTGCCCCGTCCGATCGCGGTCCCGCACGACGGCCGTGACGCGTCCCGGACGCACCGACACCGCGCCCACGGCGCCCGCGCGCGCCAGCCGACGCCCCGTCCTCACCTGCGCTCCGTCCAGGGCGCCGTCCTCCAACGCGGACAGCCACGCCCGGCCCCACCAGGTCTGCGCGAAGCCCCTCCCGGGCGCGGGAGGCAACGCGGCGAACGTTCGCTCCTCGATGCCCTCGATGCCCTCGATGCCCTCGATGCCCTCGATGCCCTCGTGGCTGTCGTGGCTGTCGTGCTCGTCGTGGCTGTCGTGCCCGCTCATCGTGCGTCCCCTCGCAGTTCCACCAG
The DNA here is from genome assembly GCF_024539815.1 of Streptomyces hayashii. Lineage (GTDB taxonomy): Bacteria > Actinomycetota > Actinomycetes > Streptomycetales > Streptomycetaceae > Streptomyces > Streptomyces hayashii. The sequence goes on from NZ_JAHHIU010000087.1 coordinate 78,761, forward strand.
GTCGGCCAGCTCGGCGTCGGTGAGTTCCGTGAGCGCCGCCTCTCCGGCCCCGAGGACGGCGTCGGCCAAATCCTGCTTGCGGCGCAGCATGTCGGCGATGCGGTCCTCGATCGTGCCCTCCGCGATCAGGCGGTGCACCTGCACCGGCCGGGTCTGGCCGATGCGGTAGGCGCGGTCGGTGGCCTGCGCCTCGACGGCCGGGTTCCACCACCGGTCGTAGTGCACGACGTGCTCCGCGCGCGTGAGGTTGAGGCCTGTGCCCGCCGCTCGGAGCGACAGCAGGAACACGGGGACCTCACCGTCCTGGAAGCGCCGGACCATGGTCTCGCGCTCGGCGACGGGAACACCGCCGTGCAGGAACTGGGTGGGCACGCCCCGCGCTGCGAGGTGCCGTTCCAGCAGACGTGCCAGGCGCACGTACTGCGTGAAGAGGAGAACGCTCGCGCCCTCGGACAGGAGAGTGTCGAGCAGCTCGTCCAGGAGCTCCAGCTTCCCGGAGCGTCCGGCGGTCCTCGGCCGCTCCTCCCTCAGGTACTGAGCGGGGTGGTTGCAGATCTGTTTCAGCGCGGTCAGCAGCTTCACGATCAGACCGCGTCGCGCCATGTCGCCGGCGCCGGCGATCGCCGCCAGCGTCTCGCGCACCACGGCTTCGTACAGGCCCGCCTGCTCCGTGGTGAGGAACACGGGATGATCGGTCTCGGTCTTGGGCGGCAGTTCCGGGGCGATCCCGGGATCAGACTTGCGACGGCGCAGCAGGAAAGGTCCCACGAGCCGGGCGAGTCGCTCGGCCGCGGCCGGATCACCCCCGTCCTCGACCGGGCGCGCGTACCGCCTACGGAAAGCTGCCTGACGGCCCAGCAGTCCCGGCGTCGTCCAGTCCAGGATGGCCCACAGTTCCGACAGGTCGTTCTCCACGGGGGTGCCGGTGAGCGCCACGCGTGCGCGTGCGTCGATCGTGCGCAGCGCCCGCGCGGTGGCCGAGCGAGCGTTCTTGACGTGCTGTGCCTCGTCCGCCACGACCAGCCCCCACGACGCCCGGCCGAGCCGCTCCGCGTCCAGCCGCAGCGTGCCGTACGTGGTGAGCACGAACTCCCCGCCGACCAGGCCCTCCAGTTCGCGTCGGGAGCCGTGGAAGCGGCGCACCGGCGTGCCCGGCGCGAACCGCTCGATCTCCCTCTGCCAGTTGCCCATCAGGGAGGTCGGACAGACCACGAGCGTGGGGCCGGCGGAGGACGGATCCGTCTGCCGGTGCAGGTGCAGCGCGATCAGTGTGACGGTCTTGCCGAGCCCCATGTCGTCAGCCAGGCAGCAGCCCAGCCCCAGGGCGGTGGTCCGGGCCAGCCAGGTCAGGCCGCGCCGCTGGTAGTCGCGCAGGGTGGCGCCGAGCGCGGCGGGCTGCTCCACCGGCTCGTACGGCTCGTGACCCGTCAGCCGCTCCCGCAGGGCCGCCAGCCACCCGGTGGGCTGTACCTCGGCCCGGTGGCCGTCGACCTCCGTCGAGCCCGTCAGAGCGGCGCTCAGGGCGTCCACGGGCGTCATCGTGCGGTCCTGCCGAGCGCGGGCCCGGCGCAGTTCCCTCGGGTCGATCAGGACCCACTCGTCGCGCAGCCGCACCAGCGGCTGGTCCGCCTCGGCCAGACGGTCCAGTTCCTCGCGCGTGAGCTGCCGGTCGCCCAGCCCGAACCACCAGGTGAGGCTCACCGGCGAGTCCGCCGACAGGAAGGACGGCGTACGTGAGCCGGCGTGGTCGCACGCCGTCTCGTCCTGCGTCGGCCCCACGACCGCGCGGGCCGTCAGCGTGCGGACGAGCTCCTTCGGCCAGTGCACCTCCACACCGGCGTTCGCCAGAGATCGTGAGCCCTCCCCGAGGAGGTCGGCGACCTCCTCGTCGAGGAGATCGACCGCCTCCGGGACGGTGGCGGACAGCAACGGGGCGAGCGGCGGCCAGGCCCGGGCCGCGCGGCGCAGGGCGAGCAGTGCCTCCCTCCGCGCGTGGGGACCGAACGTCCCGGGCGCGGATCCAGGGTCGCCCCAGATTCGGGCGGCGTCCGCGACGAACGCGGGATCGTCCACACTGTGCACCTGGGGCACGGCCCGGAATCCCGGTGCCCGTCCACTGTCGGCGGGCGGCGTCGAGGCCTCCGACGACCCGCTCGTCTCCGTGGCGTCGGCGTCGGCGTCGGCGTCGGACAGGGCGAGCGCCGGGAGGCCGGTCGTGGGCGGGCGGTGGGCGAGCACGTCGAGTGCGGGCGGCCCGGGGGCGGACAGGTCGAGCCCCGAGACCTCGATCCGCAGAGAGATCCGTACGCCGGCGTCGTGAGCCGCGGAGACGGCGGCCGCCCACGCACGCAGTTCCGGCACGAGCCGCGGCTGTCGTGCGGCGTAGGCGGGGGCGCCGGTCACGAGTTCCGCGGCGGGAGTGCGGGGCAGAGTGTCGGCGACGGCGTCCAGGAAGCCGCGCAGCAGGCGCTCGGGGTCGGGAAGCCGCAGTGGCATGGTTTCGTCCATCGGCACGCAATGTGCTTCGGGTGGCATCGATGCGGCCAGCCTGCGCACCTGATCGACGTCCTGCGCGCCCAGTGGCCCCATGCGCCATGCGTCGTGGTCCTCCGGGGACAGGCCGGGTAGAAGCAGGCCGCGTGCCGCGCATCGAAGGGCCAGAAGGGCGGCCGCGCTCCAGAAGCCCGTGGAACGGTGGGCGTCGGGTTCGACACGCGCGCGGGTGAGGACGGGAAGGGCGTCCCGCACCGACAGCAGCACGGCCTGCACCGGCGCGAGGGCCACGCCGGCGCCGTGTGGCCGCACCAGGCGCAGTCGGTGGGCCGACGCCGGTGGGACGGCGCGAGGAACCTCCTCGCCGTCTGGGCGCCAGAAGGCGACGCGGCCGGTGCGGGCCGGAACCCCGGGGAGGAAGACGGCGTGACATCGCGTCAGTTCGGAGATCTCGGACGGTGCTTCCACGGAAACCCTCTGCGCGGAGATGACCCTCTCCTCAAATTTGACTACTGGGTCGGGGTCGCCGAGGGTACATCACCGCATCGAGAAGGTGCACCCTCGTTGGATCGGCCTCGGGTGCGGGCTTGGGGTGAGGGGGTTCTCAGGGGAGTCTCGGGGGAGTACCTCAGGGACGTCTCAGGGTCCGGTTCGGAACCGCGGGCGGCGCAGACCCGTTTTCATGGCAGAGAGCGGCAGTGGCCGCGAAGGAGGCGACGCAGATGTCTAAGAACGCGAAGATCGCCGCAGGGGGTGTGGCGGTCGGGCTTCTCCTGTTGATCTGGCTGCCCTGGTGGGCTTCCTTGTTGATCGTGGTGGGGGTCCCGGTGGCGGCCTACCTCACGCTGGATCCGTCACAGCGGCGCAGACTGCGCCGCGTCACCCGCAAGGAACTCGGCCGCTGAGGCGCGGGCGCAGCCACTCGGTTCGGACGCCCACCGCGCGCAGCCGCCGACGCACCTGGAAGGACCGGTACGGCTCGCTGGAGCCATACCGGTCCGGGCGACGCCCGGGACCTTCGCCCTCACCTCGGCAGCCGCCGTCACCGCAGATATCGATGGCCACCGCGGGCATCGCAGACGCCGCGGGCGCGGTGGCCGTCGAGGAGGGGAGCCGGAAACTTCACAGAGGGCGCACGGCCATCTTGTCGAGCGCCTCCAGGAGCCCGGGCAGCTCGGGTCCGCGGCCGACCGGGAGCACCTCGCCGGGCTTGTCGTCGAGGAGGACGAACGCGATGTCGTCGGTCCTGGCCACCAGAGACCAGCCGGGCCCGTCGGCGCGCAGAGTGCGCGCATCGCCGGGAGCGAACGAAGAGCGCACGCGTCCGAGCGGAGGCGGAGTATCCACATAGGCGCGCACTTCGGCCAGCACCCGTCGGATACCGCTGTGGCCCCTCGGCGCGTCCTTCCCGGGTCCTGGCGCTTCAGCAGCCGCACTGCTGCCCGCGGCCCCTGCGGAACCAGGGGCCCCGCCGTCCCCGCCGTCCCCGCCGGGCCCTGAGGCCACCTCGTCGAGCGCCGAAGTCCTGCCGGGCCCGCCCGTCTCGCGACCCCGGTCCGCCCCAACGATCGTGTCTGTCCGGTCCGCCCGGTCTGTCCGGTCCGCCCCGACGGCGTCCGCGTGCGTCTCGGCGCTGCCCTCCCGGGAGGGCGTGAACTCCGTGTCGTCGATCTGCTCCCGCCACAGCGCCCACTGCAGCGCGATCTCGTCGGCCCCCAGCCGCCGCTGTGCCGGACCCCAGGTGCTCGTGTCGGGCGGGCACAGGGCCGGGCCGTCCGTCATCTCGGGGGCGGGATCGTGCGGCGCGGGCACGCCGGGAGCCGCGACGGCGACCGCCAGAGGCCAGCCGGGCAGCGCGGCGACCACTGTCCGCTCGTCCGGCGACAGGTCGTATTCCATGCCGCAGTCCCACGACGCGATGGCGACGGCGACCAGCGACACGTCGTCGATGACCACGGTCCAGCGTGCGCCCTCGCCGTCCTGGCCCAGCACCAAGCCGTAGCCGTCGGCGAGCGGCGGGAGGCCGAGCGCCGCACAGGCCTCCGGATAGTCGTCGCCCAACGCACTCGGGAACTTCGCCGGCGTCAACAGCACCGCCGTGAGCACATAGAGCGCGTCGTCCGCGGCGGCGACGGCGTCCTCGTCCGTCCCGGCCATCCCAGCCTCCCCATCGGTTCGTCCAACGGCGCGCACCCTAGTGCGGGGGGAAGGCGCTTGTCACGGCGGCCGACATACCCGGAGCTGCAGTTTTCCGGTCGGAGGGGGCGAATCGACCACCTCCGGCCGTCGGAGGCGTCACCTCGTCGGCAGTCCGAGGAGTGCGCGGGCCACGGCTTGCGGCGACTGGTCGCGCTCCCGCGCGAGGGCGAGGACGGCGCGACAGGCCAGTTCGTTGACCCCGAAGGACAGCGCTTCCGGCGACACCCAGCCCGCCGCCTCGTCGATCCTGCCCTGGTCGTTCTCCGCGCAGGCCGAGACATAGGCGGCGGCCGCCTCGAAGAGATTGGGTGCGCGTCTCCCGGCGGAGTTCGGCGTCCCGCCCGGCCCTGCCGGCCCGTGCGGACGCGACGACGTGCGCGTCACGTCGAGAAGTCTCCCGTAAGCCGTACGGATCCTGCCGAACATGCCGACCGCCTTCCGGGGTGATGACTGCGACTGAACGTTCATCTCCTGCTATTCAACCTAGAGTTGGCGACCGGCGACAGAAGGGGGACGGAGCGGTGAAGCGCTTCGAGCGACTCGAACGAATCCAGCGGCTGGACCCGCACCAGGACGCGTTCGAGATCTACCGGCTCACAGCGGCGTACGAGTTCCCCTGGGATGTCACACGCGCCCTGGAGCTGGCCCTGTACCGCACCTATGGGGTGCCCTCCATCGGGCGTCTGCTCGCGGAGACCGCGGAACTCACGGATCGCGCCCAGAAGCGCTACGACGACACCTCGCTCCTGCTCGATGCCGTCGTCGAGCATGGCTTCGACAGTGAGCAGGGGCGCACGGCCGTCCGCCGCATCAACGGGATGCACCGTGGCTACGACATCAGCAACGAGGACATGCGGTACGTGCTGTGCACGTTCGTCGTGATGCCCAAACGATGGATCGACGCCTACGGATGGCGCAGGCTGTCACGCCACGAGATCGTCGCCTGCAGCGTGTACTACCGCACCCTGGGGCAGCGCATGGGCATCAAGGACATCCCTGAGACCTACGAGGAGTTCGAGGCCTGCCTCGACGCCTACGAAGAGGCCCACTTCGCCTGGGACGAGGGTGCGCGACGCGTCTCGGACGCCACGCTCGCCCTGATGGCCTCCTGGTACCCGCGGCCGCTCGCTCCCCTCCTGCGCCGCGCCACGCTCGCTCTCCTCGACGCGTCCCTCCTGAAAGCCTTCCGCTATCCCGCGCCCGGCCCTGTCACCCGCGCCCTGGTGCACGGGACGCTACGCACGCGTGGGCGAGTGGTGCGGCTGCTGCCGCCACGCCGCACCCCCCACCACGCCCGGCAGAACCGGGAGATCAAGGGGTACCCGAACGGCTACCGGCTGGAGGAGCTGGGCACCCGCCCGACGCCTGGGATTGCGGGCTGCCCCGTGCGGCCGCGGGGCGAGTCGGTCGACCAGTGAGTGGAGCGTTTCGCGCAGCCGGCGGAGCTCGGCGCGAGACGTGGCCCGCGCGATCGTGAGAACGGCGCGCCGGAACGGGTCCGTCAGTTCTTCGACGCGCGACGGACGGTCCCCGTGGAACAAGCTCGCGGGCTCCTCCAGGAAGGCCAGTCGCCGCCGCGGCACGGCCCCCTGGGCGGCAGCGCCGTCCAGGGGCCGAAGGAACACGCGCACCGTGAACCAGGGATTCTCGTGTGCTTGCACGGCCTCGGGGCGGCCTCGACCGTCTACCGCCCGCACGTGACGGGCCGCCCCGATCCGGCCGCACGGTATGCAGGGCGAACTCTCCGGACAGTGCGACGGAGCGGACGTGCTGGAGGCGGCCGACATGCGGGGGTGGTGACCGTCCCGGGCGCGGGGCGCGACGTCATGTCCGACCGACCCGACCCGACCCGACCCGACCCGACCCGACGCGTTCGTGTCGGCCGTCGCCGGACGGGCCTGAGTGCTCAGTCCTCTCGGAGCGCCAGGGCGAGGAAGCGGGAGTCCTCGTCGACGTACGACGTCATGCGCCAGCCCGAACGGGCCAGAAGCGGGCCGAGGTTGGCCTCCGCGCGCAGGTCCTCAGGTGTGATCCGCCGGCCCTGACGAGCCGCGAGCGCCGCCCTGCCGATCGGGTGGAAGAGCGCCAGCGTGCCGCCGGGGCGTACCACCCGTGCCAACTCTCGCAGGTCGTCCGTGGGGCGGGGCAGATGGGCGACGAGCCCCGCCGCGAACACGGCGTCCAGCGACGCGGAGCGCAGCGGAAGTACGGCGACGTCGGCGAGCACCAGTCGTCCGTCGCGGTCGCGTCCGGCCCGTACGGCGGCCTCCAGCATGGCGGGGGTCAGATCCACCCCCACGACCGTTCCCGAGGGCCCTACGGCCGCACGAAGCGGCCTCAGGGCGCGTCCGGTGCCGCAGCCGGCGTCCAGCACGCGGTCCCCTCGGCGCAGCCCGAGCTCGCCGACCGCGGCTTCGTAGGCGGGACCGTCGTCGGGAAACCGGCTGTCCCAGTCCGCGGCGCGCGCCGTGAAGAACTCCTGGACGTGTGTGTGGTCGTCGCTCATGTTCCGCATGATCCCTCACCGGCACGGGTGATACGTCGGCGCACACGTTCGAGCGCGAGCCGATCGTTCCGCCCCACTTCCCCGTCATATTGCAGCAGCTTTCGAAATGCGCCCCCCTTGTGCTTCCGTGCCCCGGCTAGCGTCCCGTGGCCATGGGACATCTGGACCACGCCGCCTTCGGCTGGCTGACCCCGGTGCTGTCGTACGTGATGGCCTGCATCGGCGCCGCCCTCGGCCTGCGCTGCACCGTGCGCGCTCTCGGCGCCACCGGGCGTTCGCGACGCAACTGGCTGATCACCGCGGCCTCGGCGATCGGCACCGGCATCTGGACGATGCACTTCGTGGCCATGCTCGGCTTCGCGGTCGGCGGCACGGACATCCGCTACGACGTTCCGCTGACCGTGCTCAGCCTCCTCGTGGCCATGGTCGTCGTCTGCGTCGGTGTCTTCGCCGTCGGCTACAGCCGTGACCGCACGCGCGCGTTGCTGATCGGCGGGCTGACCACGGGCCTGGGCGTGGCGAGCATGCACTACCTGGGCATGGCCGCGGTCCGGCTGCACGGCGACGTGACCTACGACCCGGTGCGGGTCGCGCTGTCCGTCGTGATCGCGGTCGTCGCCGCCACCGCGGCGCTCTGGGCCGCGCTCAACATCAGGTCGCCGCTCGCTGTCGGCGTCGCCTCGCTCGTCATGGGCGCGGCCGTCAGCAGCATGCACTACACGGCGATGTTCGCGGTGAGCGTCCGTGTCACGCCCTCCGACGTGGCGCTGCCCGGGGCCACGGCGATGCAGTTCATCTTCCCCCTTGCCGTCGGCCTCGGGTCCTACCTCTTCCTGACCTCGGCGTTCGTCGCCCTGTCGCCCACCACGGGGGAGCGCGAGGCGTCCGCGTCCGCCCAGCGGCCGGAGGAGAACCTCGCCGACCTCGCCGATCCGCAGCACACCAGGACCGCCTGACCCGGCCGGCGAGCCCCGTCCCACTTCCGAGCGAGGAGGCCATGCGTACACCCCGTAGGACCCCGACGGCAGGCGCCGACGCGCCGCCCCCCACGCGCGGGCGCCGTGCCCACGCCGGCCCCCCTGCCGACGAGGCGGCCGACGAGTCGGCGGACCTGTCGGCCGAGGCGGCCCTCCCGGGCGCGGAACGCTGGCGGCTGCGGCCGCGCACGGTCCGCGCCAAGATCGTCTGCCTGCTGATGGTGCCGGTCGTCTCCTTGCTGGCGCTGTGGGCGTACGCCACGGTCAGCACCGCTCAGGACATCTCCGCACTGCGTCGGCTGCAGCGCGTGGACTCCCAGGTCCGCACTCCCCTCGCGGATGCGGTGGCCGCCCTGCAGACCGAGCGCGCGGCCGCCGTGCGGTACACGACCGACCCCGACCCCGGGCAGGCGAGCGGCCTCAGGACGCTCGCCGCACGCACGGACCGCGCGGTCGCCGAACTCAGGGTCGGCGACCACAGCACGGTCGCCGACGGCCGGGAACTGCCCGAGGGGGTGGCCCAGCGGCTCCGGCGGTTCGTCTCAGGGGCCGAAGGGCTCGCCCCGCTGCGGACCTCGGTGCTCGACGGCGGCGCCGACTGGGAGGAGGCCTACGGGCGCTACACGAGCGCGATCTCGGCGGCCTTCTCGGTGGGCGGCGCGCTCTCCGACGTCCGGGACGCCGACCTCGGTTCGGACGCGCGTGTACTGCTGGAGTTCTCCCGCGCGGGCGAGGCGCTGGCGCGGGAGGACGCAGTGCTCTCCGGCGCGCGCCTGGCCGGACGCCTCGACGCAGAGCGCCTGCGCCTGTTCGCCGGGGCCGTCGACAGCCGTCGCATTCTGACGGAGGCGGCCGTCGCCGATCTGCGCGGCCCCGAACGCACCGCATGGCAACGCCTCGCGGCCGGCAGCGACTACGCGGCCCTCTACGCCGCCGAGGACAAGGTGCTGGCGGACGGACCTGGCGTCAAGGCGATCGCGGCCGCTCCGGCCGGAGTCTGGGACCCGGCCCACGCGCGCGTGCAGAGCGGGATGCGGACCATCGAGACGGACGCCGGACATGAGGCGGCCGGTCGCGCCGACCCGTTCACCCGCAGCCTGCTCACCGCACCCGGAGCCGCGGTTCTGCTGGGCCTCGCCGCCGTCGTCGCCTCGCTCGTGATCTCGGTGCGCATCGGGCGCGGACTCGTCGTCGAGCTCGTCAGCCTGCGCAACGGCGCCCTCGACATCGCCCGGCGCAAACTCCCGGAAGCGATGCAGAAACTGCGCGCGGGGGAGCAGATCGACGTGAACGCCGAAGCCCCGCCCGGGCCGCCCGCCGAGGACGAGACCGGCCAGGTCGCCGAAGCACTGAGCACCGTGCACCGCGCCGCCCTGCGCGCCGCCGCGGAACGCGCCGAACTCGCCAGCGGGATCTCCGGGGTGTTCGTCAACCTCGCCCGCCGCAGCCAGATCCTCGTCCACCGCCAGCTGACCCTCCTGGACAGCATGGAGCGCCGCTCCGACGACCCGAACGAACTCGGCGACCTGTTCCGGCTCGATCACCTCACCACGCGCATGCGACGCCATGCGGAGAGCCTGATCATCCTCTCCGGCGCCGCGCCGGGCCGTGCCTGGCGCATACCGGTCCCTCTCACCAACGTGATCCGCGCCGCCGTCTCCGAGGTCGAGGACTACGCGCGCGTGGAGGTACGGCAGCTCCCGGAGACGGCCGTCGTCGGCACCGCCGTGGCCGACCTGACCCATCTGCTGGCCGAACTCGTCGAGAACGCAGCCCAGTTCTCGCCGCCGCACACGCGGGTGCGTGTCACCGGCGAACCCGTCGGCAACGGATACGCGGTCGAAGTCGAGGACCGGGGTCTGGGCATGGGCAAGGAGGCCCTCGCCGAGGCGAACCGGCGTATCGCTCAGTCGGAGGCCCTCGACCTGTTCGACAGCGACCGGCTCGGCCTGTTCGTGGTCAGCAGACTCGCCGCCCGGCACGGCATCAAGGTGCATCTGAGGACCTCGCCCTACGGCGGCACCACCGCGGTCGTCCTGCTGCCCACGCCACTGCTGCACAGCGGGAGGCCGGAACGTTCCGCCGTCGAGACGGCGGAGCGGCGCCAGTCCGCGGAACGCGAGTACGCGCGCGTGCCCGCGGTCGACCGTCAGGCAGCCGCCCCTCGGGCCGTCGACCGACAGTCCGCCGACCGGAGGGCGATCGACCAGCAGGCCGACGACCGCAGGGCCGCCGACCGTCGGCCCACCGAACGGCGCCAGGACGCCTTTCCCGTCTCCGCCGACCGTCCCGTGCCGGCGGCCTCCCTGCGGGCCGCCGCCGATCCGGCGGCCGGCGACCCACCGCCTCCCGGAGTGACAGCCTTGCGCCTGCACCGCCCCCCGGACGACATCGACGGATCGGACGACCTCCCGCGCCGGGTCCGGCAGGCCAGCCTGGCCCCCCAGCTGCGCCGCCCGCACCACGAGGAACCGGCCCGCCCCTCGGCCCCGCGTGGCGACGAAGGGCGCACCCCCGAACTCGTACGGGACCGAATGGCCGCCTACCGGGACGGCTGGGCCCGAGGCGGCGGAAGACAACCCGGCCGCGGAGCCGGACCGGAATCCGCCCCGGGCGGCGACAGCGATGAAGGAGACCCCGCATGATCCAGGAACCGAGTACGCGGTCGGCTCAGCAGTCGGGTGAACTCGACTGGCTGCTGGACGACTTGGTGATGCGTGTGAGCGAGGTGCGGCATGCGGTGGTGCTGTCCAACGACGGCCTCGCGGTCGGCGCCTCGACCGGACTCAGGCGGGAAGACGCCGAACACCTCGCCGCCGTCGCCTCCGGCTTCCACAGCCTGGCCAAGGGGGCGGGCCGGCACTTCGGGGCCGGCGGAGTGCGCCAGACCATGGTCGAGATGGACGACGGCTTCCTGTTCGTGGCCGCCGCGGGCGACGGCTCCTGCCTCGCCGTCCTCACCGCGGTGACCGCCGACATCGGCCTGGTGGCGTACGAGATGGCGAGGCTGGTCAAGAGGGTCGGAGAACACCTCTACACTCCGCCGCGCCTCGGCGCGCGACCGCCCGTCGGATGAGACCGGAGAGCGACCGCGCAGATGACCGAGGACAGGACCGGCGCCCCACGCGCGTGGGGCAGCCAGTGGTACGACAACGAGGCCGGCCCGCTCGTCCGCCCGTACGCCATGACGGGCGGGCGAACGCAGCCCGGCCCCACGGGAGTGCGCTTCGACCTGATCGCCCTGGTCACCGTGGATCCGGGCGCACCCCGCACGGACGGGATGGCGCTCGGGCCCGAACACCGCACCCTCGTCGGCCTGTGCCGCACGGAGACCCAGTCCGTCGCCGAGCTCGCGGCGGGTGCGGACCTTCCCGTGGGCGTGGTCAGGGTGCTCCTCGGAGACCTGCTGGAACTGGGCTGCCTCATCGTCAGCCGACCGGTGCCGCCCGCGCAGTTGCCCGACGAACGGATCCTGCGCGAGGTGATCGAAGGACTGCGCGCGCTCTAGACGAGCGTCGCACCGACCCGGACGCGTACGGACCCGGGCAGTGCCGAGTGGTGCACTTCTTCGGACATCGACGCTCACGAGTCGGTCACATCGGTCAGACCCCGGTCGAACCGCTCCTGGAGGGGGCCCGATTGCCATGATGCTGCCTTCGCGTTTCCGCGCCGAGGCCCGGCGCGACCGCTGCGCCGAGGCCCGGCGCACCCGTTGCGACGCAGACCGTTGCCGGCACTCCCGAGAGAAGTGATCCATGGTCTCCGAGCACTCCACGCACTCCGATGCCACCGGCGAGACGGCTCCCCTGGCGCTGAAGATACTGGTCGCCGGCGGATTCGGCGTGGGCAAGACCACCATGGTGGGCGCGGTCAGCGAGATCAAGCCGCTGCGCACCGAGGAACTGCTCAGCGAAGCCGGCCAGTCGGTGGACGACACCGAAGGCGTGGACCACAAGGTCACGACCACCGTCGCGATGGACTTCGGCCGCATCACCATCCGCTCCGGCCTCTCCCTCTACCTGTTCGGGACCCCGGGCCAGGACCGCTTCTGGTTCCTGTGGGACGAGTTGTCCCAAGGGGCCCTGGGCGCGGTGGTCCTCGCCGACACCAGGCGCCTGGAGGACTGCTTTCCGGCGGTCGACTACTTCGAGCACCGGCACATCCCCTTCGTGGTGGCGGTCAACTGCTTCACCGGCTCGCGGACGTACGGCGCCCAGGACGTCTCGCGCGCGCTCGACCTCGACGGCGGCACACCCGTCGTCCTGTGTGACGCCCGTGACCGCGATTCGGGCAAGGAGGTCCTGATCAGACTGGTCGAGTACGCCGGTCGGATGCACACCGCCCGGCTGCTCGACTCCGTGGGCTGACGTCGCCGTACGACGACCGGCGTCGGTCCGCGACGCCCTCCGCGCCAGGACCCCGGCGATCGCGACACGGACGAGGAGTTCCCCCGGTATGCCGCTGCGAGCGCCGAACTCCGCAGCGCGCTCCTCGCCCCTGTACCGATCGCCGATCCGGGCCGGCCAACATGGTGTCGTGTGGCCGGGCTCGGATCTCGGCGGACCTCGACGAGGCCGCGCACTCGCCGGCTTCGTCGGCCCGCACGGTGGACTGATTTCCGGTGCGGTTCCGTGCGCGACGAACGCCCGCCCATTCCTCATCGGTCATCTTCTGGGCCATGCCGCCGTCCTCCTTGCTCCCGCGACCGGTCCTGCGCAAGGCTGGCGAACAGATGCTCCGGTGAAGCGGAGGATCACACGGGGACGTCACACGGGGAGTGCGACATGGCGCAGAACCAGGGCCTGGACTGGCTGTTGGACGATCTGACCGAGCGGGTGGAGCCGGTGCGCCACGCGCTTGTCCTGTCCAACGACGGGCTGGTGGCGGGCGCGAGCTCAAGACTGCGCCGGGAGGACGCGGAGCACCTCGCCGCCGTCTCGTCCGGGCTGCACAGTCTCGCCAAGGGATCAGGACGCCACTTCGGCGCCGGCCGAGTACGGCAGACCATGATCGAGTTCGACGACGCCGTACTGTTCGTCACCGCCGCGGGCACCGGCAGCTGTCTGTGCGTGCTCAGCGGAGCGGACGCCGACATGGGCCGGATCGCCTACGAGATGACCCTTCTCGTCAACCGGGTCGGCGAACACCTCAGCGTCGACGCCCGACAGCCGGAGCGTGCCCCACTGACAGACCTCTGACCTGCATTTTCTCTCTCCCGATCGAAGTTATCCACAGGCTCGCCACGCTGTCCGCGATTCCGGCTACGGTTTTTCCGAGGTCACCGCGGACGACGCGGGCCTCGCTCCACGCCACTTCGCTCCACGGGGGAGACGACCATGTCCCGCACTGCCACCGCCCCACCCGACTCCGTTTCCTGCACACCGAGCCGCGCCGCGCGCGAACTGGACCTCAAGCGCGCCGAGTTCGAGCTCGCCGTGCACCTCGGGCGCATCAGGACCGTGCCCGACGAAGCAGGGGGCGCCCGTAAGGTGCCCCGCGCCGAGATCGACCGCCTGCGCGCCCAGCCCGGCTTCCCGGACTCGCTGCGCGCGAGCGTGAAAACCGTGGGGACCGCCGAGGGCGCCACCCTCCTCGACGTCCCGCCGACCCGCTTCACCCGTCTCGCGCGCCTGGGGCTGGTGGTGCCCGTGAGGTTCTACCTCAACCGCTACAGGGCCGTCGTCTGGCTGTATCTCGCCGAGGAACTGAGCCATTTCGCCGCGGACCGGACCAACGCCTTCCTGCTCACCGGCCGCACACCCGAGGTGTTGCGGAGCCAACTGGCCGCCGGCGTCGACCTGCGCGCCCGGAACTGGCGCGGACGGCATCTGGGCTTCCTGCTCCGTCAGGCGGAAGGCCCCTGGCAGCACGCCGGAGTACTGGCCGGGTTCCTCGACCCCCTCCAGGTCGCGGAGATCGTCAAGGACCCCTACGAGCGCTCCCACCTGAACCGGTTCCGGCCCGGTTCGCCGGCCCACTGCGCCCCTGGCACACCTGCCGCACACCTCGTCGAGAAGATCATCACCGCCGCGGACCCCGACGAGATCGACTGGCTGAGGTCGGACCTGCAACGCACCATGGACGAGGCGCGCGCCGATCAGCCCGCACCGCGCCCCGCCCCGAAACGAGCCCCGACACGCCCCTCGGAGCGCAGCGGAACGCACGGGAAGTCCGAACCCGGCCGCCCGGCGCACGGGAAGTCCGATCCCGACCGCCCGCCCGGGAAGCCCGGTCCCGACCGTCCGGCGCACGGAAAGCCCGATGTCGACCGCCCAGCGCGCGGGCTGCTGAAGCGGCTGCGCCGTCGGAGCGCCTGACTCGCAGCGGCACACGGGGGCACACAGCGGCACAGGGCGGCACAGCGACTCTCGGCGGCCAACGGCGGCCAACGGCGGCACACGGCGAATGCAGTGGCCACAGCGACCCCGGCGACCACCGGCGACCACTACAGCGCCCGGAACAGCCCCTCCTGGACGACCGACACCAGCAGACGCCCCTCCAGGTCGTAGATGCGCCCTCGGGCCAGTCCGCGTCCGCCGGTGGCGATCGGCGACTCCTGGTCGTACAGGAACCACTCGTCCGCGCGGAACGGCCGATGGAACCACATCGCATGGTCCAGCGACGCCATGTCGAAGTTGCGCGGCCCCCACAAGGGCTCGATCGGCAGGCGGACGGCGTCCAGCAGAGTCATGTCACTGGCATACGTGAGCGCGCAGGTGTGGACCAGCGGGTCGTCGCCCAGCGGTCCGACCGCGCGCATCCACACCGCGCTGCGCGGCTCGGCTCCCTTGAGGTCCTCGGCGCTCCAACGCAGGGGATCCGCATACCGGATGTCGAACGGCTGGCGGCGCGCCATGCGCTCCAACTGCTCGGGCAATGCCCCCAGATGCGCCCGGACCTCCTCCGTCACCGTCGGCAGGGACTCCGGGTCCGGGACCTCTCGGGCCGGCGGCAGCTGGTGCTCGAAAGGACCTTCCTCAGGCTTGTGAAAGGAGGCGGTGAGATTGAAGATCGTGCGCCCCTGCTGCACGGCGGTGACCCGGCGGGTCGTGAACGACCGGCCATCCCGCACGCGTTCGACCTGGTACACGATCGGCACACCCGGCCGGCCCGGGCGCAGGAAGTACGCGTGCAGCGAGTGCACGGGCCGGTCGCCGTCGGTGGTCCGGCCGGCCGCGACCAGCGCCTGGCCCGCCACCTGGCCGCCGAAGACCCGCTGCAGCGACTCGTGCGGGCTGCGGCCCCGGAAGATGTTGACCTCGATCTGCTCCAGGTCGAGCAGGTCGACGAGCCTCTCGGCCGGATTCGTCATCGGTGCGTTTCTCCTGTGCCCTCTTCTGCGCCTTGTCCCGTGCGTGTCCCGGCGCCTGATCCGATTGATCCGGTCCGCGCCGCCGGATTCCCGTCGAAACCCACGACCGGCCTCACGACCGGCCTCACGACCGGCCTCACGACCGCCTCACAACTGGCCGACGGAGGTCACGCGGACGACCGCGCGCCCCTCGGCGTCGGACGCCGTGAGGTCGACCTCCGCGCTGATGCCCCAGTCGTGGTCGTCGTTCGGGTCGTCGAAGATCTGGCGGACCCGCCACAGGGCGTTCTGCGGCTCCTCCTGGATGACGAGCAGCTTCGGCCCCCGGGCGTCGGGGCCGGTGCCGAGGTCGTCGTACTCGTCCCAGTACTTGTCCATCGCCTCGCCCCACGCGTCGGCGTCCCAACCGGACTCGCCGTCCAGCTCGCCGAGTTCGTCGACATGGTCGAGGGCGGCCAGCTCGACCCTGCGGAACATCGCGTTGCGGACCAGAACCCGGAAAGCACGGGCGTTGGCGGTGACCGGCTTGACCTCGTCAGCCTTCTCCTGGGCCTCCTCGGCGGTCATCTCCTCCGGGTTGGCGAGCTGCTCCCACTCGTCCAGCAGACTGGAGTCGACCTGGCGCACCATCTCGCCGAGCCACTCGATCAGGTCCTGCAGGTCCTCGGACTTGAGGTCGTCGGGGACTGTGTGGTCGAGCGCCTTGTACGCGCCGGCCAGGTAGCGCAGCACGATGCCCTCCGTGCGGGCCAGCTCGTAGTGCGAGACCAGCTCGGTGAACGACATCGCCCGCTCGTACATGTCACGGATGACCGACTTCGGCGACAACGGATGGTCGCCGACCCACGGGTGGCTCTTGCGGTACGTGTCGTACGCATGGAAGAGCAACTCCTCCAAGGGCTTCGGGTACGACACGTCCTGCAAGCGCTCCATGCGCT
Organism: Streptomyces hayashii; assembly: GCF_024539815.1. Classification (GTDB taxonomy): domain Bacteria; phylum Actinomycetota; class Actinomycetes; order Streptomycetales; family Streptomycetaceae; genus Streptomyces; species Streptomyces hayashii. The sequence continues at coordinate 95,186 of NZ_JAHHIU010000087.1, forward strand.
CCTCGTACTCGACGCCGTCCGCCTTCATCGCGGCCACCGCCTCGCCGCGCGCCTTGTTCTGCTGCGCGGCCAGGATCTGGCGCGGGTCGTCCAGCGTGGACTCCACGATGGAGACCATGTCGAGCGCGTAGGAGGGCGACTCCGGGTCCAGCAGTTCGAACGCGGCCAGCGCGAACGTGGACAACGGCTGGTTCAGCGCGAAGTCCTGCTGCAGGTCGACGGTGAGACGGACGATCCGGCCGCTGGCATCCGGCTCGTCGAGCTTCTCCACCACGCCGCCGTCCAGCAGCGAGCGGTAGATCGCGATCGCGCGCCGGATGTGCCGCAACTGCTGCTTGCGCGGCTCGTGGTTGTCCTCCAGCAGGTGCCGCATCGCCTCGAAGGCGTTTCCGGGCCGGGCGATCACCGACAGCAGCATCGTGTGCGTGACGCGGAAGCGCGACGTCAGCGGCTCCGGGTCGGAGTCGATGAGCTTGTCGAAGGTGTTCTCCGTCCAGCCCACGAACCCTTCGGGCGCCTTCTTGCGCACCACCTTGCGACGCTTCTTCGGGTCGTCGCCGGCCTTGCCGAGGGCCTTCTCGTTCTCGATGACGTGCTCGGGAGCCTGTGCGACCACCAGACCGGCCGTGTCGAAGCCGGCCCGGCCCGCCCGGCCCGCGATCTGATGGAACTCACGCGCCCGCAGCGTGCGCACCCTATTGCCGTCGTACTTGGTCAGCGCCGTGAACAGCACCGTGCGGATGGGCACGTTCACGCCGACGCCGAGCGTGTCCGTACCGCAGATCACCTTCAACAGACCTGCCTGAGCGAGCTTCTCCACCAGACGCCGGTACTTCGGCAGCATGCCGGCGTGGTGGACGCCGATGCCGTGCCGCACGTAGCGCGAGAGGTTCTGGCCGAACTTCGTGGTGAAGCGGAAGTTGCCGATCAGCGCGGCGATCCGCTCCTTCTCCTCGCGCGAGCACATGTTGATGCTCATCAGCGCCTGCGCCCGCTCCACCGCCTGCGCCTGCGTGAAGTGCACGATGTACACGGGTGCCTGCCGGGTGTCCAGCAGGTCGGTCAGCGTCTCCGTCATCGGCGTGTACCGGTACTCGTAGGACAGCGGCACGGGACGGGTCGCCGAGCGGACCACCGCCGTGGGCCGGCCGGTGCGCCGGGCGAGATCCTTCTCGAAGAAGGACACGTCCCCGAGCGTCGCCGACATGAGCACGAACTGCGCCTGCGGAAGTTCCAGGATCGGGATCTGCCACGCCCAGCCGCGGTCGCCCTCCGCGTAGAAGTGGAACTCGTCCATGACGACCTGGCCGACGTCCGCGTGCCTGCCGTCGCGCAGCGCGATCGAGGCCAGCACCTCGGCGGTGCAGCAGATCACCGGGGCGTCGGAGTTCACCGAGGCGTCGCCGGTCAGCATGCCGACGTTCTCCGTGCCGAAGATCTTGCACAGCTCGAAGAACTTCTCGGACACCAGCGCCTTGATCGGCGCCGTGTAGAAGGTGACCTCGTCCCGGGCGAGGGCCGCGAAGTGCGCGGCGGCAGCGATCATGCTCTTCCCGGACCCGGTGGGCGTCGACACGATCACGTTCGCCCCGGAGACCACCTCGATCAGCGCCTCCTCCTGGTGGGGGTAGAGCGTCAGACCGCGCTCCTGCGCCCAGGACTCGAAGGCTTCGTACAGGGCGTCGGGATCTGCGGTCGGCGGCAGCTGATCGATGAGGGTCACGACCCCATCTTGCCTGCCGTCACCCCTGAGGGGGGAATCGGCTGCCGACCCGAAGATCACGGCGGCTACGCTGTGTCGCCGACGGAGCGTCATCGCACCCGGTCAACTGGACAGCGGCACACGAGGAATAGGGCGGGCAACGGCCATGATGGGACCAGCACACTCACTGTCGGGGGCCGCCGCCTGGCTCGGCGTCGGTGCGGCCGCCGCCGCTGCCGGGCACACGATGCCCTGGCCGGTCCTGCTCGCCGGCGCGCTGATCTGCGCCGGCGCCGCGCTGGCCCCCGATCTCGACCACAAGGCCGCCACGATCTCCCGGGCCTTCGGCCCCCTCTCCCGATGGCTGTGCGAGATCGTCGACAAGCTCTCCTACGCCGCCTACAAGGCCACGAGGAAGCAGGGCGACCCGCGCCGCTCCGGCGGGCACCGCACGCTCACGCACACCTGGCTGTGGGCGGTCATGATCGGCGCGGGATCCTCGGCGCTGGCGGTCACCGGCGGCCGATGGGCGGTGCTGGCGCTCCTGTTCGTGCACATGGTGCTCGCGATCGAGGGCCTGCTGTGGCGGGCGGCCCGGGGCTCCAGCAGCGACGTGCTGGTGTGGCTGCTCGCCGCGACCAGCGCGTGGATCCTCGCCGGCATCCTCGACAAGCCCGGCAACGGCTCGGACTGGCTGTTCACGCAGCCCGGTCAGGGCTACCTGTGGCTGGGCCTGCCCATCGTGCTGGGCGCTCTGGTGCACGACATCGGCGACGCCCTGACCGTCTCCGGCTGCCCGGTCCTGTGGCCCATCCCGATCGGGCGCAAGCGCTGGTACCCGATCGGTCCGCCCAAGGTGATGCGGTTCCGGGCGGGCAGCTGGGTCGAGCTGAAGGTCCTCATGCCCGTGTTCATGCTGCTCGGGGGAGTGGGCGGGGCAGCCGCCCTCAACTACATCTGACGGTCGGCTCAGGTCATCGCGCCGCCGTCGCCGTAGCGTCGCTCGAAGCGGGCGACGCGGCCCTCGGTGTCCACCGTGCGTGCCTTGCCCGTGTAGAAGGGGTGGCTCTCCGAGGAGATCTCCACGTCCACGACCGGGTAGGTCTCGCCGTCGTCCCACTCGATGGTCTGGTCGCTGGCCGCCGTGGACCGGGTCAGGAAGGCGAAACCGGCGGCGCGGTCACGGAAGACGACCTCGTGGTAGTCGGGCTGCTTGTCCTGCTGCATGAATGCTCCTCGGGCGGTTCAACCGGACAGGGCGTCCTCGTCGACGATGTGCATCGCGGCCTCCTCCGCGGAGGCGGCCGCGCCGTCGATGCCGACGTCCGTGGCGATCAGCGCGCTCTCCTCGTCCTCGTGGACTCCCTCGTCGGGCGCCACGAGCCGTCCGGAGCGCATGGCGCCGACCTCTTCGTCGAGGAGTTCCCCGTCCGTGCCGTCGCAGTCACCGAGACCGTCGCCGTCGGGCGCCTCGGGGTCCGGCAGCTCCTCGGCGAGGCGCTGGTCCAGGCTCTCTCCCTGGCGGCGCTCCGCGGCGGTCACACCCGTGTGCTCCACGGCCCAGGGGCGGTCCGGCGGGGACCAGCCACGGTCGAGAGGGTCCTCTACGCCGTCGTTCTCCAGCGTGTCCTCGCCGTCGAGCAGCCCCGCGTCGTCCTGGATGTCGGAGGCGTCGGGCTGGTAGACGTCGTCTCCCCATCCGTCGGCGCTGTTCACGGCTACCTCCAGGGGGTGACGGGCCGGGTCTCATCGCCGCTGGCGGTCGGGTGCCGCCGCACGGGGTGCCGGCCGGGCGCGGCGTGTGCCGGATGGATTCCGACGGTCTCCCGCGCGGGTGCCGTTATCCAGCGTTCCACCCTGTTCAGGTACCGCGCAACGCCAGAGGTCGCGCGAGGGCGGGACCCGGTCGCCCCGCAACGGGCGCCGGCACCGCTCCTCGGCGCCCTGAGCGCCCATCGCCTCGACCCTTGGCCGGGGCCGAGGCCTTCTCCCGGGCAGCCCGCGGCCACCGGTGCCGGTTCCCGGACCGGCGTCCGTGCGCGTTCGCGGACCGGCGTCCGTGCGCGTTCCCGGAACGGCGTCCGTGCCCGTTCGCGGACCGGGCCCGGGATTCGCATCCGTCCCCCTCGTGTTCGTGTCGTCAGCCTCGGCGTCCGACGTCGGCCGGGCCCGTCGCCGTGCTGTTCACCCGTGCCACGACCGCCAGAGCGCCGCGTAGGCTCCGTCCGCCGCCACCAACTCGGTGTGACTGCCCAGCTCGCTGATGCGGCCGTTCTCGACGACCGCGATCACGTCGGCGTCATGAGCGGTGTGCAGCCGGTGGGCGATGGCGACCACCGTACGGCCGTCCAGGACACGGGCCAGGGACCGCTCCAGATGGCGTGCGGCACGAGGGTCGAGCAGCGAGGTCGCCTCGTCCAGGACCAGCGTGTGCGGGTCGGCCAGCACCAGACGGGCCAGCGCGATCTGCTGGGCCTGGGCCGGGGTCAGCAGGACGCCACCGGAGCCGACCTCGGTGTCCAGGCCGTCGGCCAGGGCCCTTGCCCAGCCGTCGGCGTCGACCGCGCCCATGGCGGACCACAGCTCGGCGTCCTCCGCCGCAGTCGAGCTCTCCTCGCCCGGGTGGAGCCGGGAGTGGGGGAGGGCGAGGCGGAGGTTGTCGCGCAGGGAACCCACGAAGACGTGATGCTCCTGGTTGACCAGGGCCACATGGGAGCGGACCCGCTCGGCGGTCATCCGCGACAGCTCCGCGCCGCCGAGGGTGATCCGGCCGTCGCGGGGCGCGTAGATCCCGGCGAGCAACCGCCCCAGGGTGGACTTGCCCGCACCGGAAGGGCCGACCAGGGCGAGTCGGGTGCCCGGGGAGACCTCCAGAGAGACCTTGCGCAGCACGTCGACGCCCTCGCGGTAGCCGAAGTGGACCCGGTCGGCGAGCACGTCGCGTCCGTCCGGAGAAAGCGCGCGGTCCCCTCCGTCCGGTTCGATGTCCCGCACACCGACCAGCCGGGCCAGCGACACCTGGGCGACCTGCAACTCGTCGTACCAGCGCAGCACGAGGTTCACGGGGTCGACGAGCATCTGCGCGAGCAGCGCCCCTGTCGTCAGCTGCCCGATGCCGATCCAGCCCTGCAGCACGAACGCGCCGCCGAGCATGAGGACCGAGCCGAGCACCGTGACATGCACGAGGTTGATCACAGGGAAGAGCACGGACCGCAGCCAGAGGGTGTAGCGCTCCCAGGCCGTCCACTGCTGGATGCGCTCCTCGGAGAGCGCGATGCGGCGGTCGCCCAGGCGGTGCGCCTCCACGGTGCGGCCGGCGTCCACGGTCTCGGCGAGCGCGGCCGCCACAGCCGCGTAGCCGGCCGCCTCGGAGCGGTAGCCGGCCGGCGCCCGCTTGAAGTACCAACGGCATCCGACGACCAGCAGCGGCACCGCGACCAGCACGGCCGGCGCGAGCGGCGGAGCCGTGACGATCAGTCCGCCGAGCAGCAGCAGGGCCCACATCACGCCGATGGTCAGCTGCGGCACGGCCTCGCGCATGGCGTTGGCCAGCCGGTCGACGTCCGTGGTGATGCGGGAGAGCAGATCGCCCGTGCCGGCCCGCTCCAGCACGCCGGGCGGCAGGCGAACCGAGCGGACGAGGAAGTCCTCGCGCAGGTCGGCGAGCATCCGCTCGCCGAGCATCGCACCGCGCAGCCTCACCTGCCGCACGAAGGCGGCCTGGACGACCAGGGCGAGCACGAACAGCGTGGAGACGAGCCCCAGATGGAGTTCGCGAGCTCCGTCCGACAACCGTTCCACGAGGTCGCCCAGCAACCAGGGGCCCACCATCGACGCGACCGTGGCGGCCGTGTTGACGAGGAGGAGCAGTACGAAGGCGCGGCGGTGCCGGCGCAGAAGTTCGGCCACGTAGGCGCGCACGGTCGCGGGGGCGCCGACGGGCAGCGTGTTCGCCGTCCTCGGTGCCGCCGGGTCGTACGCGGGTGGCGCTACGCCGATCATGCCCTCTCCTCGATCTCTTCTCGGATCTCTTCGCGGGTCGCTTCTCGGGTCGCTTCTCGGGTCTCTTCTCGGACTTCTTCGGTGATCTCTTCGCGCTCGCTCCGTGCGAAGTCGTGCTCGGCGGGTGCCATGTCGTCCTCGACGTGTTCGAGTTCGTTCTTCTCCAGGTCCTTCAGCACACCGCTCAGAGAGCTCAGAGAGTTCCTCTCGTCCTGGAGGGCCGTGCCCAGGGCGCTTTCTTCCTCGGTCTCCCTGGTCACCACGGCCCGGTACCGGGGTTCACGGTGCAGCAGTTCGCGGTGGACGCCGGCCGCGACGGCCGTGCCCTCGTGTACGAGCACGACCCGGTCGGCCCGGTCGAGCAGCAGGGGGGACGAAGTGAACACGACCGTCGTGCGCCCCTCCCTCAACTCGCGCAGTCCCTCGGCGATCCGGGCCTCGGTGTGCGAGTCGACGGCCGAGGTCGGCTCGTCCAGGACGAGGACGTCGGGGTCGGTGTACAGGGAGCGGGCGAGCGCGAGCCGTTGGCGCTGGCCGCCTGAGAGGGACCTGCCGCGCTCGGTGATGCGGGCGTCCATCGGGTCGACGGCGTCCAACGACCCCTGCACGAGCGCTTCGAGGACATCGCCGCACTGGGCGGCGGCCAGCGCGGCGCCCGCCTCGACCTCCCCCGAGGCGGGCACGTCCAGAAGGTCGCGCAGAGCGCCGGACAGCAGTACGGGGTCCTTGTCCTGGACGAGGACGGCCGTGCGTGCGCAGTCCAGCGGGAGTTCGTCCAGGGGGACGCCGCCGAGCAGGACCGAGGGTCCGTCCTCCGCGGGGTGGCCGCCCAGCCGTTCGGCCAGTCGCCCGGCCGCGTCGGGGTCGCCGCACACCACCGCGGTGAGCCGGGCGGCCTGGGCGAGCAGGCCGGTGGCCGGGTCGTACAGGTCGCCCGAGGGCGCCTCGGCCGCGCGTGACCCGCCGATGTCGGTGGCCCGTTCCAGGGACAGCACGCCTGCGGCACGTTTGGCCGACGGGCGCGAGAAGGAGTAGGCCATCGCGATCTCCTCGAAGTGCCTGAGGGGATAGGTCAGGACCATCACGGAGCTGTAGACCGTGACCAGTTCGCCCACCGTGATGCGTCCTTCGTGGGCCAGCCGGACGCCGTAGACGACCACCGCGATCAGCAGCAGGCCCGGCAGCAACACCTGGATCGCGCTGATCAGGGACCACATGCGGGCGCTGCGCACCGCCGCGTGCCGCACTTCCTGCGAGGCGCTGCGGTAGCGGTCGAGGAAGAGTTCCTCGCCGCCGATCCCGCGCAGCACCCGAAGGCCCGCCACGGTGTCCGAGGCGAGTTCGGTGGCACGTCCGGCCTTTTCGCGCTGGAAGTCGGCCCGGCGGGTGGCCCGCGGCAGCAGAGGCAGCACCGCGAGCGCGAGGACGGGCAGACCCACGGCGACCACGACGCCGAGCGCGGGCTGGTACACGACGAGGCCCACGCAGACGAGGAGGACCGTCACGGCCGCGGCGGTGAAACGGGACACCGCCTCGACGAACCAGCCGATCTTCTCGACGTCGCCGGTGGAGACCGCCACGACCTCGCCGGCCGCGACCCGCCGGTTCAGCGCGGAGCCGAGCTGCGAGGCCTGACGGGCGAGCAGTTGCTGCACCCGTGCGGCGGCGGTGATCCAGTTGGTGACCGCGGCCCGGTGCAGGAAGGTGTCCCCGAGGGCGGTGGCGGCGCCGCACAGGGCCAGCAGGCCGCCGGTGAGGGCGAGTCGGGCGCCGGAGCCGTCCACGACGGCCTCGATCGCGAAGCCCACGCAGAACGGCAGTGCCGACACGGCGACGAAGTGCAGCAACCCCCAAGCCAGGGCGGTGAGTTGACCGCCCAACTGATTGCGGCCCAGCCACCACAGGAAGCGGGGGCCCGAGCGTGCGTCCGGCACACCCGGGTCGGGATACGGAAGATCTTGGATCTGCATGACGTCCCAGAGGCTCGAATCAGGGGAGGGGGGAGGCGGG
>NZ_JAHHIU010000088.1 GCF_024539815.1 Streptomyces hayashii
CCCCGCGGCCCTGACCGCGCCCCTCCCCGACACGACGAGACCCACGCATGTCCCTCGAAGTGCACACCGTCTGCGAAGACGCGAACAGACCCGAAAGGCGGTGGGAGCTGTGCCGCTCTCACGAAGAGGCCTGCTGCGCGCCGGCCTGGCCGGCACGGCCGCCACGGCGCTCGGCGGCCTGGCGACCGGCTGCGCCGTACCGGCCGGCTCGACCGGCCGGAACATGGTGCTGTGGTACTGGGACGGCGGCCTCGGCGACACCGTCGTCAAGAACGCCAAGGCCCGTTACGACAGCTCGGTGGACCTGCAGGCCGTCAAGATCGGCGGTTACTACCGTTCCAAGCTGATCACCACCATGGCGGGCCGCGCCCATGTGCCCGACATCGCGGGCCTCAAGGGCGAGGACATGGCGTCCTATCTGCCCAACGCCGACCAGTTCGTGGACCTGCGCACCCTGGGTGCGGACCGGTACAAGAGCGGTTACCTGCCCTGGAAGTGGGAGCAGGGCATCGCCGACGACGGCACGATGGTCGGCTTCCCGATCGACTGCGGCCCGGTGGCGCACTTCTACCAGTACCCCGTCTTCCAGAAGGCCGGCCTGCCCTACGAGCCCGCCGACGTCTCCAGGGAGCTCGACACCTGGGAGAAGTTCTTCGCCGCGGGCGAGAAGCTCGGGCAGCGGATCCCCGGGGCCTCCCTGCTGACCGACATCAACAGCGTCTTCGAGAACGTGGTGCAGCAGGGCGGCAAACGGTACGTCGACAAGGACCGCCACTTCATCGGCGACCAGGAGCATGTGCGCCACGCCTGGGCGCTCGCCGTCGAGGCCAAGCAGCGCAAGATCGTCTCGAACCTGGTCAACGGCACCCCCGACCAGCTCTCGGCCATGGAGTCCGGCAGGCTGCCGAGCCAGCTGAACGCCTCCTGGGCCACCAGCGACATCAAGAACGGCGTACCGAAGACCAAGGGCCGGTGGCGGGTGGCCGACATGCCGGTGCGGCCCGCCAACAACGGCGGCTCCTTCCTGTCGATCACCAAGGAGTGCCGCGAGCCCGAGCAGGCCTTCAAGATCATCAGCTGGATGCTCGACGCGGGCAACCAGGCGCAGGGCTTCGTCGACGCGGGGCTCTTCCCCTCCACCCCCGCCTCGTACGGCCTGAAGCAGGTCCGTGAGCCGGACCCCTTCTTCGGCGGCCAGGTCACCATGGACGTCTTCGGGCCCGCCGCGCAGAAGATCGTGGTCGCCTACAACAGCCCGTTCGACGTGGCGCTCGGGCAGCCCATCAAGGACGAGATCAAGAACGTCGGCGTCCTCGGCAAGGACCCGAAGCAGGCCTGGAGTGACGCCATGAGCACCTGCCGGCGCATCGCGAAGCACCTGGGGGTGAGCTACTGATGGCCACCCTCCCCGCACTGGAGAAGCCCACGGCGGTGGTGACGGAAACGCCCGTCGCACGGCCCAGAAAGGGTTTCCGCAAGCACTGGCATCTCTATGCCGCGATCTCCCCCTTCTATCTGCTCTTCCTCTGCTTCGGACTGATCCCCGTCGGGTTCTCCCTCTATCTCTCCTTCCACCGCTGGGACGGCCTCGGCTCGATGGAGTGGGCGGGACTGTCGCAGTACCGGTACCTGCTCGGCGACTCGGCGTTCTGGAGCTCGATCGGGACCACGATCGTCATCTGGGCGCTGGCCACCTTCCCCATGATCTTCCTGGCGATGGTGACGGCCGTGATGCTCAACTCGGCGGTCCGCTTCAGGAACTTCTACCGCTTCGCCTACTTCCTGCCGAACGTCACGTCCGTCGTGGCCGTCGCGATCATCTTCGGCTCGGTCTTCTCCACCAACTTCGGTCTCGTCAACGCTTTCCTGCAGGCGATCGGCTTCGACCAGATCGCCTGGCTGAACACGCCGTGGGGGATCAAGATCGCCATCGCGGCCCTGATGACCTGGCAGTGGACCGGTTACAACGCGATCATCTTCCTGGCGGGGCTGCAGACCGTTCCGAGCGAGCTGTACGAGGCGGCGCGGATGGACGGCGCGGGCCCCCTGCAGACCTTCTTCCGGATCACGCTGCCCATGATGCGTCAGGTGCTCCTGTTCGTGCTGGTCGTGTCGACGATCACCGGACTGCAGAGCTTCTCCGAACCCCAGGTGCTGCTGCAGAACACCTCCAACGACTCGACGTTCTCGGGCGGTCCGGGCCATGCCGGCCGGACGATGGTCCTCTACTTCTTCCAGCAGACCTTCGACAACAACGACTTCGGCTACGGCGCCGCCGTGGCGTGGGGCATCTTCCTCGTCGTCGTCCTCTTCTCGATCATCAACTGGCGTCTGGTGCAGCGCCGGGGCGAAGACTAGGGAGGCCCGCACACCATGGCATCCATCCAAGGGACACGGCTCCGGCGTACCCGGGGGATCGAGGGTTCCCGCCGAAGAGGGATCGCGCTGCACGCCGTCCTCGTGCTCGGCGTCCTGCTCTCGGCCTTCCCGTTCTACTGGGCCGTCATCATGTCGACGCACACGACGTCGGAGATCTTCTCCTACCCGCCCAAGCTGCTGCCGGGCACGCACTTCCTGGAGAACGTGCGCAGCCTCTTCGACACTGTCGACTTCTTCGGCTCGATGGTCAACTCGCTGCTGGTGGCGGGTTCGGTGACCTTCCTGGTCCTGTTCTTCGACTCGCTGGCGGCCTTCGTCTTCGCCAAGTTCGAATTTCCGGGCAAGCGGTTGCTGTTCGTGTTGCTCATGTTCATCTTCATGGTCCCGGCGCAGCTGCAGGCGATCCCGCAGTTCGTGATCATGGCGAAGCTCGGCTGGATCGGCTCGATGACGGCGCTGATCGTGCCGGCCGCCGCCAACGCGTTCGGCATCTTCTGGATGCGCCAGTACATGAAGGGCGCGATCCACGACGAGCTGCTGGACGCCTCCCGCATCGACGGCGCGCACTTCCTGCGCCAGTACTGGCACGTGGCCCTGCCCGTCGTCCGGCCGGGCCTGGCCTTCCTCGGCATCTTCACCTTCATGGGCCAGTGGAACGACTACGCCTGGCCCCTGATCGCCCTCACCGACCCGGGCAACGTGACCCTCCAGGTCGCCCTGTCCCAGCTCAACGGCACCCACGGCACCACCGACTACGGAATGGTCATGACCGGCGCACTGCTCGCTCTCGTCCCGCTGCTGATCGTCTTCGCGATCGGCGCGCGCCAGATCATCGGCGACCTCGCCAAGGGAGCGATCAAGTGAGCGACCCGCTGCTGGCGCTGAGCCCCTGGAAGTCCCCCGAGGTGACCTCCTGGGGGCGGCTGCCCATGAACGCCGTCGACCGGCGCACCGGAGCACACTCCCTGGACGGCGACTGGCGTTTCCAGTTGCTGCCCGCTCCGGACGCGCCGGTCGGCGGTGCCTGGTCCTCGGCAGCGGTCCCCGGCGTCTGGACCATGCAGACCGTCCAGGGCGCCGTCGACCTGCCGCAGTACCTGAACATCCGCATGCCGTTCCCGGAGTTCCCCCCGCTGTCGCCCGACGCCAATCCCACCGGCGTGTACGAGCGGGAGGTCGACGTCCCCGCCGACTGGGCCGGACGCCGGATCGTCCTCCAGGTCGGGGCCGCCGAGAGCGTGCTGCTGGTGCACGTCGACGGGCGGCCCGTCGGCATCTCCAAGGACTCCCACCTGGCGGCCGAGTTCGACCTCTCGGACGTCGTGCGCCCCGGCCGGCGGTCCGTCGTGCGGCTGACGGTCGTCAAGTGGTCGGACGCCTCGCACATCGAGGACCAGGACCACTGGTGGCACGGCGGGATCACCCGCTCGGTGCTGCTGTACGCCACCGATCCGCTGCACCTGGCCGACGTGAGCGTGCGGGCGTCGGCGGAGGGCGAGCTGCGGGTCGACTGCCGGGTGCGGGACGCGCGCGGGGCGCTCCCCGAGGGGTGGTACGTCACCGGGGAGCTGGACGGGGCGGACACACCGGCGCTGGCGCAGGACGCCGCGTTCGACCTGGCCAACGCCGAGGACGAACGCGTCTCCGCCTTCCTGGGCGAGGCGCGCCTGCACGCGCGGGTGCCCGAGGTGCGCACCTGGACGGCGGAGACACCGGAGCTGTACGGGCTGACGGTGCGCCTGCACCGCGCCGACGGCTCCGTCGCCGACGCCTCCCGGCACCGGATCGGATTCCGCGACGTGACGATCGTCGGCCGGGACCTGCTGGTCAACGGCGAACGGATCTTCGTCCGCGGGGTCAACCGGCACGATTTCCACCCACTGACCGGCCGGACCGTGTCGCGTGAGGACATGCGCGCCGACCTGGTGCTGCTGAAGCGTTTCGGCTTCAACGCCGTCCGCACCGCCCACTACCCCAACGACCCCGCCCTGTACGACCTCGCCGACGAGATCGGTCTCTACGTGGTGGACGAGGCGGACATCGAGTCCCACGACCACGCCCATGAGATCGCCGACGACCCGCGCTATCTGAACGCCTTCGTCGACCGCGTCTCGCGGATGGTGCTGCGGGACAAGAACCACCCGTCGATCATCGTCTGGTCGCTGGGCAACGAGTCCGACTACGGCGCCAACCACGACGCGGCCGCGGGCTGGGTGCGCCGGCACGATCCGACCCGGCCGTTGCAGTACGAGGGCGCGGCCAAGCGCGGCTGGGCGGATCCGGACGTCGCCTCCGACATCGCGTGTCCGATGTACGCGCCCCTGGAGGACTGCGTCGCGCACGCGCTGTCCGGGCGCCAGACCAAGCCGCTCATCCAGTGCGAGTACTCGCACGCGATGGGCAACAGCAACGGCACGCTGGCCGACCACTGGGCCGCCATCGAGGCCACCCCGGGTCTTCAGGGCGGGTTCATCTGGGAGTTCCGGGACCACGGAATCCTTCAGTCCGTGAACGACGGAAGACCGGTCGGGCGTGGGGGCGCCGGGCTCTATGACAACGGTGTCGCCGCATCCGGCTACCGCTGGGCCTACGGCGGCGACTTCGGCGAGAAGGACCACGACGGCGCTTTCATCGCGGACGGCGTGGTCCTGCCGGACCGCACCGTGAAGCCGGTGATGCACGAGCACCGCGAACTCGCCGCGCCGCTGCGCCTTCAGGGCTTCCGGCACGAGGGGCTGGTCCTCTCCAACCACCAGCACTTCCGCGGCCTGGAATGGCTCGCGGGCGAGTGGGAGCTGTCGCTCGCCCACGGCGGGACGCTCACCGCGGCGGCCGACCTGCCCGACCTGCGGCCGGGCGAGACGGCCGTGGTGCCGCTGCCGTTCGAGCTGCCCGCGGAGGGCGGCGAGGCATGGCTGACGCTGCGGGTGACGACGGCGGAGGATCAGCCGTGGGCGCCCCGCGGGACCCAGGTGTGCGCGCCTCAGGTGCGTCTGCGGGCGGCCGAGCCGGCCGAGGCGCCGGCGGTCTGCGGCCGCGTCGAGATCGACGCCGAGGGACTCCTCGTCCATCCGCTGCTGACCGCGGCGCCCACGCTGTCGCTGTGGCGGGCGCCCACCGACAACGACGAGCTGGGCGGCATGGCGCTGCGCTGGCGGACGTGGGGCCTGGACGCCCTGGTGCGCAAGCTGCTCTCCGTCCGCCAGGAGGGCGACGGGGTGACCGTGCTCTCCGAGTACGCCGGCGCGACGGGCGTGGTCCGGCACCGGCAGGTGTTCACCCCGGTCGAGGGCGGGGTGCGCGTCGACGAACAGGCCGAGCTGCCCGAGGAGTTCGACGACGTCGCACGCGTCGGCACGGCCTTCGAGACGGTCGCGGGACTGGACCTGCTGGAGTGGTTCGGACAGGGCCCGTGGGAGTCCTATCCGGACCGCAGCGGCGGCGCGCCGGTGGGCCACCACAGCGTCCCCGTAGACGAGTTGTTCACCCCGTACCTGCGTCCGCAGGAGAGCGGCGGGCGGCACGGCGTGCGACGCTTCACGCTCTCGGCGCCGGACGCCACGGGCCTGGCCGTCACCCTGGACGAACCGCGCCAGGTGAGCGTCACGCGGTTCCGCGCCGAGGACCTGACCGCCGCCGCCCACCATGACGAACTGGTCCCGCGCGCCGGCTGCGTGGTGCACCTGGACGCGGCGCACCGCGGCCTCGGCACGGCCTCGTGCGGCCCCGACACCTTCCCCTCCTACCTCGTCGCACCGGGCGTCCATCGCTGGAGCTGGACCCTGCGCGTTCTCTGAACCACCTTTTCCGGCAACGGACTTCGCAACGGAGCAACACGTGTGTACTTCGCATGCCCACGATCAGCACGATCAGGGCGAGGCCGCGCAGGCCGGCGCCGGAAGACGCGGTTTCCTGCGGGCCACCGCCCTGCTCGGAGCGGCCGCCACGGCCGGCCTGGCGCTGCCGGCCGGCGCCGAGGCCGCCGCCGGGTCGGCCCACGCCTCGTGGCGCCCCGACCCCGACAGCCGCCGCTTCACGCTCGCCGTCATGCCCGACACGCAGTACCTCTTCGACGGGCCGAGCATCGACAAGGCGCCCGTCGAGGCGTCCCTGCGCTACCTGCTGGAACACGGGACGGAGGAGAACATCGTTTTCCTGTCCCACCTGGGCGACCTCACCCAGAACGGCGCGAAGGACGAAGTCGGGGCCGTCGGCGAGGCGTTCGGGCTGCTCGACCGGCACGGGGTCGGCTACAGCGTCCTGGCGGGCAACCACGACGTGAAGTCCTCGACCACCGACCAGCGGGGCGCGACCCCGTACCTGGACGTGTTCGGCCCGCGGCGCTTCCGCGGGAAGCCCACGTTCGGCGGGTCCTCCCCGGACGGCTACAACACCTTCCATCTGTTCCGGGCGGCCGGGCGTGAGTGGATGGTGCTGGCGCTGGACTGGCGGCTGTCGGACCAGGGCTACGCGTGGGCCGCCGACGTCCTGGCCCGGCACCCGAGGACCCCCGTCGTCCTGACCACGCACGAGCTGGTCGTCGAGGACGACTCCCTCTCGGCGTACGGGCAGCAGCTGTGGGACCGGCTGATCGCGGACCACGACCAGATCTTCCTCACCCTCAACGGCCACTACTGGCCCGCGGGCCGGGCGACGCGCAGGAACGCGGCCGGGCACGACGTCCACCTGCATCTGACGAACTACCAGAACCGCTACTTCGGCGGCGCCGCGATGATCCGCCTGTACCGCTTCGACCTCGACCGTGACGTCATCGACGTGGAGACGGTCTCCCCGTGGATCCTCGGCCGGGCCGCCGAGGGGCTCAACGAGTTGGAGCGGCAGGAGATCGAACTGAGCGGCGACGCCGACCGGTTCACGGTCGGCGTCGACTTCGCCGCCCGCTTCGCCGGCTTCGACCCGGTCCCCGCACGTCCCGCGCGGCCCGCGGCGAAGGTGCTGGTGCGCGACACCGTCGCCTACTGGCGCTTCGACGGCCACGGCGACGGCACGGCGGTCGGCGGCATCGTACGGGACCTGTCCGGACGCGGCAACGACCTCACGGTCGTCGCCGTGGGCGGCGGGTCGCTGAACTGGTCGTCCGACCACCACCCCGACCAGCCCGGGCACGGCAGCCTGGAGTTCCAGGGTCACAAGTCGCCGCTGAAGGGCGCGTATCTGCGCACGGTCGACAAGGCCCCGATCAACTCGGCCACTTTCAGGGGCGGTTACACCATCGAGGCGTTCTACCGGCTCCCCGCCGACTGGGACCCCGCGCACCACGCCTGGTCGGGGCTGGTGGGCCGGACCGGCACGGGCGGGGCCGCGGGCAGGACCGGCGACGACCCGGACGAACCGCTCGCCACCCTCTCCCTGTCCGACGACCGCGAGCCGCAGTGGGCGATGCGCCCGCTGAACCAGGAGGGCATCGCCACCAACTGGGGTCACGAGACCCCGCTGGAGACCTGGCGGCACCTCGCGGTCGTCAACGACGGCCGGCACACCACGCTGTACGTCGAGGGCTGCCCGGTCGTGCGCAACCCGAGGGCGGCGGCCGTCGGCATCGCCTCCGTCGGGCTGCCGTGGCTGCTCGGCGGCTACGAGTACGGCGGCCGGATCGACCAGATCCTGCACGGCCGCCTCGGCGACGTGCGCATCGTCGGACGGGCGCTGCCCGTGACGTCCTTCATGAACCACTGACCCGCGGCACGAGGATCATCATGACCGAGCAGCAACCGCCCGTCTGGGCCGATCCGGCGGTCTCCCCCGCCGACCTCGACGCCCAGGGCGTTTCGAGACGTCAACTCATGCGCCGGGCGGGCCTGTTCGGCGCGGCGTTCGCGCTCGGCGGCGCGGCCGCCCCGGCCGTCGCCGCCACCGGCCGGGGCCACGGCGGCGAGGACCCGCGTCTGGTCTATCTCGTCGGCGACCACCATGTGCACTCCGTTTACAGCCACGACGCGAAGTACACGTTCTCCCAGCAGGCCCGGGCCGCCGCCCGGTACGGACTGGACTGGATGGTGTTCAACGAGCACTCCAACTTCGGACACGCCTCCTTCGGAGCCGCGCTGGAGCACCGGGAGATCCTCAGGGCCCGGGCCGAGAACCCGCGTCAGCTGATCTTCCAGGGCCTGGAGTGGTACATCCCGGCCGCCGAGCACTGCACCGTGTTCGCCGCGCCCGGTCCGCACGAGGCGGACCTGCTCACGAAGTTCGAGCTCGCCTACGACGGCAAGCTGCTCGGCTACACCGAGGGCTCCGCGGGCGCCGCCGACACCGCCCGCAACGAGGCGCACGCCGTCAAGGCGATCAAGTGGCTGGCCGAGCAGCGGCGCACGGGCTACGTCGACGACGTCCTCGTCCTGGCCAACCACCCCCTCCGCCTGGGCATCGACTCGCCGCACGAGATGCGCGCCTGGCGCGACGCGGCCCCCGAGATCATGATCGGCATGGAGGGCGCGCCCGGCGCCCAGGGCGCGGCGATCCCCGGCTGGCGCGGCGCCACGTCGGTCCGCGGCGAGTACGAGAACAAGCCGTCGGCCCAGTCCTGGGCGGGCTACCCGGCGGACGCCTACCTCACCTACGGCGGTTTCGACTGGGCGACCGCGACCGTGGGCGGCCTGTGGGACTCGATGCTGGCCGAGGGCCGGCTGTTCTCGATCACGACCAACTCCGACAACCACCGGACGGTCTTCGACACCTGGAAGAACGGCGACTGGCCGGCCGGGCAGACCTTCGACACCACCGGCAAGCTGCCGGACCCGGTGAACACCGACACCCCGCAGCCGGGCAGCGACTTCTGGCCGGGCCAGTTCAGCCGCACCCACGTGGGCGTGACCCGTCACGGCTACCGCGCGGTGATGACGGGGCTGCGCGAGGGTCGGGTCTGGCTGGACCACGGGCATCTGCTCGACGGCCTGGAGGTCCGGCTGCGGCGCGAGCACGGCGGCGGGCGCGGGGTCACCCTCGGCGGCCGGCTGCGGGTGCGCAAGGGCGAGAAGCTCACCCTGGAGATCACCGTCACCAGCGCCTCCCGCCCCAACCCGCGCGGAGACCTGCCCGAGTTGGCGCACGTGGACGTGATCCGGGGCGCGGTGCGCGGCCCGGTGTCCGACCGGGACGCCTGGCGGGCCCCCGACACACGGGTCGTGCGCACGACCGACGTGAGCGGCCGCAAGGGGACGTACACCCTGCGCGTCCCCGTGGCCGTGGGCCACGAGTCCTTCTACGTCCGGCTGCGCGGCAGCGACGGCAACCGCGGCGGAACCGGTTACCTGGGCGCGTCCGTCGACCCGCACGGCCCGATCCCGCACGAGCCGGGCAACGGCGACCCGTGGGCGGACACCTGGTTCTACTCCAACCCGGTCTTCGTGGACGTCGTCGACTGACGCGCCCGACGGGAACGCGGGAACCGCGCGACCGGCCACGACGGTCGCGCGGTTCGGATCCACCGGTCCACGGCGTCGGTTCACGCGTAGAAGCGCGACAGGCTCTGCAACACCGCAGCGGGCTTCGCCCCGCCCTCGATCTCGATCGACCCGTCGACGGTGATCTGCACCCCGCCCGGCACGTCCTCGACCTCGGCCAGCCGGGCGACCAGACGGATCCGTGAGCCGACCTTGACCGGCGAGGGGAAACGGACCTTGTTCAGGCCGTAGTTGACCTTCGTGGTGACGCCCTGCACGTCCAGCAGCTCGGTGAAGAGCGGGATGAACAGGGACAGCGTGAGGTAGCCGTGGGCGATGGGGGCGCCGAAGGGGCCTTCCGCGGCCTTCTGCGGGTCGACGTGGATCCACTGGTGGTCGCCGGTCGCGTCGGCGAACGTGTCGATGCGCTCCTGAGTGACCTCGATCCACTCGCTGGTGCCCAGGTCGCTGCCGGCGAGCTTCTTCAGCTCGTCCAGCCCGTTGACGGTGATGCTCATATGCCGTTCCTCACAGAAGAGTTCACAGGACAGTTCACAAGAGAGTCGGTCAGGATCCGGTGCCGAACCGGGAGCGCACCCGGGACTTCAGCAGCTTTCCGGAGGCGGTGCGCGGGAGTTCGTCCGCCACCACCACCGACTTGGGGATCTTGTACTTGGCGAGGCGTCCGGCCAGGGAGGCCAGGACGGCGTCCGCATCGATCGAGGCGCCCTCGCGGGGCACGACCACCGCGCGCGGCACCTCGCCCCACTTGTCGTCGGCCACGCCGATGACGGCGCACTCCACGATGTCGGGGTGGGTGAGGAGCAGGTTCTCGATCTCGGCGGGGTAGACGTTCTCCCCACCGGAGATGATCATGTCCTTGATGCGGTCGACGATGTGCACGTATCCGTCCTCGTCGACCCGGGCCGCGTCGCCGCTGCGGAACCAGCCGTCGGCGAAGGAGGCGGCCGTCTCCTCGGGCAGCCCCCAGTAGCCGGGCATGACGTGCGGCCCCCGGACGAGGACCTCGCCGGTCTCGCCCACGTCGACCGGGGAGAGATCGGGGCGCAGGACGCGTACGTCGCTGAAGAAGTGCGGGACGCCGGCCGAGCCCGCCTTGCTGATCGCGTGCTCGGCGTCCAGGAACAGCGTGCCGGGCGACGCCTCGGTCATGCCGTAGCCCTGCAGGAAGGTGAGTCCGCGTTCCTGGTAGGCGGCGATCAGCGGTGTCGACACCGGGGAGCCGCCGCAGGTCAGGATCCGCAGGGAGGACAGGTCGGCGTCCGGCCAGCGCGGGTGGCGGGCCACCTGCTCGAACATCGTCGGCACCCCGAACATGAAGGTGATCCGGTGCCGTTCGATCAGGTCGAGGGTGGCCGCCGGGTCGAAGGCCTCGACCAGGACGCAGCAGCCGCCCTTGAGGAGCACCGGCAGCGTCAGCATGTTCAGGCCGGCCGTGTGGAACAACGGCGCGGAGACCAGGGCGCGTTCGTCGGCGATCAGGTCGGTGTCGACGAGGACGTTGACCGCGTTCCAGGTGAGGTTGCCGTGCGTGAGCATGGCGCCCTTGGGGCGGCCGGTCGTGCCCGAGGTGTACATGATGATGCAGGTGTCGTCGGGGGCGACCGGGGTGTCGATCGGCTCGTCGGAGGCCGCGCCGATCGCCTGCTCGTACTCCGCGCCGACCTCGACGTAGGTCCGGACGTCCGTGTGGCCGGGGAGTCCGGCGACCAGCCCCGCGTGGGAGGGGCCGTAGACGAGCGCCTTGGCTCCGGAGTCGGCCAGCTGGTAGGCGATCTCGGGGCCGGCGAGGCGGGTGTTGAGGGGGACGAACACCGCGCCGAGCGTGCCGGCGGCGAACAGGGTCTCCAGGTAGGCGGGATGGTTGGGGCCGAGGTAGGCGATGCGGTCGCCGCGCCGTACGCCCCGCTCGCGCAGCGCGTGCGCGAGGCGCGTGGTGCGGGTGTGCAGCGTGCGGTAGTCCGTCGGCTGCTCACCGTGGACCAGGGCCGTGCGGTGCGGGGTCTTGCGGGCCCGGCGTGCGGGCCAGGACCCCAGTCCCTCGTTGCGCATCTTCCATGCCCCTTACGGTGTGGTCAGCCCGAGCAGCCGGGCGGCGTTCTCCTTGAGGATCTTCGGCTTCACCTCGTCCTTGATCGTCAGCTTGTCGAAGTCGGCGAGCCAGCGGTCGGGGGTGAGGACGGGGAAGTCGGAGCCGAAGAGCACCTTGTCCTTGAGCAGCGTGTTCGCGTACTGCACGAGCTGCGGCGGGAAGTACTTCGGCGACCAGCCGGACAGGTCGATGTGCACGCCAGGCTTGTGCGTGGCCACGGCGAGGGCCTCGTCCTGCCAGGGGAACGACGGATGCGCCAGGATGATCTTGAGATGCGGGAAGTCGGCCGCCACGTCGTCCACGTGCAGCGGGTTGGAGTACTTGAGCCTGATCCCGCCGCCGCCCGGGACGCCCGCGCCGATGCCGGTCTGACCGGTGTGGAACAGGGCGATGGCGCCCGTCTCCTCGATCACCTCGTACAGGTCGTACGCGACCGAGCGGTCGTTGGGGAAGAAGCCCTGGATGCTGGGGTGGAACTTGAAGCCCTTGACCCCGTACTCCTCGACCAGGCGGCGGGCCTGCTTCACGCCCGCCTTCCCCCTGAAGGGGTCGATGGAGGCGAAGGGGATGAGGACGTCGGCGTTGGCGGCGGCCGCCTCGGCCACCTCCTCGTTGGGGACCGGCGCGGTGCCGGTCGCGGACTCGGCGTCCACCGTGAAGATCACGGCGGCCATCCTGCGCTCCCGGTAGTACCGGGCCGTCTCCTCCAGGGTGGGCTTGCGCTTCCCCTCGACCTTGAAGTACGCGGAGGAGGCGTCGTGCAGGTCGTCGGCCAGCGAGGAGTGGCCCCGGGAGGACACCTCCGCGTGGGTGTGGACGTCGATCGCGACCAGTTCGGCGACGTTCATCGGGGCGCTCGCGGAAGGGGCGCCGGCAGGGGTCGTGGCGGGTTCCATCACGCCTCCGGGAACGTGGGGGCCGGGATGCCGACCGTCTGGAGCTCGGCC
The DNA here is from genome assembly GCF_024539815.1 of Streptomyces hayashii. Lineage (GTDB taxonomy): Bacteria > Actinomycetota > Actinomycetes > Streptomycetales > Streptomycetaceae > Streptomyces > Streptomyces hayashii. The sequence goes on from NZ_JAHHIU010000088.1 coordinate 12,843, forward strand.
CCGACCGAGGTGGGGAAGACGTCGGCCAGGCTCTCCGGCGTCCAGCCGCCGTCGGCGTAGGCCGCGCGGATCTCCTGCGGATGCGACCAGAGTGCCACCTTGTCGCCGCCGATGCCGATGGCCTGGCCGGTGATGCCCCGGGCGGCCTCGGAGGCCAGGAAGGGCACCAGGGCCGCGCAGTCCTCGGGGGTGCCGAAGCCCTCGCCCTTGCGCAGGAAGTCCGGGAACGGCTCGCCGTTCTTCAGCGCCTCAATGTACGGGGCGAAGGCGGGGATCGTCTCGGTCATGGCGGTGGCGGCCACCGGGACGATCGCGTTGACGGTGATGCCCGCGCGGCCCAGCTCCATGGACCAGGTGCGGGCGAAGGCGGCGATGCCCGCCTTGGCGGCCGCGTAGTTCGTCTGACCGAAGTTGCCGCGCTGGCCGGCCGGGGAGCCGACGAGGACCAGCGTGCCGCCCTCGCCCTGCTCGCGCATCCGCACGGCGGCGGCCCGGGCGCAGGTGAAGGTGCCCTTGAGGTGGGTGGTGATCACGGCGTCGAAGTCGTCGTCGGTCATCTTCCACAGCACCTTGTCCCGCAGGATGCCCGCGTTGGTGACCAGGACGTCGAGCCGGCCGAACTCCTGCACGGCACGGTTCACCAGCCGCTCGGCGGCCTCGGTCGTGCCGACCGGGACCACCTCGGCGACGGCCCTGCCGCCGGCCTCGACGAGGGACTTCACGGCCTGCTCGGCGACCGCCTCGTCGACGTCGTTGACGACCACGGCGGCGCCGTGGGCGACCAGGGCGTGGGCGTAGGCGAGGCCGAGGCCCCGGCCGCTGCCGGTGACGACGGCGACCTTGCCGGTGAGATCGATGCTGGGCACGACGGTGTCCCTTCACATGGGTGGCACAGGAGTGGCACACGGGTGGTACTGGGTGCGGCGTCGCGTCGCTCGGAGCGCGACTACGAGATCGAAGCTATGAGCAATAATTGTCGTCGTCAATAGTTGTCGTCGACCTTCGGGTGCGCCATGCTGCAATCTGTACGGAGAACCGCCCCCGACAGGGGACCTAGCCCAGGGAGCCCGCCATCGCCCGCCAGGACAACGCAGTGAACGCCGCCCCGATCGACGTGGACGAGCCGTGGATGCGCGGGCTCCACGCGGACACGGGCTACCTGCTCTACCGTCTGGGGCTGCGCTCGGGTCAGTTGTTCAACACCTTCCTCCACGAGTCGGGGCTGCGGCTGCGCCACTACGCGGTGCTGCGGTTCCTGGCCACCTCCGAGAGCCCCCTCCAGCGCGAGCTCAGCGCGCGGCTCGGCTACGACCCCAGCGCGATCGTCGGCCTGGTCGACGACCTGGAGAAGCTGGGCTTCGCCGAACGCCGGCCCGCCCCGGACGACCGGCGCAGCCGGATCGTCGCCCTCACCGAGCAGGGCCGCGCGTTCCTGCGCGGCACCGACGAGGCGGGCCTGCGCGTGACGAACGAGCTGCTGAACCCCCTCGACGCCGCCGAACGCGAGACGCTGCACACGCTGCTGCTGCGGATCGCCGGGGACACGATGGCCTGACGCCTTGAGGAGAACCTGATGGACCGGGACCCCCTCGCCGTGCCCTCCCGTTCCGCGCCCGAGCGGCTGCTGTCGGTGCTCGCCGCGTTCGACCACACCCACGCCGCGCTGTCCCTCAGCGACATCGCCCGGCGCGCCGGGCTGAGCCTGACCACCGCGCACCGGCTGGCGGGCGCGCTGACCCGGTGGGGCGCCCTGGAACGGGACGCCTCCGGCGTCTACCACGTGGGGCTGCGGCTGTGGGAGGTCGCCGCGCTGGCGCCGCGCGGCCTCGCCCTGCGGCAGGTGGCGCTGCCCTTCCTTGAGGACCTGTACGAAGCCACCCACGAGAACGTGCAGTTGGCGGTGCGGGACGGGTCCGAGGTCGTCTACACCGAGTGGTTGTCCGGGCGTTCGGCCGTCGGGGTGCACATCCGGGTGGGCGCCCGCTGGCCCCTGCACGTGACCGGTGTGGGGCTGGCGCTGCTGGCGCACTGCGATCCCGAGCTGCAAGAGGCCTACTGCGCAGAGCCGTTGACCGCGTACACCGCCCACACCATCACCGATCCGGCGCGGCTGCGTCGGGCCTTGGCCGAAGTGCGGCGCAGCGGGGTCGCGGTGAGCAGCCGTCAGGTCACGGAGGACGCCCTGTCGGTGGCCGCCCCGGTGCGCGGGCCGGACGGCGCCGTGGCCGCCGCCGTGTCGGTCGTCGTCCCGTACGCCGGCGCCCAGGTGCCGGTCCTGGCGCCGGCGGTACGGCTCGCGGCCCGCGGGATCTCACGGGCCCTGGGCTGGCGGCCCCAGACCCGGGGCGAATGAACGGGTCGCCGGTGTTCGCAGGTCGGCCCGCCGGTGGTCGGCGGGGTCGGCGGAGGCCACCGGGGGCCGGCAGGGGCCGGCGGGTTCGAAGGGCTGGCGGCCCGGGGCGCTCCGGGCCAGAATGCACCACCATGATCGAGACCGGTTCGCTGGGCCCGCAGGACCGCGCCGCCTGGGAGTCCCTGGCACGCGGCTACAAGAGGTTCTACCGCACGGACGTGCCCGACGAGGGCTACGAGCGGATGTGGCGACGCCTGGCCGAGGGCGGCGAGGTGCACGCCGTCGGCGCCCGGGCGGACGGAGAACTGGTGGGCATCGCGCACTACCTGTTCCACGTCACGGGCTGGGCGGCGGACAGCTGCTACCTCCAGGACCTCTACGTCGACGAGGCCGCGCGCGGTCGCGGGGCGGCCAGGGCGCTGATCGAACGGGTCGCCGAGGCGGCGCGCGAGCGGGGGGCCGCACGGCTGTACTGGACCACCCGGGAGGACAACGCCGCCGCGCGCGCCCTGTACGACAAGGTGGCGGCCTTCAACGGGTTCGTCCGCTACGACTACCCGCTCGGGAGGGAGGGTGGGAGGGGGGCGCACCCGGGGCCGGACGCGGGCCTCCGCCCGCGGGGCCCCGGGCCCCGGCACGCCGCCCCGGGCCTCGCGACGCCCGGGGCCCGGGCGGGCGACGCGCGACGCACGCCCCCGAGAGGCGGCAGCTTCGGTGCCTTTGGGCGGTTCAAGCCCTGAACTTCCGCGCCCCTGATGCACTTTCCTTGCTTTAAGTCTTGACGGCCCCAGTGACGGGGAGCACATTGGGCCCACTTTGAGAGCGCTCTCAGAGTGCCCTCGAAGGGCTGTCGGAGCGCTCCTGAAGGCACCCGCGCACCCCACCCCGTACCCGAGAGGCCCCCCATGAGTGCAACCTCCGGCATACCCAGAAGGCGACGCGCGCTGATCGCCGTCCTCAGCACGCTCGGGCTGGCCGCCGCCGCGGCGGCGGCCGTCACGCTGCCCGCGAACGCCTCCGCGCCCACCCCGCCGACCGGGTGGTCGCAGGTCTTCCTCGACGACTTCACCGGCTCGGCCGGCACCGGCGTCAACTCCGCGAACTGGCAGTACAGCACCGGGACTTCGTATCCGGGCGGGCCTGCCAACTGGGGCACCGGCGAGGTCGAGACGATGACGAACAGCACCGGGAACGTCTCGCTCGACGGCAACGGCAACCTGCGCATCACCCCGCTGCGCGACTCGGCCGGTCACTGGACCTCGGGCCGCATCGAGACCAAGCGCACCGACTTCCAGCCCCCGGCCGGCGGCAAGCTGCGCATCGAGGCGCGGCTGCAGATGCCGAACGTGACCGGCACCGCCGCCGAGGGCTACTGGCCCGCGTTCTGGGCGCTCGGCGCGCCCTACCGGGGCAACTACCAGAACTGGCCCGGCGTCGGCGAGCTGGACGTCATGGAGAACGTCCAGGGCCTGAACAAGGTGTGGGCCACGATGCACTGCGGCACCAGTCCGGGCGGGCCGTGCAACGAGACCACCGGCATCGGCAACTCCATCGCGTGCCCGAACACCACCTGCCAGTCCGGCTTCCACACCTATGCGACGGAGTGGGACCGCTCGGTGTCCCCGGAGGCGATCCGCTTCTACGTCGACGGCGTCAACTACCACACCGTCACCGCGAACCAGGTCGACGCGACGACGTGGAACAACGCGACGAACCACGGGTACTTCGTCATCCTGAACGTCGCGATGGGCGGCGCCTTCCCGGACGCCTTCGGCGGTGGCCTGGACGGCGACACCCAGCCCGGCCACCCGATGGTGGTCGACTATGTGCAGGTGCTCCAGGCCGCAGGCGGTGGGAGCGGTACCACGCCTCCGCCGTCCGGCAGCCGCGACGCCTACGGCACGATCCAGGCGGAGTCCTACGACGGCCAGTCGGGGACGATCACCGAGACGACGACCGACTCCGGCGGCGGCCAGAACATCGGCGCCCTGGCCAACGGCGACTGGACGCTGTACAAGGGCGTGAACTTCGGCTCCTCGGCGGCCACCCAGTTCACCGCGCGGGTCGCCGGCGGGGCGGCCGGCGGGGTCAGCGGACTGGTCGAGGTGCGCCTCGACAGCCGCAGCGCCGCGCCGATCGGCAGCTTCGCCGTGGGCAACACCGGCGGCTGGCAGTCCTGGCGGACGATCCCTGCGAACATCAGCTCCGTCACCGGCACCCATGACGTGTATCTGACCTTCACCAGCGGACAGCCGGCGGACTTCGTCAACGTCAACTGGTTCTCCTTCGGCCACTGACCGGCCCGCGGCCAAGGGCGCCGACGGGGGCCGGGCCGCACCGGCCCGGCGTCCACGCCACACACAGGCACACGCACCTGCACAGGCACAGGCACAGGTGCACGGGGCACACCCCGGCCGGCCTCAGCGCAGTTCCGCGCGGAAGGCCACCGGGGTGTGCCCCGTGTGCAGTTGGAAGAACTTGGAGAAGTTCGCCGCGTCGGGGAAGCCCACCGCGGCGCCCACCCGGCCGATCGGCAGGTCCGTGTGGGCCAGCAGTCGCTTCGCCTCCAGGACGACCCGCTTGTCGATGAACCCCTTCGGCGTCTCGCCGGTGGCCGCGCGGACCGCGCGCACGAGGGTGCGGCGGGAGTAGCCGAGGGCGTCGGCGTAGGCGCTGACGCTGTGGTTGGCGGCGAAGTCCCGCTCCACGGCGTCCCGGAAGAGCGTGAAGGTGGTGTCGGCCTGTCTGCGCGCCGCCTCCTCGCCGCTGGCCGCGAGGTGCGCCAGCCGCAGCAGGAACGCGCTCAGGGAGTGCCGCAGCACCGCTGTGTGCAGGCCCGGGGGCAGGGCGCGGTCGTCGTACTCCTCGCGCAGATGCGTCAGGGCGGCGCGCAGGCCCGCGAGCTGCGCGGGGCCGGGACGCAACCGCGGCGGCAGGTCGTAGCGGTACAGGCCCGCGGCCTCGACGGTGGCGCGGGGCAGGAATCCGGGCTGCATGGTCAGGACGGTTCCGCGGTACTCGCTCGACGTCGAGAAGCGGTGGACCTGGCCCGGACGGATCCACAGCAGGTCCCCGGCCGTCGCCTCGTGCTCTGCGAAATCGATCATGTGGCGGACCGGACCGTCGTCGAAGAGCATCACCACGTGGAAGTCGATGCGGTGGACCCGGTCCAGCGGGGCATCCGTGTGCCAGGTGCGTCCGACGCCCATCGGCCCGATCTGCATGCCCACGCCGCCGACGCTGTGCTCGACGGGGAAAGGAAAGGTCCTGATGCCCTCACCGGCGCCGTCTTGGGTACTTGTGTCCACCATGTCCTTCTCGTGTCGCCCACTTGCCGCCCCGTCCCGCTCACATGACGTGCGGCGGTGTCCCACTTTCACCACAGGCTGACACAAGGAGACCTTCCACCGTAAAAGTCAGACTTTTAAGTTTGAACACACAGAGCAGCTGACCCGCTCCGATCGAGGATTTCTTGAAGATGAGCACGCAGACCCCGAACAGCTTCGAGTGGACCGACATCGACCGGCGCGCCGTCGACACGGCGCGTCTTCTGGCTGCGGATGCCGTGCAGCAGGTGGGCAACGGACACCCGGGGACCGCGATGAGCCTGGCTCCGGTCGCCTACACGATCTTTCAGAAGGTGATGCGGCACGACCCCGCGGACCCTGAGTGGACGGGACGCGACCGCTTCGTCCTGTCCCCCGGCCACACCTCGCTGACGCTCTACACCCAGCTGTACCTCTCCGGCTACGAGCTGGAGCTCGACGACCTCAAGCGCTTCCGCACCCACGGCTCGAAGACGCCCGGACACCCCGAGTACGGGCACACCGCCGGCGTCGAGACGACCACCGGCCCGCTGGGCCAGGGCGTCGCCAACGCCGTGGGCATGGCGATGGCGGCCCGCTTCGAACGCGGCCTGTTCGACCCGGACTCCCCCGCGGGCGAGTCGCCTTTCGACCACACCGTCTGGGGGATCGTCTCCGACGGCGACCTCCAGGAGGGCGTCTCGGCCGAGGCATCCTCCCTGGCGGGCCATCAGAAGCTCGGCAACCTGGTCCTCGTCTACGACGACAACCACATCTCCATCGAGGGCGACACCGCCACCGCGTTCTCCGAGGACGTGCTGGGGCGCTACGCGGCCTACGGCTGGCACACCCAGCGCGTGGAGCCGGCCGAGGACGGCGACGTCGACGTCCCGGCCCTGTACGCGGCCCTGACGGCGGCGCAGGCCGAGACCGGGCGGCCCTCGATCATCTCGCTGCGCACGATCATCGCCTGGCCCGCGCCCAACGCCCGGGGCACCGGGGCCGCGCACGGCTCCGCCCTCGGCGCGGACGAGGTCGCCGCCACCAAGCGCGTCCTCGGTTTCGACCCGGAGCGTGCCTTCCAGGTCTCCGACGACGTCCTCGCCCACACCCGTGCGGCGCTCGACCGGGGCGCCGAGGCGCACGCCGCCTGGGACAAGCAGCTCGACGCGTGGCGCGGCACGGACCCCGAGCGCGCCGAGCTCTTCGACCGGGTGGTGGCCGGTCAGCTCCCCGAGGGCTGGCAGGAGAAGCTCCCGGCGTTCGAGCCGGGCAAGTCGGTCGCCACCCGTGCCGCGTCCGGCAAGGTGCTCCAGGCGCTCGGCGACGTCCTGCCCGAGCTGTGGGGCGGCTCCGCCGACCTCGCGGGCTCCAACAACACGACGATCGACAAGACGTCGTCGTTCCTCCCGGAGGGCAACCCGCTGCCGGAGGCGAGCCCGTACGGCCGCACCGTGCACTTCGGCATCCGCGAGTTCTCGATGGCCGCGGAGATGAACGGCATCGCCCTGCACGGCAACACCCGCATCTACGGCGGCACGTTCCTGGTGTTCTCCGACTACATGCGCAACGCCGTGCGCATGTCGGCGCTGATGCAGCTGCCGGTGACGTACGTGTGGACGCACGACTCCATCGGCCTCGGCGAGGACGGCCCGACGCACCAGCCGGTCGAGCACCTCGCGTCGCTGCGCGCCGTCCCGGGCCTGAACGTGGTCCGCCCGGCCGACGCCAACGAGACCGCGATCGCCTGGAGCGAGATCCTCAAGCGGCACGCGAGCCGGCCGGCCCCGCACGGACTGGCCCTGACCCGGCAGGGAGTGCCGACGTACGCGCCCGACCCCGATGCGGCGAAGGGCGGCTACGTGCTGCGGGACTCCTCGACCGGGACGCCCGACGTCGTGATCGTCGCCACCGGCTCCGAGGTGCAGCTCGCCGTGGCGGCGCGGGAGACGCTGGAGGCCGAGGGCATCGGCACGCGGGTGGTGTCCATGCCGTGCGTGGAGTGGTTCGAGGAGCAGCCGCGGGAGTACCGCGAAAGGGTGCTGCCGCCGTCGGTGAAGGCCAGGGTGGCGGTCGAGGCGGGCATCGGCCTGACCTGGCACCGCTTCGTGGGCGACGCCGGACGCATCGTCTCCCTGGAGCACTTCGGCGCCTCCGCCGACGCCGGGACGCTGTTCGCCGCCTACGGCTTCACCGCCGAGAACGTCGCCGCCGCAGCCAGGGAATCGCTGGCCGCCGCGCGCGGTTGATCCGACCGCAGGAAAGAAGATGATCGAAGTGACCGAAGCGACCGCGACCGCGGGAGCACTCAAGCGCCTGTCCGACGAGGGCGTCTCCATCTGGCTGGACGACCTGTCACGCGAGCGGATCCGCTCGGGCGACCTCGCCCGGCTCGTCGAGACGCGCGACGTCGTCGGCGTGACCACCAACCCGTCCATCTTCCAGGCGGCCATCGGCTCCGGCGCGGGCTACGAGGAGCAGCTCGCCGACCTGGCGGTGCGGGGCGTCACGGTCGACGAGGCCGTGCGGATGCTGACGACCGCCGACGTGCGGGCCGCCGCCGACGTCCTGCGTCCCGTGTTCGCGGCCACCGACGGCCTGGACGGCCGGGTCTCCATCGAGGTCGACCCCCGGCTGGCCCACGACACGGCCGCCACCGTCGCCGAGGCCAAGCAGCTCGCCTGGCTGGTCGACCGTCCCAACGTCATGATCAAGATTCCCGCGACCAGGGCGGGGCTGCCGGCGATCACCGAGGTGGTCGGCCTCGGCATCAGCGTCAACGTCACGCTGATCTTCTCCCTGGAGCGCTACCGGGAGGTCATGGACGCCTATCTGGCGGGCCTGGAGAAGGCGCGGGCCAGAGGACTGGACCTGACGCTGATCCAGTCCGTGGCGTCCTTCTTCGTCTCCCGCGTCGACGCGGAGATCGACAAGCGGCTGACCGCCCTCGGCTCCGACGCGGCGCTCGCGCTGAAGGGCCGGGCGGCGCTCGCCAACGCACGGCTGGCCTACCAGGCGTACGAAGAGGTGTTCGGCCCGGCCGACGCCCCGACGCGCTCCGGCGCCCGCTGGGCGGCGCTGGCCGGAGCGGGGGCGAACCGGCAGCGTCCGCTGTGGGCGTCCACCGGTGTGAAGGATCCTGCTTACAAGGACACGCTGTACGTGGACGAGCTGGTCGCGCCGGGCACGGTCAACACCATGCCCGAGGCCACGCTGGACGCCGCCGCCGACCACGGCGACATCACCGGCGACACGGTCACCGGCGGCTACGCCGCGGCGCGCGCCGACCTCGCCGCGGTGGAGGCGCTCGGCGTCTCCTACGACGAGGTCGTCACCCGGTTGGAGGACGAGGGTGTCGCCAAGTTCGCGGTGGCGTGGCAGGACCTTCTGGACGCGGTCACGAAGTCGCTGACGAGCAAGGGAGTTGACGCGACATGAGCACCAGCAGTCTCGGCGCGGCCTGGGAGAACCCCCTGCGGGACCCCCGCGACCGGCGCCTGCCCCGCATCGCGGGCCCCTCCGGCCTGGTGATCTTCGGGGTGACGGGCGACCTGTCCCGCAAGAAGCTGATGCCGGCGATCTACGACCTGGCCAACCGCGGTCTGCTCCCGCCGGGCTTCTCGCTCGTCGGGTTCGCCCGCCGTGACTGGGAGGACCAGGACTTCGCGCAGGTCGTCCACGACGCGGTGCGCGAGCACTCCCGGACCCCGTTCCGCGAGGAGGTCTGGCAGCAGCTCGCCGAGGGCATGCGGTTCGTCCCCGGCGACTTCGACGACGACACCGCGTTCAAGCAGCTCAAGAACGCCGTGGAGGAGCTGGACGCCTCCCGGGGCACGGGCGGCAACTTCGCCTTCTACCTGTCCGTCCCGCCGAAGTTCTTCCCCAAGGTCGTCGAGCAGCTCAAGAAGCACGGGCTGGCCAAGGGGCGCAAGGGCTCCTGGCGGCGGGCGGTCATCGAGAAGCCGTTCGGCCACGACCTGGCCAGCGCCCAGGAGCTGAACGCGGTCGTGCACGACGTGTTCGAACCGGACCAGGTCTTCCGCATCGACCACTACCTGGGCAAGGAGACCGTCCAGAACATCCTGGCGCTGCGCTTCGCCAACACCATGTTCGAGCCGATCTGGAACCGGTCGTACGTCGACCACGTCCAGATCACGATGGCCGAGGACATCGGCATCGGCGGCCGGGCCGGCTACTACGACGGCATCGGCTCGGCCCGTGACGTCATCCAGAACCACCTGCTGCAGCTGATGGCGCTCACCGCGATGGAGGAGCCGGCCTCCTTCGACGCGGCCTCGCTGCTCACCGAGAAGCTCAAGGTGCTGAGGGCCGTGAAGCTGCCGGAGGACCTGGGCAGCCACACCGTGCGGGCGCAGTACGCGGGCGCCTGGCAGGGCGGCGAGAAGGTGAGCGGTTATCTGGAGGAGGACGGCATCGACCCGGCGTCCACGACGGACACCTTCGCGGCCGTCAAGCTGGGCGTGGACAACCGCCGTTGGGCGGGCGTCCCGTTCTATCTGCGCACCGGCAAGCGCCTCGGCCGCCGGGTCACCGAGATCGCGGTCGTCTTCCAGCGGGCGCCGCACTCCCCCTTCGACTCCACCGCCACCGAGGAGCTCGGGGCGAACGCGATCGTCATCCGCGTCCAGCCGGACGAGGGCATCACGGTCCGCTTCGGCTCCAAGGTCCCCGGCACGTCGATGGAGATCCGGGACGTCACGATGGACTTCGCCTACGGCGAGTCCTTCACCGAGTCCAGCCCCGAGGCGTACGAGCGGCTCATCCTGGACGTGCTGCTCGGCGACGCCAACCTGTTCCCGCGCCACCAGGAGGTGGAAGAGTCCTGGAGGATCCTCGACCCGATCGAGGAGCACTGGGCGCGGCACGGCAGGCCCGCGCAGTACGCCTCGGGCAGCTGGGGACCCGAGGAAGCCGACGAGATGCTCGCACGAGACGGACGGAGCTGGCGCAGGCCATGAAGATCGACCTGACCGACACCACTGCAAGCAAGATCAACAAGGCGCTGGTGAAGGGTCGCCGCGCGATCGGCACACCGGCCGTGGGCATGGTCCTGACGATGGTCATCGTCACGGACGAGGAGAACGCCTACGACGCGATCAAGGCGGCCGAGGAGGCCTCGCACGAGCACCCCTCGCGCACCCTGGTCGTCATCAAGCGGCACGCCCGCAGCCCGCGCGACCGCACCAACTCCCACCTCGACGCCGAGGTGCGGGTGGGCGCCGACGCGGGCACCGGCGAGACGGTCGTCCTGCGCACGTACGGCGAGGTGTCCGACCACGCCGACTCCGTCGTCCTGCCGCTGCTGCTGCCGGACGCGCCCGTCGTGGTGTGGTGGCCGGTGGACGCGCCCGCCAACCCCGCCAAGGACCCGCTGGGCGCGCTGGCCCAGCGCAGGATCACCGACCTGTACGCCGTGGAGAACCCGCTGGCGACCCTGGACGCCCGGATCCGCTCCTACGCCCCCGGCGACACCGACCTCGCCTGGACCCGGCTGACCCCGTGGCGCTCGATGCTGGCGGCGGCGCTGGACCAGGCCCGGGTGCCGATCGTCTCGGGCGCGGTGGAGGCCGAGGCCGACAACCCCGCCGCCGAGCTGCTGGCGCGCTGGCTGGAGGCGCGGCTGAAGGTCACGATCGACCGCGTCGTCACCGCCGGTCCGGTCGTCACCGCCGTACGCCTGGGCACCGCGGACGGCGACATCGTCATCGACCGTCCCGAGGGTCCGCTGGCCACGCTCACCCTGCCGGGCCAGCCCTCGCGCACCCTCGCACTGAAGGTCCGCACCACCTCCGAACTCATCGCCGAGGAGCTCAGGCGCCTCGACGCGGACGAGATGTACGCCGTCGCCCTGCGGGGCGAGGCCACCAAGGAGACCCCCTCTCATGTCTGACACCCCCCGGCTCGACCGGCGGCCCGAGTGGACCGCCCTCGCGGACCACCGCGCCCAGCGGCAGGATCGTCTGCGCGACCTGTTCGCCACGGATCCCGAGCGCGCCCAGCGGTACGTGGTGCGCGTCGGCGACCTGCGCATCGACTACTCCAAGCACCTGATCACCGACGAGACCCTCGCCCTGCTGCGCGAACTCGCCGCCGCCACCGATGTGTTCGGGCTGCGCGACGCCATGTTCGAGGGCAGGAAGATCAACATCACCGAGGACCGCGCGGTCCTGCACACCGCGCTGCGCGCGCCGGCCGACGCGGTCGTCGAGGTCGACGGCGAGAACGTCGTCCCCGGGGTCCACGCCGTGCTCGACAGGATGAGCGACTTCGCCGAGCGCGTCCGCTCCGGCGAGTGGACCGGCCACACGGGCCGCCGCATCCGCAATGTCGTCAACATCGGCATCGGCGGCTCCGATCTGGGGCCGGCCATGGCGTACGAGGCCCTGCGGGCCTACACGGACCGGGAGCTGACGTTCCGTTTCGTGTCCAACGTCGACGGCGCCGACCTGCACGAGGCCGTACGGGACCTCGACCCGGCCGAGACGCTGTTCATCGTCGCCTCCAAGACCTTCACCACGATCGAGACGATCACCAACGCCACCTCGGCCCGCTCCTGGCTGCTCGACGGACTGGACGGGGAGGACAAGGCGGTCGCGAAGCACTTCGTCGCGCTGTCCACGAACGCCGAGAAGGTCGCCGGTTTCGGCATCGACACGGCCAACATGTTCGAGTTCTGGGACTGGGTCGGCGGCCGCTACTCCTTCGACTCGGCGATCGGCCTCTCGCTGATGATCGCCATCGGCCCGGAGCGCTTCCGCGAGCTGCTCGACGGGTTCAGGATCGTCGACGACCATTTCCGCACCGCCCCCGCCGAGTCCAACGCCCCGCTGATCCTGGGCCTGCTGGGCATCTGGTACGGCAACTTCCACGACGCGCAGTCGCACGCGGTGCTTCCCTACAGCCACTACCTGTCGAAGTTCACCGCCTATCTCCAGCAGCTGGACATGGAGTCCAACGGCAAGTCGGTGGACCGCGAGGGCCGGCCGGTGCGCTGGCAGACCGGCCCGGTGGTGTGGGGCACGCCCGGCACCAACGGCCAGCACGCGTACTACCAGTTGATCCACCAGGGCACGAAGCTCATCCCGGCCGACCTGATCGGATTCGCCCGTCCCGTCGGCGAGCTCAGCGACGAACTCAAGGCGCAGCACGACCTGTTGACGGCCAACCTGTTCGCTCAGGGGCAGGCCCTCGCCTTCGGCAAGACCGCCGAGGAGGTCCGCGCGGAGGGCGTGCCCGAGGAGCAGGTCGCGCACCGCACCTTCCAGGGCGACCACCCCACGACCACGATCCTCGCGCCGGAGCTGACCCCGTCGGTCCTGGGCCAACTCATCGCGCTCTACGAGCACAAGGTGTTCGTGCAGGGCGCGGTCTGGGACATCGACTCCTTCGACCAGTGGGGCGTGGAGCTCGGCAAGGTCCTCGCCAAGCGCGTCGAACCCGCGCTCACCGAGGGCGCCGAGGTGCCCGGCCTCGATCCCTCCACCGCCGCTCTCGTCGCCGCCTACCGCGAACTCAGGAAGTGAACTGACATGACATCGATGCAGCTGGGTCTGATCGGTCTCGGCAAGATGGGCGGCAACATGCGCGAGCGCATCCGCCGCGCCGGCCACACCGTCGTCGGCTTCGACCGCAACCCCGACCTCTCCGACGTCAAGGACCTGGCCGAGCTGGTCGGGCAGCTCCAGGCGCCGCGCACCGTCTGGGTGATGGTCCCGGCCGGCGCCCCGACGCAGTCCGTCGTCGACGAGCTCGGCGATCTGCTGGAGGCCGGCGACACCGTGGTGGACGGCGGCAACTCCCGCTGGACGGACGACGAGAAGCACGCCGCGGAACTCGGCGCCAAGGGCATCGGCTTCGTCGACGCCGGCGTCTCCGGCGGCGTGTGGGGCCTCAAGAACGGCTACGCGCTGATGGTCGGCGGCGAGAAGGAGCACGTCGACCGGTTGCAGCCGATCTTCGACGCGCTCAAGCCGGAGGGCCCCTACGGCTACGTCCACGCGGGCAAGGTCGGCGCCGGGCACTTCTCGAAGATGGTCCACAACGGCATCGAGTACGCCATGATGCAGGCGTACGCCGAGGGCTGGGAGCTGCTGGAGAAGGTCGACTCCGTGGACAACGTCCGCGAGGTCTTCCGCTCCTGGCAGGAGGGCACGGTGATCCGGTCCTGGCTGCTGGACCTCGCGGTCAACGCCCTCGACGAGGACACCCACCTGGACAAGCTGCGCGGCTACGCCGAGGACTCCGGCGAGGGACGCTGGACGGTCGAGGCGGCCATCGACAACGCCGTGCCGCTGCCGGCCATCACCGCGTCGCTGTTCGCGCGGTTCGCCTCCCGTCAGGACGACTCGCCGCAGATGAAGATGATCGCGGCGCTGCGCAACCAGTTCGGCGGCCACGCCGTCGAGTCGGCGAAGAAGTAGGCGAGGCACGTGGGGGATCTCCTGCTGGTCCGCCACGGGGAGACGGAGTGGAGCAGGTCGGGACAGCACACCAGCTTCACCGACCTGCCCCTCACCGAACACGGCGAGGAACAGGCCAAGTCCCTCGCCCCGCTCCTCTCGGGCCGGACCTTCGCACTCGCCCTGACCAGCCCGCTGCACCGGGCGATACGCACCGCCGAACTCGCCGGCGTCGCCGGGATCTCCGTCGAACCCGACCTGCACGAGTGGGACTACGGCGGCTACGAGGGCGTCACCACCGTCGACATCCACCGCACCCGCCCCGACTGGGACCTGTGGACCCACGGGGTTCCGGCGGGCCCGCAGGGCCGTCCCGGCGAGTCGCCCGAGCAGATCGGCCGGCGCGCCGACCGGGTGCTGGCCCGGGTGGGCCCGGCGCTCGACGACGGTGACGTCGTCCTCGTCGCCCACTCGCACTTCCTCCGGGTGCTGACGGCCCGTCGCCTCGGCCTGCCGCCCGCCGAAGGCCGGTTGTTCCAACTGGCCACCGGCACGGTCAGCCGTCTGTCGACGGAGCACGGACGGCCCGTGATCGCCGAATGGAACATACGGGCCTAGCCTGTTGACACCGTTCGGACAGGCCCGCCAGAGTCGCGGCTGATGGAGATCGACGATCTGACACCGGCCGAACAACGAGTCTGGCGGGCCTTCGCCACGGGCACGACCGTGGACTTCCTCGACGACGCCGGGGGCGCGCCGGGCCCGGACGGCGGGCCCGAACCGGTCGTGCGCGCGGCCGTGTTGCGAGCGCTGCTCCTCAACGGCCCACGCGAGCCAGGCGAGGTGGCCGCCCTCAAGGTCACAGGGGCCCGGATCACCGGGCAGTTGGACCTGCGATATGCGGTCGTCGCCAGCGTCGTCCGCCTCAACCACTGCCGCTTCGACGCCGCGCCCCGCCTGGCCGGCGCCCACCTGAACTATCTGAACCTGCGCGACTGCGCGCTGCCCGGCCTCGCGGCGGCGCGCAGCCGCATCGACGGCAGCCTGAGGCTCACGCGCTGCCGGATCGACGGTCCGGTGCAGCTCGGCGGAGCCCAGATCTCCGGGGCACTCTTCGTGGACCGGGCCGAGATCACGGGCGAGGATCCCGCACAGCCCGTGCTCGCGCTCAACCAGCTCTCCGTCGACGACGACCTGTGCGCGCGTGGTCTGCGCACCCGCGGGCCGATCCGGCTCGACGGCGCCTCCGTGGCCGGGTCGATCGACCTGGAGGACGCCGAGCTCAGCAACCCGGGCGGCTTCGTCCTGCATGCGGAGGCCCTCGGCGTCGGCGCCGATCTGCTGGCCCGGCGGATGCGCGCCGAGGGCCGCATCGACCTGCGCGGCTCGCGCATCCCCGGCCGGGTGGACCTGCTGCACACCTCGCTGTCCAACCCGGGCGGCACCGCCCTGCGGCTGAGCAGCTGCGTCATGGGCGAGCTCTGGCTGCGCGAGGGCCCGGCGATCGAGGGACGGCTCAATCTGCGGCGCGCCGAGGTGGGCCAGCTCCACCTCGCTCCCGAGAAGCTGCCGGACCAGGTGCGGCTGCTGGACCTCACCTACACCTTCCTCACCCCGCACGAGCCCGCCGAGAGCCGCCTGCCGATGCTGGAGCGCGACGACGGCGCTTTCGACCCGCACGCCTACGAACAGCTCACCGCCGCCTACCGCACCACCGGCGACGACCGGGCCGCCCGGCTGGTGCAGCTCGCCAAGCAGCGCCGTCACCGCGGCACGCTCCCCTGGTACGGGCGGCTGTGGGGCCACCTCCAGGACGCCGCCGTGGGCTACGGTTTCCGCCCGCTGCGCGCGGCCGGCTGGCTGCTCTCCCTGCTGGCCGTCGGCTCGATCGTCTACGCCGGACACCACCCGCCGCCGCTGAAGGCGGGCGAGGCGCCCCCGTTCAGCCCGGTCTTCTACACCCTCGACCTGCTGCTGCCGGTGATCTCCTTCGGGCAGGAGAGCGCGTTCGCGCCGACCGGCTGGTACCAGACCCTGTCGTACGTCCTCACCGTCACCGGCTGGATCCTGGCCTCCACGGTCGTCGCCGGCGTCACCAGGACGGTCAGCCGCCAGTAGGAAGAGCGGCAGGGCGCGTGCGGGCGCCTCAGGCGTTGGACCACCCGCGCCGGCACAGCACCAGCCGGTACCCGCCCAGGTCCTCGACGGTGACGCCCCACTCGTTCCCGTACGGGTTCGGCGACCGCACCTGCCTGCCTCCGCTCCGCCCCGGCCGCGCCACGAGATCGTCCGGGACCGGTCCGTCCACGTAGATCACCAACAGGTCCTCCTCCATCGGGCGGGGTTCCACAGGGCAGCGCCGTTCGGCACTACCTGCGGCCACGGCGGTAGACAGTGTCTACGACCTCCTGGTAGACAGTGTCTATGACAAGACCGCAGTCGGATCCCGGCCCGCGGGACGCACCCGCGAACGAACCCGAAGACGGCTCCGGAGCGGCGACCACGCCCGCCGGCCGCACCGCCTCCGACGCCGATCTGCGCACCCGGCTCGTCGACGTCGGCGTGGAGCTGGTGTCCAGGGAGGGCGTCGGGGCGCTGACCCTGCGCGAGATCGCGCGGCGGGCCGGCGTCTCGCACGGCGCGCCGCGCCGCTACTTCCCCACCCACCTCGAACTGCTGTCGGCCATCGCGCACCGCGGGTTCACCGGCCTCGCCGCGCGCGTGGGATCGACCCTCGGCGACGAGGGCGCGGGCCCGCGCGGGCAGCTGACCGAACTCGGCGACGTCTACCTGCAGTTCGCCCTGGAGAACCCGGGGATGTACGAGCTGATGTTCCGTCACGACCTGCTGGAGAGCGGTCATCTGCGGCTGCGCGACACCAGCCTGCCCCTGTTCGGCGTCCTGGTGGAGCTCGTCGGGCGCGTCCGCGAGGACGCCGACGCCCGTGCCGTCGCGGCCGCGCTGTGGGCGAACCTGCACGGCATCGCCCAGCTGTGGCGTTGGGGCAGCCTCCAACTCGCCACCGGGACCGATGACTTCGCACCTCTGCTGCGTGCGGCTCTGGACGCCCACCTGGGACCCGAGGACGGCCGGTGAACCGTTCCCTGACGCTGGCGAGCAGTGTGGCCGGCGCGGTGATCGTCGCCCTCGACGGCACCGTGCTCACCGTCGCCCGACCCGCGCTGCAGCGCGATCTGCACGCCTCCCTGGCACAGGCCCAGTGGACCGGCACCGGCTATCTCGTCGCGGTGGCGAGTCTGCTGGTGTTCGCCGGGCGGCTCGGCGACCGTCACGGGCACCGCCGCATCTTCGCCGTCGGGATGCTCGGTTTCGGGGTCGTCTCGGCTGCTCTCGCCGTGGCGCCCGGGGTGGACTGGGTGATCGGGCTGCGGGTCGTGCAGGGCGTGTTCGGGGCGCTGTTGCAGCCGGCCACGCTGGGAATGCTGCGGGCGTCGTTCCCGCCGGAGGGGTTGCGGACGCCCATCGCCGTGCGGACGGCCGCCATCGGGGTGGCGGCGGCCGTCGGGCCCGTGGTCGGCGGGGCGCTGACCACGGAGTTCGGCTGGCGCTCGGTGTTCTGGGTCAACGTCGTGCCCGCGCTGCTGTTCGGCGCGCTCGCTCTCGCCTCCCCGGAGGAGACCCGGCCGGCCGCCGAGGGGCCGGCGGACCTGCCCGGCGCCCTGCTCCTCGCGGCGGCGCTGGCCTGCCTGGTCCACACCCTCGTCTCCCTCCCAGGCGTGACGTGGTCGGCGCCCGTCGCCGTCCTGGCCGGCGTCGCCTTCGTACGGCACGAACGCCGCGCCCCTGCGCCGCTGCTGCCGCCGACGGCGCTCGGTCGGGCGGGCCGGGGGAACGCCGGCCCGCGGGCGGTCGGCGCGGCGCTCGGTCTGCTCGTCGTCGCGTCGGCGGCCCTCAACGGCGCCGCCTTCGCCTGTGTCTACCTGCTGCAGGACGGCCTGGGCCTCACCCCGCTGCGCAGCTCCCTGCTCAGCCTTCCGCTGGCCGTGTTCCTGGTGGCCGCCGCCCCCGCCGCCGCGGTCCTGCTGCGCCGGGCCGGCCCGCGCGCCACGCTCACGGGGGCGACGACCACGTTGGCCGTCGGTCTCCTCGTCCTCGCCGGCGCTTCCGCGCCGGGCGTCTTCTGCGCAGGATTCGCCCTGGTGGGCGCGGGGTTCGGCGCGACGATGGTGGCGGCGACCCATGTCGTCGTACGGGAGGCGCCCGCCGAGTCGGCCGGCGTGGCGGGCGGGCTCCAGCAGACGGCGATGAACGTCGGACCGGCGCTCGGCGTCGCGACGGCGACCGTGCTCATGGACCTCGGCGCACCGCGCTCCCCGCTGCTGGCGCTGGCGTGCGCCACAGCGGCCGCTCCGGCGCTCTGCCGGGCGCTGCCCAGCCGTTCACGCCCCGCCCCCACCGCACGCCCGACCGCCTGCCCCGCTGGTCACCCGGCTGAGGGAAGCGACGCACCGCACAAGGATCACGGCGCCGAAAGGGGTCCGCACGGGCGTTCCCTGAGCGACGATGAGGTCGGAGGCCGTCCCGGCGGGTAGGCCGGGACCGCGCCTTGAACGAACGCACCGGAGGAGAACGATGGCACTGCTGCGACAAGAGGTCGACCCGAGCGAGGCCGGACTGGACGGGAAGGCGCTGGACCGCCTGGACCAGCACCTCGCCCGGCGTGTCGACGAAGGGCGTCTGCCCGGGTTCCTCTTGGCCGTCTCGCGCGGCGGCCGGGTCGCGCACCTCGTCACGCACGGCCACCGCGACATCGCCGCCGGGCTGCCCGTCGAGGCCGACACCCTGTACCGGATCTACTCCATGACCAAGCCGGTGACCTCGGTCGCCGCGCTGATACTGATGGAGGAAGGCCGGCTGGGGCTCGACGACCCCGTCGCCGACCATCTGCCGGCCTTCGCCGACCAGCGGGTGTACACCGGCGGTTCCGGCGCCGGCCTGTCCACCCGCCCGGTCGGGCAGCCCCTGCTGGTGCGGCATCTGATGACCCACACCGCGGGCCTGACCTTCGCGTTCTACCACTGTCACCCGGTCGACGCCCTGTACCGCGAGGCCGGACTGGACTCGGCGGTGCTGCCGGGCTCGGACCTCGCGGGCACCGTGGAGGCCTACGCGCGGCTGCCGCTTCAGTTCGAGCCGGGCACCCAGTGGAACTACTCGGTGGCCACGAACGTCCTGGGCCGCGTCATCGAGGTGGTCTCCGGGCGGCCGCTGGACGAGTTCCTCGCCGAGCGGATCTTCCGTCCGCTCGGCATGCCCGACGCCGGCTTCCAGGTCAACGACGAACAGGCGGGCCGTCTGGCGGAGTTGTACGGGGACGCCGACGGCGGCGGCATCGAGCCGATCGCAGGTCTGCCCCTGTTCGGCCGCCCCCGGTTCCTGTCGGGCAGCGGCGGCATGGTGGCGACCGCCTACGACGTCCACCGGTTCAGCGAGCTGCTGAGGCGGCGCGGCGAGCTCGACGGCGTGCGCCTGCTGGCTCCCACGACGGTCGACCTGATGACCCGCAACCACCTCCCCGGCGGCGCCGACCTGCGGGCCTTCGGCAGCCGCCCGGCCCACGACGAACCGGGCAACGACGGCGTCGGCTTCGGGCTCGGGGTCTCCGTGGTCGTCGACCCGAGCCGCACCCAGGCCCCTTCCGGGCTCGGCACGTACGGCTGGAGCGGAGTCGCCACCACGACCTTCTGGGTCGACCCGGCCCACGACGTGTCCGTCCAGTTCCTGACCCAGCTCCGGCCCCGGAGGTCGCTGAAGCTCTACCCCGACCTCAAGCGCCTGGTCCACGAGGCGATCACGGGCTGACCGCGCCGAACCCGCCGAGCGGCCGCGCCGTCCCGCACGGGACGTCCCCGCGCCCGGAGTGCAGCGGTGGCGGCGCGCCGGTCGCCGCCGGCCTCGCGTCCGCCGTCAGTCCCCGACGCGCAAGGCGAAGTCCAGTCCCTCGGCGCGCAGTTCGTCCAGCCACCGCTCGGAGCGGGCAGCCGTCCCGGCCGCCCTGACCAGCCCCGGCGGCAGGGAGCCGGCCAGGATGTGCCGGACGCCGAGCCCCAGCGGGCGGGAGACGCAGCGGGCCATCGCGCTCTCCGCCTCGTCGCCCACCAGGTCCAGGAGGTAGCCGCCGGACCACGAGCCGCCCCCGGCGTCCGGGTCCGCGCGCACCTCCAGCGACACGGCCAGGACCACGCGGTCGCGGTCGGCGGCCGTGGTCGGGTGGGCGGCCGCCAGCTCCCCGGCCAGCGCGGCGATCCGGGCGTCGTCCGCGGTCCTCAGCTCTGCGAACACGGCGTCCCAGGCCCGCAGCCAGCCGTCCAGGCGCAGCGTCCCGCGCACGAAGGTGAGCGGCCGCCAGGCACGGGGCAGCGCGTACTGCTCGATGAACGGGACGCTGTCGCGGTTGGGATAGGCCTCGAACCTCTCGTCGCCGACGAGGTGCCCGCGGGTGGCCTCCCAGGGCCGCGCGACGACGGTCTCGACGCCGTCCTCGACGTAACGCGCGGGCGTGCGCAGGGCGTTGAGGACGCCGAGCGGGGCCCAGCTGAAGCGGTACCTGAACTCGTCGGGGACGGCCGGGACGCCTCCGCAGTACGAGGTGAGGCGGTACGAGGCCGCGGTGCCGTCCCCGATCGCCCTGCGGGCACGGTCGACGAGGCTGTGCGCGAAGAGATGGTCCACGCCGGGGTCGAGTCCGGCCTCGGTCAGCACGACGAGACCGGCCGCGGCGGCCGCCGGCGCCTGTTCGCGCACCGCGTCGGAGACATAGCTGGAACATGCGAAGTGGGCCCGGCCGGCCACGCACGCCGCCAGCAGCGGGGCATGCTCGGGCGCGGGCAGCATCGACACCACGACGTCCCCCGGGGACAGCTCGGCGGCGAGCGCTTCCAGGGTGTAGGCGCGCGGCTCGGCGCGCCCGGTCAGGCCCAGCCGGTCGAGGGCTCCGGCCGCCCGTCGCGCCGTGCGGTGCCACAGACGTACGCGGTCGGCGTGCTCGCACAGGGCGGCCAGGCCGCTGCCCGTGGAGAGGCCGGCGCCGACCCAGTGGACGACGCCGGAGGCGGGCACGGGATCAGACACGGCCGGACTCCCCCTGCGCGCCGAACCGTCCCGGCTGCGCGCCGAACCTCCCCGGCTCCGTGCCGAGTTCGCGGCTCGCCTCGTGGAACCGGTCCAGACAGCGCCCCCACGCTCCGCCGTCGCCGAAGTCCAGCAGCTGGGGCGTGAGGGCCGCCGAGAAGTCGACGCTGGACTCGCGCGGCAGCAGGGACGGCAGGTTGTCGATGGCGATCAGGTCCAACGGGGGCTCCTTGCGCAGACGGCGCACGGGGTCGGCCCACTCGGTCGTGCGGTCGTACACCGGCAGCACGTTGAGCGGCGACCCCACGTCACAGGTGACGTCGGACAGGGTGCGCAGTCGGCGGTCCACGTCGTCGAGGTCCTGCTCGCGGACGAACGGCGGCACGGGGGTCGTGGCCAGGACGCAGTTGACCATCACGTCGTGCGCGAGCAGGGCGGGGCGGTCCAGGGCGCGGGTCTGCTCCAGGTCCCAGCAGGAGGGGTCTACGCCGGCCGTGGCGAACGCGGCCCGCGCGCCCCGGCCGCTGCGCCCGAGCGCCCCGACGACGAGAGCGGTGAACTCCTCGTCCTCGGGCCGGGCCTGACGCAGTGTCGCGTCCAACTCGTCCTTGTCGGTGGGCCGTAGCGGAGCGGTCAGCCTGCCCCGGTGCTGGAGGACGGCGAGGGCCGCGCCGAGGTAGCCCGCCCAGAAGCCGAACGCGGCGAGACGACGGCCGTCGTCGTCGACCAGGTACTCCAGGTCGAGCAGGGCTCCGCCTCCGGCCGCGAACCGGCGCAACAGTGCGGCGGCCCCGGGCTGCCGCTTGTAGGCGTGCCCGAAGAACACATGGCGGTGCGTCAGTTCCCCCGGCTGGTCCGGGAGTTCCTTGAGGCCGAGGACGACGGCGTCCCCGGGCGCCGAGGTCCATGAGCCGGCGGGGGTGATCCGCGCGCCGACGGCCTCGTAGTCCCGGGTCGGGAAGACGCGCTGCGGGGAGTCCTCGACGCTGAGGCGCACGCCGGCCTCCACGAGGCGGCGGGCGTCGTCGGGGACGATCGGGGTGCGCCGTTCGGTGGCGCGGACCTCGTGGCGCAGCCACAGGTGGAGTGCGGTCATACGCGGTTGACCTCCGGACGCGGGGCGTCGGCCGCGAAGCGGTCGGCGCTCAGGGGGGCGACGTCCACGAAGGGTACGCGGCCCAGATACAGGTCGCGGACGACCTCGCCGACGGCCGGGCCCTGGAGGAAGCCATGACCGGAGAAGCCCGTCGCGTACAGGAAGCGCGACACCGTCGAGGCCTCGCCGATCAGGGCGTTGTGGTCCGGGGTGACCTCGTACAGTCCCGCCCAGCCGCCCGTGCGACGCAGGTCGAGCAGGGCGGGGGCGCGGCGCTCCATGGCGGCGGCGAGGCGGGGGATCCACCGGTCGTGGGTGTCGGTGGCGAAGCCGGGACGCTCGTCCGGGTCGGACATGCCCACCAGGAGGCCGGGGCCCTCGGCGTGGAAGTAGAGGCTGCTGGTGAAGTCGATGGTCATGGGAAGGTCCGGCGGGAGGCCGGGGACCGGTTCGGTGACCGCGATCTGGCGGCGCAGCGGCTGCACCGGCAGGTCCACGCCGGCCATCGCGCCGACGGCTCTGGACCAGGCGCCGGCCGCGCAGATCACCGTGTCCGTGGCGACCGGGCCGAGGGTGGTCTGCACGGCGGTGATCGCGGCGCCCCGCCGTTCGATGCCGGTGACCTCGGTGTGACGCAGGATGCGCGCTCCGCACCGGCGGGCGGCGGCCGCGTACCCGTGGACGACGGCTTCCGGGGTGCAGTGACCGTCGTCCGGCGAGAACGCGGCCGCCAGTAACCCGTCGGTGCGGATCAGCGGGGAGAGACGCCGGGCCTCGGCCGGGTCGATCATCCGGCTGGGCACGCCGAGCGCGTTCTGCAGCCGCACGCCGGCCTCGAAGGAGGCGACCTCCTGCGGGGTGGACAGCAGGAAGAGGTAGCCGACGCGGTGCAGCCCGATGTCGTGGCCGATCTCCTCCCCGAACCGCCCGAACGCCTCCAGGCTGCGCGCCCCGAGCTGGATGTTCAGCTCGTCGGAGAACTGGGCGCGGACCCCGCCGGCGGCCTTCGAGGTGGAGCCCGCCGCGAGCTCGTCCCGTTCCAGCAGCAGGACGTCGCGGACACCGGCGGCGGCGAGGTGGTAGGCGATGGCCGCGCCCATCACCCCGCCGCCGATGACGACGACCGAGGCATGCGTGTTCACGCGGGCGGCTCCTTTCGGCGGCGGCCCCGGCCCGTTGCCGAGGGCCGGGGCTGTCGTGCGCCGGGGCTGTCGTGCACCCGTGCTGTCGTGCGCCGGGCCGCCGGGGTCCCCGCCCGTGGGAGCGGCGGCGTGAAACCCGCTCAGGACCAGTGCGCCACCGCGTCCAGGTGCGGCAGCCGGTGATCCATGCGCTCCCGCTTGGTGCGCAGGTAGGTGATGTTGTTCTCGCACGGTTCGATCAGCAGCGGCACCTCTTCGGCGACCTTGATGCCGTTGTCCACCAGCGCCTCGCGCTTGCGCGGGTTGTTCGACATCAGGCGGACCGAGCGCACGCCCAGATCGCGCAGGATGTCGGCGGCCACCTTGTAGTCGCGGGCGTCCACCGGGAACCCGAGCGCCACATTGGCCTCGACGGTGTCCAGGCCCTCCGCCTGCAGCGCCATCGCCCGCAGCTTGCCGAGCAGCCCGATGCCCCGGCCCTCGTGCCCGCGCAGATAGACGACCACGCCACGGCCCTCCGCGACCACCGCCCGCAGCGCGGACTCCAGCTGATCGCCGCACTCGCAGTGCTGGGAGCCGAACGCGTCGCCGGTCAGGCATTCCGAGTGCAGCCGCGTCAGCACGTCCTCCGCGCCGATCTCGCCGTAGACCAGGGCGACTTGTTCGTCACCGCGGTCGTGGTCCATATAGCCGATCGCCTGGAATTTCCCGTACACGGTGGGCAGAGGGGCATTCACCACGCGTTCCACACCGGTGCGCTGCGGGGTCTTCGTGCCGAGTACGCCAATGTTTTCTGTCATGATCTGGTTCCTAAGCAGAGACGAAGGGCCGGGAAGAAATGAGTGGTTCGGACATACGGTCGGCGGCGTACGGAATGATGCCGACGGACACCACCGAAGACGTGCGGGCCCGGGGAGCCGGAGTCGCGACGCAGGTGGCGGTCCTGCCCGTCGGCAGCTTCGAACAGCACGGCGCATACCTGCCGCTGGCCACCGACACGCTGGTCGCCTGCGCCATCGCGCGGGAGATCGCCGAGGCGTACCCGGTGCACCTCCTCCCGCCGGTGACCATCGCCTGCTCGCACGAGCACGCGGCCTGGCCGGGAACCGTCAGCATTTCCTCCGTGACCCTTCACGCGGTGGTACGGGACATCGCGGCGTCGCTGCGCCGCTCGGGCGTCGAAGCCCTGGTGCTGGTCAACGGACACGGCGGGAACTACGTCCTGGGCAACGTCGTCCAGGAGTCCTCCGCCGCAGGCGAGCCGATGGCGCTCTTCCCGGCCCCGGAGGACTGGGAGGCGGCGCTGGAGCGGTCCGGGGTGTCGACGTCGCTGCTCACCGACATGCACGCCGGGGAGATCGAGACGTCGATCCTGCTGCACGCCCACCCCGACGTCGTCCGGCCCGGTTACGAGTCGGCCGATTTCGTCGCGGACGACCGCCGTCATCTGCTCACGCTGGGAATGTCCGCCTATACCGATTCGGGCGTCATCGGCCGTCCTTCCCTGGGTTCGGCGGAAAAGGGAAAGGAACTCCTGGCGAGCCTGGCGGATTCCTTCGGCGCGTATTTCACCTTGCTCACCTCGGCGGCCTCGCAGGGTTCCGCGACCGGAACCGGCGCCGGCGACGCGGCCGACGACGCGGCCTCGTCGTAGGGCCGCTCGTCGTGATCCGGGCCGGCCGGACCGGCGGCCCGGGTGCGCAGTCCCGCGGACCAGCGCACCACCAGCACCACCGCCCCGGGCAGCGCCGCCACGAAGCTGAGCACCCCGTAGACGACGGCGACCGTGAGCCCGGTGCTCGCGCCGAGCCCGGCGGCGCCGAACGCCCAGGCGGTGACTCCCTCGCGCGGGCCCCAGCCGCCGATGTTCAGCGGCAGGCCCATGGCGAGCAGGGCGAGGACGGCGATCGGCAGCAGCGCGAGCACGGAGGCGCCGGAGCCGGCGACCCGCGCGGCCACGACGAACATGCCGAGGTGCCCGCTCAGCACGATCGCGGAGGACACGGCGACGCCCGGGGCGTTGCGCCGCGACAGCAGACTCTCGCGCGCCTCCGCCAGCGCCGCCCGCAGCCGCCCGGCGCGCCGCGGCGCGGAGGAGCTCATCCGCACGGCGAGGACGACGGCGCAGGCGCCCGCGCCGGCCAGCAGGACCAGCGGGGTGATCTCCCGGACGTCCTGCATCACCGGGGACGGCAGGGTCAGCAGCACCGTCACGCCCGCCACGGTCAGCACCAGCTGTCCGGCGGTGCGCTCCAGGACCACCGCGCGCACACCGCGTCCGACGTCGCCCGCGCTCTGCCCGTGCCGCACCGCGCGGTGCACGTCGCCGAGGACGCCGCCGGGCAGCGCGGCGTTGAGGAACAGGGCACGGTAGTAGTCGGCGACGGCCGGACCGAGCGGCAGCCGGATCCGCAGCCCGCGGGCCACCAGCGCCCACCGCCAGGCGCTGAACACGGTGGTCAGCGCGCCGATAGCGAGCGCGACGAGCAGGGTCGGCGCGTCGATCCGCCGCAGCCCGTCCAGGAAGACGCCGGTGCCCAGCCGCCACAGCAGCACGGTGAGGATGACGACTCCGGCGACGGTCCCGAAGTGGGTGCGCAGGGCCCGGTTGCCGAGCAGGGCGCGCAGCCGGGAGGGCCGCTTCCCGTGCGGCTCGGTCACGATGACGCCGATCCGGGCAGCCGAGACGGCGGCGCCGCCGCGGGCCGCCGACGACGCCCGCGAGGGCCGTGGCACGACGGGCGAGGCCGTCTCCGCCCACAGCACGGGCGTCGCGCCCTTCACCCGGGGGACGACCGTCTCCGCGCTCATCCGGCTCCGCCCGTCGGCCGGGCCAGCGCCAGCAGGTCGCTGTGGTGCACGGTGGCACGCAGTTCGCCGGCGGCGCAGGCCGCGAGCCGTGCGGCCAGGTAGGGCTCGGCGCGCTCGGCCAGCTCGGGGCGCTCCTCGACGGCAGCGCCGACCCAGCCGCGCAGCCACTGGGCGGTCAGGCCCACGTTCTCTGGGCCGAGCTGCCATGCGCTCGGGTGCACCTTGACGGTCGCGCCCTGGTCGGCGAACGCCTCGCAGGCCACGGAGACCGCGTCGGGGCCGAGGAGACCGCCGCGCCGCTGGTGGTCGTTGAAGGCGGCGGCTATCTCGTCGTCCAGCGGGTCCGGGGCGCTGAGTTCGACGCGACCGGCGACCGACAGGGTCAGCAGCGCGGGGCAGCCCGCGCCGGCGCAGGCCGCGGCGAGCGTCTCGACCTCCTCGCGGGTGAGGACGTCCAGCAGCGCGGAGGCGGTGACCAGCGAGGCCCCGAGCAGGGCGTCCGGGGTGAGGCGGGCGACGTCGCCGCGCCGCGTCTCCACGGTGACCCGGCTGCCGTCGGCGGCCGCCCGCGGGGAGGCGACCGCCGCGAAGTGCAGCAGGTAGGGGTCGCGATCGTGCAGCACCCAGTGCTGTGCGCCGTCCAGCCGGGGGGCCAGCCAGCGGCCCATGGAGCCGGTTCCGCAGCCCAGGTCGTGGATGGCCAGACCCCGGCGGCCGGGGAGGTTGGCGAGCCGGATCCGCAGCGGATCCAGCAACTCCATCGACCGGGCGGCGGCGTCGGCGGGCTCGCGCAGCTCCAGCCACTCGGGCGCGTAACGCGGAGCCTCCTCCGGTCCGGCGTCACGCAGCCGCACGGTGGGCCGCTCGCCGGACCGGCCGACCGGCCCGGCGCCGGCGATGACGGACTGCGGGTCGTCCTCGGCGCCCGAACCCGCGGTGTGCGACGCGGTCGGCGCGCCCGCCGGCAGCGCGGCCTCCACCAGGGAGGCCGACTCCATGCGGCCGGGCTGTGCCGGAACGCCGACCATGCGTCGTGCCACGTCGGCCGGGGTCGCCGTCGTCTTCCTCATGCCGCCCTCCGGGGCTCGCTGGGAAGCCTGCCCAGAACGCCGGCCAGGCTCTGGGCGGTGGACGCCCAGCCGTTCAGGGCGGCCCGGCGGCCGCGCGCGGCCGCCTTCAGCCGCCGTCGCACGTCCGGCTCGCCGAACCAGCCGCGCAGTTCGGCGGCGAGGGCGGCCGGGTCCTCCGGCGGGACGAGGATGCCGGGGACACCGCCGTCGGGAGCGCGGCCCACCGCCTCGGGCAGTCCGCCGACGTCCGTCGCCAGGACCGGGATGCCGCGCGCCAGCGCCTCGGTGACGGCCATGCCGTACGTCTCCGCGTACGAGGTGAGCACCATCAGGTCGGCGGAGGCGTAGGCCGCGTCGAGTTCGGCGCCGGACTTCGGGCCCGCCAGCTCCAGCCGGCCCTGCAGACCGTGCCTGCCGATGAGCTCGCGCAGATGGGCGACGTACTCCGGGTCCTGACCGAGACCGCCCACGCACACGCAGCTCCACGGCAGGTCCTTGGCCGCGGCCAGCGCCTCCACCAGCCGGTGCTGGCCCTTGCGCGGGGTCACGGAGGCCACGCACAGCAGCCGGGAGACGCCGTCGGTGCCGGAGGCCAGAGGGGCGATGTCGGCGCCGGGGGCGGCGACGTGCACCCGCTCGGGGGCGAGGCCGTGGTGGGAGACGAGACGGCGCACCGCCCAGTCGCTGGTGGCGACGACGGCCGGCACGGCCCGCAGCACCTCCCGCTCCTTGGCGTCGAGCTCGGCCGCCACCTCGGGCGCGATACCGCGCTCGTCGCCCAGCGGCAGATGGACGAGGACGACGAGCCGCAGCCGCTCCGCCTCGGGGGCGATGATCTCCGGGACCCCGCAGGCGACCAGCCCGTCGAGCAGGACGACCGTGCCGTCGGGAAGCTCCCGCAGCGTGCGCGCCAGGTCCGCGCGGGCGTCCGCCTCCGGGCGGGGCCACGACCCGGACACCAGGTGCTTGTGGACCTGCCAGCCGAAGCCGGGCAGATCCAGACACAGACGCCGGTCGTAGGCGTTGCCGCCGCTCGGGTTCGCCGCGTCGTCGACGCCGCCCGGCATCACGAAGTGCACGGAGCGCAGGGACATGGGGATGATCCCACCGATCTTGGGAAGCGGCGCCTGCACGGGCACGTACGCGAGCGGGCCCTGCTTGCCGGCCGGAGCGCTCTGCACGGCGGCCTTCTCCAGGGTCGCGTCGGTCACAGCGCACGCTCGTAACTCGCCCAGGCGACGTGCGACTCGTGCAGGGTGACGGCGATCGCGGCGATGCCCCGCGCGCCCTCGCCGAGCGCGCCCTTGTGGATGCGCTCCGCGAGTCGGTCGGCCACGACCTTGGCCAGGAACTCCGTCGAGGTGTTGATCCCCGCGAAGTCGGGCTCGTTGTCGAGATTGCGGTAGTTCAGCTCACTGACCACCGCTCCCAGCTCCTGCGTGGCCAGTCCGATGTCGACGACGATGTTGTCGTCGTCCAACTGCTCGCGGCGGAAGGTGGCGTCCACGAGGAACGTCGCTCCGTGCAGGCGCTGCGCGGGTCCGAAGACCTCGCCGCTGAAGCTGTGGGCGATCATGATGTGATCGCGGACGGTGACACTGAACAACGGACGACCCTCCAGGTGCGGCGCCTCTGCTCCCCCGGCCATTGGCCGCCGGGGGATGCCGTGTAGTACGGCTCTCCGGTTCCCCCTGTTCAGCCTGATCTCACTCTTTTCTCAGGTCAGGCGCTCCTGGTCGTACCTGATGCCGTGACACAGCGCCGGGATCTCGCCCGATGCGAGCTTGGGCAACACCTGCGGCAGCTCGTCGAAAGCGCTGTCTCCCGTGACGAGGGCGTCGAGCGCCGGGTCGGCCAGCAGCTCCAGGGCCAGGGCGAGCCGGTCGGCATAGGTGCGGCTGGAACGCCGCGCCGGGGAGACCGTGCCGACCTGGCTGCTGCGCACGACCAGCCGCCGGGAGTGGAAGTCCTCGCCGAGCGGGAGGGAGACCTTGCGGTCGCCGTACCAGCTCAGTTCGAGGACCGTCCCCTCGTCGGCGAGCAGTTCCAGCGAGCGCGTCAGGCCCTGCTCGGTGGCGCTGGCGTGCACGACGAGGTCGCAGCCGCCGAGAGCGTCCGCCGGCGAGGCGAAGTCCACGCCGAGCGCCTCGGCCACCTTCTCCCGCGAAGGGTCGGCGTCCACCAACTGCACGCGGACACCGGGGAAACGGGCCAGCAGCGCGGCCACCGAGCAGCCGACCATGCCGCCGCCGACCACCGCGATCCGGTCGCCGACCAGCGGCGCGGCATCCCAGAGCGCGTTGACGGCCGTCTCCACGGTACCCGCGAGGACGGCCCGGCGCGCGGGCACGGAGTCCGGCACCACCGTCACCGCGGTCGCCGCGACCACGTACCGCGTCTGGTGCGGATAGAGGCAGAAGACCGTACGGCCGACCAGCTCCGCCGGCCCCCGCTCCACCACGCCGACGTTGAGGTAGCCGTACTTCACGGGCGCCGGGAAGTCGCCCTCCTGGTACGGCGCCCGCATGGCCGCGTGCTGACTCCCGGGCACCCCGCCGCGGAAGACGAGGGTCTCCGTGCCGCGGCTGACGCCTGACCACAGCGAGCGCACCAGGACCTCGCCCTCGACCGGGTCCGGAACGACGACTTCACGGATCTCCCCCTCACCGGGAGAGGCAACCCAGAACGCACGAGCGGCGATCGACATCCACATCCTCCTGAACGATCGGGAACCTGTTCACGTACCGAGGTGTGCACAGTCCGCGCACAGTACGCGGCACTGATCATCTCTGTCATCTGGCCGGAGGAACGTGCGGTGGCCCTGAACAACACTTACGACGCGAGGCTGGTCCAGCAGGAGACCGCTGTGGGAGCGGGCGTTCAGATCCTGTTGCTGGCCCTGCTCGGCACGGCGATCGGCATGGGGCCGGCGGGCTGGGTGACCGGTCTCGTCTTCGCCATCGCCACCTGGGCGGTTCTCTCCCGGGCGCTGCACCGCTCCAGCCTGCGCACGTTCGGGCCGGCCAACCGGGTCACCCTCGGCCGCGCGACGCTGGTCGGCGGAGTGACCGCACTGGTCGCGGACTCCTTCGAGAGCACGCCCCCGGTGACGCTGCTGGTCGGTCTGACGGCCGTGGCCCTGATCCTGGACGGCGTCGACGGCAAGGTCGCCCGCCGCACCAACACCTCGACGGCACTGGGCGCGCGCTTCGACATGGAGGTCGACGCCTTCCTGATCCTGGTGCTCAGCGTGTACGTCTCGACGGCGCTGGGCCCCTGGGTCCTGCTGATCGGCGGCATGCGCTACGCGTTCGTCGCCGCGGCCCGCGTCGCGCCCTGGCTCAACGCCCCGCTCCCCCCGAGCACCGCCCGCAAGACGGTCGCCGCGCTGCAGGGCGTCCTGCTGCTCCTGGCCGGCTCCGAACTGCTGCCCTACGCCGCCACCTTCGCCGTGGTGCTGCTGGCGCTCGGCTCGCTGGTGTGGTCGTTCGGCCGGGACGTGCTGTGGCTGTGGCGGACCTCGCGGACGGTGACCGAACTCCCGACGGAAGCCGTACTGGAACTCGTGTAGTCGACTCCCGGCGGGGAACCGTTCGCCCAGGCGGACGGTCGTCCGATCGAAAGGGCCCGGTCCCTCGACGAACCGGGCCTTTCGGCTGTTCACGCCCGGCGCGGAGGCAGCGCCAACGCCCGCCGCGGTCGCCCCGATCACACCGGCTCGGCTTGCGGCGACTGCTGTCTTGCGGTCGGCTCCTTTGCCGCACGACGCCGACGAGACCGCACGGACCCTCGGGATCGCGGTGCGCGCCTCGGCGGTCTCAGCAGACCGGGCGCCGTCACCGCCAGGGCGCCCAGGAGAGCGAGAACCGCGGCGGGAGCGAGGACCGCCCAGGGAGCGCGTTCGGCGTAGGGCTGGTTCTCCGCCAGGAGCAGACCCCACTCGGGGGACGGCGGCTGGGCGCCGAGACCGAGAAAGCCCAGGGAGGCCAGGGCCAGGGCGACGCCGGGCAGCCGCAGCAGGGCGTGACGCGCCACCGGCGGCAGGACGGCGGGCAGGAGTTCGCTCCTCAGCACATACCAGGGACCCGCGCCGAGGGCCCGGGTGGCGGCGAGATGGACGGTGGCCCGTTCCTGCCGCAGCAGCGCCGAGGCGTGCGCGGCGAGCGGCGCCCACGCAACGACCGTCACGGCCAGGACCGGCGTCGTCGGGCCGCTGCCCCGCACCGCGGCGACCAGGAGCGCCGCGAGCACCGGCGGCACGGCGTTGACGGTGTCGACGAGCGGCCCGGACAACCGGGGCGCCAGAGCGAGCAGCACCCCGGCGGCCAGGGCGATCGCGCTGATGACGAAGGAGAGCGTCAGCGTGTCCAGGGCGCCGTGCGCGACCCGGGCGAGCAGGTCCCGGCCGAGGGCGTCCGTGCCGAACGGGTGCGCCGCGGATGGGGACAGGAGACGGTCGCCGGTGTCCAGGGCCAGCGGGTCGCGGGGCAGACCGAGGCCGACGACGACGAGCAGCAGGATGCCGTAGAGGAGCGGCGGGAACCTGCGGGCGGCCGGCGCCGGCCGGTGCAGTGTGTGCAGGGCCCCGTCGCGCAGGGCGGGCCCGACGAGCATCCGGACGGCGAGCCGGGCCACGCCGGTGGCGACGGCGGCGAGGCCGACGAGCGCGAGGGCTCCGGCCTGCAAAACGGGCAGATCCTGAGCGATCGCCGCCTGCAGCGCGCTACGGCCGAGGCCGGGGATGTCGAAGATCTGCTCCACGGCGACCGACCCGCCGGTCAGCCCCACCACGAACAGCCCGACGTTGGGCAGCAGGGCGGGCACGCACCGGCGCAGCGCCTTACGGGCGATGCTCCGGCCGGGCAGTCCGCGCGCGGCGGCGGCCGACGCCCAGGGTTCGGCGAACGCCGACGGCAACTGCTCGTCCAGGAGCCGCCCGAGGACCGCACCGGCCGGCAGGCCGAGGGCCAGCGCGGGCAGCACCGTCCACTGCGGGCCGTACCAGCCGAGGGCCGGCAGCCACCCCCACTGCACGCCGACCACCGTCGCGAGGACGGACGCGAGGAGGAACTCCGGCAGCGCGGCGAGCACGGCGGAGCCGGAGCCGCCGGCGGGCCGGCCCGCCGACCGCCGCCACGCGCCGAGGAACAGGGTGCGGGCGCACACACCGGCCGCCACCACCAGGGCCACCGTCATCGCCGCCGCCATCAGCAGCAGCGACACGCCCAACGCCTCCAGCACGCCTGGCAGGACGTCGGCGCCGGAGACCCAGGAGTGTCCGGCGTCCCCGCGTGCCAACCCCGCGAGCCACCGCCACAGCACACGCGCCGGGCCGTCGTCCAGGCCGAGCCGGTCGCGGATGTCGGCGAGCACCTCCGGCGAGGGATCGCGATCGGCGGACCGCGCCTTCAGCACGGTGAGCGCCGGGTCGGTCCGCGAGAGCCAGGGCAGTAGCCCGATCCCGCACACCAGCAGCACTCCCAGTACGGCACGCCACAGCAGCGCGCCCATCCTGCTCCGCATGCCGTCAGCGCCTGGTCCCGGCGCCGACGAGGGTCCGCTCGTAGGGATCGGGCAACACGCCGCCGACCTTCGCCGCGACGCCGGTGATGATGCGCTGGTGGACCAGCGGGACCACTGCGTCGCTGCCCAGGATCACGGCCTCGGCGGCCATGGCGGCGTCCTGCCGCTCGTCGGCGTCCGACGCCGCCTGCGCCTTCCCGACGGCCCGGTCGACGTCCGGGTGGCAGAGCCGGGCGAGGTTGTAGCCGCCGTCGCAGGTGAAGTCCCCGGCGAGGACCGAGACGGGGTCACCGGTGTCCAGGAGGCTGTTGCGTGCGCCGACGAACGCGTCGAACCTGCCGGCGAGGGCGTCGCTCTCCACCCTTGAGTACTCGCGCACCTCCAGCTTCACCTTGAAACCGGCCTTCTCCAACTGCTGCTTCAACACCTGTGCGACTTCAGGGAGTTCGGGCCGGTTGTCGTAGGTGGCCAGGGTGACGGAGGCGCCGCCGGGAGCGACCGCCCGCGCTCGCCCGGCAGGCCGGACGCGCTTGCCCTGCGCCCAGGTGACGGCCGGGCCGTAGATCCCGGCGGCGGCGTCGGCGTGCCCCTCGTACACACCCTCGGCGAGGACGGAGGCGTCGACGGCGGCGCGTGCGGCGGCACGCAGGGCCGGGTCCTTGAAGACACCCGAACTCGCGTTGAGGTGAAGGCTGGTGGTGCGGGTCGTGGCGGTCTCGCGGCGGGTGCCGGCGTCGAGGGTGGCGGCCTGGGCGACGGGTATCGCTTCGGCGATGTCCACCTGTCCGGTGCGCAGGGCGTTGGCCCGGGCGGCGCCGTCGGCGACGAAGCGCACGTCGATGCCCGAGGCCTGGGCGCGGCCGCCCCAGTAGTCGTCGAAGCGGTCGAGGCCGGCGGCGCCGGTCCCGGCCACCCGGGTGATCTCGAAGGGGCCGGTGGCGGTGCCGACCGGATCGACAGCGTCCTTCTTGCCGTTCCCGTTGCCGTTCCCGTTCCTGTTCCCGTACGCCTTCGGCGAGAGGACGACGAGACTCGGGCTGGACAGGCGCAGCGGCAGGACGGGGTCGGGGGCGGCGGTGGTGATGCGTACGCCTGCGCCTCCCGCAGCCTTCGCCGTGAGGGTGACTCCGGCCAGGGCGGCCGGGGCGGGCCTGGCCTCACCGGCCCGGGCGAGGGAGGCGGCGACGGCGGCGGGCGTGACGTCCGTGCCGTCCTGGAAGACGGCCTCGCGCAGGGTGAACAGCCAGGTGCGGTCGTCCTCGCGCCGCCAGGACGCGGCCAGCGCGGGAACGGCGGAGCCGTTGCCGTCGAGCGCGGTCAGCCCCTCGGTGACGCCGAGACGGCTGAGGATCGTCGCGTCGGCCCCGTACGGGGAGAGGTTCTCGGTGGGCGGGAATGCGAGCGCGACCCTCAGACGGGAGCCGCCGCCCGCTCCGGAGGCCTTGTCTTCGCCGTCACCGCCGCCGGAGCCGGACGAGGCGAAGCAGCCGGCGAGGAGCGGCGCGAGGCAGAGGAAGGCGAGAACACGGGGACGACGGGGACGGAAACTACGGAGACCGCGCCGGCCCCTGGGACTGTGCGAACTACGCGGACCCCGCGGGAAGTACATGGAGTCACCGGTCTGTGCGAGGGGGGTGGAGGGCAGGAGAGGAGACGGGAAGGTGGACCCCGGGAGTGAGGTCGGCGGGGGCGACAGCGGGTGCGGGGGTGTGGGCCTGCGTGCCGGTCGCGGTCGCGGTCGCGGTCGCGGTGACGTACGGGAGGGCGAGAGGGACGTCGAAGTGCACGATGCCCTGACCGCCGTCCGCCTCCTCGCGTTCGTCGTGCACGACGGTGCCGAGCGACCGCCAGAACGCCTCGGCGCCCTCGACGGCGGGATCGGTGTGCAGATAGACGGAGCGGTAGCCGCCGTCCGCGGCCGCGAAGGCGAGCAGTTCGGCGACCAGCCGCCGGGCGAGGCCGCGCCGCCGGTGTTCGCGCCGGACGTAGACGCGGCGCAACTGGGCGGTCGTTCCGGGCGGATAGCGCTCGGCGACGTGACGCGGGTTCGGCGGGTGCACGGGGCCGCGGGAGTCGAGGGCGGCGGTGGCGACGACCTCGCCCTTCCGGCCCTTCCCTCCGCGCCCCCCGTTCCCTCCGCGCCGGCCGTTCCCTCCGTCGAGCGCGACCAGCAGGGTGTGGCGTTCCGGGGCGAGGTAGGCGGCGGAGGGATCGATGATGTCGCCGTGCCAGTGGGGCACGTAGCCGCTGCCGAAATCGCGGTAGACGGTGTCGAGCATGACGGCTCGGGCGCCGTCCAGGTCCTCGGGGCCCGCAGGCCTGATGCAGTAGTTACGCACTTGCAAATCATATGCAGCAAGCGCGACAAGTTGATCATTGGATCGCCACTCCCGGGTTCGACGGAGATCACGAGGGACCCCCAATCTAGCCATATGATATTCATTTTCAATAAGGCGATGTCGTGATGCGCGTCGCATTCACAGCGAAGGACGGCAGCGGCGAGACCACCCTGTCTGCCCTGTTCGCACGGCACTTGGCGCGGTCGGGCGCCAACGCCCCGGCCGTGGACGGCGACGTCAACCAGCACCGCTCGCCACGCACGCGGGCGGCACCCCCCGCCCTGCCGGGCTCCACCCGCCACAGGCCCAGGACCGCGCAGCCACCAGGCAGGGTTTGGCCGCGCGGCCCCTGACCGCACACCTGGGTGACATCGAGTACCCGCTCCGCAGCGGTGAGCCGCGCACCGCCTCACGTGCGGCCAGGGTCAGGGCGCCACGGAGGGGCGTTGCGGGTGGGCGTGACGGCCCGTCCGCTCACCGCCGGAGGACGGCCGCCCTGCTCACCTCAGCCCGCTCGCATCGAGGAGACGCACCAGGTCCTTTCGCCCGTAGCCGAGGAGTGCGGCCCGATGGGCGGCCGTCAGCATCAGATGCGCGACGCTCTGCGCCCCGCAGCCGTCCCGGTCGTCCGCGAGCCATTCGTCCGGCTTCTCGATGCCGAGGCTGTTCATCACGAGGCCGTGTACCCGGCGGATCTCCGCGACCGTGTCGGACACGGCTCCCAGAAGGGTGGCGCCGGGGCGCTCACAGGTGAGGGCGAAGCAGCCCCGGTCGACCGGTTCGCAACCGCTGGGCGGACGGGTGCGCAGGCGCTCGTACCGTTCGTCTCCGAATCCGCCGTCGCCGAACTCGTCGTGGACCAGCACGAACCGGTGGAACCCCGCAGGCGTCGGCGGAGGCGGGGGCGTGTACTCCCAGCCGGCGTCTTCGTGCACCAGTCGCCGTACCTCTTCCTCGTCGGCCGAGGTGACCATGAACCCCGTCTCGGTGTCGTGCCCGGTGATCGTGCCGTCGGCGTTGCGCTGGATGTGCAGGCTCATGTCGCCCCCGTGGTCGTCGTGAACGGGAGTGATCCCGTCACCCGCACAACGGTCCGCGCGGCCGGCCCGTGCCCGGTCGACGACACATCACTCGATCGTGTGAACGAATCCCTCGCTCACCGCTCACCGCTCACCGCTCACCGCTCACCGCTCACCGCTCACCCTCCGCCGTCCGCCGTCCGCCGTCCGCCATCCAGGAACTCCGTCACCGCCGCCACGAAGCGCTCGGGATCGTCCCGCCACGGAAAGTGCCCCGCGCCGGGCTGCACGACGAACTCGGCCTCCGGGAAGAGCCCGGCGAACTCCCGCATGACGCGCGGCGGCGCGCCCAGGTCGCCTTCGCCTGCGAGGAGCAGGACCGGGGACGGGAAGGCGGCGAGGCGGTCGCGGGTGGCGGCCGGTGTGAAGGCGCCGTCCGCGGCGTACGCGGCCGCCGCCTCCTGGTTCTTCTCCTTCTCCCCGGCCGCGTCGAAAGCCTGGGCGTCTTCGTCCCACCGTGCGTGGAAGAAGGGCGCGACGAGCTGCCAGGAGTCGGCCGTGGCCCGACCGGAGGTGATCGCCTCCAGGGCGGCGTAAGCGGGGGCGAACCACGGCTCGTCGCGACGCAGACGTGCGGTCGCCAACCGGTCCTCGGCGGTGATCTCCAGGCCTGCCGCGTACACGCTCGGGGTGATCAGCAGCAGACGGGCCACGCGATCCGGGTGGCGGGCGGCGTACAGGAGTGCCAGGTTGGCCCCCGCGGAGTGCGCGAGCAGGTCGATCCGGTCGAGCCCGAGGTGCACGCGCAGCGCCTCGACGTCGTCGACCTGGCGGTCGCAGCGGTACGAGGCCGGGTCCGCGGGGGCCGCCGACTCGCCGGCGCCCCGGGGGTCCAGCCCGATGAGCCGCCGGCGGGAAGCGAGTCCGCCGAGGTCGCCCAGGTAGGCGGCGGACTGCATGGGGCCGCCGGGCAGGCAGATCAGGGGCGGCCCGTCCCCCGCGCCGTGGTGGGCGAGGCGGGTCCCGTCGGGGGCGGTGAAGGTCGGCATGGGGAGATCCTCACAAGGGGGCCCGCGAGGAGCAACCGAGCCGGTTCCCGCATGCCGTGCGCGCCGGGATCCCACCGGGCCGGGTCATGCCTTGTCCACGACCCAGTTGGGTTCGCCGCGTTTGACGGCCGCGAGGTCGGAGCCGACCGAGTGGAGCCCGATGGCGTACATGCCGTCGTCCTCCGTCTTTCCCGGCGCCCAGGAGCTGTAGGCGAGCGAAGCGTTCTTCGCCATCTGATGCGCGGTCGCCGCGAACCGCTCAGGGACCTGGTACGGGACGGCCCCGGGCGCCGTGGGGCCCTGCTTGCGGCGCACCACCCATCGGCAGTCGGGGAACCGTGCCGGATCGGCGAGGTGGAGCTGGCGCAGCGCCGTGCCGAGGGCGGAATGGCACGGATCGGTGTCCCTCCACCACATGGTGCACAGCCCTGCGTCCGGGTAGAGATCCGCGTACCGGGTGATGAGTTCCCGGGCTCTGGGGACGTCGATCTTCGCCTGCCGCCAGTCCAGTTCGAGGTGCAGGTTTTCCGGGACGATGCCGAGGGGACCGCAAGCCGCCTTGAGTTCCCTGTCCCGGGCTTTGGCGAAGGCCTTCGGGCTCATGGGGGTGAGATGTCCGTAGCCCTCGCGATCCGGGTAGTGACGGCCCCAGTACCGGTTGGACGTCTCGCCGTTCAGCACGTGCCTGATCCTTGAGGCCGATCCGTCCGTGGCGAGGACGACATGTACGTCCCGCCCGGTGAGTGCGTGATGAGTCAGGATCTTCCAGGCCCACAGCAGGCCGTCGTCCTGATGGGGCTCGAACCAGATGAACGGGCGACCGGTCCGGGAGACGGGATCGACAGGAGGGAACGAAGCCACGGGATGCACCGTGCCCGCGGATCCCGTGCCGTGCTGCCCCTGCCGGTGACTCGTCGCAGCGGCCATCCAGGCGGCTGCGGGCGCGGCACTCGCACCCAGTCCGACGGCAGCCGCCGTGCGGAACATCGACCGCCGGGACACCCCAGTCTCTTCGTCCATGAAGTCAACACCCTTTCCTCTGACGCGCATTAGGAGGGCGTTTCACGCGACGGGGTTGGGCGCTGGACAGATCATGTGATGAAAAACGCACTGAGTGATTCGGGATCACTGGACGGTGTGCGGCGGAACGGGTGGAGCGGCCTGCGCCGCGAGAACGGGACCGCTTTGCCGGCTTCTTCTGTCCGGGGGCCGTGCGCGGCTCGGCCTCGCCCTCGCCCACGTCGGCTACCGCGTCCGCACAGGGGTGGTGGGCGCGGGCTCCCGCACCCACGCCCACCGGTCTCCGGCGCCCACCGGTCTCCGGCGCGCCCACGCTGCCGATTCCGTCCTGCAGCCCCGGGCCCGGGGCTGCAGGACCCTGTCCGCGATCCGCGATCCGCGATCCACGGCCCACGGCCCACGGCCCACGGCCCACGCTTCACGGCCGCGGGCCGAATCGGCTCAGGCGGCCCGTGCCATCCCCTCCCTGTGCCTGCGGACGATCTCCGCGTAGCGGCGTCCGGCGCCCTTGATCGTGCGTGTCTGGGTGCGGTAGTCGACGTGGACGAGTCCGAACCGCTTGTCGTAGCCGTACGCCCACTCGAAGTTGTCCAGCAAGGACCAGGCGAAGTAGCCCGCCAGGGGGGCGCCCTGGCGGGCGGCGGAGGTGCAGGCGGCGAGGTGGCGGGCCAGATAGGCCTGGCGCTCGGGGTCGTCGACGGTGCCGTCGGGACGTACCACGTCCGGGTAGGCGGAACCGTTTTCTGTGACGTACAGCCGGCGGGCGCCGTACTCGTCGGTCAGGCGCAGCAACAGCGTCTCGATGCCGCTCGGGTCGATCTCCCAGTCCATTCCGGTGCGCTGGACGCCGTCCCGGCGGACGGAACGGGCGTGGGGGGCCGGTCCGTCCGGGTCGTCGGTGACGGTCGCGGGAAAGTAGTAGTTCAGGCCCAGCCAGTCCAGCGGCGCGGCGATGGTCGCCAAGTCCTCGTACTTCTCGGGTAGTTCGACACCGTAGACCTCTCGCATGTCCGCCGGGAAGCCGCGGCCGTGCACCGGGTCGAGCCACCAGCGGTTGATGTGGCCGTCCATGCGGCGGGCGGCGGCGACGTCCTCGGGCCGGTCGGTGGCGGCGTGGACGGTGGAGAGGTTGTTGACGATGCCGATCTTCGCGCGGGGCGCCGCCGCCCGGATGGCCTGGACGGCGAGTCCGTGGCCGAGGAGGAGGTGGTAGGAGGCGCGGACGGCGGCGGTCAGGTCGGTGACGCCGGGGGCCATCCTGCCTTCGAGATG
This sequence comes from Streptomyces hayashii, assembly GCF_024539815.1. Lineage (GTDB taxonomy): Bacteria > Actinomycetota > Actinomycetes > Streptomycetales > Streptomycetaceae > Streptomyces > Streptomyces hayashii. The sequence goes on from NZ_JAHHIU010000088.1 coordinate 52,354, forward strand.
GCCGATCCAGGCCGAGCACAAGGGCTCGTTGAGGGTGGCCCAGTAGGTCACGCGGTCGCCGAGCCGTTCGGCGACCGCCGACGCATAGGCGGCGAAGTGCTCCGCGGTCTCCCGCTCGGGCCAGCCGCCGCGGTCCTGGAGAATCTGCGGCAGGTCCCAGTGGTAGAGGGTGACGGACGGCGTGATCCCCGATTCCAGCAGCCCGTCGATCAACTGGTCGTAGAAGTCGAGGCCCTTGGGGTTGACCAGGCCGTCGCCGCCGGGCACGACGCGCGGCCAGGCGATCGACATCCGGTAGGCGTTCACTTCCAGCCGACGCATCAGGGCGATGTCCTCGCGCCAGCGGTGGTAGTGGTCGCATGCCACGTCGCCGTGGTCGTCGCCTGCGATCCTGCCGGGGGTGTGCGAGAACGTGTCCCAGATCGACGGCGATCGGCCGTCCTCCGCCACGGCTCCCTCGATCTGGTACGCCGAGGTGGCGGTCCCCCACAGGAAGTCGCGGGGCAGGGCGGCGAGGTCGATGGTCACTGAGGTCCTTTCGGGTTCGGGGTGTCGTGTCACTGCACGACGGCGATGCGCTGCACGGCTCCGGGCGCCTGCACCGCTCTGGGACACTGCCGCCGCACGGCTCCGGGCCTCTGCATGACTCCCGGCGCCTGCACGACTCTGTGACAGTGCCGCCGCACGGCTCCGGGCGCCTGCACGGCTGCGGGTCACTTCACGGCTCCGGCTGTCAGGCCGGCGACGAGGTAGCGCTGAAGCAGCAGGAAGCCGGCCACCACGGGCACGCTGACGACGAGCGAGGCCGCCATGATCTGGTTCCAGTAGACGTCGGTGAGGGTGGAGTAGCCCTGGAGTCCGACGGCGAGCGTGCGGGTGGTGTCGTTGGTCATGACGGAGGCGAAGAGGACCTCGCCCCAGGCGGTCATGAAGGCGTAGACGGCGACCGCCACGATGCCGGGGATCGCGGCCGGCACCACGATCCGAAGGAGCGCGCCGAGCGGTCCGCAGCCGTCCACCAGTGCGGCCTCGTCCAGGTCACGCGGCACCGAGTCGAAGTATCCGATCAGCATCCAGATGGAGAAGGGGAGCGAGAACGTCAGGTACGTCAGGATCAGACCGCCGCGCGAACCGAACAGCGCGATGCCGGTGGCGTTGCCGATGTTGACGTAGAGCAGGAACAGCGGGAGGAGGAACAGAATGCCGGGAAACATCTGGGTGGACAGCACGGTGACCGTGAAGGTGCGCTTGCCGCGGAAGTCGTAACGGCTTACTGCGTATGCGCTGAACACGGCGATCACCACCGAGCAGACCGTCGCCGCGCCGGCCACGATCAGCGAGTTCACGAAGTACCGGGCGAGCGGGACCGTCGACCAGATGTCGATGTAGGGGCGGATCGTCAGCCCGCTGGGCAGCCAGTGGAACCCGCCGGTGACGTCCGCGAGGGGCTTCAGGGAGCTGGAGACCATCACGTAGACCGGGACCAGGACGAAACCGGTGAGCAGGGTGAGGAAGATCCGCCGGGACCACAGGAACGAACCCGGCGGCGCCATGGGTGAGTCATCGCGCACGGGAGGGCCTCCTTCCCCGGGTGGTGAGGGCCAGGTAGACGCCGGTCACGGCGAGCAGGAAGAGCAGCAGCAGGACCGACATCGCCGATCCGGCGCCGAAGTTCCAGGTGACGAAGGACGCTTGGTAGATGTGGACCGAGATCAGGTCCGCGGCCTCCGGCGCCGCCCGGCCGAAGAGGACGAACGGCGTGTTGAAGTCGTTGAACGTCCACAGGAACAGCACCAGGACCAGGACCTGGTTGACCGGGGCCAGCGAGGGCAGGGTGATGCGGCGGATCTGCTGCCACACCCCGGCTCCGTCCAGGGCTGCCGCCTCGTACAGCTCGCGCGGGATGTTCTGCAGGCCGGCCATGACGATGAGGAACGCGAACGGCCAGCCCTTCCACACGGAAACAGTGAGCAACGCGTAGAAACTGTTGTCGCCGATGAGCCAGAACGATGGCTTGTCGGTGAGGTGCAGCTGGTCGTGCAGAACGTGGTTCACCAGGCCGTTGTCGTGCTGGAACATGAAGACCCAGGTGATCACGGTCGCGTAGACGGGGAGCGCGTACGGCACCAGGAACAGCGCCCGGAGCAGTCCGCGGCCGCGGAAGGCGTCCTGCATGAAGATCGCCGCGGCGGTGCCGATGAACCAGCACAGGCCGACCGACAGCAGGGTGAAGCCGACCGTGACGAGGAAGGACCGGAGCAGGGCCTGTCCCACGGGGGCGTCGAAGTCCACCGAGACGCGGTAGTTGTCGAGGCCGGACCAGGGAGCGGTGCCCCAGTCGCGGATGTAGAACTGGGTGAGCTCCTTGAAGCTCATCAGGACGCCGATCACCATCGGCACCAGATGCACCAGGAGTTCGAGGATCAGGGCGGGCAGGAGCAGCAGGTAGGGCAGTCCCGCGCGGCGGATGCGTCCGGGTCGCGGGCGGGGAACAGCGTCGCCGTGAAGGGTCGCTCCAGGCTTCGGGGCCTCGACGGTGGTGGTCATCCGGCTCACTTCGCCGGCATCTGCTGCTGGGCCTTGGCGAGCTTGGCCTTCACCGTCGCTGCCGTCACCGGATGGCCGGCGGCCGCCTCGGCGAACAGTTCCTTGACGGCCGTGCCGACCGTCGTCTCGAACTGCGACTCGTCGGCGACCTGGGGCAGTGCGGCGGCGCTCCTGGCGAGGGTGTCCTTGAGGATCGTGTTCGCCGGGGTGCCGAAGGCCGGGTCGGCCTGAGCCGACGCGACCGGCGGAATGGTGCTGTAAGCCTTGTTGAGAATCTTCTGTTCCTCGTCGCCGGTCATGAACTTCACGAACTCGGTGGCGCCGTCGAGGTTGTCGGTGTTCTTGAAGACGGCCAGGTTGATGCCCGCGACCATCGAGTCGACCTGGGCGCCTGCTCCCGGAGCGCCGGACTGCACGGGCACGGGGGCGATGCCGTACCGGTCCTCGCTCATGCCCTGGGACGCGAGGTTGGCGGAGGCGGACTGCCACAGCAGCATCGCCGTCCTCCCTTTGGCGAAGTCGCTGACGGACTGGTTCTGGGCGTACTCGGCGTTGCCCTGCGGGATGACCTTGTCCTTCGCCATCAGGTCGACGTACTGCTTGACGGCCGTCACCGCGCCGTCGGAGGTGAAGTCGGGCTTGCCGTCGGCGGTGAAGAAGTCGGCGTCGTGCTGCTTGGCGAAGACGAAGGCGTGGTGGATGTTCTCCGAGACGTTGGCGCCCTCGGCGCCCAGGACCTGTTTGCCCTTGGCCTGGATCTTCTTGCCGTCCGCGATCAACTCCGCCCAGGTGGCCGGGGGTTGCGCGATACCGGCGTCGGCGAAGATCTGCTTGTTGTAGTACAGGGCGTACGCCATGGAGTAGAGCGGCACCGCGGCCGGGTCCTTGCCCCGGGCTCCCGTCGAGCCGAGCGCCGAGGCCACGAAACGGCCCTTGCCGCCGATCTTCGCGAGGTTGGCGTCGTTCCAGGGCAGCAGCGCGCCGGTGGCCTGGAGCGAGGCCGACCAGGTGTTGCCGATGTTGAGGACGTCGGGGCCCTGGCCCGAGGTGGTCGCGGTGAGGATCCGGTTGAGCAGGTCCGACCAGGGGACGACCTCCAGTTTCACCTTGATTCCGGTCTTCTTCTCGAACTTGTCGAGCTCCGGCTGGAGGACCTTCTTGTCCACCTCGATGCTCGCGCCCTGGTTGGAGGCCCAGTAGGTCAGTGTCTTCGGCGAGTCGTTGGAGCCCTCGCCGTCGGTCGAGCTCCCTCCGCCGCAGGCCGTGGCCGCGAGGGCGAGGGACATGACGACGACTCCTGTGGCCGCGGCTCGGATGGTGCGCATGGGTGGACTCCCGATGTCATCAGGGCTTAATTTAGGACGTGAGTTAAACCCCGTGAGCGGTGCGCGTCAAGAGTCCCGGCACAGTCCGCGGAACTCCGTCTCCACCACTTGACGCGCACGTTCGGGCAGTTGAAGCATTCAGCGTCGAGAGAGCGCTCTCAGGCACGTCCTCCTTCACTTCCCCCTTCAGCCGTTCGCTTCGGACGGCCTGTACCGAGGAGAGCCGCCCATGCCCCACACCCCGCCGTCGGACACGCCCGCCGTGCGCCGCAGAGCCGTCCTCGCCGCCGCCGCGACGGCCGCGGCCGCACCCGCCCTCACCGCGCTGACCGTCTCACCGGCCACCGCCGCGCCTGCCCCCGTCGCCGCACCCGGGAGACGGCCGTGCGCCCTCCAGGGCGGCGGCGACCTCGGTCCGAACGTCCTCGTCTTCGATCCGTCGACGCCGGACATCCAGGCCCGCCTGGACGAGGTCTTCCGGCAGCAGGAGTCGGCCCAGTTCGGCTCCGGGCGCTACGCGCTGTTGTTCAAGCCCGGGGCGTATCACGGCCTCAACGCCCAGCTCGGCTTCTACACATCCATCGCGGGCCTCGGCCTCTCCCCCGACGACACCACGATCAACGGGGACGTGACGGTGGACGCCGGCTGGTTCGGCGGCAACGCCACCCAGAACTTCTGGCGTTCGGCGGAGAACCTCGCCCTCGTCCCGGTCAGCGGGACCAATCGCTGGGCGGTCGCCCAGGCGGCCCCCTTCCGCCGGATGCATGTGCGCGGCGGCCTCAACCTGGCGCCGTCCGGCTACGGTTGGGCCAGCGGCGGGTACATCGCCGACAGTCGTATCGACGGCGAGGTCGGACCCTACTCGCAGCAGCAGTGGTACACCCGGGACAGCACCGTCGGCGGCTGGCTCAACGGCGTGTGGAACATGGTGTTCTCCGGTGTCGAGGGGGCGCCCGCGCAGAGCTTCCCCGACCCGCCGTACACGACGCTCGACACCACGCCCGTCTCCCGGGAGAAGCCGTTCCTCCACGTCGACGGCGGCGGCTTCCGCGTCTTCCTGCCGGCGAAGCGGACGAACGCCCGAGGGGTCACCTGGGGCAGCGGCACACCGCGCGGCTCCTCGCTGCCCCTGTCGCGGTTCTACGTCGCCAAGCCCGGCGTCTCGGCCGCCACCCTCAACCAGGCCCTCGCACAGGGCCTCCACCTGCTGCTGACGCCGGGTGTCTACCACCTCGACCAGCCGATCAGGGTCACCCGCGCCGGCACCGTGGTGCTGGGCCTGGGGTACGCCACGCTCGTTCCCGACAACGGCGTCACCGCGCTCAAGGTCGCCGACGTGGACGGGGTGCGCCTGGCCGGCTTCCTCATCGACGCCGGGCCCGTCAACTCCCCGACCCTGCTGGAGGTCGGCCCGCCCGGAGCCTCGCGCGACCACTCCGCCGACCCGACCACCGTCCAGGACGTGTTCGTGCGCATCGGCGGCGCCGGCGCCGGCAAAGCCACGACCAGCATGGTGATCAACAACCGGCACACGATCGTCGACCACACCTGGGTCTGGCGCGCGGACCACGGCGAGGGCGTCGGCTGGGAGACCAACCGGGCCGACTACGGCGTCGTCGTCAACGGCCACGACGTCCTGGCCACCGGCCTGTTCGTGGAGCACTTCAACAAGTACGACGTGCAGTGGTACGGCCAGCGCGGACGGACGATCTTCTTCCAGAACGAGAAGGCGTACGACGCCCCGAACCAGGCCGCGATCCAGAACGGCCCGGTCAAGGGCTACGCGGCCTACAAGGTGGGCGACAAGGTCACCGCGCACGAGGGCTGGGGGCTGGGCAGCTACTGCTTCTACAACGTCGACCCGACGATCATCCAGCACCACGGCTTCGCCGCCCCGAACACGCCGGGCGTCAAGTTCCACGACCTGCTGGTGGTCTCCCTCGGCGGCAAGGGACAGTACGAGCACGTCGTCAACGACACGGGAGCGCCGACCTCCGGCACCTCGACTGTGCCGTCGACCGTGGTGTCGTACCCCTGAACCGGGCACCCCTGAACAACCGGCGGGCGGACAGGGTATGAGGCTCCGTCAGAAACGGGCCGCGGCGACCGTGTCCCGCACGGCAGGTTGTGGACGGTGGTGACGCCCGCCGGGTCGCGGGCGTCCGCCGGGTCGCGGGCGTCCGCCCCGCCTGGGCCGCCCCGGGCGGGCGATGTCGTCCCACGACCCGCCCGCCCCCGTGCCGAGCACCGGTCGTCCGCCGGTCGGGGCGGACAGCGAGACGCCGGTGCGCGCCCGCATCGGGGCCGGGCGGCTGGGCAGGTCGCGTGGACCTCCGCCCCCGCGTCACCGACGCGGGGGCGGCGCACAGGTCACCGCTCGGACACGACCGCCGCCGGCCCGGCCGGGGCGTATCCGGTCGGCCGGGCCGTGAAGGCGCCTCGGCCCTGGGTGCGACTGCGCAGCCGGGTCGCGTAGCCGAACAGCTCGGCCAGCGGCACGGTGGCCGTGACCACCGCCGAACCGCCGCGCACGGTCGAGTCGGTGATCCGCCCGCGTCGGCCGGCGAGATCGCCGAGGACGCCGCCGACCGCGTCCTCGGGCACGGTGACCGTGACCTCGACGACCGGCTCCAGCAGGACCATCGCGCAACCGCGAAGCGCTTCCCGGAGCCCGAGCCGGCCCGCCGCGCGGAAGGCCGTCTCGGAGGAGTCCTTCACATGGGTCGCCCCGTCGACCAGGGTGACCCGCACCCCGGCGACCGGGTGCCCGCCGAGAGGCCCTTCCGCCAGGGCGTCCCGGCAACCGGCTTCTACGGCGCGCACGTACTCCTGCGGCACCCGTCCGCCGACGACGGCGGAGCGGAACTCGAAACCGGTACGGAACTCGAAACCGGTTTCGACGTCACCGGCCGCGCCGTGCGCGCCGAGGGGTTCGACGTCGAGTACGACGTGCGCGAACTGCCCCGCCCCGCCGTCCTGTTTGACGTGCCGGAAGACCAGGCCGGACACCCCGCGGGCGACCGTCTCGCGGTAGGTCACCCTCGGACGGCCCACGCCGACCTCCAGCCCGAGGCTGCGACGGATCTTCTCCACCGCCACCTCCAGGTGCAGTTCGCCCATGCCGGACAGCACGGTCTGACCGGTCTCGGCGTCGGTCCTGACGACCAGCGACGGATCCTCCTCCGTGAGCCGGGCGAGCGCCGAGACCAGCCGGTCGGCGTCGGCGACGGTGCGGGGTTCCACCGCCACCGAGACGACCGGGTCGGGAACCCCGGGCGGTTCGAGGACGACGGGCGCCCCCGGCGCGCACAGGGTCGAGCCCGCGCGGGCCGACTTCAGCCCGACCACGGCCACGATGTCCCCGACGACCGCCCGATCCACCCGGGCGTGCCGGTCCGCCTGCACGCGCAGGATCCGACCGATCCGCTCGGTGCGCCGGGTGCCCGACTCCCACACCGGATCTCCCTTCTCGATCGTGCCCGAGTACACCCGCAGGTAGGTGAGCCGACCCGTGGCGGTGGCGGCGACCTTGAACGCGAGCGCAGCGAACGGCGCCTCGGGGTCGGCGGGGCGTTCCTCGCCGCCCCCGTCGGACGCACGGTCGCCGGCCGCGTGCCCGGCGCGGTCCGTGCCGTGCGCTGCGGCGGCTCCGTCCCGGACACCGCTCACCGGCGGCACGTCGAGCGGCGACGGCAGATAGGCGACGACCGCGTCGAGCAGCGGCTCGATCCCCTGGTTGCGATAGGCCGAACCGCACAGCACGACCAGTACGTCACCCGTGTGGGTGAGGTCGCGCAGAGCCCCGGAGAGGGTCTGCGCGGAGAGCGTCTCCCGGTCGCAGAACTCCTCCAGCGCGGCCGGATGCCGTTCCGCCACGGCTTCCTCCAGCAGCCGTCGGCGGCGCAGCGCCTCCTCCCGGAGCTCCTGCGGCACGTCCCCTTCGACGGCCGTGTCGCTGCCGTCACTCCAGGTCAGCGCCCGCATCCGGAGCAGGTCGATGATGCCGGTGAAGCCGTCCTCCGCGCCGATCGGCAACTGTACGGAGAGCGGGACCGGGTGCAGCCGGGTGCGGATCGACTCCACCGCGGCGTCCAGGTCGGCGCCCGCCCGGTCCAGCTTGTTGACGAACGCGATCCGGGGGACGCCGTGACGGTCGGCCTGGCGCCACACGGACTCGCTCTGCGGTTCCACGCCCGCGACGGCGTCGAACACCGCCACCGCGCCGTCCAGGACGCGCAGGGCCCGCTCCACCTCGTCGGCGAAGTCGACGTGCCCGGGGGTGTCGATCAGGTTGACGCGGTGACCGTCCCAGTCGCAGCTGACGGCCGCGGCGAAGATGGTGATGCCGCGGTCGCGCTCCTGCGGGTCGAAGTCGGTGACGGTCGTGCCGTCGTGGACCTCGCCGCGCTTGTGCGTGGTCCCGGTGGCGTACAGGATCCGCTCGGTGACGGTGGTCTTGCCGGCGTCCACGTGGGCGAGGATGCCCAGGTTGCGCACGGCGCGGAGCTGACGGTCGAGGTGGTTGCGCATGGCCCTTGGCCTTTCGGGGTGTTCCGAGAACGGGCAGCGCGATTTCCTGCGGACGTCCCTGGGGACAGAGCCCTGCGAAACTGCGTGACGGGTCGTCAGGCCCTGGGCCAGGACGACGCGTCGCGGTGTTCAGACGTCCGTCGGGATCACCGGTGCCGACCGCGCGGCGGGCACCGGTCGGACGAGGACACGAGGATCACCTCGTAGCGGGCGCAGGGAGCGACGGCAGCGGTGTGGTCACGCATGGCCGGGCTCCCTTCGTTCGTCACGGTCGAAGCGCCGCCCTGATCGTGGGCCGCGCTCGGTTCGGCGAGTGTAGGACCGCACGATCGTCCTCGGCACACGATTTAGCGGCCCCGCCCCCTCCCTCCGGGCCCCTCCGGTCCCTCCGGACCGCGTCGGGGTCGGGCCGGCCGTGGGTCGCCGGGCGTGCGGTGCCGTCGCGCTCAGCGGTAGCGGGCGAGGAAGGCCTTCACCTGGTCCCACACGTCCGGCTGCCGCAGCAGGATGTCGTTGCCGTGCGCGCTGCCTGGGACGATCACCAGCTTCTCGTCCTTCGACTTGCGGGCCAGCTTGTCCAACTCGCGGGCGTCGGCGGCGAACTGTCCGTCGTCCTGTGCGGCCACCAGGAGGATCGGCATGGTCAGCTTGGCGATCGCGCCGGTGGCGTCCATGCTGTTGTAGAACCCGGGTCCCGAGAGCGAGACGACCGCGGCCACGGGCGGCTTCACTGTCGCGGCGGCGGCCAGCGAGGCGGTTCCGCCCTTGGACGCGCCCATCAGCAACACTTTCTGTGCGCCCTCTTTCCGAAGTCGCTCGACGGCGCCCTCGATCTCCGGCACCTCGGAACCGGTGCTGTCCACGGCAAGCACCCGGTAACCGTTCTCAGCGAGTTCGTCCGCACCCGCGACCCACGAGCAGACGTTGTTGTTCGACTGGTGGGAGAGGACCACGCCGGTCTTGCCGGTGCCGGTCTGGTAACCGGCGACCTCATTGCCCCCGGTGTCCTTGAAGGTGATCGACTTCGCCGTCTGCCCGGCGCTCAGGCAGCCGAAGTCGGTGGCCGTGGGCGACGCGGCGGTCGTACCGGAGCCGGTCGTGTCGTGGTCGTCGCCGCAGGCCCCGAGCGTCAGCGCCGCGGCGCACACGAGCCCGGCGGCGGCGAGCATGCGCTGTCTCATCCGTCCCTCCCCCGTCAGGGCGCGGAGCGCTCCTCGCGCCCCCGCGCACGAACTCGCGGAACGCTAACGGGCGTACGGGACACCGTCAACGACTCGGCCGGAGTCCGCGATCCGAGTGCCCGCCGGACTCGCGGTCCGAGTGCCCGACGTGCGGTGCCGCTCCGCGCGGACCGGCTCCGGACGTTCACGCGGACGCGGCCGGCCCTCCTCACCCGGACGGGACCGGCACGGGCGCGTAGAACTCCCTGCGCACCCGGCGCAGCCAGGCGTCGGCGGCCCTTTCGTCGGGTTGTTCGGGCAGCACGCTGCGGGTCTCGGCGAACGCCTCCTCGAAGTGGCGCAGCAGCGGTTGCGCGGCTTCGGGATCGGCGGCGACCTGCTCGCCGAAGCGGTGGTAGCTCTCCGGGTCCTCGACCCGCACCGTCAACCGCCCTGTGGCGTACAACTCGTAGCCCTGCGTGCACAGTCGTTTGAGGTGCCGGGCGTGCTTGGCGACCCGCTGGGGAAGGCCGTCCGCATGGGGGTTGCCCTGACGGTTCTGCAGCTTGCGGAACTGCTGGGTGGCGTAGCCCAGATAGGCGTCGCGGATCCGCCGCGCGCTGAGCAACGTCTGTCGCAGGGCGATGAGTTCGTCGCCGAGCGGCGAGCGGACCTCGTACAACTCGTCCGGGAGCCATACGAGTTCCATGACGGTGGGATTGCCGGCCAGGGCGAGGCGGCACCACTTGCCCGCCTCGTGCAGGGTGCGGTCGGGCGCCGTGCTGACGTGCGACTCCGGGGGACGGTGCAGACCGTGCAGTTCCTCGGTGGGGGTGGCGAACATGCCCAGGCGATCGACGTCGGAGCCTTCGTGGGCGAGCCCGTAGGCGGTCGAGCCGACGATGCCGGACAGCAGGATGTTGGTGACGGTCACAGGTGCCCCCGGTGGTACTCCGACGATGATCTCCCGGCCTCGTGGCCGTGTGCCGGGACCGCCATGATGCCCCGGTCCCGAGCGCGTGACCCGCGTATTTTCCGGCTCCGCCCGGTGTTCGGCGTCCGTGGGGGCGGCTCGGGGCCCCGCTCGCCGCTTCACCCGTACGACTCATTGCGCTGGTCGAGCGGCTGCGCCGGTGGTGCCGTGGAGGCAGGGGCAGCCGGCCCCGTCCTCAGGAGGAACCCGTGACCACCGCTCGCCCGTCGTCCCGTCCGTCCTGTCCGCCCCGCCCGTCGGGCCCTGCCGGTCCGACCCGTCCGGCGCGTCCGGCACGTGGGCTGGCCGCCGCTCTGGCCTGCGGAACCCTGCTGGTCACGGCGGCCTGTTCGAGCGGGGACGACAGTTCGTCGACCGGCTCGGACGTCGCGGCGGCGCCGGTCGCGGGACGGACCACCGCGCCCACCACCCTGCCGCTCACGAACGCCCGCGCACGGATGGCGCTGATCACCGAGGGCGACCTGGAGGACGACTGGACACAGGTCAAGACCGCGGGGAACTGGCACGACCGCCTCCTCGTCGGCAAGGTCGACGTCGCCCAGTTCCTCACGGCCAAGACACAGGCGGCCGCCTGCCAGCGGCTGCTCGACGGGCTCTACGAGGACGACCTGCTCGGGAAGCCGTCCGGCGGATCGGCGCTCACCGGCTTCCAGCAGGGCGAGGCCCGGCTGTTCTACCAGGTGGCCGCCTACGACAAGGCCGACCTGGACAAGTCGCTGGCCTGGCTGAAGTCGCTGCCGACCGAGTGCGACCAGTTCAACGCGGTCGGCTCGCAGAACTCCACGCGCTCCGTGCAGGTCGTCGAGGCCTCCCTCCCGAAGGCCGGCGACGCCCGGCAGGGCCTGACCGTGACCGTGAAGGGCGTCTCCGGCGGCGCTCCCGTCACGCTCACCCTGGACGTCGCCGTCGTACGGGTCGGCGACGACGCGATCACGGTCATCAACGGCGGGACCGACGGTGTGGACCACGACAGCACCGACGACGCGGTCAGCCACGGCACCACGCGGCTCAAGGACGTCCGGGAAGGCCGTACACCGGCCCCGGAACCCAGCCAGTTCGACTGAGCGCGAGGGGTCGTCCGGCCTTCTTCCTCGCCTCTGCGCCATGTGACATATTACTGCTGTGACCCCTCGACCCAGCGGTGACGTCGTGGTCGTCGGCGCCGGCATGGTGGGCGCCGCCTGCGCGCTGTACGCGGCACGTGCCGGCCTGGAGGTGATCCTGGTCGACCGCGGCCCGGTGGCCGGTGGCACGACCGGCGCGGGCGAGGGCAACCTTCTCGTCTCCGACAAGGAGCCCGGCCCCGAGCTCCGACTCGCGCTGCTCTCCGGCCGGTTGTGGCGGGAGCTGGCGGAGGAAGGACTCGCGGAGGCCTTCGAGTACGAGGCCAAGGGCGGGCTGGTCGTGGCGTCGACCCCCGACGCGCTCGCCTCGCTGACGGAGCTGGCCGCCGGGCAGCGCGCGGCCGGGGTGTACACCGTCCCCGTCGACGCCCACCGACTGCGGGACCTGGAACCGTACTTGGCCCCCGGGCTCGCCGGCGGGGTGCTGTATCCGCAGGACGCCCAGGTGATGCCCGCCCTCGCCGCCGCCCACCTGGTGCGGGCGTCGGGCGCGCGCCTGGAGAGCGGTCGCACGGTGACGCGGATCCTGCGCGGCCCGGACGGCGCGGTACGGGGTGTGCGGACCGACCGGGGCGACCTTCTCGCTCCGGCCGTGGTCAACGCGGCCGGCACCTGGGGAGCCGACGTGGCCGCGCTGGCGGGCGTCGGGCTGCCCGTACTGCCCCGCCGCGGTTTCGTGCTGGTCACCGAGCCGCTCCCGCCCCGGGTACGGCACAAGGTGTACGCCGCCGACTACGTGGCCGACGTGGCGAGCGACTCGGCCGCGCTGCAGACCTCTCCCGTCGTCGAGGGGACCGCCGCCGGGCCGGTGCTGATCGGCGCGAGCCGTGAACGGGTCGGTTTCGACCGGTCCTTCTCACTGCCGGCGGTACGCGCCCTGGCGGCGGGCGCCACACGGTTGTTCCCGTTCCTGGAGCACGTCCGGGCGATGCGCACGTATCTCGGCTTCCGCCCCTACATGCCGGACCATCTGCCGGCCATCGGCCCCGACCCGCGCGTGCCCGGGCTGTTCCACGCCTGCGGACACGAGGGCGCGGGCATCGGGCTGGCGCCCGGCACGGGCCTGCTCATCGCGCAGTCCCTCGCCGGCAAGAGCCCCGAGCTGGACCTGGCGCCGCTGCGCCCCGACCGGTTCGACGACCCCGATCACCCGGACCGCCGTACCGAGGAGACCGCCCCGTGGACCCACTGAAGCCGGCCCGGGCCCGCCCCGGCGCCCCGTTCACCATCGCCTTCGACGGCCGGGAGATCCCGGCACTGCCGGGGCAGAGCATCGCCGCCGCCTTGTGGTCGTCCGGGGTGACGGCCTGGCGCACCACCCGGGGCGCGGGCGGTGCACGCGGCGCGTTCTGCGGGATCGGCGTGTGCTTCGACTGTCTGGTGAGCGTGGACGGCCGTCCCAACCAGCGTGCCTGTCTGGTGCCGGCCGTGCAGGGCGCGGACGTCCGCACCCAGCGGGGAACGGGGCACGGTGACTGAGCGACGGCCTGTGCTGGCGGTGATCGGAGCCGGGCCCGCGGGCCTCGCCGCCTCCCTTGCGGCCGCGTCCCGGGGTGTGCCCGTGGTGCTGGTCGACTCCGCCCCGGCGGTGGGCGGACAGTTCTACCGGCAGCCTTCACCGGGGCTCGGGGCGGGCGGGCCGCAAATGCTGCCTCACCAGCGGCGCACCTGGGACCGGCTGCGGGCCGGACTCGACGCCCATCTCGCCGCCGGACGCGTCTCGCATATGAGTGACCGTCATGTGTGGTGTGTGGAACGGGAGTCGGGCGGTTTCGTCGTGCATGCGCTGCTCGGCCCGGAGCAGGAGCGGTCCGCGGCGTTCCGCGTCGACGCGGTGCTGCTGGCCACCGGCGGCTACGAGAAGGTCCTGCCGTTCCCGGGCTGGACCCTGCCCGGAGTGGTCACCGCGGGGGGCGCGCAGGCCCTGGCGAAGAGCGGGCTCTCGCTGCCCGGTCGCACCGCGGTGGTCGCCGGCTCGGGCCCGCTGCTGCTGCCCGTCGCGACCGGCCTCGCGGCGGCGGGCGCCCGGGTCGTGGCCCTGGTCGAGACGGCGACTCCGGCCGGCTTCGCGCGTCAGGCCCGGACATGGGCGACGGCACCGGTCAGGCTCGCCGAGGGAGCCGCGTACACGGCCCGACTCCTGCGCCACCGCACGTCGGTGATGTTCCGTCACATGGTGGTGGCGGCCCACGGCGGGGAACGGGTGGAGTCCGTCACCGTCGCCGCGTCGGACGCCGACGGCCTGCCCGCGCCCGGCTCCGAGCGGCGACTCGACTGCGACATGCTCGCCGTCGGCCACGGTCTGCTGCCGCACACCGACCTCGCGGAGGGCCTCGGCTGCCGCCTCGACGCAACCGGCGTCCGGGTCGACGACGAACAGCGCACCGACGTCCCGGGCGTCTGGGCCGCGGGCGAGGTCACGGGGATCGGCGGCGCACCCCTGTCCCTGGCCGAGGGACACATCGCCGGCCGATCGGCGGCCGCGAGGCTGACCGGCACGACCCCCGACCCGCGGGACTGGGCGCCGGCCGCGCGGTCCCGCACGCGGCTGCGGACCTTCTTCGCGGCGCTGGAGCACGCATACGGCGGCCCGCCCGCACGGTGGCCGGAGCAGGTCACCGACGACACCCTCGTGTGCCGCTGCGAGGAGGTCACCGCCGGCGCCGTCCGCGAGGCCGTGGGGACGCTCGGCGCGGGCGATCTGCGCACCGTGAAGCTGCTGACCCGTGCCGGAATGGGCTGGTGTCAGGGACGGATGTGCGAGCCCGGGGTGGCGGGCGTGGCCGGCTGCCCGCCGACCCCGGCACGACGGTTGCCGGCACGACCCGTGCCGCTCGGCGTGCTCGCCGCCCCGACCGACCCCACGCTCCCCGGTGATCTGAACTTTCCGTACAGCGAAGGGACTTGAGCATGACCACCCGCACCGACCGCCCAGACGCCGTCGCCGTCCGCCGTCCCTGGCACGGTGTCCTCGTCGCCACCGCGCTCCCGCTCGACGACGCTCTCCGCGTCGACCACGACCGCTACGCCGAGCACTGCGCCTGGCTGGTGGCCAACGGCTGCGACGGCGTCGTCCCCAACGGGTCGCTGGGCGAGTACCAGGTGCTCACGCCCGAGGAGCGCGCCCGGGTGGTGCAGACCGCGGTCGCCGCGATCGGCGGGGACCGGGTGATGCCCGGAGTCGCCGCCTACGGCTCGGCGGAGGCCCGCCGCTGGGCCGAGCAGGCGGCCGAGGCGGGCTGCTCCGCGGTGATGCTGCTCCCGCCCAACGCCTACCGCGCCGACGAGCGGGCGGTGACGGCCCACTACTCGGAGGTCGCCGGTGCGGGTCTGCCGGTCGTGGCGTACAACAACCCGATCGACACCAAGGTCGACCTCGTGCCCGAACTGCTGGCCCGGCTGCACGGCGAGGGGCTCGTCCAGGCGGTCAAGGAGTTCTCGGGCGACGTCCGCCGCGCCTATCGCATCGCCGAACTCGCCCCCGAACTGGACCTGTTGATCGGCGCGGACGATGTGGCGCTGGAGCTGGCCGTCGCGGGCGCCAAGGGGTGGGTGGCGGGCTACCCCAACGCGCTGCCGAGGGCGTCGGTCGAACTGTACCGGGCGGCCGTCGCCGGTGATCTGACGACCGCGCTCCCCCTGTACCGGCAACTCCACCCGCTGCTGCGCTGGGACTCCCGGGTCGAGTTCGTCCAGGCGATCAAGTTGTCCATGGACGTCGTGGGCCGCCACGGTGGCGCCTGCCGTCCGCCGCGGGCGCCGCTCCCGCCCGAGCAGGAAGCCGCGGTCCGCGCGGCCACTGAGAAGGCCGTCGCCGCCGGCCTGGCGTGACGTCGCCGCACACAAGAGGACTGCACGAGGGGACTTCATGCGCAGCAAACTCGTCCTGCACGCCGTCGACTCGCACACCGAGGGGATGCCCACCCGCGTGATCACCGGTGGCATCGGCGTCATCCCGGGCGCGACCATGAACGAGCGGCGGCTGTACTTCCGTGAACACCGCGACGACGTCAAGCAGTTGCTGATGAACGAACCGCGCGGCCACTCCGCCATGAGCGGCGCGATCCTCCAACCGCCCACCCGGCCCGACTGCGACTGGGGAGTCGTCTACATCGAGGTCTCCGGGTATCTGCCGATGTGCGGGCACGGCACGATCGGAGTGGCCACCGTGCTCGTCGAGACGGGCATGGTCGAGGTCGTCGAACCGGTCACCACCATCCGCCTGGACACGCCCGCCGGGCTCGTCGTCGCGGAGGTGGCGGTCGAGGACGGCGCGGCCCGGGCCGTGACCCTGCGCAACGTCCCCTCGTTCGCGGCCGGCCTGGACCGCAAGGCGACACTGCCGGACGGCCGTACGGTGACGTACGACCTGGCGTACGGCGGCAACTTCTACGCCATCCTGTCGCTCCAGGAGTTCGGGCTGCCCTTCGACCGCGCCCGCAAGGACGACATCCTGCGGGCCGGCCTGTCGCTGATGGAGGCGATCAACGCCGAGGAGGAGCCGGTCCATCCCGAGGACCCGTCCATCCACGGCTGCCATCACGTGCACCTGTACGCGCCCGGCGCCACGGCCCGCCGTTCCCGGCACGCCATGGCCATCCACCCGGGCTGGTTCGACCGCTCGCCCTGCGGGACGGGCACGAGCGCGCGCATGGCCCAGCTGCACGCGCGGGGCGAACTGCCCCTGCACACCGAGTTCGTGAACGAGTCCTTCATCGGCACCGAGTTCACCGGCCGGCTCCTCGGCACCACGGAGGTGGCAGGCCGCCCCGCGGTGCTGCCGAGCTTCACCGGACGCGCCTGGATCACCGGGACGGCCCAGTACCTGCTGGACCCGACTGATCCGTTCCCGGCCGGGTTCGTGCTCTGAGACGGCCGCACCGGCCGCGACCCGGTGGCACGTGACATGGCACAGTGCACTGGTTCAGTGACAGGGCACCGTTCGCTCCGAGGAGACCCACCATGGCCGCCGCCCGGCGCACCAGCAGCGAGACACCCGCGGCTCCGACGCCGCCGACCGCTTCGGCGACCCCGGCCGTGCCCGCCGCGCCTTCCCTCCACTCGGCGGCCGGGCCGGCGCTGCCCGTGCTCGGAGGCAGGCGGAGCAGCTACCGCGAACGGGTCGCCGACGCGCTGCGTGCGGCCCTGATCGCGGGCGAACTGCTGCCCGGCGAGGTGTACTCGGCGCCGACGCTGGCCGCGCGCTTCGGCGTCTCGGCCACACCGGTGCGGGAAGCGATGCTGGACCTCGCGAAGGAGGGCGTGGTCGCCGCCGTTCCCAACAAGGGGTTCCGGGTCACCGACGTCTCCGACAGACAACTGGACGAGTACACCCACGTCCGCGCCCTCATCGAGATCCCCACCGTGGCAGCGCTGGCCACGAGCGCCGACCCGGTGTCGCTGGAGGCGCTGCGCCCGGCCGCCCGCGAGATCGTCGCGGCCGCCGTGGCGGGCGACCTCATCGCCTACGTGGAGGCCGACACCCGCTTCCACCTGGGCCTGCTCGCGCTGGCCGGCAACGCGCACCTCGTCGAGGTGGTCCGCGAACTGCGCGGCCGGGCCCGCCTGTACGGCCTGACCGCGCTCTCCGCTTCGGGCCGTCTGCTGGCCTCGGCCGAGGAGCACCTGGAGTTGCTGGACGCCCTCTGCGCCCGTGACGAGCGAGCCGTGCACGAGGTCATGACACGGCACCTGGGGCATGTGCGGGGGCTGTGGGCGTCCGCCCACGAGTAAGGCCCCGCCTTCGGTGCTCGCGGTTACGACCCGCCGCACGGCAGGCCGTTCGCTGCACACTCGGGCGGCTCGCCGCACGGCGGGCGGCGGCTCGCTGCGACCTCCCCCTACCCGGGCCCTCCCCCGGCGCCACCCCCGGGCGACGTCCACGCCTGTGATCCTTGTCGCTGGTGTGGGAAGAGTGAAGAGAGTGCCGATCGGGAATGCAACTGCCCGTATGCGAAAGGGTGGTGTCGTTTCTGTGGGGAAGCGCGTGAGTCGGTGCGTGATCGGCGCAGGCCTGTCGGGGCTGGCGACGGCACACGCCCTGAAGTCCGAGGGGCTCGACTTCGTCTGCCTGGAGCAGGCGTCCGACGTCGGCGGTCTGTGGCGGCAGCCGCAGGCGGGCGAGCGCGGCCCGGGATACCTGTCGCTCCACCTCAACACCAACAAGCGGCTCACGGGGTACGCCGACTACCCCATGCCCGCGTCGTACCCCGTCTATCCCCGGCACAGCGACGTCGCCGCCTACCTGCGCTCCTTCGCCGAGTGGGCCGGCCTTCAGGACCACATCGAACTGGGGACGACCGTCGAGTCCGTACGGCCGGCGTCGGACGGAGCGTGGACGGTCGTCAGCCGGGACGCCCACGGCGTGCGCACCGCCCGCGAGTTCACCCAGGTCATCGTCGCCTCGGGACACAACACCGAGCCGGTGCTGCCCGCTCCGGCACCCGGGTCCGACCGCTTCAAGGGAACGATTCTCCACTCCCTGGACTACCGCGACGGCAGCGACTACGCCGGACAGCACGTCGTCGTCGTGGGGCTCGGCGCGTCCGCGGTCGACATCGCGGCCGACCTGTCCCGTCACGCCGCCCGGACGGTCCTCTCGGTGCGCCGGGGCCTGCACATCCTGCCCAAGCAGGTCTTCGGCATGCCCCTGGACGACGTCGCCGAGGCCCCGTGGTGGACGACCATGTCCCTGGAGGAGCAGCGCCGCTTCATCGAGCAGGCCCTGCTCGTCGCCCGCGGCAGGCTCTCGGACTACGGTCTGCCCGAGCCGGACCACCGGATCTTCGCCTCGGCCGTCACCATTTCGGACGAGATCCTCACCCGCATACGGCACGGCGGGATCACGCCCAAACCGGCCATCGACTTCCTCGACGAGGACCGGGCGGTCTTCACCGACGGCACGTCGGTGCGCGCCGACGCGATCGTCCACTGCACCGGGTACCGCATGGCGTACCCGTTCCTCCCGCCGGGCTGCCCGATCGGTCCGCAGGGCTCGGTCGAGCTCTACAAGCGGGTGGTCGCGCCCGACCACCCGGGGCTGCACTTCATCGGCCTGGTCCGCCCGCACGGTTCCGTCACCCGCCTCGTGGAGGCCCAGGCGCGCTGGATCGCCCGGGTCGCGGCGGGCAAGGCGGCGCTGCCGGAGCCGGAGGTCATGCGCAAGGAGATAGCCGGCTACCTGGCCGCCATCGCCGATCAGTACGGCCGGACGCAGGGCGCGTCGATCCAGGTCGACGTGGCCCCCTATCTGGAGGAACTGCGCCAGGAGTGACGTCACGGCGGCCGTGCGCCCTCACGCACGCCGGCGATCCTCGGCCGTGCGCCGATGAGGCCGCCCGGGCGGTCGGGGCGGCCCCACGTTCGCATCCTCGTGAGTCCTCGTGGCCTCGTGAGCCCTCGTGGCCTCGTGAGCTCTCATGGGACGAGGGGAACGGTCCGGCCACGTCGGCGTACCGGTCCCCTCGGGCTGCGTGACGCGGGGTGTGGGGCGCGGTCACACCCCCGGTCGGGTCAGCGGCGACGGCCCTCGGATGCCGCCGCGGAGCGGGCCCCGCCGTCTCGTCGTCCCCGCAGGCGGTCCTCCGGTCACGGGCCGGCCGGCAGCGGTGCGGACGTGAGGGCGACGCCGGCCAGGGACTCCGCGGGCTCCGCCCTCGCGACCGGGTCGGAGCCCGGGGCGGGCGGCCGGACCTCGTACGCCTCCGAGGAGATGTACGTCATGACCCGCGGCGGGCGGCCCCGCTGGTGGGCCAGGCCCAGATAGGCGACGAGCCCCACTCCGTCCTCCGGCCGCCGCTCGCTGATCGCGGTCGGGGCGCGGAGCACCGGGGTCGGGTCGACGCCGTAGCGGCCGAGCAGTTTCGTCGCGCGGACCAGGGCCTCGCCGTCGTGCCGGGCGTAGTCCCGCACCGGGACGTAGAGGGTGAAGCCGCTCGGCAGACCGGCTCCGGTGTCGGTGAAGGCGTGGCAGGTCTGGACGGGCCGGCGGACGACCCGTGGCCCTGTCCCCTCCCCCTCCGCGGCATGCGCGCGATCCGCATCGGCTTCGAGATCGCCCATCACGACGTCGGTGTCGTGACCGGCCGCGATACGGAAGAACTCCTCGATCTCCGCCGGGTCCGGCCCGTCGTCCATACGGCACAGGGTCCCGGCCTCCGCGGCCGACAGTCCGTCGTGCGCGAGGTAGACCTTGACCCGGGGTTCCGCCCAGTCGCCCAGATCGAGGGCGAAGAAGAGATGGCGATCGTTCTCGGGCAGCGACGCGTACGCCTCCCGGTGCCCGAGTCGTTTCAGCGCCTTGCGTACGGTTCTGGCCGCCCGCCCCCGCCCCGAGGCCGCGGGATTGAGGTAGGCCTTGACCTTCGGTACTCCGCCGGGACGCAACTCCAGCGCACACCACAGGGCCAGCGGGCCGCGGGGCGACGCAGGGAAGAAGAGGTCCTCGACTTCGTCGAGCGGGTCGGTGGTGAAACCCCAGCGCTGCGCCATCTCCCGCATCACCCGCAGGCCGGTACGGCCGTTGTGCGTCAGGTCCTGCTCGCCGGCGCCGGGTTCGAGCAGCACCCGCAGGCTCGGCGCCGCGCCCGGTTCGCAGGAGACGGAGAACTCCACCGGCGTATGGTCGTCGGAGAGGAAACTCCGGCTGGGCGGGGGCAGTTCGAGGGGGCGTTCCGCCACGGGGCCCAGCGCTTCGACGAGGGTGCGCGCGTAGCCCTCGCAGTCGGCGGCGGACAGCCCCACGTTCTCGCCCAGCCGCAGTAACTGGCGGGCGGCGTGCCCGCCGAGCGTGGCCGTCGGCAACGCGTCCACCACGCCGGCTCTGGGGCCGGTCATCCGACCTCACCCCGCGCAAGGGGGCCGACAAGAAGATACCCGCCTGGGGAGGCGGGTATCAGGGGGTGCACGACGATAGGGCGTTGTGTGAACACGGCGCCGGTGGATATGTGGTCCACGACACCTCCTCTGTCTCGTGAGCAACACGGAATACCGCGTTCCTCACTACCCATGAGGTTGAAACGTCATGCAATGGTGGAGACTTGGCGAGTGTTGTGTGAATCACCTCGTCAGCCAGTTGAGGAACTGGCTCCACACGCCCCCGCGTTCCCCCCTGCCGCGCGTCGGACCCTGCTCCCGGTTCGGGGTCGCCTCGGTGCGGGCCTCGGGAGCGGGCCGGGGCGCGGTCCGGACCGGGGTGAACTTGGCCGGCAGGACGGTCAGTCCGCGGTTGAACGGGCCCGGCCGCCAGGTCAGGCTCTCGGTCGGCACGGCGAGTTCGACGTCGGGAAGCTTGTTGAGCAGGTTCTCGATGGCCGTCACGGTGATCTGCCGCGCGGGCTCCTTGGACGGGCAGGCGTGCGGGCCCGCGCTCCAGGCGAGGTGCGCGCGGTTGCTGCCCGCCTGGCGGGCCGCCGTCAGCGCGGGACCGGTGTTGGCCGCGGCGAAGCTGACCAGCACGAGGTCGCCGGCCTGCAGCTTCTGTCCGGCGAACTCCATGTCGGACGTCGGGTAGTGCGGCGCCAGGTTCTGCATGGGCGGGTTCTCCCACAGCGTGTCGTCGATCGCCTCGTCGATCAGACCGCCCTGGTGGGCGTACGCGTCGTGGGTGAGCAGCCGGTGCAGGGTGTTGCCGATCAGGTTGCGCAGGGGCTCGTTGCCGGCCACCAGCAGCAGGGCGATCTGGTGCACCAACTCCTCGTCGGTGAGCTTGGACTGGTGCTCCATCAGCCATGAGGGGACGTCGTCACCGGGCCGCGAGCGCTTGAGCGCCACCAGCTCGCCGATGGCCCCGAACATCACCCCGACCGCCTGCTCGGCGTTCACGCCGTCGAACATGCCGGTGATGCCGAACACGACACGGTCGCCGATGTCGGCGGTGCAGCCGAACAGTTCGTTGAACACGAACAGCGGAAGCTGCTTGGCGTAGTCGCCGAGCAGATCGGCCGAACCCCGCGAACCGAACTGCGAGATCAGGTAGTTGGACACCTGCTCCGTGCTCCGGCTGAGCCTGCGCGAGTCGACGCGGGCCATGCTGTCCGTGATGGCCTGACGCAGCCTCAGGTGTTCGGCGCCGTCGCTGAACATGGCGTTGGGCCGGTACGCCAGCAGGGGCGCGACCGGGCTGTCCGGGGGCACCCGGCCCTCGTTGAGGTCCCGCCAGCGGCGGGCGTCCTTGCGGAACGCACCGGAGTCCTGGAGGAGTTGGAGTGCGGTCGCGTAGTCGGTGACGAGGGTGGCCTCGACTCCCGGAGCGAGCTCCACGGGCGCGGTGGGCCCGTAGTGGCGCAGGTAGGAGTAGTAGGCCTGGGGGTCGGCCGCGAACTCCGGTCCGTGCATCGGCACTCTGCCGCCGGGCTGATGCGCCGGGCACCCGGGCGGGGGCACGGGTGCGGTGGGTCGGTCCATTTCTGCTCCCTAGTGGGCACGGTCCTGCAAGTGGCGGACGAGCGTGATGAGGGCCTCGGCCGACGACTTCTCGTCCCGTGCGTCGCAGGTGACGACGGGGGTGTCGTCGAGCAGGTCCAGCGCCTCGCGCAGGGCGAGCTCGTCTCGCAGGGGCGAGCCGTCGAAGTGGTTGACGGCGATCGCGTAGTCGAGGCCGTACTGCTCGATCAGGTCGATCACGGCGAAGGAGTCCGCGAGCCGCTCGGGGTCGACGAGCACGAGTGCGCCCAGCGCGCCGCGTGCCATGTCCTCCCACATCTGAACGAAACGCTGCTGGCCGGGCGTTCCGAACAGGTAGAGCACGACGCGGTCGCTGATCGTCAGCCGCCCGAAGTCCATGGCGACCGTGGTGGTGGTCTTGCCCTGGACCCCCTTGAGGTCGTCGACCGACTCGGCCGCCCGGGTCATCGTCTCCTCGGTGGACAGCGGCTCGATCTCGGAGATCGCTCCGATGAACGTGGTCTTGCCGACCGCGAAGTGGCCCACGACGAGGATCTTCACAGCCGTCTGCGTCGCGCCGCCGCGGACGTACGCCTGCTCATCCAAACTTGGCCCTGAGACCATTCAGCACCTCCTCCAGGATGTCCCGGTCGGCGAGGGGCGCCCGCTGCACCGGTGGGCGGGTGATGAGGTATCCGCCTTCGGTGAGGGCGGCGAGGAGGATCTTCACCACGCCCAGGGGCAGTTGGGTGTGCCCCGCGATCTCGGCGACCGAGAGGTAGCCGGCCTCGCACAGCTCCAGCAGGTTCTGTTCCTCGGGCGACAGACGGGTGGGCCGCTGCTGGTGGTCGGCGGCCGCCGTGACCAGGGTGATGAGGGAGAGCTGCCCCTCGTCGGGCAGTCCCCGTCCCTTGGTGATGACGTACGGACGCACTAACTCCGGCGTCTGAGGCTCCAGTTCGTCGAAACCGGTCATGACCGCACGCCGAGGTTCTCGCGCGGGGGCGTGGTCAGCGCCTTGCCCAGCTGGCCGACGAGCTGCTGCATCCGGAAGGTGATGTCCGCCATGTCGACCTCGGGGGAGGCGGACACGCCGAGGTAGGCGCCCTCGCCGGCGGAGATCAGGAAGACCCAGCCTCCGTCGAACTCGACGAGCGTCTGCCGCCACTTCTGGGTGGCGTCCTCGCAGAAGAAGGCGAGCGAGCGGCTGAGCGACTGCACGCCGCTCATCGCCGCGGCCACGCGGTCCGCGTCGTCCTTGCCGAAGTCCTGCGTCCGTGCCATCAACAGGCCGTCGGCGGAGATCAGGACGGCATGCAGGGCCCCGGGGATCTCCAGGGCGCTGTCAAGCATCCATGACAGGTCGTCGTTCACGAGAACTCATGCCCTTCGCTGCTTGCACCACGGGTGCTGCTCGACTGTTCCGCGGGGTCCGTCTGCGCGGCCCGGCCGGATCGGGTGCCGCGCTGGAACGCGCCCATGATCGCCGCCGTCTCCGCGCCCGAACGCGAGGAGCCGGGGGCGTTCGACGCGCTGCCGGGCACGATGGCCATCGGTCGCTTGCGGCGCCGCTTCGGCAGACCGTCGGAGGTGGTGGTCGCGGTCAGCCCGGTCTCCGGGCCCCCGCCTGCGGGGGCGGCCTGGGCAGCGGGCGCGACCGGAGCCGGCTCCTTCTGCTCGGGCGCGTTGGTGAGCAGGTCGTGCGGCAGGAGGAGGACCGCGCGGACGCCTCCGTACGGGGAGGTGGAGTCCACGGACACCTCGAAGCCGAAGCGCTCGCTGAGCACGCCGATCACCGCGAAGCCGAACTGCGGCGGGTTGCCGAGCGCGGAAACGCCCGATACCCGTTCGCTCGACAGGAGTTTCTCGGCACGGGCGCGTTCTTCGTCGTTCATGCCGACACCGGCGTCGTCCACGACGATGCAGATGCCCTTGGGAACGGTACGGATGTTGATTTCGACGACGGTGTCCGGGCTCGAATAGCTCGTGGCGTTGTCGAGGAGTTCCGCGAGGGCCAGTGCGACAGGTTCGACGGAACGGCTGGTGATGCCGAAATCGACCTGCGAGAGAATCTCCACCCGTCGGTAGTGACGGACCCTGCCCTGTGCGCTGCGGACCACGTCGTAAATCGACGCGACATCACGCTGACGTCCCAGCCAGCCGTCGCAGAGCACGGCGATGGACTGGGCCCGGCGACCGAACTGGGAGTTCGTGTGGTCGATTTCCAGGAGGTCCTGGAGAATCACCGACTCGCCGTATTTGTTCTGCAGCCGGGAAACGATCAACTGCTGTTCCGCGGCGAGGCCCTGAAGCGTCCGCATCGCGGACTTGAGGACCGTTTTCGTAGCCTCTTCGGCTCTTTCCTGAGCTGCCTCGACGGATTTCGCGTACCCGTTCTCCAGCTCGGCGTGACGAGCCCGGAGATCTGCGAACTCCTGCCTCAACGTCCGCGCCGCCCTGCGCTGACGAACGATCAGGGCGACGGCGACGAGGACGGCGACGAGGAGAGCCCAGAGTACTGGGTTCTGTATGTAATCAGTCATAAGACTCTCTTCAGGCGACTGACGGCCAGTTGCTGAATTCCCGTCAATTGCGGGTGGACCGGCGGACCGCCCGCATCGGGGTGACCGCCCGGACTGTCCCCGTAGCCGGAGATGTCGTCTTGCACCCATCCGCCCGCTCTACAAGCGAGCGTGATCGTATCACCACAAGAAGCAGCCACAGACCGCCAATATGGTTACTGAGGTGAACATTGACGGACCGTCAGGCATACCGGACGGTATCCACGGAGCGACCTGCGAGCGACGGCGGGGCCGGGGTCGCGGACGGCGCGAGAGGGCAACCGATAAACGGGCTTCCGCGACATTCGGGCGACAATGCTGACGGAAACAACAAAACCCGCACCCGGCGTCACGCCGAATGCGGGTTCCTGTGGATCACCGAGCGGAATCCGCTCGATACGGAGAGTGAAGAGTGTCCGAGGGGGGACTTGAACCCCCACGCCCGATAAAGGGCACTAGCACCTCAAGCTAGCGCGTCTGCCATTCCGCCACCCGGACCAGGTGTCTGCCGCTGCGCGAGTGTTCCCGGCGGCGACAGGGACAACAATACCAAGCTTTCGGAGTGCGTTTCACCTGCATATCCGCTGGCCGGGCCGGTGCGGGAGCCGCCACCGCGGCCGTCTCACGGCGGGTGACCGCCCGCTCACCTCGCCGTCGCCTCCTCCACGACGAGCACCCGCAGAGCCCGCACCAGTGCGGCCGCCGTCGGCTCGTCCAGAGGGGCGAGAAAGCGATGCTCGGCGGCCCTGCGCGCACGGTCCGCCTGGTCCAGACAGTCCCGGCCCGCCTGGGTGAGCCGGACGACGTTGCGTCGCCGGTCCCGCGAGCTGCGCCGCCGTTCCACGAGGCCATGGTCCTCCAGACCGTCGATCAGGGACACCATCGTGGTGCGATCGACGCCCAGTCGTCCCGCCACCTCGACCTGCGACGACGTCTCACCCCCGGCGAGCACGCCCAGCACCGCCAGGTCATGGCCGTCCACCCCGAACGGGGCGAGCGCCTCGGCGGACACCCTGGCCAGCCTGGTCTGAGCCCGGTGGAGGAGACAGCCGAGCCGGTACTCCGGGGGCGCGGGCGGCACCTCTCGGTCACTCACCATGCCCCGAGGGTATCGGCCCGCCTCCCGTCGCACCTCGGCATCACCGTGCCTTGCCCGGCCGTCCGCACCCCGGCGCTCGCGACCAGTTCCTGCCCCTACCGGCCGGCTCCTCGGCCCGGCCGCCGTCGTACCCGTCGGGGTGATGATCAGGACTCGTCGCGGGCGCGGTACGAGCGCCGGGTGTGCTCGGTGTGCTCACGCATCAGCCGGGTCGCGGACTCCTCGTCGTGTCCGGCGATGGCGGTGACGAGGTCGCGGTGCTCGACCCAGGACCGGCGGCCGAGCTGTCGCGCGATCGGCGTGTAGTACCAGCGCACCCTGCGGTGGACCTGCGCCGCCAGTTCGGCGAGGACCGCGTTGCCCGCGAGTTCGATGATCTTCGTGTGGAAGCGGGCGTTCAGGGCGACCGCCGTGTCCACGTCGTCGGCCGCCACGGCCTGCAGGCCCTGCGCCACGATCTCCGCCAGGGCCTCGACGTCCGCCTCGCCCGCGCCCGTGGCGGCGAGCCGGGCGGCCTCGGCCTCCAACAGCGTCCGGACGGTGAGGAGTTGGTCCGCCTCCTCCTCGGTCGGCTCGTGCACGAACGCGCCCTGGGCAGGCCTGAGGTCCACCCACCCCTCGGTGTTCAGGCGCTGCAGGGCCTCGCGCACCGGCTGCCGGGAGACGCCGAGATGGCCGGCGAGCTCGCTCTCGACGAGGTGCTGGCCCGGCCGCAGGGCGCGGGTGGTGATGAGTTCGAGAAGCGCCTCGTAGACGCGGTCGCGCAGCGGACCGGGCCGTTCGAGCTTGGGCACCGCGCCCTGCGGCAGTCCTGCCGACAACATCGGTCGCACCCCCCTTTCGGGCGACAACGGGCGGCTGCGCCCCGAAGCCACGCCGCGAACGGCTGTCCGGCCTTCCGACGGCGGACCGCGGGCCTTGCGACGGCGGTCCACCGGTCTTCCGGCGGTGGCGTGGCGCACCCGTCTTCCGACGGCGGTCCGCAGGCCGTACGACAGCGGTTCGCGGGTCTTCCGACGGTGGTCCGCGGGCCGTGGGCCCTTCACAGCCGCGTCTCGATTGTCTTTCGTCTACAGTCTACGGCGCGCCGACGCCGGAGCAGGGTGCTGCGGAGCGCCGTCACAGGGCGCCGTCCCCGGCCCGGGCGCCGCCGTCGCGTCCCGGTCAGCGCCGCCCGGGATCACGGGCAGTAGACGACCTGGCCCGCGTACGACAGATTGCCGCCGAAGCCGAACAGCAGCACCGGGTCTCCCGTGGAGACGGCGCCCTGCTCGACGAGCTTGGAGAAGGCGAGCGGGATGCTGGCGGCGGAGGTGTTGCCCGACTCGACGACGTCACGCGCGACGACGGCGTTCACCGCGCCGATCTTCTGCGCGAGGGGTTCGATGATCCGCAGGTTCGCCTGGTGCAGGACGACGGCCGCGAGGTCCTCGGGAGCCAGTCCCGCCCGCTCGCAGGCCTGACGCGCGAGGGGCGGCAGCTGGGTCGTGGCCCAGCGGTAGACGCTCTGCCCCTCCTGCGCGAACCGCGCCGGCTGACCCTCGATGCGCACCGCGTGCCCCATCTCGGGCACCGAGCCCCACAGCACGGGCCCGATGCCGGGCACGGCGCCGTCCGGGCAGGCCTCGACCACGGCGGCGCCCGCCCCGTCACCGACCAGCACGCAGGTGGTGCGGTCGCTCCAGTCGGTCACCTCGGACATCTTGTCGGCGCCGATCACCAGGGCACGGGTCGCGGCGCCCGCGCGGACGGTGTGGTCGGCGGTGGCCAGCGCGTGCGTGAAGCCGGCGCAGACGACGTTGACGTCCATCGCGGCCGGCCGCGGGACGCCGAGGCGGGCGGCCACCCGGGCGGCCATGTTGGGCGAGCGGTCGACGGCCGTGGAGGTGGCGACCAGCACGAGGTCGATGTCCTCCGGCGTGAGACCCGCAGATGCGAGGGCCTTGGCGGCGGCGTGCGCGGCCAGCTCGTCCACCGGCTCGTCGGGGCCGGCGATGTGGCGCGTGCGGATGCCCACCCGGCTCTTGATCCACTCGTCACTCGTGTCGACCAGACCCGCCAGTTCCTCGTTGGTGAGCACCTTGGCGGGCTGGTAGTGGCCGACGGCGGCGATGCGCGAGCCGTTCATTGGGGGGTCCCCCTCGTTGCCTTGGGTAGCGGGATCCTCCAGTCTGATCAGTGACTCACGGGTACGGGGGCGCGTGAAGCGACAGGAAACCGGTTCTCGGCTTGTCGGCTTCCCCATAGGCCTCGGACGTCCACCCAGCCCTCGCACATGCACTCGACGAACACGCGCCCCGCGGCTTCCGCTACCCGGTGAACAGCTGCGTCGCCTTCTGTACGAGCTCGTACAGCCCGTAGGCGAGCGGCGCCCCCACCCACAGCCAGGCGAAGGCGATCAGCGGCCGCCGGTCAGGCTGCGGACTCGGGCTGCTGTCGTTCGACATCGGCGGCCTCCCTCTGAGCGGGGATGTGGTGTCGGGCGTGGACGGGGCGGACGAGTTCGTTGGCCACGAAGCCGACCGCGAGCAGCCCGATCATGATGAACAGGGACAGGGTGTACAGAGAAGAGCCGTGCCGGCCCGCCTCCTCCTGCCGGTCGGCGATCCAGTTCACGATCAGCGGGCCGAGCACCCCGGCCGTGGACCAGGCGGTGAGCAGCCGGCCGTGGATGGCGCCGACCTGATAAGCGCCGAAGAGGTCCTTGAGGTAGGCGGGGATCGTCGCGAAGCCGCCGCCGTAGAAGGAGAGGATCACCAGCGCGCACAGGACGAACAGCGGCTTGGACGAGTCGCCGATCAGGGCGATCAGGGCGTACATGAGGGCCCCGACGCCCAGGTAGACGCGGTAGACGTTCTTGCGTCCGATGAGGTCGGAGGTCGACGACCAGCCGATCCGGCCGGCCATGTTGGCCGCCGACAGCAGCGCGACGAAACCGGCGGCCGCGGACGCCGAGACAGGGGTGGACGTGTCCGCGAAGAAGTCCTTGATCATCGGGGCGGCCTTCTCCAGGATGCCGATCCCCGCCGTCACGTTCATGCAGAGCACGACCCACAGGCACCAGAACTGCGGGGTGCGCACCGCACTGCGCGCCGACACCTGCACCCCCTCCACGGCGCTCGGCCCGCCCTCGACGGGCCGCTCACCGCGCGGGACCCGCACCAGGAGCACGCCGAGTGTCATGAACACCGCGTACGAGAGCCCGTGGACGAGGAAGGCCAGCGCGATCCCCGAGCTGTCGGCTCCGAAGGACTCCAGCATCTGCGCCGACCAGGGCGAGGCGATGAGCGCGCCTCCGCCGAATCCCATGATGGCGATGCCGGTCGCCATGCCGGGGCGGTCCGGGAACCACTTGATCAGCGTCGAGACGGGTGAGATGTAACCGATTCCGAGACCGATTCCCCCGACGAAGCCGTAGCCGAGGACGATCAGCCAGTACTGCTCGACGGCGGCGCCGAGCGCGGAGATCAGGAAGCCGGACGAGAAGCAGACCAGGGCGACGGTCATCGCCCACCGTGGCCCGTTGCGCTCCACCAGGGTGCCGCCGAAGGCCGCGGAGAGGCCGAGCATGACGATGGCGAGCTGGAACGGCAGCGCGCTCTGGGTGCCGCTGAGGCCGAGCGCGGACTCCAGCGGCGGCTTGAACACGGACCACGCGTAGGCCTGGCCGATGGAGAGATGGACGGAGAGGGCGGCCGGAGGGACGAGCCAGCGGCTCCAGCCCGGCGGCGCGACAGGGGGGCTCATGAATCCTGAACGGTAGGAACCCGCGCGGTCGTTGAGAAGGCGGCGCGTCGACCGTATGCGGTGAACGGTATGCGGACTGCGCCGAACGGTCGGACCGGCCGCTTTCCGCAACCGCTTACGAAGCGACGCCCCGGGACTTTCACCCCCGAATCGGGCGACTGCCGCCGACCGAGGGCGGAACCGCGCCAGGACGCCGGCCGGGGCGGCGCCCGGGCTGTCCCTGGGGCGCCAGGTCGCCCCGACCGTGTCGGACCCGGTCGCCGGCCCCTTCCCACCGTGCACGCGACGACGTCACCGTCCACGCCGCGCCCCCCGCCCCAGGTCCCACGCGCCACGCCCCACGCCTCACGTCTCACGTCTCACGTCTCACGTCACCGACGATCCCGCTCGCATCGGTCCGGACGGCTTCGGTCAGGAGGGCTTCGCGCTCCTCCGCCTGTGGGCTGCAAGAACACCCTCCACGTGCAGGACAATGACGTGAAGGTCACCTCACCGCACGACGACCCGGTGACCCGCGTCATCTCTGCATCAAGGGCCGTTTCGGCTGCCAGCACGTACAGGACCGGGGCTGATCACGACATGGGACGAGTCACCGAACGGCGCAAAGTGATCCACATACGGAACGGGTCGATCACCACCCGGCCGGACACCCTCGTGGCCGAGGAGCCGCTGGAGATCCGGCTCAACGGGAAGCCGCTGGCCATCACCATGCGCACGCCCGGCGACGACTTCGCGCTGGCGGCCGGCTTCCTCGTCAGCGAGGGGGTGCTGGCCGAAGCGTCCGACCTGCTGAACATCGTCTACTGCGCGGGGGCGACAGCCGACGGCGTCAACACCTACAACGTGGTGGACGTGCGGACCGCCCCCGGCGTGAAGATCCCCGACATCAGCCTGGAGCGCAACGTCTACACCACCTCGTCCTGCGGCCTGTGCGGCAAGGCCAGCCTGGACGCGGTCCGTACGACGGCCCGCTGGCCCATCGCCGACACTCCCCCGCTGCGGATCGAGCCCGAGTTGCTCGCGAGCCTCCCCGACCGGCTGCGCGCGGCCCAGCGGGTGTTCGACCGGACCGGAGGGCTCCACGCGGCGGCCCTGTTCTCCGAGAACGGTGAACTGCTGGACGTGCGCGAGGACGTGGGCCGGCACAACGCGGTGGACAAGCTGGTCGGCCGCGCCCTGCAGAACGCGGACCTGCCCCTGTCGCGGGCGATCCTGCTGGTCTCGGGCCGCGCCTCGTTCGAGCTGGCGCAGAAGGCCGTGATGGCGGGCCTCCCGCTGCTTGCCGCGGTGTCGGCCCCCTCCTCCCTGGCCGTCGATCTGGCGTCGGAGACCGGGCTGACGCTGGTGGGCTTCCTGCGCGGCGCTTCCATGAACGTGTACGCCGGTGAGGACCGCATCGCCCTGCGGTCCGCGTCCGCAGACGGCTGACCCGGTCCGCCGCGCGACACGGCGGCGGGGCTCCGAACGGCAGGGAGCCCCCCAGCTCCGCGGGGATCCGGTCTCGTCCGCGGCCCGCTCCCCGAGCCATACGCCGAAGTGAGCCGCCCGTCGCCTGAGCCGATGGCCCACCGCGCCCACCGCAGACACCGCAGACACCGCAGACACCGGCGATCCGAGGCGTGAGCGCCGACCCCGGCCGCCCTTGGCCCCTCACCTCTGCGCGAAGCGCACCTCGGCCGCGCGCGTCACGGTCCCGAGCCGGGGGAAGTCCAGTCTCACCGACGCTTCGTGCTCGGCGCCCGTCAAGGCGGACATCGCGTCCTCGACGAAGACCAGGTCGTAGCCGAGATCGCCGGCCGCGCGGGCCGTGGACTCGACTCCGAGATTGGTGGCGATGCCGCCGAACACGAGCGTGCCGACGCCATGTTCACGCAGCCGGACGTCCAGGGCGGTGCCCTGAAAGGCGCCGATGGTCCGCTTGACGATCTCCCAGTCCCCGTCCGCGCGGAGCCCCTGGACGAGACCGCTGCCGGGCGGCTGCTCGGCGACGCCGGGACGCTCGACGCGCACGAGGACTACGGGCGCGCCGGCCGAGCGGAAGGTCGCAGCCAACTCACCGGCCGCCAGCAGCACTTCGGAGCCCTGACGGGGCTCCAAGGGCAGCGCGACGATGCGGTCCATCAGGTCGACGAGGACGAGGGCGGTGCGCGCGGGATCGAGCGCGGGGAGTGCGATCATGACGGAACGTTATCCGCCGTCAGCGGTCCGTGCCGGAGATCTTGACCAACAGGGCCGTGAACCGGTCCCGTTCGGCCGCCGTGAGCGGGGCGAGCAGCGCCTCGTTCGCCTCTCGGGCGGCCTTCTCGCAGCGCTTGAGCAGGCGTTCGCCGGACGCGGTGAGCGAGACGGCGTTCTTGCGGCGGTCGGCCGGATCCGGCTCGCGCACGACCAGACCCGCGGATTGCAGGTCGTTGAGGACGCCGACCAGATCCTTGGGGTCGAGTCCGACGGCGCGTCCGAGGTCCGCCTGGGCCACGGGGGCGAGATCGCGCACGGCGGAGAGCACGACATGGGACCACATCTTGACGCCTTCGACCGCGAGGGCGTCGGCGACCAGCGACCGGCCCCGCGCGGCGGCGCGGCCGAGCAGCCAGCTGGGCAGGGAGCGGATCGCGGCGAGGGGCGCTTCGGACATGGCCGCACCCTACCAAAACTCATTGGACTTCCCAACGAACTGTCGATACCGTTGGGACTCCCAACGAATCATGGAGGTGCGATGCGTCGCGTCCGGTACGAGTCCACCGGTGGCCCGCTGTTCCTGGAGGAGGCGCCGGTCCCCGAGCCCGGACCCGGCGAGCTCCTCCTGCGGTGCGAGGCGATCGGCGTGACCCTTCCCGTCGTCCGCAGGGTCGCCGCGGCCGCGGAACCGATCGCGCTCGGGGGCGAGATCGCCGGAAGGATCGCGGCCGTCGGGAGCGGGGTCGACGGATTCCGGGTCGGCGAGCGCGTCACCGGCCTGTGCTTCGGCCACGGCTACGCCGACTTCGCACTCCTCCACCGGACGATGGCCTCGCGCATCCCCGACGACGCGAGCGCGGTCGACGCCGTCGCCCTCGTCCGCAGCGGGCTCGTCGCCCTGGGGGCGCTGGCCGCGGCGCGCCCCGAACCCGGCGAGACGGCCCTCGTCACCGCCGCCGCGAGCGGGGTGGGACATCTCGCCGTGCAACTCGCGAGAGCACGCGGCGCCGCCCGCGTCGTGGGCGCCGTGTCCGACCCGGCGAAGTCCGCCTTCGTGAGGGCGCTGGGCGCCGACGACGTCATCGCCTACGACCAGGACGACTGGGGCGCCCCCGCCGACTACGTCCTGGACGCGGTCGGCGGCGACCTGCTCACTCCCGCCGTCGCGGCCCTCGCGGCCGGGGGTCGGCTCGTGGCGTACAGCTCGGGCGGCGGGACCATCCGGGCCTACGACCTGCTGGTGGGCGCCAAATCGGTCATCGGGTTCCAGATGGCCCATGTGGCGCGCGAGAAGCCGCAGTTGTACGAGCGCCGGCGGCAGGAGCTGTGGCGGCTCTTCGCTCAGGGCGCGGTGAAGCCGTACGTGCACGGCGAGTTCGCCCTGGAGGACGCCACCGAAGCACACGCGGTGATCGAGTCGCGCAAGAATCTGGGAAAGGTGGTCCTGGCGCCCTGACCCGCACGGCCCTGACGCGCACGGCTCAGACCCGCACGGCTCAGACCCGCACGGCCCTGGGCCGTCGAGACGGCGGGCCCCACGAGCCCCCGTTCCGCCCGCCCGCTCGGCGGCCCCGGGCCGTTCACGCCGCCGCCGGAGCCCTGCCGTCCGCCTGCGCGCTCGCCCTGTCCAGGGGGTCCCGTGCGCGGCGCTTGGCGATGACCGCGCAGACCATCAACTGCATCTGGTGGAAGAGCATCAGCGGCAGCACCGCGAGAGAGGCGTGCGCGCCGAACAGGACGCTCGCCATGGGCAGTCCGGAAGCCAGGGACTTCTTGGAGCCCGCGAACTGGATGGCGACGCGGTCCCCGCGGTCGAATCGCAGCCCCTTCCCGCCGTACCAGGTCAGGGAGAGCATCACGGCGAGCAGCACGGCCTCGACGACGAGCAGGCCGCCCAGTCGTACGGCGCTGACCTGGTGCCAGATGCCACGGTTCACGCCCTCGCTGAACGCCGTGTACACGACCAGCAGGATCGAGCCGCGGTCGACGAGCGCGAGCACCTTCTTGTGCCGGGTGACGAACGCGCCGATCCACCGGCGCAGCAACTGCCCCGCGAGGAACGGCACGAGCAGTTGCAGCACGATCTCGACGACCGAGTGCGCGGAGAAGCCGCTGCCACTGCTGCCGAGCAGCGCGGCGGCCAGCAGCGGCGTGACGACGATGCCGACCAGTGAGGAGAAGGATCCCGCGCAGATCGCCGCGGGCACGTTGCCGCGCGCGATGGAGGTGAAGGCGATCGACGACTGGATCGTCGACGGGACGAGGGTGAGGAAGAGGAGCCCCTGGTACAGGGGGTCGGTGAGGAGGACCGGGACGAGACCGCGCGCGGCCAGGCCCAGCAGCGGGAAGACCACGAACGTGCAGACCAGGACTGTCACGTGCAGTCGCCAGTGCTTCAGCCCGTCCATCGCCTCGCGGGTGGACAGGCGGGCCCCGTACAGGAAGAACAGGAAGGCGATCGCGGCCGTGGAGGCGCCGGAGGCCACGTCGGCGGCGGAACCGCGCGCCGGGAACAGCGCCGCGAGCCCGACAGTCCCGAGCAGCAGAAGGATGTAGGGGTCGACCGGCGTCCAGCTCGGCCAGTGCAGGCGTTTCACGGTGCTCCACGTGCGATTCGATGGGCGTGCGTCGGGCTCGGGAGGCCCACTCCATCGTCCTCCCCGACCCCGTGATCGGGAATCCGGCATACCGTTCTCACTGTCATCACGTATCGCGATGGGCGGGTACCGTGGCGGTGTGTACGACCCCTCTCAGCTGCGGACCTTCCTGGCCGTGGCGCAGACGCTGAGCTTCACGCAGGCCGCGCGGCGGCTGGGGCTGCGCCAGTCCACCGTCAGCCAGCACGTACGACGGCTGGAGGCCGCGACCGGGCGGACCCTCTTCACCCGGGACACCCACTCCGTGGAGCTGACGGAGGACGGCGAGGCGATGCTCGGCTTCGCGCGCCGGATCCTGGACGTCCACGAGCAGGCGACGGCGTTCTTCACCGGCACCCGGCTGCGCGGGCGGCTGCGCTTCGGCGCCTCGGAGGACTTCGTGCTGACCCGGCTGCCGGAGATCCTGGAGGGTTTCCGCCACGAACATCCCGAGGTCGACCTGGAGCTGACGGTTGAGCTGTCGGGCACCCTGCACGAACAGCTCGCCGCCGGAGAGCTGGACCTGGTGCTGGCCAAGCGGCGCCCCGAGGACCCCCGCGGCGAGCTGGTGTGGCACGACGAGCTGGTGTGGATCGGCGCCGAGCGGCTGCGTCTGGACGCCGACCGTCCGGTTCCGCTGATCGTCTTCCCGCCGCCCGGCATCACCCGCGCCCTGGCACTGGAGTCACTGGAACGGCAGGGGCGGCCCTGGCGGATCGTCTGCACGAGCGGCAGCCTCAACGGGCTCATCGCCGCGGCCCGGGCGGGGCTCGGCGTGATGGCCCACTCGGGGGGCCTGATCCCGCCGGGCCTGGTGCGGATCCCGGAACGCAGGGGGCTGCCGGAGCTGGGGCGCGTCGACTTCGTGCTGGTGCACGGGCGCCGCCGGCCCTCCGCCCAGGGCGCGGCCGACGCACTGGCGGCGGCGATCCTCAGCGGCGGCGACCGACTGCACCGGCGGCCACGGCCCGGCCCCGCCCGCCGCGGCGGCGGCCCGCGCGCAACCGACGGCGACTGAAGCCGAGCCGCGCCCGGGCGGGGGCGCGTCGACCTCGGCCCCTGAAACTCCCGCTCCGAAGCGCTTCCGCGCCCTACCGCCCGCCGGGCTTGTACGTCAGCTGCTTCACCCTGCGCAGGAGCGGCGTCGCCTCCACGTGCTGGACGCCCTCCAGCCGTCCCAGAGGTCCGCTGAGGTAGGCGTAGAGGCCCGCCGTGTCGCGGAGCACCGCGGTGACCACGATGTGGGAGGGGCCCGCGGTGGCCGCGGCGGAGGCTACTTCCTCGTGGGTGGCGAGGGCCTCTCCGACCGCGTGCAGCGCGGAGGGCGCCGTGGTGATCCACAGAACGGCCGCGACGGGATAGCCGAGGTACTCGGACCGGTACTCGACGTCGATGTAGACGGCGCCGGACGCGATCAGGGCCGCGAGGCGGCGTTTGACGGCCGATTCGGAGCGGCCGGTGGCACGCTGCAGCTCGGGATAGGTGGCGCGGCCGTCACGTTCCAGCACCGCCAGCAGGGGCTCGTCCTCGGGTTCGATGCGGGGCGGCCCGGCGCTCGCCCCCGGGTCCTGGGCCGGGGCAAGAGCGGCGACCTGCTCGTCGTCCAACACCCTCAACTTGCGAATCCAGCCGGTGGGGCCGCCGTAGTAGCGGTGCAGAAGCTGCTGTGCGCGGACCTCCACCACGCTCGGAGTGCGCGGAAGCTTGCCGAGCAACAGGTCGTCATGGTCGCCGGGGTGACGGGGCCGGGTCATGCAGACGATCTCGGTGCCGCCCGAGCCGAGACCGATCCACTGCGTGTCGGGGCGCTTGGCGAGCGCGTCGGCGATGACGGCCGCGCTGGCGGGCACACAGCGCAGGCGCAGCGTCCACTGGTCCTGTCCGAGGCGTTCGGCGTTCCGGACGGCGACGACTCGCAGACCGGCGCGGTCGCAGAGCCGTCGGTAGCGGCGCGCGACGGTCTGGTCCGAGACGCCGAGGACCGCGGCGATCCTGCTGAACGAGGCCCGGCCGTCCGCCTCCAGCGCGGCGAGCAGTTGGAGGTCCAGCGTGTCCGCGATGTGTGATTCCATCCGGCTGCGCCTCTTCTCTGTCGGATTCCTTCGCAAGACGGCAGGTTTCCATGGCGATCATGCGCGTTTCTCTCATCGTACGGAGCGATGGAACTCCATCGGACGGCGATTCACTGGAACGCGAGGAGTGGGACATGCGCACATGGAGGCCGCTGACGGCCGTGTGCCTGAGCACGTTCATGTTGTTGCTGGACGTGACGATCGTGGTGGTGGCGCTCCCGGACATGGCGCGAGCGCTGCACGCCTCGCTGAGCGATCTGCAATGGGTGGTGGACGGATACGCGCTGGCCCTCGCCGCGCTGCTGCTGGGTGCGGGGGCCGCCGCGGACGTGCTGGGCCGGCGCCGCGTGCACGTGGCCGGGGTGGTGCTGTTCGCGACGGCGTCGTTGCTGTGCGGACTGGCGAGCGGTCCGGACGCTCTCGTCGCGGCGCGGGCGGTGCAGGGCGTGGGTGCGGCCGCGATGCTCTCCACCACGCTCCCGCTGCTCGGGTCGGTCTACCAGGGCCGGCAGCGGTCGGCGGCGCTCGGGGTGTGGGGCGCGGTGAGCGGCGCGGCCGCGGCGGTCGGGCCGGTGCTGGGCGGACTGCTGGCCGAAGGCCCCGGCTGGCGGTGGATCTTCTATGTGAACCTGCCGGTGAGCGTGGTCGCGGTGTGGCTGACGCTGAAGGCGGTGCCCGAGTCGAGGGGGCCGCGCGGGATGCGCGTCGACTGGGCGGGCACGGCGGCCTTCGCCGCCTTCGCGGGCGGCACCACGTACGCCGTGGTGCGGGCCGGTGAGGACGGCTGGACGGCGCCGGCGACGCTGGTCCCGTTCGGTCTCGCCGCACTGGCGCTGGCGTGCTTCGTGCTGGTGGAGCGGCGGGCGGCGCATCCGCTGCTCGACCTGGCGCTGCTGCGGCGGCCCTCGTTCGTGGGGGTGATGACCGGTGCGCTGGCCTTCAACGGGGTGGCCTTCGGGGTGACGCCGTACCTCTCGATCTGGATGCAGACGGTGCTGGGGATGAGCCCGGTCCGCGGCGGGCTCACGCTGTTGCCGATGACGGTGGCTGCCGTGATCACTGCCGTCGTGGTCGGCAAGCGGTTGCACGGTGTTTCCGCCCGGCTGACCGTGGGCGGCGGGCTGCTGCTGATCGGCGCGGGCTGTTTCTGTCAGGCCGTGCTCGGGGCGGGCTCGGACTGGACGGCGCTGGCGCCCGGGTTCGTGCTGGTGGGCATAGGAACCGGTTTCGTCACGCCTACTGTGGCCGGCGCGGCGCTGGCCGCGGTCGAGCCGGCACGGGCCGGGATGGCGGGTGGGGCGGTGAACACCGTCCGGCAGCTCGGGTACGCACTCGGGGTGGCGGTCTTCGGCGCCGTGGCGACGTCCCGGATGGCCGGCCCCCTGCCGCACGAGGCTGCGCACACGCTGGCGGGCGGCGGCGCCGAGGCGCTGCGCGGGGCGTTCTCCGAGCATGCCCTGCGGTCCGCGTTCGCCTCCGGGCTGGACGCGGCGCTCGTGGCGGCGGGCTGCACCGGTGTGGTCGCCGCCGCGCTCGTCCTCCTGCTGGTGCGGGCGCCGCGCGCGATCGTCCCGCAGGCGACGGGACCGGCGGCTCCGGCGCCGTCGGAAGAGCGGGCGGCCCCCCGCCCCTGAGGCGCGGCAGGGACTCGGCACCCGACGCGGGGCGCGGGGTCGGCTGGGGAGCGCTCCCGGTGCGGGGCACGAGGTCGACGGGGAGGCACTCCAGGCGCGGGGTAGGGACTCGGCCGGGAAGGCACTCCTGACGCGGGACACGGACCCGGCGGGGGAGCACCCCCCGCGCGGCACGGGGTCGGCGGGGCAGCGCCCCCGACGCGGGGCACGGGGTCGGTGAGGGAGCGCTCCCGGCGCGGAGCAGCGGGTCCGGCGACGCGGGGCGCGGGGTCGGGCGGCGCGGGGCGCTCCCGGCCCCGGAGGCCGTCGGACGGCGTAAGCGGTACGGGCAGATTCGGTGGAGATTACGGTACCGAAACTTACTCAACCGTCAGCTTTGTGTCCGACCCTTCCCCATGTGCGCCCATTTTCCTCGACCGACCAGCGCAGACGAGGGCATCGCTCGCTTTCCGCCCCTCTCCCGCCCCGTCGCCGGGTGGGGTAGCTTTCACGGCGCTGTGGGGCCATGAGAAGCGGGGTGCGTTTGCGCGAGTTCACCAACCCTCCGTTGGCGTTGGCGCCGCCGGTGGGCGGTCTGGCCGACGTCGTCTTCCGGCACGCCCAGGAGGACCCGCAGTACATCGCCCTCGGCCGCAAGGACGAGCAGGGCGTATGGCGCGACGTCACCGCCGGTGAGTTCCGCGACGAGGTCCTCGCCCTGGCCAAGGGCCTGCTGTCCCAGGGCATCCGGTTCGGCGACCGCGTCGCCATCATGTCCCGGACCCGCTACGAGTGGACCCTGTTCGACTTCGCCCTGTGGACCATCGGCGCGCAGGTGGTGCCGGTCTACCCGACCTCGTCCGCCGAGCAGTGCTTCTGGATGCTCTACGACGCCGAGTGCACGGCCGCGGTCGTCGAGCACGAGGACCACGCGATGACGATCGCCACCGTCATCGACCGCCTTCCCCGGCTGCGGCAGCTGTGGCAGCTGGACTCGGGCTGTGTGCAGGAGCTCTACGACACGGGCGCCGGCATCGAGGACGACGTGGTGCACCGGCACCGGGAAGCGGTCACCCCCGATTCCATCGCGACGATCATCTACACCTCGGGCACCACGGGCCGTCCCAAGGGCTGTGTCATCTCGCACGGCAACTTCATGTTCGAGGCGGACACCGTCATCGAGCGGTGGGAGCCGGTGTTCCACTCCAAGAAGGGCGACGAGGCGGCGACCCTGCTGTTCCTGCCGCTCGCCCACGTCTTCGGCCGGATGGTGCAGATCGCCGCGATCCGCGGCAAGGTCCGCTTCGGCCACCAGCCCCAGCTGCACGCGGCCGCGCTCCTGCCGGACCTGGCCGCCTTCCGGCCGACGTTCTTCCTGGCCGTGCCGTACATCTTCGAGAAGGTCTTCAACGCGGCCCGCCGCAAGGCGGAGCGCGAGGGCAGGGCCGGGCCGTTCGAGAAGGCCGTCGAGGTGGCGGTGAACTACGCCGAGGCGCTGGAGGCGAAGGCGTGGGGCACCGGCCCCGGCCCGTCGGCGGGTCTGCGCATGCAGCACCAGCTGTTCGACAAGCTCGTCTACTCCAAGGTGCGCGCGGCGATGGGCGGGCGCGTGCGGCACGCGATGTCGGGCGGCTCGGCCATGGACCGCAGACTCGGTCTGTTCTTCGCCGGCGCGGGCGTGCTGATCTACGAGGGCTACGGGCTCACCGAGACGACGGCGGCGGCGACGGCCAACCCGCCGGGGCGCACCCGCTACGGCACCGTCGGCCAGGCCATCCCCGGCATGACCGTGCACATCGCGGACGACGGCGAGATCTGGCTGCGCGGTGAGAACGTTTTCCAGGGTTACCTCAACAATCCCAAGGCCACCGACGAGACCCTGCACGACGGCTGGCTGGCCACCGGCGACCTGGGCTCCCTCGACGAGGACGGTTACCTCACCATCACCGGCCGCAAGAAGGAGATCCTCGTCACGTCCGGCGGCAAGAGCGTCTCGCCCGGGCTGCTGGAGGAGCGGGTGCGCGACCATCCGCTGGTCAACCAGTGCATCGTCGTCGGCAACGACCGGCCGTTCGTGGCCGCGCTGGTCACCCTCGACCAGGAGGCCGTCGAGCACTGGCTGCAGATGCGCGCCAAACCGCGGCTGACGCCCGTCGAGCTGGTGCGCGACCCCGACCTGGAGGCCGAGGTGCGCCGGGCCGTCGTGGCGGCGAACACGCTGGTGTCGCAGGCCGAGTCGATCCGCACCTTCCGCATCCTCGCCCAGCCCTTCACGGAGGAGCACGGACTGCTCACCCCGTCGCTGAAGTTGAAGCGCAAGGCGATCGAAAACGCTTACGCAAAGGAAGTCGACGCCCTGTATCGCACATGATCTCGCCGTGGGAGGAGAAACGGGTTACCGACGGGCATGAGACGGGTCTGCGACAGGCTCCCCGGGAAACCGGTCAGCGGGGGCAGGAATGCGGCGCCCGCCGTGATCGTTGACGATGGGAGTACGACTTTGACGGACAACCGAAGGATCAAGAGCTCGTGAGCAGCAAGGTCCCCCAGATCACCCTCAACAACGGCGTGGAGATGCCCCAGCTGGGCTTCGGTGTCTGGCAGGTGCCGGACGACGAGGCGGAGCAGGCGGTCTCCACCGCGCTGGAGGCCGGGTACCGCAGCATCGACACAGCGGCGATCTACGGCAACGAGGAGGGCACCGGCAAGGCCCTCGCCTCCTCCGGCGTGCCCCGACAGGACATCTTCGTCACCACCAAGCTCTGGAACGGCAACCAGGGGTACGACTCGACGCTCCGCGCGTTCGACGCCTCCCTGGCCAAGCTGGGCCTGGACTACGTGGACCTCTACCTCATCCACTGGCCGCTCCCGGCCCGTGACCGTTACGTCGACACGTACAAGGCGTTCGAGAAGCTCCTCGCGGACGGCCGTGCGCGGGCGATCGGCGTGTCCAACTTCCTGCCGGAGCACCTGGAGCGGCTGATCGGCGAGACCTCGGTCGTCCCGGCGGTCAACCAGATCGAGCTGCACCCGCATCTGCAGCAGCAGGCGTCCCGCGAGTTCCACGCGGCGCGCGGCATCGCCACCGAGGCCTGGTCCCCGCTGGGTCAGGGCAAGGGCCTCCTGGAGGTCCCGGCGATCGTGGCGATCGCCCGCAAGCACGAGCGCACCGCGGCCCAGGTCGTGCTGCGCTGGCACCTCCAGCTCGGCAACGTCGTCATCCCCAAGTCCGTGACGCCGTCGCGGATCGCGGAGAACATCGACGTGTTCGACTTCAGCCTGGACGACGAGGACCTGGCGGCCATCAGCGCCCTGAACGAGGACCGGCGCATCGGCCCCGACCCGGGGACGTTCGACGTCGCCTGAGCACTGACGGGGGTGGCCTCCCCCATGCGCGTCGAGGGCGCCACCGGCCCGGGGGCGCCCTCGACGCGTCGCACCGGCCCGTCGGTCGGGCCGGTCGATCGGCCGTACTCGTGATGCCCGTACGGTCCGCGGTGCGCCGCCGCACGGCTGAACGTGCGCGAGATGCGAGGCGTCGTGCGAGGTGCGCTGCGCAGTGTCGCCGCCCTCGCGCGCGTGGCGGTCGGCTCCGGGTCCATCGCTTGGAGCACTCTCCAAGTCCATCCCGATCGGCCGGACTTGATCACGGGCCGATGCCGGGACCGCGGTCCTGTACCGGCTTCACCGCGGTGTGCACCGTGTGCGCCGCGAGCACGAAGACATCCGCCCTCCGATGCACGCTCGCCTCGTCGCCCGGGTCGAGCAGCCGGTCCAGCGTGGCGCGGTCGTCGGGGTCGAGGGAGTCGCCGAAGCCGTCTCGCAGCCGGGACAGGGTGGCGGTGATGTAGGAGCGGGCCCGCTCGGAGGCGGGGGCGGGCAGATCGAGCAGGAAGCTGCGGCTGCGGGCGTGCTTCAGGCCGGCCGCGCCGAGCAGCGCCGCCCAGTCCTCGGCCTCGTCCACGGAACCCGGCAGGTCGGCCCGCATCTGCGCGAACCACTCCTCCTGGAGCGCGTCGAGCCGTGCCTCCAGCCCGGGCCGTCCGAAGCCGAGGTCGCGCGGCAGGAACCGGGACGGCAGACCGCCCTCCATGATCGCCAACGTCCCGCCGGGAGCGAGCCGCTCCGCGAAGGCGGTCAGGGCGGCGCGCTGGTCACCGAGGTGATGCAGACTGCGACCGGCCCACAGCAGGTCGGCGGGGTAGTCCAACTCCTGGAGCACTCCGGGTAGTTCACCCGCGAGCGTGCCGAAGCGGTCGCCTTGGCCGAGCCGCTCCGCCCGCTGCCGTGCCCGGTCCAGAAGCGGCGCGGAGGCGTCGACGGCCATCACCCGCGCGCCGGGGAACGTCTCGGCGAACAGCGTGGAGACGACGCCCGGGCCGCTGCCCGCGTCCACGATCAGCCCCGGCTCGGTCACCTCCTTCCCCAGCCAGGACAAGGCCCGCTCGTACAGGGGCATGAACAACTCGGCCTGCGCTTCGAGGTGCGGGGCCATCTCGGCCCAGTCGATGTCGGTGTCGTGACCGTGACCGTGACCATGACCGTGGGTGTGGGGCTGGGTGTCGGTGTGGGAGTGGGAGTGACTCTGTGCGTGGCCGGCGTCGGGGGTGTGCCGGTCGCCGTGGGATGCGTGCGGGGGGTGCGCCATGGTGGTCAGCCTCTCGTCCGGTGTGCCGTCAGGGTGCGCCGACGCACCGGAGCGGGGCCACTCCTGTTGCCGAGGCGGCAAAAAACCGGATGCGGACGGCAAGGCGGTTCGCCGAGGATGACCCGATGGACGATGCACAGGTCGAGCGGTTCCTGGAGGACGGGTTCGTGCGGCTCGAAGGGGCCGTCCCGCCGCGCGTCGCCGAGGACTGCGCGCGGCTGCTGTGGCGGGAGACGGGGTACGACGCGGACGACCCCGGCACCTGGAAGGAGCCGGTGGTCCGGATCGGCGACATGGCG
Source organism: Streptomyces hayashii (assembly GCF_024539815.1). Classification (GTDB taxonomy): domain Bacteria; phylum Actinomycetota; class Actinomycetes; order Streptomycetales; family Streptomycetaceae; genus Streptomyces; species Streptomyces hayashii. The sequence goes on from NZ_JAHHIU010000088.1 coordinate 95,270, forward strand.
CAGGGCCCGTTCGCCGCAGCGGCCAACGCCGCGGCCCTGCACGAGGCGTTCGATCTGCTGGTGGGCGAGGGCCGCTGGGCGCCGCGCTACTCGCTGGGCACGTTCCCGCTGCGCTTCCCGCACGAGTCCGAGCCCGACGACGCGGGCTGGCACATCGAGGGCAGCTACTACCCGGACGGCGCGACCTGGCCCTGGGCCGACGTCCGCTCCAGGGATCGCGCGCTGCTGATGCTGTTCCTGTTCAGCGAGGTCGGCGAGGCCGACGCCCCGACCCGGGTCCGGGTCGGTTCACACCTGGACGTGCCCCCGCTGCTCGAACCGTACGGCGAGCAGGGCGTCTCGGTTTTCGAGATCGCGCCGCGTCTCGACCGGGCCACGGCGCACCGTCCCGTCGCCTACGCCACCGGCCGTCCCGGGGACGTCTACCTCTGCCACCCGTTCCTCGTGCACGCGGCGCAGCCGCACCACGGCGAGCGCCCCCGCTTCCTCGCCCAGCCACCGCTGCATCCGGCCGCTCCCTTCGAACTGGAGCGGCCGGACGGGGACTACTGCGCGGTGGAGTTCGCGATCCGCCGGGGGCTGGCCCGGGAGGACTGAGCGCCCCGGCGGATCACTTCGGCCGTACCGCGGCCGCGGTCCTGGCGGTCACGGTCCCTGACGTGGACCGTCGCCGCCGCACCGCGGTCGCGGACCGGCGCGGTCGGCCTACAGCGGCGGGTAGGCGTTCTGCATCAGCTGCTGGAACTGGGCGGAGAACCACTTCCCGGACAGCGGGGCGTTCGGCAGGGCGCCGGACATGCTGTTGCCGTTGCGCGGGTTGCCGGTGTACGTCGGGTCGCACATCCGGTCGAAGCCCTTGCCCTCGTCGTTGGGGATGACCGAGCTGGCGCCGTCCGACTCACCCGGCGGCTTCATCCACACGTAGGCGTCGATCCCGGCGGCAGGCGCCGCCTTGGGACGCTCGCCGAGGCCCGCGCCGGACTGGTTGCACCAGTTGCCGACGTGGATCCGGCGGTCGTAACGGCCGCCGTTGACATAGGTGTCCACGCTGGTCGTGGCGCCCGGACCGGTGGGTCGGGCGGCGCCGCCCCAGCCGTTGCGGGAGGTGTCGATCAGCATGCCGATGTCGGACCTGAAGCCGGTGGTCACCAGCTGGTTGCGGAAGGCCTGGGCGTACGACAGCTCGTCGACGTAGCGGTTCCAGTCCACCCACTTGGACTCACGGACCGACTTGCCGGCCACCGAGTCGTTGATGGTGAAGTTGTTCTCCTTCAGGGCGCTGTAGTTCGCCGTGTTGGTGATGAAGCCCTGCACGTCGTCGACGGTCGCGCCCTCGGCGGTGGCGGCCTGGTACATGATCTGGGCGGACGGCACGAAGTTGTCGTCCCAGCCGAGCCAGCCGTGGTGGCCGGCGTCGATGTAGTTGTAGACGTTGGGGATCGCGCCGAGCTTCTTCAGCGCGTAACCGACGCCCTTCACGTAGTTGCCGTTGGCCTTCATGGTGTCGCAGGCCGGGGTGGCGGTGGCCTTGCCGCCGGTGTTGGTGACGAGGTTCGGCAGCGAGTCGATCTCCACGGTGGTGACGATCCGCAGGCCCGCGTACTTGCTGTCCGCGAGGATGGCCGCGATGGGGTCGATGAACTGCGTCTTGTACTTGTCGATCTCCGTCGGGCCGAGCTCACCGTTGGAGGCGAGGGCCGAGCAGTCCCGTCCGGGAAGGTCGTAGACGACCAGCTGCACGACTTCCTCGCCGCTGCCCTTCTGGGCGAGGGCCGCGTCCAGGTGGGCGCGCAGACCCATGTTGCCGTTCGCGCCGTTGATGGCGGCGATGCGGTCGAGCCAGACACCGGTGGGCTGGTTGGAGACGCGGCTGCCGCCCGGCTCGGCGGCGGCGTGCGCCGACCATTCCGGGTTCACGTACACCTTGGCGCCGGCGTAGGGGTTGTCGACCTTGGTGCCCGGAGTGCCCGGACCGGTCGGGCCGGGGTCGGTCGGGCCGGGGTCGGTGGGACCGCCGGTCCCGCCGTCGACGTTGCAGGTCACGCCGTCGAGGGTGAACGTGGCGGGGATCGCGTTGGTGCCGCTGTAGGTGCCCTGGAACCCGAAGCTGACCGAACCGCCGGTCGCCAGCGTCCCGTTGTAGGTCTCGTTGGCGGCGGTGACGGCCGCGCCGGACTGGGTGACCTTGGCGTTCCACGCGTTGGTGACCTTCTGACTGCCGGCGTACGCCCACTTCACCGCCCAACTCGACTTGGCGGCGGAGTTGTTGGTCACGGTGACGGCGGCGGTGAAGCCGCTGCCCCAGTCGTTCTGCACCTTGTAGTCGACGCTGCACGGGATGGCGGCGATGCCCGAATCGCCGGGGACGACCGCGAGCGCCGTCCCGGAGGCGCCGGCGACCAGCGCCAGCGCGGCGAGTATCGCTGTTCTGCTACGGCTCATGAGTGCGGGTTTCCTTCTTGGTTGCGGGAGTTTGTCCGTTTCTTCGGTGTTTCTGTTCGGTGTGCGTATGCGGTGCGCGGCATCCGATCCGCGGATCCGTCGGCGGCTCCCGCCCGTGGGACCCAGGTCCGGCGGACGGATGCCGGGTGGATCCGGTGTCACGCGGATCCCGTTCCGGCGGCCCCTTGTCCCCGGGGCCGGCTCGTGGCGCCTATCCCTGGAGTGCGCGCAGATGATCGCGCAGGCCGGTGCCGTACGCCGTGGGCGTACCGTCGTAGCCCGAGATCAGGGACGGCCCTGTCGAGCAGTCCCAGGTGTTCCACGTCCAGCCCAGGTAGGACAGGCCGTGATCGTCGAACCACTTCATGACCTGGTCGACGAAACCGTGCGAGCAGGTGTTCTCCCCGATCTCCCCGGCCACGAGCGGCACACGGGCGGCCACGGGGGCGAGCGTCGAGTTCCAGCAGCCGGCGTCTGCGCAGCTGTTGAAGTTGTAGACGTGGTACGCGGCGGCGAGATCGCCGGTCGGGTCGTCGGGCTTGTAGGCGAGCCACTGGCCGAGGTCGTTGGAGTAGGCGAGCCCGCCGGCCAGGATCACGTTCCGGGCGCCCGTCGCCCGCACCGAGTCGACGAGATCCTGCATCCCGGCGACCTGGTATCCGATGCCGGGGCAGGAGCCGCCGTCGCGCCAGCACTGCCACGCCTGGGCGGTCGTGGAGGTGGCACGGTCCGGGTAGGGCTCGTTGAACAGGTCGAACACGACGGCCGTGTCGCTCTTGAAGGTGTTCGCCACCGACGTCCAGAACGACGGCGCGTACTGCATGTCGGGCATCGGCTTCTGGCAGGTGGCGTGCACGTCGGAGCAGCCGGCCGAGTTGCCCGTGTACTGGCCGTAGGTCCAGTGCAGTTCGACGATCGGCGTCATGCCGTGCGCCTCGACGCGGGCCACGAGTTGCTTGACGGCGTCGACGTAACGCGCGCCGCCGTACGCGGGATCGATGTTCGCCAGGCCCAGCCAGCACTCCTCGTTGAGGGGGATCCGGACGGTGTTCACCTTCCAGTCCGCGATCGCCTTGACGGCCGCGTCGTCGACCGGGCCGTCCCAGATTCCGCGTCCCTGTACGCACATGAACTCGCCGCCCGAGCGGTTCACGCCGAGCAGGCGACGGTTTTTGCCGTCGGCGTCCACGAGCTTGTTCCCCGAGACGTGCAGCGCGGGCGGGCTGTCACCGGAGCCCGGCGGATCGGTCGCGGGCGGTGCGGTGGGTGTGGGGGTGGGG
>NZ_JAHHIU010000089.1 GCF_024539815.1 Streptomyces hayashii
GCGGACGAGGCGGATGAGTGTCGCCTCCGCCGGTGGTGGGGGTGTCGCCGGTGGGGGTGTTGCTGGTGGTCATGGGCGATCACCCTAGGGCATGCCTTCGCGGGGGGACGCGCTGCCCGTACAGTGGAATCGGGTGCACGCGTCCTGGGGGTGGTGGCGTGGCCGACGGCGGACCGGTCGAGCACGGTTTTCCGCATCTGGAGACGGTGCGGGCGGCTGTCACGGCGTTGTACCGGAGGTTGTCGTACGACACGGTCCGGCAGTTCGCGACGAGTGTGCCGCCGGCCGATGTGGCCTTCTGCGACACGGATGATCTGCATCTGGGGGCGCAGCGGGTGGCGCGTGAGCTGGTGCGGCATTTCCGGCTGCCGGATGCGCGGTTGGTCGTGGCGTTCCGTGAGATGGAGCATGCGGCGAGCGTGGAGCTGACGGCGGGGCCGGAGTACTTCGTGGAGCTGAACGACCGTTTCCGCGGGCATCGGCGGGACATCGGGGCGGCTCTGGCGCACGAGATCATGCATGTGTATCTGCACCGGGTGGATCTGTCGTTCCCGGGGACGCGGGACAACGAGATCCTGACGGACACGGCGACGACGTATCTGGGGGCGGGCTGGCTGCTGCTGGACGCGTACCGGGAGGACGGGGCGTCGTCGCAGAAGCTGGGGTATCTCACGCCGGAGGAGTTCGGGTATGTGCTGGCGAAGCGGTCGGCGGCGTTCGGTGAGGACCCGTCGGTGTGGTTCACCAGTGCGCAGGCGTACACGGCGTACGAGCGGGGGTCGGAGCAGGCTCGTCGTGACGAGCGGCAGCCGCCGCTGACGGCGGCGGGCTGGACGGGCCGTCGGCGGTATGCCCGGGACCGTCGTCAGGCGCAGGGCCACGGGCAGGGGAACAGGCACGGGTCCGCGCAGGGGTCGGCGCAGGGGCGCGGGCCCGCGGGGCGTTCGGGCGCGGGGGACGTGCCGTACACGTTCGCCGCGGATCCGGCGGGGCCGTTGCGGGTGACGTTCCCGTGTCCCACCTGCCATCAGCGGATCCGGGTGCCGGTGCGGGGCCGGGTGCGGGCGCGGTGCGGGCTGTGCCGCACGGTGCTGGAGTGCGACACGTAGGCCGTCGTGCTCGCCGCTCACGCCGCTGTCGGAGTCGGCGGGGACGCCGCTACGCTGGTCGGATGTTCGAAGACCAGTCGCTCCACGACTACTTCTCCGGATGCTTTGAACGCGCCGACAAGGTGGGCTTCGCCCTGGTCGACGGCAGGGAGTTCCTCGGCTGGATCCATGAGGTGACGGAGGATCGCATTCTGTTGGCCTGGGCGCCCAGTCCGTTCTACGCCCAGGCCGACGACGGGGAGGCGTGGGCTCCCGAGGAGGAGTGGGTGGCGTTCACCGCCCTGGTTCCCGAGTCGATCGCCGGCTACGACCCGTCGGTGCCGGGGTGGGTGGGCTACCTCGGCTGAACGCCCCGCAACCGCACGGGTGGGAGGGTTCCCGAAGGCCGGAGGCCCCATTGCGGAGCCACCAACACGGTGACGGGGGGCGTGAGGCGGGCGTTCGGGCCCGTTTCCGGGCGGTTCAGGCGCCGTGGACCGCCCCGGGGGGCGCCGCGCCGGTCAGGAGCTTCCGTACGGCCTCCCCCGCCTCGGCGGCGCTCCAGCGTGCGCCGCGGTCCGCGGTGGGGCCCGGGCGCCAGCCGTCCATGACGGTGATGCGGCCGCCCTCGGTCTCGAAGACGCGTCCGGTGACGCCCTCGCTCGCGGCCGAGCCGAGCCAGACGACGAGCGGGGAGACGTTCTCGGGCGCCATGGCGTCGAAGCCGGTCGCGGGGGCGGCCATGGCCTCGGCGAAGGCGTGTTGCGTCATGCGGGTGCGGGCGGCGGGGGCGATCGCGTTGACCTGGACGCCGTAGCGGGCGAGTTCGGCGGCGGCGACGAGGGTCAGCGCGAGGATGCCGGCCTTGGCCGCGCTGTAGTTGCCCTGTCCGACGGAGCCGAGGAGTCCGGCGCCGCTGGAGGTGTTGACGACGCGGGCGGCGGGTGTGCGGCCGGCCTTGGTCTCGGCGCGCCAGTGTGCGGCGGCGTGCTTCAGGGTGAGGAAGTGGCCTTTGAGGTGGACGCGCAGGACGGCGTCCCAGTCGTCCTCGTCGAGGTTGACGAGCATGCGGTCGCGCAGGAACCCGGCGTTGTTGACGAGGGTGTCGAGGCGGCCGTAGGCCTCCAGGGCGGTCGTGACGAGGGAGGCGGCGCCGTCGGTGGTGGCGATGTCCCCGCCGTGGGCGATGGCCTCGCCGCCGGCGGCGCGGATCTCGGCGGCGACGGCCGCGGCCGGGCTGTCGGGGTGGGCTGCGCCGTCGGGTCGTGGGGTGCAGGGGGCGCCGTCCAGGGCGACTCCGAGGTCGTTGACGACGACACGGGCTCCCTGGGCGGCGAAGGCGAGGGCGTGGGCGCGTCCGAGGCCGCGTCCGGCGCCGGTGACGACGACGACCCGTCCGTCGCAGAGTGCGCTCATCTCAGGTCTCCTTGTTGGCCGTTGCGGCGTCGAGGAAGGCGGGCCGTTCGCCGCCTCCGTGGAGGAGCAGGCTCGCCCCGCTGATGTAGCGGGCCGCGTCGGAGGCGAGGAAGACGGCCGCGGCGCCGACGTCGCGGGGGTCGGCGAGCCGGCCGAGCGGGACGGTGCGGGCGACGGCGCGCAGGCCGTCGTCGCCGCCGTAGTGGAGGTGGCTCCGTTCGGTGCGGACCATGCCGACGACCAGGGTGTTCACGCGTACCCGGGGGGCCCATTCCACGGCCATGGAGCGGGCGAGGCTCTCCAGGCCGGCTTTGGCCGCGCCGTATGCGGCGGTCCCGGGTGAGGGGCGGGTCCCGCTGACGCTGCCGATCATCAGGACGGAGCCCTGGCTGCGGGCGAGGTGGTCGTGGGCGGCGAGGGACACGGTCAGGGGGGCGAGGAGGTTGAGTTCGATCACGCGCGCGTGCCGTCGGGCGTCGGCGTGGGCGAGGGGGCGGTAGGGGGCGCCGCCGGCGTTGTTGACGAGGACGTCCAGTCGGGGCAGTTCGGCGAAGAAGGCGTGGACGGCGTCGGCGTCGCATACGTCGAGCGGGATGAACCGGGCCTGTTCGAGGGGGGTGTGCGGCGGGCGGCGGGCGCAGACGACGACGTCGGCGCCGGCGCGGGCGAGGGAGCGCGCGATGCCGGCGCCCACGCCGCGGGTGCCTCCGGTGACGACGGCGACCTTCCCGTTCAGCTCCATTCGCTGCTACCTTCCACCTAACAAACGTTTGGTGGAAAGGTAGCTGATGCTTCCATGGGTGTCTCCACCTCGTCCCCGGAAAAGGGGATTTCGCTGGTCGTCGTCGACTTCCCGCCGGTGAACGCGCTGCCGGTGGCCGGCTGGTTCGCCCTGGCGGAGGCGGTGCGCGCGGCCGGCCGCGATCCTGCGACGCGGTGCGTGGTGCTCGCGGCCGAGGGGCGCGGGTTCAACGCGGGCGTGGACATCAAGGAGATCCAGGCGCGGGGCGGGGAGGCGCTCGTCGGCGCCAACCGCGGCTGCTTCGAGGCCTTCGCGGCGGTGTACGAGTGCGAGGTCCCCGTGGTGGCGGCGGTGCGGGGCTTCTGTCTGGGCGGCGGGATCGGTCTGGTGGGCAACGCGGACGTGATCGTGGCGAGCGAGGACGCCGTGTTCGGGCTGCCCGAGCTGGACCGGGGCGCGCTGGGCGCGGCCACGCATCTGGCCCGGCTGGTGCCCCAGCATCTGCTGCGGGCCCTGTACTACACCGCGCGCACGGTCTCGGCGGCCGAGCTGCACGCGCTGGGCTCGGTGTGGCGGGTGACCGGCCCGGACGAACTGGAGCGGGCCGCGCTGGAGTTGGCGAGGGAGATCGCCGCGAAGGACGGCGGGCTGCTGCGGCTGGCGAAGGCGGCTCTCAACGGCATCGACCCCGTCGACGTGCGCCGCAGCTACCGCTTCGAGCAGGGCTTCACCTACGAGGCGAGCGTCGGCGGGGTCGCCGACCGGGTTCGCGGGACCTTCGGCTCGGCAGCCGACGAAAGGGTTTCGGGTGAGTGACAAGACGATGAGCGCCGACGAGGCCGTCTCCCGTCTGGAGAGCGGCATGACCGTCGGCATCGGCGGCTGGGGTTCGCGGCGCAAGCCGATGGCCCTGGTGCGGGCGCTGCTGCGCTCGCCCGTCACCGACCTCACGGTGGTCTCGTACGGCGGTCCGGACGTCGGCATGCTCGCGGCGGCGGGGCGCATCCGCAGACTGGTCGCCGCGTTCGCCACCCTCGACTCGATCCCCCTGGAACCCCACTACCGGGCGGCCCGTGAGCGGGGGGCCTTCGAGCTGACGGAGGTCGACGAGGCGATGTTCCTGTGGGGGCTGCGCGCGGCCGCGCACCGGCTGCCGTTCCTGCCGGTGCGGTCGGGTCTCGGCTCGGACGTGATGCGGGTCAACCCCGGGCTGCGGACGGTGACGTCGCCGTACGAGGACGGGGAGACGTTCGTGGCCATGCCGGCCCTGCGGCTGGACGCGGCCCTGGTGCACGTCAACCGGGCCGACCGGCGGGGCAACGGACAGTGTCTGGGCCCGGACCCGTACTTCGACGACCTCTTCTGCGAGGCCGCGGACGCGGCGTACGTCAGCTGCGAACGGATCGTCGACACGGCCGAGTTGACGAAGGAGGGGCCGCCGCAGTCGCTGCTGATCAAGCGGCACACGGTGACGGGCGTCGTGGAGGCGCCCCAGGGCGCGCACTTCACGTCCTGCGCCCCCGACTACGGCCGGGACGAGGCGTTCCAGAAGCTCTATGCCACCACGCCCTGGCCGGAGTTCGCGGCGCGGTTCCTCGCCGGGGACGAACAGGCGTACCGGGCGGCGGCCGGGGAGGCGACATGAGCGCGGTGACACGGGCGGAGTACTGCGTCGTGGCCTGCGCGGAGGCGTGGCGGGGGGCGGGTGAGATCCTGGCGAGCCCGATGGGTGTGATCCCCTCGGTCGGCGCGCGGCTGGCCCGGCGCACGTTCTCGCCGGAGCTGCTGCTGACCGACGGCGAGGCGCTGCTCGTCGACGACGACGGCACGGTGGAGGGCTGGCTGCCCTACCGCGCGCACCTGGAGCTGGTCACCGGGGGGCGGCGGCACGTGATGATGGGCGCGAGCCAGATCGACCGGTACGGCAACCAGAACATCTCCTGCATCGGCGACTGGGCGAAGCCGGTCCGCCAGCTGCTCGGCGTGCGGGGCGCTCCGGTCAACACCCTGAACAATCCGACCAGTTACTGGGTGCCCAGGCATTCGCGGCGGGTGTTCGTCGAGAAGGTCGACATGGTGTGCGGGGTGGGCTACGACCGTGCGGGCGGCGCGCGCCACCACCGCATCCCGCGGGTCGTCTCCGATCTCGGCGTCTTCGACTTCGCGACCCCCGACCGATCGATGCGGCTGGCGTCGCTGCATCCGGGGGTGAGCGTCGAGCAGGTTCGCGAGGCGACCGCCTTCGAGCTCGTGGTCCCGCCCGAGGTGCCGTGCACGCGGGAGCCGACCGCTGCGGAACTGCGGTTGATCCGCGAGGTGATCGACCCGGACGCAGCCCGCGCGCGGGAGGTCGCCGGCTGATGGAGACGGCACTGACCCGGCTGGTCGGGGTGCGCCATCCGATCGTGCAGACGGGGATGGGGTGGGTGGCGGGTCCGCGTCTGGTGTCGGCGGCGGCGAACGCGGGGGCGCTGGGCGTGCTGGCCTCCGCCACGATGACCCTGGACCAGCTGCGGGCGGCGGTGCGGGAGGTGAGGGCTCGTACGGACGCGCCGTTCGGCGTGAATCTGCGGGCCGACGCGGCGGACGCCGGCGACCGCGTGCGGATCGTCGTCGACGAGGGGGTGCGGGTGGCGTCCTTCGCGCTCGCGCCGTCGCGCGAGCTGATCGCCGAGCTCAAGGCGGCCGGCGTGGTCGTGATCCCGTCCGTGGGGGCCCGCCGGCACGCCGAGAAGGTCGCCGCGTGGGGCGCCGACGCGGTGATCGTGCAGGGCGGCGAGGGCGGCGGTCACACCGGCGAAGTGGCCACGACGGTGCTGTTGCCGCAGGTCGTGGATGCCGTGGACGTCCCCGTGGTGGCGGCGGGCGGGTTCTTCGACGGACGGGGGCTGGTGGCCGCGCTGGCGTACGGGGCGGCGGGCGTGGCCATGGGCACGCGGTTCCTGCTCACCTCGGACTCGCCGGTCCCGGACGCGGTGAAGGCCCGGTATCTGGCGGCGACGGTGCGCGACGTCACCGTCACCCGGGCGGTGGACGGTCTTCCGCACCGCATGCTGCGCTCGGAGCTGGTGGGCGCCCTGGAGGACGCGGGGCGGGCCAGGGCGCTGCTGCGGGCGGTGCGGCACGCGGCCGCCTTCCGCAGGCTGTCGGGTCTGACGTGGCGGCAGATGGCCCGTGACGGGCTGGCGCTGCGCCACGGCAAGGACCTCTCCTGGAGCCAGGTGCTGCTCGCCGCGAACACGCCGATGCTGCTGCGGTCCGCGATGGTGGAGGGGCGCACGGATGCGGGGGTGATGGCCTCCGGGCAGGTCGCCGGGGTGATCGACGACCTGCCGTCGTGCGCGGAGCTGGTGGGGCGTCTGATGGAGGAGGCGGAAGGGGTGCTGGCGTCCCTGGAGGGCTTCAGAGCCGTTCGATGATCGTCACGTTGGCCTGGCCGCCGCCCTCGCACATGGTCTGCAGGCCGTAGCGGCCGCCGGTGCGTTCCAGTTCGTGCAGGAGGGTCGTCATCAGCTTCGCGCCGGTCGCGCCGAGGGGGTGGCCCAGGGCGATCGCGCCGCCGTTGACGTTGACCCGGTCCGGATCCGCGCCGGTCTCCTTCAGCCAGGCCAGGACGACGGGCGCGAAGGCCTCGTTGATCTCGACGAGGTCGATGTCGTCGATCGTGAGGCCGGTCTTCTTCAGGGCGTGCGCGGTGGCCGGGATCGGTGCGGTGAGCATGCGGACGGGGTCCTCACCGCGGACGGAGAGGTGGTGCACCCGGGCCCGGGGCCGCAGCCCGTGCGCGCGGACGGCGTCCTCGGAGGCGAGCAGCAGGGCGGCCGCCCCGTCGGAGACCTGGGAGGAGCAGGCCGCGGTGACGGTGCCGCCGTCGATGACGGGCTTGAGCGCGGCCATCTTCTCCAGGGAGGTGTCCCGGCGCGGCCCCTCGTCGGCGGTGACCGCCCCGAGGGCGACGGTCTCGCGCGTGAAGCGGCCCTCGTCGAGGGCGCGGACGGCCCGCCGGTGCGAGCGCAGTGCGAACTCCTCCTGGTCGTGGCGGGTGATGCCCCACTTGGCGGCGATCATCTCCGCGCCGGCGAACTGGTTGACGGGCCGGTCGCCGTAGCGGGCGCGCCAGCCCTCGCTGCCCGCGAAGGGGCCCTGGGTGAAGCCGAGCGGCTCGGCGGCCTGCCGGGTGGCGAACGCGATGGGGATCTGTGACATGTTCTGTACGCCGCCCGCGACGACCAGGTCCTGCGTGCCCGACAGCACGCCCTGCGCGGCGAAGTGCACGGCCTGCTGTGAGGAGCCGCACTGGCGGTCCACGGTCACGCCGGGCACTTCCTCGGGCAGTCCCGCGGCCAGCCAGCAGGTCCGCGCGATGTCCCCGGCCTGCGGCCCGACGGTGTCCAGGCAGCCGAAGACGACGTCCTCGACGGCCGCCGGGTCGACGCCCGCGCGCGTGACGAGTTCCTTGAGCACGTGCGCCCCGAGATCGGCCGGGTGCACCCCGGACAGACCTCCCGCGCGCCGCCCCACGGGCGTACGGACCGCTTCGACGATGTAGGCCTCGGCCATGGCGACTCCCTCAGGGAAAGGGGCACTTGCTCGGACTGTTCACGTGCGGGTGTTCATGTGCGGGTATTCACCTGCGGCCGGCGTACGGCGATCCCGTCCAGCACCATCGACAGGTACTGGCGGGCGATCTCCTCCGGGCTGTGCTGTCCGCCGGGCCGGTACCAGGAGGCGGCGACCCAGACGGTGTCGCGGACGAAGCGGTAGGTGAGCCGGACGTCGAGGTCGGCGCGGAAGGCTCCTTGCGCCACGCCGCGTTCCAGCGTGGACAGCCACGCCTTCTCGAACCGGCGCTGCGACTCGGCGAGGAACGCGAACCGTTCCTGGGCGACGAGCTGTCGGCTCTCCTTCTGGTAGATCGCGACGGCGGAGCGGTGCCGGTCGATCTCCCGGAACGACTCGGTGACCAGCGCTTCGAGGGTCTCGCGGGGGCCCTCGCCGGCGGCCAGGACGGTGTCGTAGCCGTCCCACAGCTCGTCGAGGAAGGTGCGCAGGATCTCTTCGAGCATCGACTCCTTGGAGTCGAAGTGGTAGTAGAGGCTGCCCGCGAGCATGCCCGCGTGGTCGGCGATCTTGCGCACGGTGGTGGCGTTGTAACCCTGCTCGGCGAAGACCTCGGCGGCCGTGTCGAGCAGTTCGCCGCGGCGCGCGGGCGCGGCGGTCACCTGGGGCTTCTTCTTGGTCGGCACGGGTCCATTGTGGGCTGCTCCGGTCGTCAGGCGTGCTGGCTGCTGACGGCGACGACCTCGCCCGTCATGTACGAGGAGTAGTCCGACGCCAGGAAGACGATCACGTTGGCCACCTCCCAGGGCTGCGCGTACCGCCCGAAGGCCTCGCGTTCGGTGAGCTCCGCCAGCAGTTCGGGCGTGGTGACCTTCACCAGGTGCGGGTGCATGGCGAGGCTGGGCGAGACGGCGTTGACCCGTACCCCGTAGGCGGCGGCCTCGACGGCCGCGCAGCGGGTCAGGGCCATCACGCCCGCCTTCGCGGCGGCGTAGTGGGCCTGTCCGGCCTGGGCGCGCCAGCCGACGACGGAGGCGTTGTTGACGATGACTCCGCCGCCGTTCGTCCGCATCAGCCGCAGGGCGGCCCGGGTGCACCGGAAGGTGCCGTTCAGCGTGACGTCCAGGACGCGTGTCCACTGGTCGTCGCTCATGTCGGCGAGCGGCGAGGCGCCGCCCAGTCCGGCGTTGTTGACGACGACGTCGAGCCGCCCGTGCGCGGCGACGGCGGCGTCGAACAGTGCGCGCACCTGGTGCTCGTCGGTGACGTCGCAGGGCAGTGCCGCCACTTTCTCGGGGCCGAACTCCTCGGCGAGCGCGGCCTCGTGGGCCTTGAGCCGGCGGGGGTGGGCGTCGCTGATGAGGACGCGCGCGCCCTCTTCGAGGAAGCGGCGCGCGGTGGCTCCGCCGATGCCCGCGCCGGCCGCCGCGGTGATGACCGCGCTGCGCCCGTCGAGCAGCGCGTGCCCGGGAACGTACGGCGGACCCTCGACGTTCGTCATGACAGCACGCTAACCTACCAAACACTTGTTAGGGAAGAACGTCCGGGAAAGAGGGTGGCCGTGGATCTCGCACACTCCCCCGCCGACGAGGTGTTCCGCGCCGAGGTGCGGGCCTGGCTGCACGCGCACGTGCCGGCGGAGCCGCTGCCCTCCCTGGAGACAGCCGAGGGCTTCGCCGCGCACCGCGCGTGGGAGGCGGAGCTGGCGGCGGCCGGCTGGTCGGCGGTGAACTGGCCGACGCGTTACGGCGGTCGGGACTGCGGGCTGACGCGCTGGCTGCTGTTCGAGGAGGAGTACTACGCGGCGGGCGCCCCGGGCCGGGTCAACCAGAACGGCGTGAGCCTGCTCGCCCCCACTCTGTTCGACCACGGCACCGAGGAGCAGCGCTCCCGGGTGCTGCCCGCGATGGCCGCCGGCGAGGTCGTCTGGGCGCAGGCCTGGTCGGAGCCGGAGGCCGGTTCGGACCTGGCGGCGCTGCGTGCGAGGGCGGTCCGCGCGGACGGCGGGTGGCGGCTGAGCGGCCAGAAGGCGTGGTCCTCGCGCGCGGCCTTCGCCGACCGCGCGTTCGGCCTGTTCCGCACCGATCCCGACGCGGGCGCGCCGCACCGGGGCCTCGGCTACTTCATGTTCGACCTGCGGGTTCCCGGCGTCACCGTCCGCCCCGTCGGCCGGCTGGACGGGAAACCGGCCTTCGCGGAGCTGTTCCTGGACGAGGTGTTCGTGCCCGACGAGGACGTGATCGGCCGGCCGGGCGAGGGCTGGCGCATCGCGATGTCGACGGCGGCCAACGAGCGCGGACTCACCCTGCGCTCCCCCGGCCGTTTCCTCGCCTCGGCCGAGCGGCTGCACGCCTTGTGGCAGGACCGGGGCCGTCCGCCCGCCGCGGCGGACAGGGTCGCCGACGCGCTGATCGGCGCCCGCGCGTACCAGCTGTTCACCTGGGCGGCCGCCTCCCGCTTCCTGGCGGGCGAGCGGCTCGGCCCGGAGTCGAGCCTGAACAAGGTGTTCTGGTCCGAGTACGACATCGCGCTGCACGAGACGGCGCTGGATCTGCTGGGCGAGGAAGGCGAGCGGGGCGACACGGACTGGGCCGAGCGGTACGTCTTCTCCCTCGCCGGGCCGATCTACGCGGGCGCCAACGAGATCCAGCGCGACATCGTCGCCGAGCGTCTGCTCGGCCTGCCGAAGGGACGCCGTACATGACCACGTCGGGGGCGCCCGTGCCGATGCGGTTCCTGCTCGACGCCGAACACCGGGCGTTCGCGCGGTCGCTGGACGCGATGCTGGGCGCGGCCGACACGCCGGCGGCGATCCGCGACTGGAGCCGCGGGGACCGGGCGCGCGGGCGGGCGCTGTGGTCCCGGATCGCCGACGCGGGCGTCTTCGCCCTCGCGGTCCCCGAGAAGTACGAAGGGCTCGGGCCGCGGCCGGTGGAACTGGCGGTGGCCTTCGTGGAGCTGGGGCGGCACGCGGTTCCGGGCCCGCTGGCGGAGACGGTCGCCGCGGCGGCCCTGCTGCTCGACCCGGGGCCCGCCGAGCGGTTCCTCGCGGCGCTGGCCTCGGGCCGGTCGACGGCGACGGTGGCCCGTGAGGGCTCCTACGCCCTGGACGGCGACGCGGCCACGCTCCGGCTGGCGCTGGCCTCCGACGGTCTGCGGCTCGCCCCCGGTCACGGTCCGGTGCGGCCGTCGCTGGACCCCGCCCGTCGTCTGACCCGTCTGCTGCCGGGCGGCGAACTCCTCACCCCGGCCCCTGCGGTGGACCGGGCGCTGCTGTGGGCCAGGCTCGCCACCGCCGCCCAGGCCCTCGGCGTCGGCCTGGCGCTGCTGGAGCGCACGGTGGCCCATGTCGGGCGGCGTGTCCAGTTCGGGGCGCCCATCGGCTCGTTCCAGGCGGTCAAGCACCGGCTGGCGGACGTGAAGATCGCTCTGGAGTTCGCCCGCCCTCTGGTGCTGGGGGCCGCCGTGACGATGACGGCGGCGGACGTCGCCGCGGCGAAGGCGAGCGCGGGCGAGGCGGCGTACGCGAGTGCGCGCGCCGCGCTCCAGCTGCACGGTGCGATCGGCTACACGGCGGAGTACGACCTGTCGCTCTGGCTCACCAAGGCCCGCGCCCTGCGCGCGGCCTGGGGCACGCCGCAGGAGTGCCGGGCGGAGGTGCTGCGCGCCCACGGGTAGGTTCAGACGGTCACCTTGGCGATGAACGCGGCGAGGTTGGCCACGGTGCGTTCGATCTTCTCCTCCAGGGTGATCGTCTCGTGCAGCCGGGCCCCGACGCCCGCGTCCCGTTTGCCGCGCACGTACAGGGAGCAGGCGAGGTCGCTGCAGATGTAGGCCCCCACGGAGTTGCCCTGCTGTCCGGCCCGGCCCGCCTTGGGCGCGACCATCAGGCAGACGCCGCCGGAGTGGGTGGTCAGGCACATCGTGCACATGCTGCGCCGGGCCTGCCAGGAGCCGGCGGCGGTCGAGCGCAACTGGAGGGCTCTGGGCCGGCCGTCCAGCTCCACGGCGAGGTAGGCCCGGTCGGGGGCCTGGGGGTCGCGCCAGCCGAGGTAGTCGAGGTCGTCCCAGGGCCGGTCGGCGAGGTCACGCGGCACGGACAGGCGTCCGGCCTCACCCTTGGTGCAGTTCACGAACGCGGCGCGGATCTCTTGTTCGGTCAGCGGCTTCATATCCAGCAGGCTAATTTGCCTAAAGCCTTTAGGCAAATACTTAATCTGTTACGGGTGGAGCATAATGGCCGTCGGCAGACAGCTCGCAGCGTCGAGCGGCAGATCCGGGCGGGAGACGACCATGGGGCGCGTAGGGCTGAGTACGGAACGCCTGGTCCGGGCGGGCGCGGAACTCGCCGACGAGGTCGGCTTCGACCAGGTGACCGTCTCGGCGCTGGCCAGGCGTTTCGACGTCAAGGTGGCGAGCCTGTACTCGCATGTGAAGAACTCCGACGACCTGCGGACCCGGATCGCCCTGCTGGCGCTGGCCGAGATGGCCGACCGGGGCGACGCCGCCCTGGCCGGGCGGGCCGGCAAGGACGCCCTGACCGCGCTGGCCGACGTCTACCGCGACTACGCCCGCGAGCACCCCGGCCGGTACGCCGCGGCCCAGCTGCGGCTGGATCCCGAGGCGGCGGCCGCGAGCGCGGGCGGCCGGCACGCCCGGATGACCCGCGCGATCCTGCGCGGCTACGAGCTCGACGAGCCGGACCAGACGCACGCCGTCCGCCTGCTGGGCAGCGTCTTCCACGGCTACGTCGGCCTGGAGCTGGGCGGCGGCTTCAGCCACAGCGCCCCCGACACCCAGGAGACCTGGACGCGGATCCTGGACGCCCTCGACGCGCTGCTGCGCAACTGGCCGCCCGAGCGGTGAGGGGCGGACCCGGGCCGGACGGGGCGGGCGTCAGTGCCCGTGGCCGGTCCCGTGCCCGTGTCCTGCGGTCAGTTCCCGGTACTCCTCGGGCGTCGGCTTGGGGATATGGCTGTCGGCGCCGAACATGGCCCGCGCGAGGCGCGCCCGCACCCGCTGGGACACGGTGACCGGCCGCCGCACGCCGTTGTGGTCGACGAGCGTCCCGATCGCGTACGGCGGGCTCTGCTCGTGCTGGGTGAGCGTGAACAGCGCTCCCTGGCCGAGGGGTTCGTGGACCTCGACGTACTCGCCGTGCGGCAGCCGCCTGATGGTGCCCGTCTCCCGCCCGTGCAGCACCTTGTCGCGGTCGCGGCGCTGCAGTCCCAGACAGATCCGCTTGGTCACCGTGAAGACGATCACCGGGGCGGCGAACACGGACACCCGCACGAACCAGGTGATCGCGTTGATGGACAGATGCAGATGCGTGGCGACGATGTCGTTGCCGCCGCCGATCAGCAGCACCGCGTACAGCGCCAGCCAGGCCGCCCCGAGGCCGGTGCGCACGGGCGCGTTGCGCGGCCGGTCCAGGATGTGGTGCTCGCGCCGGTCCCCGGTGATCCACGCCTCGACGAACGGGTAGAGGCCGATGGCGAGCAGGATCAGCGGGAAGAGGGAGAACGGGATGAGCACGCCCAGCTCCAGGGTGTGGCCCCAGGCGTTGATCTCCCATCCCGGCATCACCCGGATCAGCCCCTCGGAGAAGCCGAGGTACCAGTCGGGCTGCGCGCCGGTCGTCACCAGGTCCGGGCGGTAGGGCCCGAACGCCCACACCGGGTTGACGCTCGCGATCGCGCCCATCACCGCGAGCACGCCGAAGACCAGGAAGAAGAACCCGCCCGCCTTCGCCATGTAGACCGGCATGAACGGCATGCCGACCACGCTCTTCTGGTCGCGGCCGGGCCCGGGGTACTGGGTGTGCTTGTGGAAGAACACCAGGATGAGATGGGCGACGACGAGCCCCAGCATGATCCCGGGCAGCAGCAGCACATGGATCGGGAAGAACCGCGAGATGATGTCGTGCCCCGGGAACTCCCCGCCGAACAGGAAGAACGACAGATACGTGCCGACGATCGGGACGGACAGGATCGCGCCGTCCGCGAACCGCACGCCGGTGCCGGACAGCAGGTCGTCGGGGAGCGAGTAGCCGGTCAGGCCGGTGAGGATGCCGAGGAACAACAGCAGCCACCCGAATAGCCAGTTGACCTCGCGCGGCTTGCGGAACGCGCCGGTGAAGAACACCCGCATCATGTGCACGAGCATGCCGGTGACGAAGACCAGCGCCGCCCAGTGGTGGATCTGCCGGATCAGCAGCCCGCCGCGCACGTCGAAGCTGATGTGCAGGGTCGACTCGTAGGCCTTCGTCATGGTGACGCCGTTGAGCGGGACGTACGTGCCGTGGTAGACGACCTCGGCGCTGCTCGGCTCGAAGAAGAGGGTGAGGTAGACGCCGGTCAGGAGCAGGACGAGGAAGCTGTAGAGACAGATCTCGCCCAGCATGAAAGACCAGTGGTCCGGGAACACCTTGCGCAGGTTGGCCTTGGCCAGCGTGTACAGGCCGAGCCGCCCGTCGGCCCAGTCGGCGACCCGCTCGCCCCGGCCGGGCTCGCTCCGCGGCCGCGAACTCCCGCCGTCCGCACCCTCGTTCACCGATCGTGCGCCGTCAGCCATGCGTCGTCGCCTCCCCCTCGGATCAACCTCCTCAGGGTGTCACGGCGGACCGGCGGAGCCAACGGTGCGGACGGCCGCGGGCTGAGATCGACCAATGCTTGCGCGGTCCGCCGGACCGTGGCGGGACCGATCGCGGCCACGGCGCACGGCGTCCCGCACCCGCCGCGGCTCGCCCATCTGTTCGCACACCGGCCGATGAGGATGAAATGACAATGAACAAGACATTCCCGCTCTAGGGTGTGCGGCATGAAACGTGCCGCCGCCCTGGTCTGCGCCGCAGTGGCGTCGACGGTGTATCTGCTCACCCCCTCGCAGACCGCACAACCCGCCCAGGACGAGCGCCCGGTGCGGCTCGAACACCCCGAACAGGCCGAACGCCGTACGCAGTCCGCCCGGCCGGCGCAGCCCGGACGACCCGCGCAGGCCGGACGATCCGCACCGGCCCGGCGCCCCGCACGACCCGCCCTGCGGGCGGCCGAGGCGCGGTCGGGCGTGCCCGGTCTCGCCGCCCCGGCGCAGAAGGAACTCGCCCAGGAGATCGTGGCCAGCGCGGAGAACGGAACCCTGAACTGGCGCAGCGCGTACGGCTATGTCGAGGACATCGGCGACGGTCAGGGCTACACGGCGGGCCTGATCGGCTTCTGCACCGGCACCCATGATCTGCTCGCCCTCGTCGAGGGCTACACCCGCGCCCACCCGGACAACGCGCTCGCGCCCTACCTGCCCGCCCTGCGCCGCGTCGACGGCAGCGACTCGCACGAGGGTCTCGACCCGGGTTTCCCGGACGCCTGGCGCGCCGAGTCCCGGGTGCCCGCCTTCCGGGCCGCGCAGGACGGCGAGCGCGACCGCGTCTACTTCGATCCGGCGGTGCGTCGGGGCCGGGCCGACGGGCTGGGCGCGCTGGGCCAGTTCATCTACTACGACGCTCTCGTCTTCCACGGCCCCGGCACGGGCCCGACCAGCTTCGACGGCATCCGCGCCCGGGCGATGCGCCAGGCCCGCACCCCGGCCCAGGGCGGCGGCGAGGCCGCCTACCTCGGCGCGTTCCTCGACGCCCGCCGCCGCGCCATGCTGATCCGGCACCCCGGCGTCGACACCTCACGGGTCGACACCACCCAGCGCAGCTTCCTGCGGGAGGGCAACCTCGGCCTGCGTCCGCCGCTGCGCTGGCAGGTGTACGGGGAGACGTTCCGGGCTCCGTAGGGGACGCCCGGACGCCGTCCCCGGGGCGCGGCGGACATGCCGCGGCGCCTGCCGGTCCGGTCGGGGACGTGGCAGGCGCCGCGTGGTGTTCCGCACGCCTTTGTACGGGACGTTCAGGGTGCCCCTGCGGCGGGACGTCAGACCATCAGCGAGCGGTCCGTCGGACGGATCGGGGCCGGCAGCTCGCTGGCGCCGGTGAGGAACCGGTCGACACCGCGGGCGGCCGAGCGGCCCTCCGCGATCGCCCACACGATGAGCGACTGGCCGCGGCCCGCGTCGCCGGCGACGTACACGCCCGGCACGTTGGTGCGGAAGTCGGCGTCGCGGGCGATGTTGCCGCGCTCGTCCAGCTCCAGGCCGAACTGCTCGACGAGACCGTTCTCGCGGTCCGTGCCGGTGAAGCCCATGGCCAGCGTCACCAGCTGGGCGGGGATCTTGCGCTCCGTGCCCGGCTTCTGGGTCAGCCTGCCCTCGACGAACTCGACCTCGGTGAGGTGCAGCCACTGGACGTTGCCGTCCTCGTCGCCCTCGAAGTGGGTGGTGGAGACGGAGTAGACCCGCTCGCCGCCCTCCTCGTGCGCGCTGGTGACCTTGTAGAGCATCGGGAAGGTCGGCCACGGCTGGGAGACCGCGTCGCGCTCCTCGCCCGGGCGGGGCATGATCTCCAGCTGGGTGACGGAGGCCGCGCCCTGACGGTGGGCGGTGCCCACGCAGTCGGCGCCGGTGTCGCCGCCGCCGATGACGACGACGTGCTTGCCCTCGGCCGACACCGGGGGCGCCACGAAGTCGCCCTCCTGCACCTTGTTGGCCAGCGGCAGGTACTCCATCGCCTGGTACACGCCCTTGAGCTCACGGCCGGGGACCGGCAGATCGCGGGCGGTCGTGGCGCCGGCGGCGATGACGACGGCGTCGTAGCGCTTCTTGAGGTCGGTCGCCTTGAGGTCGCGGCCGATCTCGATGCCGGTACGGAAGCGGGTGCCCTCCGCTCGCATCTGCTCGATACGGCGGTTGATGTGCCGCTTCTCCATCTTGAACTCGGGGATGCCGTAGCGGAGGAGGCCTCCGATGCGGTCCGCGCGCTCGTAGACGGCGACGGTGTGACCGGCCCGCGTCAGCTGCTGGGCGGCGGCCAGGCCCGCCGGGCCCGAGCCGATGACCGCGACGGTCTTGCCGGACAGGCGCTCGGGGGCCTGCGGGGCGACGTCACCGGTCTCCCACGCCTTGTCGATGATCGAGACCTCGACGTTCTTGATGGTGACCGGCGGCTGGTTGATGCCCAGCACGCACGCCGACTCGCAGGGGGCCGGGCACAGCCGCCCGGTGAACTCCGGGAAGTTGTTCGTGGCGTGCAGCCGCTCCGACGCCGCCGACCAGTCCTCGCGGTAGGCGTAGTCGTTCCACTCGGGGATGAGGTTCCCCAGCGGACAGCCGTTGTGACAGAACGGGATGCCGCAGTCCATGCACCGGCCGGCCTGCTTGCCGATGATCGGCAGCAGCGAACCGGGGACGTAGACCTCGTTCCAGTCCTTCAGACGCACGTCGACGGGACGGGACTTGGCGACCTCGCGGCCGTGGTTCAAAAAGCCCTTCGGGTCAGCCATTGGTCGCCGCCTCCATCATCTTCTCGGTGATCTCGGACTCGGAGAGTCCCGCCTGCTCGGCGGCGTCCTTGGCGGCGAGCACTGCCTTGTAGGCACTGGGAATGATCTTGCTGAAGCGTTCCGCGGCCACGTCCCAGTCGGCCAGCAGCTTCTCGGCGACCGTGGAACCGGTCTCCTCGGCGTGCCGGCGCACCACGTCGTGCAGCCACTGCTTGTCGGCCTCGTCCGGCGTCTCGACGGCGGCGAGGTTGCCGGCGTTGACGTTGTCGCGGTTCAGGTCGATCACGTAGGCGATGCCGCCCGACATGCCGGCCGCGAAGTTGCGGCCCGTCTCGCCGAGAACCACCGCGTGACCGCCGGTCATGTACTCGCAGCCGTGGTCGCCCACGCCCTCGGAGACGACCGTCGCGCCGGAGTTGCGCACGCAGAACCGCTCGCCGGTGCGTCCGCGCAGGAACAGCTCGCCGCCGGTCGCGCCGTAGGCGATGGTGTTGCCCGCGATCGTCGAGTACTCGGCGAGGTGGTCGGCGCCCCGGTCGGGACGGACGATCACCCGGCCGCCGGAGAGGCCCTTGCCGACGTAGTCGTTGGCGTCGCCCTCCAGGCGCAGCGTGACGCCGCGCGGGAGGAAGGCGCCGAAGGACTGGCCGGCGGAACCGGTGAAGGTGATGTCGACGGTGTCCTCGGGCAGGCCCGCGCCGCCGAACCGCTTGGTCACCTCGTGGCCGAGCATGGTGCCGACCGTGCGGTTGATGTTGCGGATGGAGACCTGGGCGCGCACCGGCTGGGCGTCGGTCGCGGAGTCCGCGGCGAGGGCGTCGGCGGCGAGCTTGATGAGCTGGTTGTCGAGCGCCTTCTCCAGACCGTGGTCCTGCGGGACGACCTGGTGCAGGGCGGCGCCCTCGGGCAGGGCCGGCACGTGGAAGAGCGGGGCCAGGTTGAGACCCTGGGCCTTCCAGTGGTCGACGGCGCGCTCGACGTCGAGGACCTCGGCGTGGCCGACGGCCTCCTCGATCGAGCGGAAGCCCAGCTCGGCCAGCAGCTCGCGGACCTCTTCGGCGATGAACCGGAAGAAGTTGACGACGTACTCGGCCTTGCCGGCGAAGCGGTCGCGCAGCACCGGGTTCTGGGTGGCGATGCCGACGGGGCAGGTGTCCAGGTGGCAGACGCGCATCATGACGCAGCCGGAGACGACGAGCGGGGCGGTCGCGAAACCGAACTCCTCGGCGCCGAGCAGCGCGGCGATGATCACGTCACGGCCGGTCTTGAGCTGGCCGTCCGTCTGGACCACGATCCGGTCGCGCAGACCGTTGAGGAGCAGGGTCTGCTGGGTCTCGGCGAGACCGAGCTCCCAGGGGCCGCCCGCGTGCTTGAGCGAGGTGAGCGGCGAGGCGCCGGTGCCGCCGTCGTGGCCGGAGATGAGGACGACGTCCGCGTGGGCCTTGGACACGCCCGCGGCGACCGTGCCGACGCCGACCTCCGAGACCAGCTTCACGTGGATCCGCGCCCGCGGATTCGCGTTCTTCAGGTCGTGGATCAGCTGGGCGAGGTCCTCGATGGAGTAGATGTCGTGGTGCGGCGGCGGGGAGATCAGACCGACGCCCGGGGTCGAGTGCCGGGTCTTGGCGACCCAGGGGTAGACCTTGTGGCCGGGCAGCTGGCCGCCCTCGCCGGGCTTGGCGCCCTGGGCCATCTTGATCTGGATGTCGTCCGCGTTGACCAGGTACTCGGAGGTCACGCCGAAGCGGCCGGAGGCGACCTGCTTGATGCTGGAGCGGCGCGCCGGGTCGTACAGGCGCTCCGGGTCCTCGCCGCCCTCACCGGTGTTGGACTTGCCGCCCAGCTGGTTCATGGCGATGGCGAGGGTCTCGTGCGCCTCCTGCGAGATGGAGCCGTACGACATGGCTCCGGTGGAGAAGCGCTTGACGATCTCGGAGACCGGCTCGACCTCGTCGACGGGGATCGACGGACGGTCCGACTTGAGCCCGAAGAGGCCGCGCAGCGTCATGAGGCGCTCGGACTGCTCGTTCACGCGGTCCGTGTACTTCTTGAAGATGTCGTAGCGGGCCGTGCGGGTGGAGTGCTGGAGACGGAAGACCGTCTCGGGGTCGAACAGGTGCGGCTCGCCCTCGCGGCGCCATTGGTACTCGCCGCCTATGTCCAGGGCGCGGTGCGCCGGCGCGATGCCGGAGGCGGGGTAGGCCTTGGCGTGCCGGGCGGCGACCTCCTTGGCGACGACGTCGATGCCGATGCCGCCGATCTTGGTGGCGGTGCCGCTGAAGTACCGGCCGACGAACGCGTCGTCGAGACCGACGGCCTCGAAGACCTGGGCGCCGCGGTAGGAGGCGACGGTCGAGATGCCCATCTTGGACATGACCTTCAGGACGCCCTTGCCGAGCGCGTAGATCAGGTTGCGGATGGCCTGCTCGGGCTCCATGCCGTCGAGGAAGGTGCCGGCGCGCAGCAGGTCCTCGACCGACTCCATGGCCAGGTAGGGGTTGACGGCGGCGGCGCCGAACCCGATGAGCAGGGCGACGTGGTGGACCTCGCGGACGTCGCCGGCCTCGACCAGCAGGCCCACCTGGGTGCGCTGCTTGGTGCGGATGAGGTGGTGGTGGACGGCCGAGGTGAGCAGCAGCGAGGGGATCGGCGCGTGCTCGGCGTCGGAGTGGCGGTCGGACAGGACGATGAGGCGGGCGCCGTTGTCGATGGCGGCGTCGGCCTCGGCGCAGATCTCGTCGATCCGCGCGGCCAGCGCGTCGCCGCCGCCGTGCACCCGGTACAGGCCGGAGAGCGTGGTGGCCTTGAAGCCCGGCATGTCGCCGTCGGCGTTGATGTGGATGAGCTTGGCCAGCTCGTCGTTGTCGATCACCGGGAAGGGCAGGGTGACCGAGCGACAGGACGCGGCGGTGGGCTCCAGCAGGTTGCCCTCGGGGCCCAGGGAGGAGCGCAGCGAGGTGACGAGCTCTTCGCGGATGGCGTCCAGCGGAGGGTTGGTGACCTGCGCGAACAGCTGCGTGAAGTAGTCGAACAGCAGCCGCGGGCGGGCGGAGAGCGCGGCGATCGGCGAGTCGGTGCCCATGGAGCCGAGGGGCTCGCCGGCGGTCTTGGCCATCGGCGCGAGGATGACGCGCAGCTCTTCCTCGGTGTAGCCGAAGGTCTGCTGGCGGCGGGTGACCGAGGCGTGGGTGTGCACGATGTGCTCGCGCTCGGGCAGGTCGATCAGCTCGATCTCGCCGGCTTCCAGCCACTCGGCGTAGGGGTTCTCGGCGGCGAGCTGCGCCTTGATCTCGTCGTCCTCGATGATGCGGTGCTCGGCGGTGTCGACGAGGAACATGCGGCCGGGCTGCAGGCGGCCCTTGCGGACGACCTTGGCCGGGTCGATGTCGAGGACGCCGACCTCGGAGCCGAGGACGACGAGGCCGTCGTCGGTGACCCAGTAGCGGCCGGGGCGCAGACCGTTGCGGTCGAGCACGGCGCCGACCTGGACGCCGTCGGTGAAGGTGACGCAGGCCGGGCCGTCCCAGGGCTCCATCATCGTGGAGTGGAACTGGTAGAAGGCGCGCCGGGCCGGGTCCATGGAGTCGTGGTTCTCCCACGCCTCCGGGATCATCATCAGCACGGAGTGCGGGAGCGAGCGTCCGCCGAGGTGGAGGAGTTCGAGCACCTCGTCGAAGGACGCCGAGTCGGAGGCGTCCGGCGTGCACACCGGGAAGATCCGCTCGATGGCCTTGTCGTCGGATCCGAACAGGTCGGAGACGAGCTGCGACTCGCGTGCGGTCATCCAGTTGCGGTTGCCCTTGACGGTGTTGATCTCACCGTTGTGGGCGACGAAGCGGTACGGGTGCGCGAGCGGCCACGAGGGGAAGGTGTTCGTGGAGAAGCGCGAGTGGACGAGCGACACGGCCGAGGCGAAGCGGCGGTCGGACAGGTCCGGGAAGAAGGGCTCCAGCTGGCCGGTGGTCAGCATGCCCTTGTAGACGATCGTCCGCGCGGAGAGCGACGGGAAGTACACGCCGGCCTCGCGCTCGGCGCGCTTGCGCAGGACGAACGCCTTGCGGTCGAGGTCGATGCCGTGCGAGCGGCCGTCGGTGACGAAGACCTGGCGGAAGGCGGGCATCGTGGAGCGGGCGGTGGCGCCGAGCAGCTCGGGGGCGACCGGGACCTCGCGCCAGCCGAGGACGGTGAGGCCCTCTTCGCCGGCGATCGTGTCGATCCGCGAGACGGTGTCCGCGATGCCGTCCTCGGGGAGGAAGGCGATGCCGACGGCGTAGTGGCCGGCCTCGGGGAGCTCGAATCCGGCGACCTCGCGGAAGAAGGCGTCCGGGACCTGGGTCAGGATGCCCGCGCCGTCGCCGGAGTCCGGCTCGGAGCCGGTGGCGCCGCGGTGTTCGAGGTTGCGCAGAACGGTGAGCGCCTGCTCGACCAGCGCATGGCTCGCCTCGCCGGTGAGGGTGGCCACGAATCCGACGCCACAGGCGTCGTGCTCGTTGCGGGGGTCGTACATACCCTGCGCAGCAGGGCGAGCATCCATGAAGGACCAGTTCTGGCCATTCGCGGAATGCTGGGACGGCTGGCGCGGCGTACGCATCGGCTCTCCCGTCGTCGTCTCAAGTGGCATGTCTGCTGGCGAAGGGACGACGTTGGCCCTCTGCGTAACGCAAAATTTCGTGCAGGTTACATGATGGAGCGGTTCTCGGGAACCGGATACTCCGTTCCAGCATGCGGACGCCACGGGCCGACGGCGGGGTACCGCGGACGTGGCTGAAATGTATGTGGGGACCGGACGGGAGGAGATCGATCAGATCGTGGCCCGCCGGGCCGGAAGGGGGCGGAGGGAGCGGCGTCACCCACCCCGCGAGTGCGCCGCAGGCGTCATTGCCCACAGCGCTTACGGCTCATGCCCGCTGGTCGAGCAGCCGAAACCAGTCGGTAACAACTACTTATGCGGCCCATCGCATAAGTACGATCCGATCTATCCTACGGCCGTTCCGAACAAGCTGCCCAGGGCGTACGTCACACCGGCCGCCGCGCCGCCGAGGACGAGCTGCCGCAGCCCGCTGAACCACCACGTCCTCGCCGTCACGCGGGCCACCACGGCACCGCAGGCGAACAGCCCGGCCAGTGCGAGCAGCACGGCCGGCCACAGCGAGGCGGCCCCCAGCAGATAGGGCAGCACGGGCAGCAGTGCGCCGAGCGCGAAGGCCCCGAAACTCGACACGGCCGCGATCAGCGGCGAGGGCAGGTCGGAGGGGTCGATGCCCAGCTCCTCACGGGCGTGTATCTCCAGCGCCTGCTCCGGGTCGCGCGAGAGCTGCTGCGCGACCTGCCGCGCCAGCTCGGGCTCGACGCCCCGCGACTCGTACAGCGCCGCGAGCTCGGCCTCCTCGTCCTGCGGGTGCTTCCTCAGCTCCCGCCGCTCCACGTCCAGCTCGGCCTCGACGAGTTCGCGCTGCGAGGCGACGGAGGTGTACTCCCCGGCGGCCATGGAGAAGGCGCCGGCGGCCAGCCCCGCGAGACCGGTGATGACGATGGTCTGGTGGCCGACCGATCCGCCGGCGACGCCGGTCATCAGAGCGAGGTTCGAGACCAGGCCGTCCATCGCACCGAACACCGCGGGACGCAGCCAGCCCCCGTTGACGTCGCGGTGGGTGTGGTTGTCACGGTGCGCCTCGTGCAGTGGCGCCTCGGTCTCGATGATGGCCATGAAGATCCCCCAGGGACGGAAAAGATAGCTAAGCCAAAGCTAACTTTGGACATGTTCTAAGTTCTGACAACACCAAAGTACGCTCATGAATTCCGGGTCGCCAGCAAGGAAAGGCTCGGCTAACCTGCGGCTTTACCTTCGAGCGCTCATTCGAGAATGGGCATGCACAGATGTCGACCGGGTGACATGAGTGGATTTCAGGCTCGGGTCAACCGCCGACGGTGGGACACATCCGCAGACGGCTCCGCGCCCGAAGCGGACCCCCGGAGGAGAGGCAGCCCATGCCGACGATCCGTGACCGAGCCCGCGGCGCCCTGCTCGGTCTCGCCGTGGGAGACGCTCTGGGCGCACCCGCGGAGAACCTGAAGCCCTCCGAGATCCGCGCCCGCTGGGGCCGCATCACGGGGTACGTCACCGACCGGCCGGCCGGCACCGACGACACGGAGTACGCGATCTTCTCCGGTCTGCTGCTGGCCCGCCACGGCTCGGCGCTGACCCCGGCCCATGTGGAATCGGCCTGGCACCAGTGGATCGCCGACCTCGACGAGGGCCCCTTCCGCGGCGCCGGCTTCAGCGAACGCGGCACCCTGGAGAACCTCCGCCGGGGCCTGGCCGCGCCGATCTCGGCCCAGCACCGGCACGCCTGGAGCGACGGCCTGGCCATGCGCGCGGCCCCCTTCGGCGTCTTCGCCGCGGGCCGCCCGGCCGAAGCGGCCCGGCTCGTCGCGATCGACGGCTCGGTCAGCCACGACGGCGAGGGCATCCACGGCGGCCAGGCGGTCGCGGCGGGGGTCGCGGCGGCCATGGCCGGAGCGCCGACCGCCGCCGTGATCGCCTCGGCCCTGGCGGTCGTCCCCGAGGACTCCTGGACCGCGCGCTCCCTGCGCCGCGCGGTCGCGGTGGCCCACCTGGGCGAACGGGCGGTCCGCTCCGCCGTCGTCATCGGCGGCTACCCGTGGACCGACCTCGCCCCCGAGGCGGTCGCCCTCGCCTTCGGCGCGTACGCGGCGGCCGACGGCGACTTCCGCGAGGCCGTCCTCACGGCGGTGAACATGGGCCGCGACGCGGACACGACGGCGGCGGTGGCCGGCGCCCTGTCCGGCGCGACACGCGGAGTCGCGGCGATCCCGCCCGACTGGGCGGCGGCGATCGGCCCGGCCCGGGGAAGCTGCCTGCCCTCGATGGCGGGACATCACGTCCTGGACGTGGCGGAACTGCTGGTGCCCGAGGAAGGCGGCAAGTGGGGCGAGGGAGTGGTCGTGGAGGAACTCGTGCCGAGCCTGATGGGCCTCGCCCGGCCCCCCGCCCCCGACCCGCCCGCCTTCACCCTGGCGGCCACCGACGGCGCGGAGGCGGGCGAATGACCACCGTGACAGCCATGTTCCCGGCGGACCCGGACGACCCCGCGCCCACCGACGCTCCGGCCGCCCTCGCGCGCGGCGCCCTGACCGAGGGGGAAACCGGGGCCGCCGGCCGCCCGGCCCGCCCGCACGCACGCGATCCCCGCGCTCCGCGCCCCGCGCACCGCGTCGTCGGGCTTCTGCTCGGCCTCGCCGCGGGCGATGCCGCGGGCTGGCCCGCCGCCCGGCACCGCGCGGCCCGGATGCCCGAGTGGACCCGCCGCCTCACCCGCGAGCTCGACACCTTCGCCGAGCACAACGCGACGACCACCCTCCCCGTGCCCATCGCCCTGAACCAGCCTCCCGAGCCCCTGCGTCTGGGCCCCTCCGACGACGCCGAGTGGGCGGCGTTCGCGGCCGAGGCGGTGCTACGGGCAGGCGACGACGACGCTCTCGGCGACCTGAGCCGCGAACGCCGCACGCGCGCCGCGATCGACCTCGCCTGGAACGCGATCGCCTGCGAGGTGGCCGCGGCGGCCGACCGCGCCCCCGAGGTGGAGTCCGCCGTCCTGCCGCTGCGCGCCCGCATCTCCGTGCGGGCGGGGCTGGGCAACCTCGCCGCCGGTCTGCGCCCCCCGGCCACCGGCCACGACAACCCCCACTACTTCGACGACGCGGCCTGCGTACGCGCCTGCGTCCTGGCGGTGGCCCACCCCGGCGACCCCCGACTCGCCGCCGCGCTGGCCGAGTTCGACGCCCGCTACACCCAGGACGGCGACGGCGTGCACGGTGCGCGCGCGATGGCGGCGGCCCTCGCGCTGGCCCTCGTGGGCGCGGACCCCGAGGACTGCGTGAAGGCGGCGCTCGCCGAGCTCCCCGAGCACACCGAGATCGGCCGCAACGCCCGTCACGCGCTCCGGCTGGCCCGTGACGCCGACAGCGCCTTCGCGCTCGTCCCCCTGCTGGAGCACCAGATCGTCGACCACGTCTACAGCTACGGCATCGCGGCGGCGGAGACGGTCCCCGTGGCGCTCGCCCTGGCGACGGCGTCCGGCGGTCGCATCGGCGAGGCGGTCCCGGCCGCGGCCTGTCTGTCGCGGGTCGCGGACTCGGCCCCGGCGCTGGCCGGAGCGCTGACGGGCGCGCTGGGCGGCGGCGACGCGATCCCCGCCGCGTGGCGGGACAGCTGCCGCACCCTCTCCGGCTGCGTGCTCCCCCGCCTCACCGGCACCGACCTGGTGGAACTCGCCGAGCTCCTGGAAGCCGCACAACCGGCCCCACCAGGAGGATGATTCGGGGCATGACGCCCAAAGCATCGGAAAGCAACGGCGCGACCCTGGAAGAACGCATCACCGGCGCCGTCGTGGGGGCCGCCGTGGGAGACGCCCTCGGCGGCCCCGTCGAGGGCTACTCCCCCGAGCAGATCCTCCAGCGCCACGGCGGCCGGATCCACGGCATCGTCGGCCCCTGGAACGGGGACGACTGGCGCACCGCCCGCCCCATCGCCCCCTACCACAAGGGCGACGGCCACGTCACCGACGACACCTTGATGACCCACGCGCTGATCAGGGTCTACGCCGCCGTCCGCGACCACCTGGACGCCTACGCCGTCGCCGACCACCTGGTGGCGGACCTGATGACGACGCCCCGCTGGATCCCGGAGCTGGAGGCGGAGGCACTCCCCCTGCACCGGATCTTCCTCGCGGAGAAATGGCTCGTGGCCCGGCTCCACTACGGCCATGCCGACCCCCGCGAGGCCGGGGTCGGCAACATCGTCAACTGCGGCGCCGCGATGTACATGGCCCCCGTGGGACTGGTCAACGCGGCGGACCCGGCGCGCGCGTACGCCGAGGCGCTGGACGTCGCGGGCGCGCACCAGTCGTCGTACGGCCGTGAGGCGGCAGGGGTCTTCGCGGCGGCGGTGGCGGCGGCCTGCGCACCGCGGGCGACGCCGGAGTCGGTGGTCGCGAGCTGTCTGTCCCTGGCGAAGGACGGCACCCGCGCGGCGATCGAGGCGGTCTGCGAGACGGCGGCCCGCCACACCGACTTCGAGTCCGCGCTCGTTCCGCTCCGGGACGCGGTGGCGCCGTTCGACACGGTCGGCCCCGACTACCGCCGGCCCTCGCTGGCCGCCCGCCGCCCCTCCCGGGTGCACGCCATCGAGGAACTCCCCGTCGCCCTCGGCATGGTGCTGGTGGCGGGCGGCGACTACCGGCGGGCGGTGCTCGGCTCGGTGAACTACGGCCGCGACTGCGACTCCATCGCCACCATGGCGGGAGCGCTGGCCGGCGCGCTGGGCTCGCCCGTCCCGGACGACTGGTCCAAGGAGGTCGCCGAGGCCAGCAGGCTCGACCTCCGGCAGCCCGCGGCGACGCTCGTCGAGGTCGCCCGGGAGATCTTCACACGCGACGTGGACCGCCGTCGCGCCCACGAGCAGGCGTTCCACGCCCTGGGAGGCACGAGATGCTCCGACTGACCTGGGTCCAGCCCGAGGACCTCCTCGGCCACGAGCTGCGCCAGGCCGCCGAGGACGGCCGGGAGGCCGGCGCGATCGCCGCCCGGTGGAAGGCCGCGGGCGGCTGCGAGGCGCCGGCCCGGGCGGGCGCCTCACCGCAGCGCGCCTCCCGCTATCTGCGCCTCCTCGCCGAAGACCTCCTGGACGAACTGGCCGACCTGCCCAGCAGATCGGCGGAGGACGAGCCGACGGAGCTGGAGAGGATCAAGGCTCTGTGCCCGCGATGGCCGGGCCGGCCCGACGACGTCCGCCCCGCGGCCCCTCTCCGGGCCCGGCCCCCGGCCGTCGCACCGGCCCGGCTGGAGGCGGCCTGGCTGGGCCGGGCGGTCGGCTGCCTCCTCGGCAAGCCCGTCGAGAAGCTCCCCCTGGACGCCATCCGCGCCCTCGCCCGCTCCGCCGGGAACTGGCCCCTCACCGGGTACTTCACCGCCCGAGGAGTCCCCGCCCCCCTCCTCGACGCCCATCCCTGGAACCGCCGCTCGGCGAGCACCTCGCTCGCCGAGAACATCGACGGCATGCCCGAGGACGACGACCTCGACTACCCGCTGCTCAACCTGCTCCTGCTGCAACGCCACGGCAAGGACTTCACCACCGAGGACGTCGCCCGGCTCTGGCTCGACGAACTCCCGCCCGGCCGCGCCTTCACCGCCGAGCGCGTCGCCCTGCGCAACCTGCTCTGCGGCGTCGAACCCCCGCACACCGCCCGTCACCGCAACCCCTTCCGCGAATGGATCGGCGCCCTGATCCGCGCCGACGTCCACGGCTGGACCAACCCCGGCGACCCGGCCGCCGCCGCGGAACAGGCCCACCGCGACGCCTGTCTCACCCACACCGCCAACGGCGTCTACGCGGCGATGTTCACGGCGGCCGTGATCGCCGCGGCAGCGACCGGCGACCAGGACGTCCACGCCTGTCTGCGCACCGGGCTGACCGTCGTCCCCCCGCGCTCCCGTCTCTTCCGGGCCGTCGAGCACGCCGTCCGGCTCGCCGGGGAGCACCCCGGCCCGGACGAGTTCGACACCGTCGTGGACGAACTCCACGCGGCGCACCCCGCGTCCCACTGGGTCCACGCCGTCCCCAACACCGCCCTGATCGCCGCCGCCCTCACCCACGCGGACGGCGACTTCACCCGCTCGGTGCGCGGCGCCGTGGCCGGCGGCCTGGACACCGACTCGGCCGGCGCCACAGCCGGCGGCGTCGCCGCCCTCCTCGCCGGCGACCCGGCCGCCCTCCCCGACCACTGGACGGGCCCCCTCAAGAACCGACTGGCCACCTCCGTCGCCGACTTCGACGGCGTCGGCTTCGACACCCTGGCCCACCTCACCTGGTCCCTCGCCCACCGGGAGGCTTCCCGCCCATGACCGACATCGTCGTGCTCGGCAGCACGAACATGGACCTCGTCGCCTACGTCGAGAAACCCCCGCAGCGCGGAGAGACCGTGACGGGACGGGAGTTCCGCACGATCCCCGGCGGCAAGGGCGCCAACCAGGCGATCGCCGCCGCCCACGCGGGCGGCACGGTCTCGATGATCGGCGCGGTCGGCAACGACGCCTTCGGCGCCCGGCTGCGCTCCACGCTGGAACACTCGGGCGTCAACACCGACCACCTGCGCACCGTCGAGGCGCCCTCGGGAACCGCGCACATCGTCGTGGACGACGAGGGCGGCAACGCCATCGTCGTCGTCCCCGGCGCCAACGGCACCGTCGACCACCTCGTCCCCGGCGACGAAGGCCTCATCGCCTCCGCCGACGCCCTCCTGCTGCAACTCGAAGTGCCGTCGGCCGCGGTCGTCGCGGGCGCCCGGGCGGCCCGCGCCCACGGCGTGCGGACGATCCTCACCCCCGCCCCCGCACAGCCGCTGCCACCCGAACTCCTCGCCGCCACCGATCTGTTGATCCCCAACGAGCACGAGGCGGCCGCGCTCACCGGGCGCACCGACCCCTACGAGGCGGCCCGCGCCCTGCTGGACAGCGTGCCCGAGGTGATCATCACGCTGGGCGCGGCCGGCAGCCTCTACACGGCCCGCGGCGCCGAGCCCCTGACCGTCCCCGCCCCACGCGTCACCGCCGTCGACTCGACCGGCGCGGGCGACACCTTCGTCGGCGCCCTCGCCGTGGCCCTCGGCGAGGACCGCCCCCTGCGGGAGGCGCTCGCCTGGGCGGCCGCCGCGGCGGCGCTGGCCGTCCAGCGCCCCGGCGCGTCCGCCTCGATGCCGTACCGCTCCGAGATCGAGACGCAGTACGCCTCATGACCGGAACGACTCCTCCCCTGCACGGTGTGCGCGTCCTCGACCTGGCCACCCTCTTCGCCGGTCCCCTCGCCGCGACCATGCTCGGCGACTTCGGCGCGGAGGTCGTCAAGGTCGAGCACCCCGCCCAGCCCGACCCCTCCCGAGGCCACGGCCCCGCCAAGGACGGCGTGGGCCTGTGGTGGAAACTCCTCGGCCGCAACAAGCGCGCCATCACCCTGAACCTCTCCAAGCCGGGCGGCCGCGCCACCCTGCTGCGGCTGGCCGCCACCGCCGACGTGATCATCGAGAACTTCCGTCCCGGCACCCTGGAGAAGTGGGACCTGGGCTGGGAGGAGCTGTCCGCGGCCAACCCGCGGCTGGTCCTCGCCCGGGTCACCGCCTTCGGCCAGTTCGGGCCCTATGCGCACCGCCCCGGCTTCGGCACCCTCGCCGAGGCGATGAGCGGCTTCGCGGCCATCACGGGAGAGCCCGACGCCTCGCCGACCCTTCCGCCGTTCGGCCTGGCCGACTCGATCGCCGGCCTGGCCACCGCCTACGCCGTCATGACGGCCCTCGCCGCCCGCGACCGCACCGGCGAGGGCCAGGTCGTCGACATGGCGATCATCGAGCCCATCCTCACCGTGCTCGGCCCCCAGCCCCTCTGGTACGACCAGCTCGGGTACGTCCAGGCCCGCACCGGCAACCGGTCCGCGAACAACGCCCCCCGCAACACCTACCGCACGGCCGACGGAGGCTGGGTCGCCGTGTCGACCTCCGCGCAGTCCGTCGCGGAACGGGTGATGCGCCTGGTCGGCCGGCCCGATCTGATCGACGAGCCCTGGTTCGCGACGGGCGCCGACCGGGCCGCCCACGCCGATGTCCTCGACGAGGCGGTCGGCGTCTGGATCGCCGCCCGCACCCGCACCGACGTCCTCGCCGCCTTCGAGAAGGCGGAGGCGGCCGTCGCCCCAGTCCAGGACGTCCGGGACGTGATGACCGACCCCCAGTACCAGGCCCTCGACACGATCACCGCCGTCGACGACCCGGAGCTGGGCCGCATCCGCATGCAGAACGTCCTCTTCCGCCTCTCGGCGACCCCCGGCGCGATCCGCTGGGCCGGCCGCCCGCACGGCGCCGACACCGAGGCGGTCCTGACCGAGCTGGGCCTCACACCGGCCGAGCTGACCGCCCTGCGCACGGAGGGCGCCCTGTGACAGCGCCCCCTCTGACCTGGCTCTACGTCCCGGGCGACCGCCCGCAGACCGTCACCAAGGCTCTCGCCTGCGGCGCCGACGTCGTCATCGTCGACCTGGAGGACGCGGTCGCCCCGGACCGCAAGGAGTACGCCCGCACCGCCACCGCCGAGCGTCTGAGCGAGCCCCAGCCGGTCCCCGTGCACGTGCGGGTCAACGCCCTGGACACCCCGTTCGCCGCGGCGGACCTGCGCACGCTGGCAGCCCTGCCCGGCGTCTGCGGCCTGCGCCTGCCCAAGGTGACGTCCCCGCACCAGATCACCCGAGTCGCCCGGACCACACAGCGGACCGAAGGCGGGGCCACCCCTCTTCACGCCCTCCTGGAGACGGCCCTGGGCGTCGAACACGCCTACGCCATCGCCTCCGCCCACCCCGCCCTGCGCGGTATCGCCCTCGGCGAGGCCGACCTCCGCGCCGACCTCGGCGTCCGTGCGGACGCCGGCCTCGACTGGTCCCGCTCCCGCGTGGTCGTCGCCGCGCGGGCCGCCGGCCTGGCGCCGCCGCCCCAGTCGGTCCACCCCGACATCCGGGACCTGGACGGCCTCGCCGTCAGCTGCGCCCACGGCCGCACCCTCGGCTTCCTGGGCCGCGCCGCCATCCACCCCGGCCAGCTCCCGATCATCGAACGGGCCTACCTGCCCACCCAGCAGGAACTGGAGGACGCCGAGACGATCGTGAAGGCGGCGGCCACCGAGCAGGGCGCCCAGGCGCTCCCGGACGGCCGGTTCATCGACGCGGCCGTGGTGGCGGCGGCCCAGCGCACCCTGTCGCTGGCGGCCCGCGGCGGCTGAACCCGCCCGCACACGAGCGAGGGCGCCCGGCAGAAGCCGGGCGCCCTCGTCGTCGTGCCGTCGGCCGTCAGGCCTTCTTGCCGGCCGACTCCGCTTCGTCCTTCTTCACGCCGCCCCCGGTGGACCCGGCCTCGGCGTCCTGCGCGACCTCGCCCTTCGTGTCGGCCGCGGCCCCGCTCCCGGCCTTCACGCCCGAGGGCTCCGCGGCAGCGGCGGACCCGGCCTCGGGGCCGGACTTCGCCGCGCCCTTCCCGGCGTCCCCGTCCGCGCTGTTCTCGGCGCTCTTGTCAGCGCTCTTGTCAGCGCTCTTCGCCTCGGCGTCGTCCTTCGGCTCGTCCTGGCCGTCGGTCCCGGCCCCGGCCGTGTCACCGGAGGCGTCCGCGCCCGGCTCGACGACCTCCTCGCGCCCGGGCCGCTTCTTCGCCGAGACGACGATGTACGTCACCGCGAGCAGGAAGACGACCAGCGCCGTCCAGTCGTTGAGCCGCAGGCCCAGGATGTGGTGGGCGTCGTCGACGCGCATGTACTCGATCCACGCGCGGCCCACGCAGTACGCGGCGACGTACAGGGCGAACGCCCGGCCGTGGCCCAGCTTGAAGCGACGGTCGGCCCAGATCACGAGAAGGGCGACGCCGACGCACCACAGCGACTCGTACAGGAAGGTCGGGTGGTAGTAGCCGGGCACCCGGCCGTCCGCGGAGGACGTGATGTGCAGGGCCCAGGGAAGGTCGGTCTCCTTGCCGTACAGCTCCTGGTTGAACCAGTTGCCCCAGCGGCCGATCGCCTGCGCGAGGGCGATCCCGGGCGCGATGGCGTCGGCGTACGCGGGCAGCGGGATGCCCCGGCGACGGCAGCCGATCCAGGCCCCCACCGCGCCGAGCGCGATCGCGCCCCAGATGCCGAGGCCGCCCTCCCAGACCTTGAAGGCGTCCACCCAGTCACGGCCCGCGCTGAAGTACAGCTCGTAGTCCGTGATCACGTGGTAGAGCCGGCCGCCGACCAGCCCGAAGGGCACCGCCCAGACGGCGATGTCGGCCACCGTCCCGACCCGCCCGCCCCGGGCGACCCAGCGCCGGTTGCCGAGCCAGACCGCGACGAAGACGCCGATGATGATGCAGAACGCGTAGCCGCGCAGCGGTACGGGGCCGAGGTACAGCACCCCGTGCGACGGGCTGGGAATGTAGGCAAGTTCCATGGCAGGGTCGACGCTACCGTGCCGGGCCCGGCCGACGGCGGGCAGCCCGGCTACGGCTCCATAACGGGCGGGTGTGAAGAGGCCTTACCCCCTCGTCACCCCTGGTCTGCCTCCTCCACCATCCGCTTCAGCTTCGCCGGTGTCATCGACTGGTCCTGGTAGATGTTCTTGCCGTTGAGCAACACCGTCGGGGTGCCGCCGAAGTGGCCGTTCTGGAAGGCCTGGTTGGACTTCACGACCCAGCTGTCGTGCGTGCCGTCCTGGACACAGGTGCGGAACGCGGGCGTGTCCAGCCCGTCGACCTTGCCCGCGAGCTCGATCAGCCGGCTGTTGTCGGCGTAGGCGTCCTTCGTCTCCTCCGGCTGGTTCTCATACAGCACGTCGTGGTACGCGGAGAACTTCCCGGCGTCCTGGGCGCAGGCCGCCGCGTTGGCCGCCCGGCGGGAGCCGCTGCCGCCCATGTTCCCGTCGATGAGGGTGGCCAGGTGGTACTCGACCTTGAGCTTTCCGGCGTTCGTCAGCCCGTGGACCGTGGGGCGGTACGCCGTCTCGAAGCCCTTGCAGGCCGGGCAGCGGAAGTCCTCCCACACCGTGAGCGTGGACTTGGCGCCCTCCTTGCCGACGGGGATCGCCAGCGCGTCCTGGCCCAGCGCCCCGGAGGGCGCCACGACCGGCCCCGCCTTCTTCGCGCTGTCGTCCTTGCCGGAGTTCGCGGCGACGACGCCGATCACCGCGGCCAGACCGAGCACACAGACCACGCTCGCGCCGACGATCAGTGTGCGCCGCCGCCGCTCGGCGGCCTTCTGCTTCTCGCGCTCCGCCGCCAGCCGTTCGCGGGCGTTGCGCTTTCCGTCACGATTCTTCTCGCTCACACCCCCAGAACGAACCGGGGAGGCGCATTGCGCCTCCCCGACCCCAGGTCCACCCGTTCGGGTGACCGAACCTCTGGTCACGCCTGACGGCGCACGCCCTTCGCCAGCTCGCCCGCGAGCGCGCGGACCGCCTCGACCCCGGCCGCGTCGTCCGGCGCGTCCAGCATCCGCTTGACGAAGGCCGAGCCGACGATCACGCCGTCGGCGAAGCCGGCCACCTCGGCGGCCTGCCGGGCGTCGGAGACGCCGAGGCCGACGCAGACCGGCAGACCGGCGCCGGTGGCCCGGGTCCGCTCCACCAGGTCGTGGGCCTGCGCGCCCACCGACTCACGGGTGCCGGTCACGCCCATCAGCGAGGCCGCGTAGACGAAGCCGCTGCCTGCCCCGGTGATCTGCGCGAGGCGCGCGTCCTGGCTGCTGGGCGCCACGACGAAGACCGTCGCGAGACCGTGCTTGTCGGCGTGCTCCCTCCACAGCGCGGACTCCTGCACCGGCAGGTCGGGCAGGATGCAGCCCGCGCCGCCCGCCTCGGCCAGCTCGGCGGTGAAGCGCTCGACGCCGTAGCGGTCGATGGGGTTCCAGTACGTCATGACCAGGATCGGCTTGCCGGTGGCCTCGAACGCCTCCCGGACCGTGCGCATGACGTCGGCGATGCGCACCCCGCCGCGCAGGGCGATGTCGTCGGCGGTCTGGATGACCGGGCCGTCGAGGACGGGGTCGCTGTGCGGCAGACCGACCTCGACGACGTCCGCGCCGCCGTCCAGGACGGCCTTGATCGCCTCGATGCCGCCGTCCACCGTCGGGAAGCCGGCCGGGAGGTAGGCGATGAGCGCGGCCCGGCCCTCGGCCTTGGCGCCGGCGAGGGCGTCCGACAGCAGGTGGATGTTCCCGCTCACTTGGCGTCCCCCTCGATCTCGGCGGTGTCGGCCGCGTCGGCGGCGACCTCGGCGTCGGTGTCGTACAGGCCGAAGTAACGGGCGGCCGTGTCCATGTCCTTGTCGCCGCGGCCGGACAGGTTGACGACGATCAGCCCGTCCTTGCCCAGCTCCCTGCCGACCTCCAGGGCGCCGGCCAGCGCGTGCGCGCTCTCGATGGCCGGGATGATCCCCTCGGTGCGCGACAGCAGACGCAGCGCCTGCATGGCCGCGTCGTCGGTGACCGCGCGGTACTCGCCGCGGCCGGTGTCCTTGAGGTAGGAGTGCTCGGGGCCGATGCCCGGGTAGTCCAGACCCGCCGAGATGGAGTAGGGCTCGGTGATCTGGCCCTCGTCGTCCTGCAGGACGTAGGAGCGCGAGCCGTGCAGGATGCCCGGCTCGCCCGCGGTGAGGGTCGCCGCGTGCTCGCCGGTCTCGATGCCGTGACCGGCCGGCTCGCAGCCGATGAGCCGGACTCCGGCGTCCGGGATGAAGGCGTGGAAGAGGCCGATGGCGTTGGAGCCGCCGCCGACGCAGGCGACGGCCGCGTCGGGCAGCCGGCCGGCGCGCTCCAGGATCTGGCGGCGGGCCTCGACGCCGATGACGCGGTGGAAGTCGCGGACCATCGCCGGGAAGGGGTGCGGTCCGGCGACCGTGCCGAACAGGTAGTGCGTGCGGTCGACGTTGGCGACCCAGTCGCGGAACGCCTCGTTGATGGCGTCCTTCAGCGTGCGGCTGCCGGACTTCACGGCCACGACCTCGGCGCCCAGCATGCGCATGCGGGCCACGTTGAGGGCCTGGCGCTCGGTGTCGATCTCGCCCATGTAGATGGTGCACTCAAGTCCGAAGAGCGCGCAGGCGGTGGCCGTGGCGACGCCGTGCTGCCCCGCGCCGGTCTCGGCGATCACGCGGGTCTTGCCCATGCGCCGGGTGAGCAGCGCCTGGCCGAGCACGTTGTTGATCTTGTGGGAGCCGGTGTGGTTGAGGTCCTCGCGCTTGAGGAACACCCGGGCGCCGCCGGCGTGCTCGGCGAACCTCGGCACCTCGGTGAGGGAGCTGGGGCGGCCGGTGTAGTGGACGAGCAGGTCGTCGAGCTCGCGGGCGAACTCGGGGTCGTGCTTGGCCTTGTCGTACTCGACGGCGACCTCGTCCACGGCGGCGACGAGGGCCTCCGGGATGAACTTGCCGCCGAACGCGCCGAAGTAGCCCTCGGCGCTGGGCACCTGACCGTCGGGGTCGGGAATGAAGAACTCGCTGGGCATGCGGAAACCTCACGGTGAGTTTGTGCAGAACACTGGTCGCCGTGGGGGCGGAGGGTCGTCGTGCGGCCTCAGGCCGTGTGCGGCCGGCCGCGCTCACGCGGCGGAGCCGCATGTCGGGACACTGCCCCGCGCCCCCGGTCAGGCCATCGCATGCCGTTGACCTGTCCGGGTTCGTCACCGATGACGTAGCGCACCCGACGACCGTGCACCCTGCGCGCCGGCGCGCGGCAGCCACGAGGACGGCAGCCGCGCGCGAGGCGGGCGTAGCGGTCCACGGTGGTCACGGTGACAGTCATCGGCGTCTACCCTACCGGCCGCTCAGCCGCGGCCGTGGCGCAGTGCGGGGTGTTCGCCCGCCGCCACCAGGTCGGCGACCGCGGTCTTGGGGTCGCGGCCGGTCACCAGGGACTCGCCGACCAGGACCGCGTCGGCGCCGGCGTTGGCGTACGCGATGAGGTCGTGCGGGCCCCGCACCCCGGACTCGGCGATCTTGACGATGTGCGCCGGGATCTCGGGGGCCACCCGCTCGAAGGTGCCCCGGTCGACCTCCAGGGTCTTGAGGTTGCGCGCGTTGACGCCGATCACCTTGGCGCCCGCGTCGACCGCGCGGTCCACCTCGTCCTCGTCGTGGACCTCGACGATCGGGGTGAGGCCGATGGACACCGCACGCTCGATCAGCGACTCCAGGGCCGACTGCTCCAGCGCGGCGACGATCAGCAGGGCGAGGTCGGCGCCGTACGCGCGGGCCTCCCACAGCTGGTAGGAGGTGACGATGAAGTCCTTGCGCAGCACGGGGATGTCGACCCGCGCGCGGACCGCTTCGAGGTCGGCGAGCGAGCCGCCGAAGCGGCGCTGTTCGGTGAGGACGGAGATGACTGCGGCGCCGCCCGCCTCGTAGTCGGCGGCCAGGCCGGCCGGGTCGGCGATCGCGGCGAGCGCGCCCTTGGACGGGCTGGAGCGCTTGACCTCGCAGATCACCTTGACGCCGTCGCCCCGGAGCGCGGCCACGCCGTCCTTGGCGGCCGGGGCCTTCGCCGCGCGCTCCTTGAGCTCGTCGAGGCTGACGCGCGCCTGCCGCTCCGCGAGGTCGGCACGGACTCCGTCGATGATCTCGTCGAGCACACTCACGCGAGCGGCCCCCTTCCGATGCCTGAGAGACGGTGGACAGTTCCAGCGACCGGTGGAGAAAAAGGTGGTCACTGCGATGGTATCCGCAGGGAGGCGCAGGCCTCGCATCCGGTTGACGGCGATCCCTCCCCGCCCTCGCACCAGCTTCGCACGGCTGGGGCGGAAGGTGCCTCCATACTGCACGTTCGCCCGTCGATCAAGGATGCAGCCAGCCACCGAAGGGCAGGTTCCGGACGACGGTGAAGATCAGCAGCGAAGCGCCCAGCGTCCACAGCCGCGCCGAGGTGAGGTCGACGCGCACAGGCCGTCCGCGCGCCACGCGGATCACCCATACGGTCCACACCACAGCGAAGCCCAGATAGGCGACGACGGCCATCGCGTTGTCCTGGAGGGCGGCCTGGAAGTGCCCGTGCGCGAAGGCGTGCGCGCTGCGCAGGCCGCCGCAGCCGGGACAGTACAGACCGGTCACGCGCAGCAGGGGGCAGACCGGATAGTGGCCGGGCTCGTTGGGATCGACGGCTGCCACGTACGCGAAGGCCGCGACGACGGCCACGAGGATCCCCGCGGGCACGGCCAGCCTGCCCGCTGCGGTCGGCGTCACGCGCCGGCTGTCGGCGTTCACGCCTCGCATTGTGCCTTGGCGGTGCGCCGCGCGCGCGAGGAGGGGCGGCCGGTCGGGCCCCGGCCGCCCCTCACGAAGTCATGCGGGACTCAGCCCTCGACGCCGGCCGGCTTGGCGGTCGCCGAGACCTGGTGCACGGGGTGCGTCTCCTTCGGCTGGCCCAGACCGGCGGCGCGCATCGCCGCGCCGACGACGCCGCCGAGCGCCACGATCACCATGCCGGCCCAGAAGCCGATCGGCTCGGCCATCACCATGAACACGCCCGCGACCGTGAAACCGATGAAGACGATGGTGACGCCGGTCCAGGCGGCCGGGGTGTGTCCGTGGCTGCTGCCCGCCATGTCTTGCTCCTCGTTGCTGTCTCTGTGTCCGTCCGAGCCGGACGCTCGTCGTCCATTGTCCCGTACGCGCGGGCGCGCCGGACGCGGGGGTCGGGGTCCCGTCGAGTCTGATTCGCCACACCCGCGGTCGGGGAAGGGCGACCTGGTCAGGCCGGGTCCATCCCGGTCGGGTCCTCGCCGCGGTCCAGGGCCTTCCACATCTCCTCGGGCCGCTCGGGGTCGGCGGGGCGGGCCGTGCGCCGGGGGCGCGGGGCGCCGTCGCGCTCGTAGCGGCCGGACATGGCGGGCCACCGGCGGCCGTAGCGCAGGGCGAGCAGACCGGCGAGGAGGATCAGGGCGCCGCCCACGGCCGCGGCGTAGGGCCATGCGGTGTGGCTGAACGAGGCCACGGCGGCCGAGGTGTCGCCGGTGGCCTTGGCGGCCTGCTCGTCGAGCGCGGCGCTGTCTCCGGCGCCGAGCAGGGCGGCGGCCATGATCCCCGCGCCGGAGAGCGCGAGCAGGGCGGAGACGGCGAGCCGGCCGGCCCGGCGGACCGCGAAGACGGCGACGAGCGCGGCCAGGCCCACTATGGCGAGCGCCGCGGGCACGCCCGTGACGTCGCTGCCCCGGGCGGTCAGGGAGAAGGGGCCGCCGGCGACCGTCGCCGTGCCCTCGGACCAGCGCTGGCGGCTGGCCAGCAGGGTCACGGCCGAGCCCAGCGCGCCGCTCAGCAGGGCGACGGCGAGGCTTCGGCGGCTCGACCGGGCGGCGGCGGTTTCGGGACGTGGAGGAGGAACAGCAGCAGTCACGTACTCCACTATCGCCTGAACCCCGGGCGAACCGGCACCCGGGGTTCACGTGAGACGCGTCCTATCTCCGCCGGACCGTGCGCGAAGCGCCCTGTCAGCCGAGCCGGTTGGCGGTGTGGACGGCGCGCAGGACGGCCGCCGCCTTGTTGCGGCACTCCTGGTCCTCGGCGACCGGGTCGGAGTCGGCGACGATGCCCGCACCGGCCTGGACGTAGGCGGTGCCGTCGCGCAGCAGGGCGGTGCGGATGGCGATGGCGGTGTCGGAGTCGCCCGCGAAGTCGAGGTAGCCGACGCAGCCGCCGTACAGGCCGCGCCGGGAGGGCTCCAGCTCGTCGATGATCTGCATGGCGCGCGGCTTGGGGGCGCCGGAGAGGGTGCCGGCGGGGAAGCAGGCGGTGAGGACGTCGAAGGCGGTGCGGCCCGGGGCGACCTTGCCGGTGACGGTGGAGACGATGTGCATCACGTGCGAGTACCGCTCGACGGACATGAAGTCGACGACCTCGACCGAGCCCGGCTCGCAGACCCGGCCCAGGTCGTTGCGGCCCAGGTCGACGAGCATGAGGTGCTCGGCGCGCTCCTTGGGGTCGGCGAGCAGTTCGTCGGCGAGGGCCTGGTCCTCCTGCGGGGTGGCCCCGCGGTGCCGGGTGCCGGCGATGGGGTGGACCATGGCGTGTCCGTCCTCGACCTTGACCAGGGCCTCCGGGGAGGAGCCCACGACGTCGAAGCCGTCGAAGCGGAACAGGTACATGTACGGCGAGGGGTTCGTCGCCCGCAGGACCCGGTAGACGTCCAGCGCGGACGCCGTGCACGGCGTCTCGAAGCGCTGGGAGGGGACGACCTGGAAGGCCTCGCCGGCGCGGATGCGCTCCTTGACGTCCTCGACGGCCGCCCGGAAGTCGGGGCCGCCCCACAGGGCGGTGTACTCGGGGAGTTCGGAGGGCGGCAGGACGGCCGGGGGCTGGGCGACCGGGCGGGAGAGGTCGGCCTCCATGGCGTCGAGGCGGGCCACGGCGTCGGCGTAGGCCTCGTCGACGCCCGTGTCGAGGTCGTTGTGGTTGATCGCGTTGGCGATCAGCAGGACGGAGCCCTCCCAGTGGTCCATGACGGCGAGGTCGCTGGTCAGGAGCATGGTCAGTTCGGGGAGCTTCAGGTCGTCGCGCTCGCCGGGGCCGATCTTCTCCAGGCGGCGCACGATGTCGTAGCCGAGGTAGCCGACCATGCCGCCGGTGAAGGG
This sequence comes from Streptomyces hayashii, assembly GCF_024539815.1. Lineage (GTDB taxonomy): Bacteria > Actinomycetota > Actinomycetes > Streptomycetales > Streptomycetaceae > Streptomyces > Streptomyces hayashii. The sequence continues at coordinate 39,376 of NZ_JAHHIU010000089.1, forward strand.
CGGCATGTCCTCCTGGTGCGGGGTGTGGAGGGTCTCGATGGTGGCGCGCAGCGCGGCGAGCGGGTCCCCGTCGACGGGGACGCCGACCGGTGGGGTGCCGAGCCAGTGGGTCCGGCCCTCGCGCGCGGTGAGCGTGGCGGCGCTGCGGACGCCCACGAAGGAGTACCGGGACCATCGAAATGCCGTGCGGCCGTTCTCCGCGGACTCCAGCAGGAAGGTGCCGGGGCGCTCGGCGGCGAGCTTGCGGTAGAGCGCGACCGGGGTGTCGCCGTCGGCGAGGAGCTTGCGGGTGACCGGGATGACGCGACGGTCGGAGGCCAGCTTGCGGAACGTGTCGAGGTCCATGGCGGCTGACCTTACTGATCCGAGGCGGGGCGGCCGGAATCGGCGGCGGGGGCGTCGGCGGCGGAGTCCGTGCGGAGCACGTCGGCGTCGAAGCAGGTGCGGGCGCCGGTGTGGCAGGCGGCGCCGACCTGGTCGACCTTGACGAGCACGGTGTCCGCGTCGCAGTCGAGGGCGACGGACTTGACCCACTGGAAGTGGCCGGAGGTGTCGCCCTTGACCCAGTACTCGCGGCGGCTGCGCGACCAGTAGGTGCAGCGGCCGGTGGTGAGCGTGCGGTGCAGCGCCTCGTCGTCCATCCAGCCGAGCATGAGCACCTCACCGGTGTCGTACTGCTGGGCGATGGCGGGGACGAGTCCGTCGGCGCTGCGCTTGAGGCGCGCGGCGATCTCGGGGGCGAGCCGACTGCTCGTGCGACGGGCGGGCGGGGGCGTGCTGGTCATGGGTGCCATTGTGCCGTGCGCCACTGACGGTGACGGCGCGGTGTCCAGTGGGTGGGCAGCGGGCGCGCGGCGATGGCGCGTTCCCGACGGGTGGGCGCGGCCGCGGCGCCGCCGTAGGCTGACTGCATGTCGACTTTCGCCAAGCGTGAACGGCTTCTGCTCGCCGACCTCTTGGAAACGGCGGGTCCCGAGGCGCCGACCCTCTGCGAGGGCTGGCTGACCCGGGACCTGGCGGCTCACGTGGTGGTGCGCGAGCGCCGTCCGGACGCCGCCGGGGGCCTTCTGATCAAACAGCTCGCGTCCCGTCTGGACAGGGCGATGGAGGAGTTCGCCGCCAAGCCGTACGAGGAGCTCCTGCAACTGATCCGCACCGGCCCGCCGCGCTTCTCGCCGTTCCAGCTCAAGCAGCTGGACGAGGCGTCGAACACGATCGAGTTCTACGTCCACACCGAGGACGTCCGCCGTGCCCGGCCCGACTGGACGCCGCGCGCCGTCGACCCGGTCTTCCAGGACGCCCTGTGGTCCCGGCTGGAGCGCACCGCACGGCTGATGGGCCGCGGCGCGGCGACGGGGCTGGTGCTGCGCCGCCCGGACGGCCGTACGGCGGTCGCCAACCGGGGCACCCCGGTGGTGACGGCGACCGGGGAGCCGTCGGAGCTGCTGCTGCTCCTGTACGGCCGGCAGAGCGTCGCCGCGGTGGAGCTGGACGGCGAGAAGGAGGCGATCGAGCGGCTGCACGGCGGCAAGCAGCTCGGCATCTGATCCCTCCGGCGCCGCTTCGGGGCCGTCGTCGGGGCCGTCGTCGGGGCCTTCGTCGGGGCATTCGTCAGCGCGGGAGTTCCGCGCGGCGCAGCGCCGGCACGGCCAGCGCGACGACCCCGCCGAGCCCGCAGACCCCGGCGCTGACGACGAACACGGGGCCGGTGCCCCAGGCGCCGACGGCGGCGGCGGACAGCGGCATGCTGAGCGGGGTCAGGCCGAGGCTGACGAGGCTGGAGACGGCGGTCACGCGGCCCAGGTAGGCGGGCGTGGCCTGGGTCTGGAGCAGGGCCGCGCACACGGCGCCGCTGAGCCCGGCGAGGAGCCCGATCAGCAGGGCGGTGCCGACGGCCGCGACGAGGGTCGGCGCGTACGCGAGGGCGCCGACGGCCAGCGAGCCCGCCAGGATCGACAGGCCGGCCACCCGGCCGGCGTGCGGGAGCCGCCCCCGCAGGGCCAGCAGCAGCGAGGCGGCGCCCGCGCCGACGCCGAATCCGGACAGCACCCAGCCCATGCCGGAGGCGCCCCAGCCGCGTTCGTCGGCGAGCAGGGTCAGGCCCACGTTGAGCGGTCCGACGAAGCCGAGGTCGCCGAGGGCGATGGCCGCGGTGAGCGGCGCGAGGACCCGGTGGCGGCGGATGTGGCGCAGCCCTGCCACCAGATCGGCCCAGGCGGTCCGCCCTCGGGCGTCCGCGGTGTCGTCCGGCGGCAGCTCCCGCATCCGTACGCGGACCAGCAGCGGCAGTGAGAGGGCTGTCAGCAGCCCGGCGAGCCCGAACGCGGCGGCCGCGCCGCCCACGGCGACTCCGAGCCCGCCGAGCGGGGCGCCCACGATGACGGCGAACCGGTAGGCCAGGCCGCGCATGCCCTGCACCCGGGCGAGCTGGCCGCGGTCGGCGATCCGGGCGGGCAGCGCGCCCACGGCGGGCACGAACACGGCGTCCACCGTGCCGAACACCAGGGCGAGGACTGTGAGCGGCCACAGGCGGGGGCCGGTGAGGAGCAGCAGCCCGGCCACCGCGAGCACGGCCGCGCAGCGCACCGCGTCACTGCCGATCACGATCCGGCGCGGCCCGAACCGGTCGGCGATCACTCCCCCGCCCAGCATGAGCACCGCGCGCGGCACTGCGCTCACGGACAGCACCAGTCCCGCCTGGGCGGGGGTGCCGGCCTGGACGGCGGCCCAGGACAGGGCGACGTAGTAGACGCCGTCGCCGGCCATCGAGGAGGCGTAGGCGGCCAGCCAGCGCAGGACGTTGCCGTCGCGGTGGGCGGGGCGCTGGGCGGCGGTCCGGGTGGCGGACGACCGGGGGGCGGTGGTCATGGCCGGGCCTCTCAGGGGCGGAACGGGAAGCCGTACAGATGGAGGGCGACGTTCTCGCGCCCCTCGGTGTCGCCGTCGGCCTCGGCCGCGCGTCCCTTGTCGACGTACCTGGTCATCAGGGCGTGCACCTCCCGGCCCAGTTCGGCCAGTTCGGCGGAGGTCAGCCGGGAGAGGTACTCGGAGTCGAACGAGGCGCTGTTCCACTCGGGGGCCCAGGAGGCCCGTTCGTCGAGGTGGCGGTGGTACAGCTCGCTGCGGTGAGCGAAGAAGAGACGGGAGGCCGACCGGTGCGCGGCCGCCTTCTCCGGCGCGTCGCGGAAGTCCTCGTCGTGGATGCTGACGCCGTCCGACGCGGGCCGCCACCAGCGCTCGCGCCCGTCCGCGCTCTGCGGCTCCGCCTGTTCGATCAGTCCGTGCTCGGCGAGTTTGCGCAGGTGGTAGCTGACCAGCGAGACGGCTTCGCCGACGAGTTCGGCCAGCCGTGAGGCCGTGGCCACGCGCTCCAGGTACAGCGCCCGGTACAGGTTCAGCCGCAACGGGTGGGCGAGCGCCTTCAGCGTGCCCAGGTCGGTGATGCGCCGGTTCTCCCCGCTTGTCATGACCTCACGGTAGAAACGAAAGAGAAGTTGCGCAATAAATTTTGTGCAACTTTTCTTTCGCGTCCGGCCATGAGGGAGCCCCGACCACCGGAGCGGTCGGGGCTCGCCTCAGGTCATCGCGTCCGCGCGGGCGTCACCGCACCGGGTGACCGGCCTGCCGGAGCGTGTCCTTCACCTCGCCGATCCTCAGGTCGCCGAAGTGGAACACCGACGCGGCCAGCACCGCGTCCGCGCCCGCCTCGACGGCCGGCGGGAAGTCCGCGAGCCGCCCGGCGCCGCCGGAGGCGATCACCGGGATCCTGACGTGCTTGCGGACGGCGGCGATCATCTCCAGGTCGTAGCCGTCCTTGGTGCCGTCGGCGTCCATCGAGTTGAGCAGGATCTCGCCCGCGCCCAGCTCGGCCGCCCGGTGCGCCCACTCGACGGCGTCGATGCCGGTGCCCTGGCGACCGCCGTGCGTCGTCACCTCGAAGGACCCCGCCTCCGTCCGCCGCGCGTCGACCGACAGCACCAGCACCTGACGGCCGAACCGCTCGGCGATCTCCCTGATCAGCTCCGGACGGGCGATCGCGGCGGTGTTGACGCCCACCTTGTCGGCGCCGGCCCGCAGCAGCTTGTCGACGTCCTCCGGGGTGCGCACCCCGCCGCCGACGGTCAGCGGGATGAACACCTGCTCGGCGGTGCGGCGCACCACGTCGTAGGTGGTCTCGCGGTTGCCCGAGGAGGCGGTGATGTCGAGGAACGTCAGCTCGTCGGCGCCCTCGGCGTCGTACACCTTGGCCATCTCGACGGGGTCGCCCGCGTCGCGCAGGTTCTGGAAGTTGACGCCCTTGACGACCCGGCCGGCGTCCACGTCCAGGCAGGGGATGACCCGTACGGCGAGCGTCATGCCGACGCCCCCCTTCGGAACGCCTCGACCTCGACCTCGACCACCAGACTCGGGTCCACGAGACCGGCCACGATGAGCATGGACGCGGCGGGCCGGACGGCGTCGAACAGCTCCTTGTGGGCGCGTCCGACGTCGTCCACGTCCCGCGCGTGGGTGAGGTACATGCGGGTGCGCACGACGTCCTCGCGCCCGAGGCCCAGCTCCGCCAGGGCCGCGAAAGCGACGTTGAAGGCGTTGAGCGTCTGCTCGTAGGGGCCGCCGCCGGCGATCTCGCCGTCCACGATCGAGGTGCAGCCGGAGACGAGCACCAGACCGCTGGGCAGCTCCACCGCGCGGGAGTATCCGAAGACGTCCTCCCAGGGCGCGCCGGTCGCGACGCGTCGCAGCTCACTCACCGGGCCACCGCCTCCAGGGCCTCTTCCAGGGTGAACGCCTCGGCGTACAGCGCCTTGCCGACGATGGAGCCCTCGACGCCGAGCGGCACCAGCTCGGCGATGGCGCGCAGGTCGTCCAGGGACGAGACGCCGCCGGACGCCACGATCGGGCGGTCGGTCACGGCGCACACGTTGCGCAGCAGCTCCAGGTTCGGACCCTGCAGGGTGCCGTCCTTGGCGATGTCGGTGACGACGTACCGCGCGCAGCCCTCCTCGTCGAGGCGCGCCAGCGTCTCGTACAGGTCGCCGCCGTCGCGGGTCCAGCCGCGGCCGCGCAGGGTCGTTCCGCGCACGTCCAGCCCGACCGCGATCTTGTCGCCGTGCTCGGAGATGACCTTGGCGACCCACTCGGGCGTCTCCAGGGCGGCCGTGCCCAGGTTCACGCGCGTGCAGCCGGTGGCGAGGGCGGCGGCGAGGGTGTCGTCGTCGCGGATGCCGCCGGAGAGCTCCACCTTGATGTCCATCGCGCCCGCGACCTCGGCGATCAGCGCGCGGTTGTCGCCGGTGCCGAACGCGGCGTCCAGGTCGACCAGGTGCAGCCACTCGGCGCCCGACCGCTGCCAGGCGAGGGCGGCCTCCAGCGGGGAGCCGTAGGAGGTCTCGGTTCCGGACTCGCCGTGCACGAGACGGACGGCCTGGCCGTCGCGGACGTCGACGGCGGGGAGGAGTTCGAGCTTGCTCACAGTGTTCCGATCCAGTTGGTGAGGAGCTGGGCTCCGGCGTCGCCGGACTTCTCGGGGTGGAACTGCGTGGCCCACAGGGCGCCGTTCTCCACGGCGGCCACGAACGGCTTGCCGTGCGTCGACCAGGCCACCTTGGGAGCGCGCATCGTCGGGTTGAGCACTTCCAGGGACCAGTCCTGGACGGCGTAGGAGTGCACGAAGTAGTAGCGCGCGTCCGCGTCCAGGCCGGCGAACAGCTCGGAGCCGGCCGGGGCGTCGACGGTGTTCCAGCCCATGTGGGGCACGATCTCGGCCTGCAGCGGCTCGACCGCGCCGGGCCATTCGTCGAGGCCCTCGGTCTCCACGCCGTGCTCGATGCCACGGGCGAAGAGGATCTGCATGCCGACGCAGATGCCCATCACCGGGCGCCCGCCGGACAGCCGGCGGCCGATGATCCAGTCGCCGCGGGCCTCCTTCAGGCCCCGCATGCAGGCGGCGAACGCGCCGACGCCGGGCACCAGCAGTCCGTCGGCGTTCATGGCCGTGTCGAAGTCACGCGTGATCTCGACGTCGGCGCCGGCGCGCGCGAGCGCTCGCTCGGCGGAACGGACGTTGCCGAAGCCGTAGTCGAAGACGACGACCTTCTTCGCGCTGTGCGCAGCGCCGCTCAATTCCACACCTCCAGCCGCACGACGCCCGCCGCGAGACACATCGCGGCGCCGATCGACAGCAGCACGATCAGGTTCCTGGGCATCTTCTGCTTGACGAAGGAGTAGACGCCTCCGGCGAGGAAGAGGCCGACGACGATCAGGACGGTGGACAGTCCGCTCATGGTGTTACAGCGCGCCCTTCGTGGAGGGGAGGATGCCGGCCGCGCGCGGGTCGCGCTCGGAGGCGTAGCGCAGCGCCCGGGCCAGCGCCTTGAACTGGCACTCCACGATGTGGTGCGCGTTGCGCCCGTAGGGCACGTGCACGTGCAGGGCGATCTGCGCCTGCGCGACGAAGGACTCCAGGATGTGCCGGGTCATCGTCGTGTCGTACTCGCCGATCATCGGCGCCATGTTCTCGGGCTCGGTGTGCACGAGGTAGGGGCGGCCGGACAGGTCGACGGTCACCTGGGCGAGCGACTCGTCCAGCGGGACCGTGCAGTTGCCGAAGCGGTAGATGCCCACCTTGTCGCCGAGGGCCTGCTTGAAGGCCGCGCCGAGCGCGAGGGCGGTGTCCTCGATGGTGTGGTGGGAGTCGATGTGCAGGTCGCCGTCGGTCTTCACGGTGAGGTCGAACAGACCGTGCCGGCCGAGCTGGTCGAGCATGTGGTCGTAGAAGCCGACGCCGGTCGCCACGTCGACCTTGCCGGAGCCGTCGAGGTCGATCTCGACGAGGACCGACGTCTCCTTCGTCGTGCGCTCAATTCTTCCGATACGGCCTTCGCGAGTCATGCGCTCTGCTCCTTCGGGGGCGTGGGGGTGTCCCCCACGAAGCCCAGTACGTCACGGACCGCGTCGAGGAACGCGTCGTTCTCTTCGGGGGTTCCGGCGGTCACCCGCAGCCAGCCGGGCACGCCGTTGTCCCGGACCAGGACGCCGCGGTCGAGGATCTGCTGCCAGACGGCGTGGGCGTCGTCGAACCGTCCGAACTGCACGAAGTTGGCGTCGGACGCCGTGACCTCGTAACCGGCGGCGAGCAGCTCGCTCACCAGCCGGTCGCGCTCCGACTTCAGCTGCTCGACGTACTTCAGCAGCGTGCCGGTGTGCTCCAGCGCGGCCAGCGCGGTCGCCTGGGTGACGGCCGACAGGTGGTACGGCAGCCGCACGAGCTGCACGGCGTCCACGACCGCCGGATGCGCGGCGAGGTAGCCGAGGCGCAGTCCCGCCGCGCCGAAGGCCTTCGACATCGTCCGCGAGACGACGAGATTCGGCCGTCCTTCGAGCAGCGGCAGCAGTGACGCGCTGTGGCTGAACTCGACGTAGGCCTCGTCGACGACGACCATCGACGGTTTCGCCGCCTGGGCGGCCTCGTACAGGGCGAGGACCGTCTCGGCGGGGACCGCGGTGCCGGTGGGGTTGTTGGGGGTGGTGACGAAGACGACGTCCGGGCGGTGCTCGGCGATGGCCTTCTCGGCCGCCGCGAGGTCGACGGTGAAGTCCTCGTTGCGGGGGCCGGAGATCCAGCCGGTCCCGGTGCCGCGCGCGATGAGCCCGTGCATCGAGTACGACGGCTCGAAGCCGATCGCCGTGCGGCCGGGCCCGCCGAAGGTCTGCAACAGCTGCTGGAGGACCTCGTTGGAGCCGTTGGCGGCCCATACCTCGGCCGGGCCGACCGTGTGCCCCGTCGTGTCGGTGAGGTACTCCGCGAGCCGGGTGCGCAGCTCGACGGCGTCCCGGTCCGGGTAGCGGTTGAGGTGGCGGGCGGCCTCGCGCACCCGCTCGGCGATCCGCTCGACCAGCGCCTCGGGCAGCGGGTAGGGGTTCTCGTTGGTGTTCAGCCGCACGGGGACGTCGAGCTGCGGCGCGCCGTAGGGGGACTTGCCGCGCAGTTCGTCGCGTACGGGGAGATCGTCGATTCCGATGTTCACTGGACCGTCGGCACCTTCCACCCGAACCTCGCCTTGATCGCCGCGCCGTGCGCCGGCAGATCCTCCGCCTCCGCCAGCGTCACCACGTGGTGGGCGACGTCGGCGAGTGCCTCGCGCGTGTAGTCGACGATGTGGATGCCCCGCAGGAAGGACTGCACGGACAGCCCGGAGGAGTGGCAGGCGCAGCCGCCCGTGGGCAGGACGTGATTGGACCCGGCGGCGTAGTCGCCGAGGGAGACCGGCGCCCAGGGGCCGACGAAGATCGCGCCCGCGTTCCTGACCCGGTCGGCCACGGCCGCGGCGTCGGCGGTCTGGATCTCCAGGTGCTCGGCGCCGTACGCGTCGACGACCCGAAGGCCCTCTTCGACGCCGTCGACGAGCACGATCGCCGACTGCCGGCCGGCGAGCGCGGGGAGGATCCGGTCGTCGACGTGCCGGGTGGCCGCGATCTGCGGCTCCAGCTCCTTCTCGACGGCGTCCGCCAGTTCCACGGAGTCGGTGACCAGGACGGCGGCGGCCAGCGGGTCGTGCTCGGCCTGGCTGATCAGGTCGGAGGCGACGTGCACCGGGTCGGCGGTGGAGTCGGCGAGGACCGCGATCTCGGTCGGGCCGGCCTCGGCGTCGATGCCGATCCTGCCCGCGAAGTAGCGCTTGGCGGCGGCCACCCAGATGTTGCCGGGGCCGGTGACCATGTTCACCGGCGCGCAGGACTCGGTGCCGTGGGCGAACATGGCGACCGCGGTGGCGCCGCCGGCCGCGTACACCTCGTCGACGCCGAGCAGCGCGCACGCGGCGAGGATCGTCGGGTGGGGGAGGCCGCCGAACTCGACCTGCGGCGGCGAGGCCAGCGCGATCGACTCGACGCCCGCCTCCTGGGCCGGTACGGCGTTCATGATCACCGACGACGGGTAGACCGACCGGCCGCCGGGCGCGTACAGCCCGACCCGCCCGACCGGAACCCACTTCTCGGTCACCGAGCCGCCGGGCACGACCTGGGTGGTGTGCGTGGTGCGGCGCTGCGCGCGGTGGACGAGGCGGGCCCGGCGGACGGACTCCTCCAGGGCAGCGCGCACGGCCGGGTCGAGCTGCTCCAGCGCGTCGGCGATCGCCCGCGCGGGCACCCGTACGGATTCCAGCCGCACCCCGTCGAACTTCTCCGCGAAGTCGATCAGCGCCGCGTCGCCCCGATGATGCACGGCCTCGCAGATCGGACGCACCTTCTCCAGGGCGGCCGAGACGTCGAAGTCGGCTCGGGGCAGCAGGTCGCGCAGGGCGGGGCCCTCGGGGAGGGCGTCGCCGCGCAGATCGATTCGGGAGATCACGTGGTCAATTCTCTCAGACCGGGATCGGGGGTCGTCCGCGCGTATCAATGGCTGATACAGAACATGGCCGGAATCCGGAAGATCCTCTTCGGGTCCGGCGTCCGGGGGCCGTTCACCGGGCATGAACAGCTGTGCGAAAGCAGTGAGTGAGGAGAGGGGCGCGTGGAGTGACCGAGGGGGCGGGCATCCGAACGGGGGACGACGCCGGGGATCTGCCGGACGATCTGACCGCCGCCGAGGCCGGCATGTGGCAGGCCTTCCGCAACGGCAGCGTGTACGACCTGAGCAGCGGGGACACGGTCGTGGACGATCCGCACGGCGGGCATCCGTGGGGCGCGGCGCGCACCGTGCGGGCGCGGATCGTCGCCTGGCTGCTGCTGGCCGGGCCGCCCGCGCTGGCCGGCCGGGTGGCCTCGCTGAAGCTCGCCGGCGTGCAGATCAGCGGTTCCCTGGATCTCGCGGGCGGCACGGTGGTGCCGTACGTGGAGATGAAGCGCTGCCGCTTCGAGCGCGAGGTGCGGCTGCCGGAGGCGCGGTTCACGACCCTGCGCATGGTGGACTGCTCGGTGCCCCGGCTGGAGGCCGCCCGACTGCACACCGAGGGCGATCTGCATCTGCCCCGCTGCCGCTTCCACAACGGCGTCCGGCTCACCGACGCGCACATCGGCACGGACCTGCTGCTCAACCAGGCGATCGTCTACCGCGACCGCACGGGCCGTTCGATCGCCGCCGACGGCATGACGGTCGGCCAGGACCTGCAGGCCGAGCTGCTGGAGTCGCACGGCGAGCTCAGTCTGCGCAGCGCCAAGGTCGGGGTCTCGCTGAGCCTGCGCGGGGCCCGGCTGGCCAACCCCTACACGCGGCTGGCGCTGAACGCGCCCCAGCTCACCGTGGAGCGCTCGCTGTATCTGACCCCGGCCGGCGTCGGCGGGCAGGCGCTCAGCGGCACGACCCCCGCGCGCGGGACGCGCATCCAGCGCTTCGAGTGCCGGGGCGGGGTGCGTCTGGACGACGGCCGGTTCGGGGACGCGGTGGACCTGGAGCGGGCCCGGTTCGTCCTCACGGACGACCAGGAGCTGTCGCTGCGCCGGGTCCAGACGTCCGAACTGCGCTTCCTCGGGGAACAGCCGAGGCGCGGCAAGGTCGTGCTGTCCGGCGCGCGGGTGGTCAACCTGGTGGACCGGGCGAGCGCGTGGCCGGGCCCCGGGAGTCTGCACATGGGCGGCTTCTCGTACGAGAACCTGGTGCCGCAGGGCCCGTTCCCGCTGGCGGAGCGGCTGCGCTGGGTGGCCGCCGCGACCGCCGAGTACGCGCCGGAGCCGTACGAGCGGCTGGCGGCGGTGCTGCGGGCCGGGGGCGAGGACGAGGACGCCCGCGAGGTCCTGCTGGCCAAGCAGCGCCGCCGGCGCGAGACGCTGCCGCCGGCCGCGAAGCTCTGGGGTTACGCGCAGGACTGGACGGTCGCCTACGGGTACCGGCCGGGACGGGCGGCGGTGTGGATGGCGGTGCTGTGGGCCGCGAGCTCGCTGGCCTTCGCGCACGCCGCGCATCCGGCCGTCGACCCCGGGGGGCATCCGCCCTGGAACCCGGCCCTGTTCGCCCTGGACCTGCTGCTGCCGGTCATCGATCTGGGGCAGGTCGGCCAGTGGCAGCTGCACGGGGGCTGGCAGTGGCTGTCGACGGCGCTGATCCTGCTGGGCTGGATCCTGGCGACGGCGGTGGCGGCCGGCGCGACGCGGCTGCTGCGCCGCGGCTGACGGCGGGCGCGGGACGGCTCCCGCCGACCGGCCTCCCCGCTCCCCCGGACCCGGCCGCAGGACCGTTTGCATTTTACCTTCCCTTGGCCTGGCGGCGTACAACTTTCCACAGGTTGCCCGCACCCTCTGGCGCGATCTGAACCTGCGGCTTTTCAATGGTCGGCACCATGGCTCTGCTGCCCCCCTTCATCCGCGCCTCCCGGACGTCCCGGACGTCCCGGACGGCACGGTACGTCGCCCCCCACAGCGCCGCCGGGCTCCCCGCCGACGACGAGGTGCTCCTCGACGTGCCGGACGACCGGCTCGGCCCCGCGCTGGTCGCGGCCGGGCTGGGCGCCTACGCCCCCGCCGCCGAACTGCTGCTTCGCACCCGCGAACGCGCCGAGTGGGAGTACCGCGACCGGTACGCCACCCGGCTGGCGTCCTTCGCCCGCTCCCGCCCGGAGTGGTTCGAGGACTGGCGCGCCGCCGCCCCGCGCGACCCCGACGTCCTGCTCGTCTCCGCACAGCTGGCCGTGGCCCGCGCCTGGGACTCGCCGGCCCGGGCCGAGCTGCTGCGCGAGGTGAGCCCGCTGATCACGGCGGCAGCGCAGAGCGACGTCCGCGACCCGGTGCCGTGGCGGATCGCCCTGGACCACGCCCGCGGCACACGTGCCGGCCACAAGTACTTCGGCGAGCTGTGGGCGGCCGCGGTGCGCCGCGCCCCGCACCACTACGGCTGCCATGTGGCCGCCAAGCGCTATCTGGCCGAGTCCTGGCACGGCTCGCACCGCGAGTGCTTCGACTTCGCCGACCGGGCGGCGCAGGACGCGCCGGACGGCTCCCTCGTCCAGGCGCTGCCGGCCCGGGCGGCCCTCGCCTACCTGACCGACGGCTGCGGCCCCGAGGTGCCGCGCGAACGGCTGGACGCGGCCGCCGACCGGGCCGTCGCGCTGTCGGCCCGCTTCCCTGCCGCCGACCCGTGGCCGGCCGAGATCCGCAACGTGCTGACGTACGTCCTGGTCCGTCTCGACCGCCGCGACGAGGCTCTGGCCCAACTGCGCCTGATCGGCCCCTACGCCACGTCCTTCCCCTGGGACCGGCTGTCGGACGACCCTCTCGGCCACTTCCTCGCGGTCCGCGAGGAAGTGCGCTCGGGACCGTCCGAGCAGCCCCCCTGGCATCCAGGGAATGGGCACGGCGGACGAGCCCGTCCCCTGGACCACTAGGCTTCTGCGTCGTGACCACCGTCCGTCTGCCGCTCTTCCCCCTGAACTCGGTGTTGTTCCCGGGACTCGTGCTCCCGCTCAACGTCTTCGAGGAGCGTTATCGCGCCATGATGCGCGATCTGCTGAAGACCCCCGAGGACGAATCGCGCCGGTTCGCCGTCGTCGCCATCCGCGACGGCCACGAGGTGGCGCCCAGCTCCCCGGGCCTGCCCGACCAGACGGCGCTGCCCGAGCGCGGCCCCGCGGCCGGTTTCGGCGACGACCCGCTCAAGGCCTTCCACGGCATCGGGTGCGTGGCCGACGCGGCGACGGTCCGCGAGCGGGCCGACGGCACCTTCGAGGTCCTGGCGACCGGCACGACCCGCGTGAAGCTCCTGTCGGTGGACGCCACGGGCCCGTTCCTGACGGCGGAGCTGCAGGAACTGCCCGAGGACCCGGGCGACGAGGCGGGCGCCCTCGCGGAGGGCGTGCTGCGGTCCTTCCGCCAGTACCAGAAGCGGCTGGCGGGCGCCCGCGAACGCTCGCTCACCACGGGCGCCGACCTCCCGGACGACCCGTCGGTCGTGTCGTACCTGGTGGCCGCCGCGATGATGCTGGACACCCCCACCAAGCAGCGGCTCCTCCAGGCCCCGGACACGGCCTCCCGGCTGCGGGACGAGCTGACCCTGCTGCGCGCGGAGACGGCGATCATCCGCAACCTGCCCTCGCTGCCCGCGGCGGACCTGACCCGCGGCCCGACGAGTCTCAACTGACGTCACTAAGAAGGCCGAGATGGCGAAGAAGTCGAAGAAGCAGCAGTCCGCGGGCACGCCCGCGACGGTGGCCCTGACGTCGGCCGGCGTGGACTTCACGGTCCACGCCTACGAACACGACCCGAGCCACCCGTCGTACGGCGAGGAGGCGGCCCAGGCGATGGGCGTCTCCCCCGACCGCGTCTTCAAGACATTGGTCGCGGACGTGGACGGCGCCCTCACCGTGGCGGTCGTCCCGGTCGCCGGCTCCCTGGACCTGAAGGCCCTGGCGGCGGCCGTGGGCGGCAAGCGCGCGGCGATGGCCGACCCCGCCCTGGCCGAACGCACCACGGGTTACGTCCGGGGCGGCATCTCCCCGCTGGGCCAGCGCAAGAAGCTCCCCACGGTCCTCGACGACTCGGCGACGGCCCACGCGACGATCTGCGTCTCGGCCGGCCGCAGGGGCCTGGAGGTGGAGCTCTCCCCGCAGGACCTGGCAGCGCTCACCTCGGCGGTGCTGTCGCCGATCGGCAGGGGCTGAGGCGCACACCGGCGCGAGCCGCGCACCGGACCGCCCCGGCGGCCTCCGGCGGGAGCCCCAGGGCGTCCCGCCACGACGGATTCTCCGTGATCCTCTCGGAAGCAGCCGTTCAACTGCCGCCCTCGACGCCCCGGAGGCGGTCGGCTAGCTTGGCGAACCGCCGCTCCGTCGGTGAAAGCCGGTTCTCCACTGGTGGACGGCGCTTGTGAGGTTCACTTTCATGCGAGGGGGCACCATGAGAATCCGCAATGCCATTTCCACGGCGGTCGTCGTGACGACCGCCGCCGCCGGCATGATCACCGCGGCCGGCGGCCCGGCCCAGGCCGACTGGGTGCCGCCGTTCAGGAAATGCACGTCATTCGATCAGAACGGATTCAAGGGCGACGTCTGTGTGGACCGGGTCGGCCTCGGGCCACAGGAATTCCTCGGCCTGGGCCACATTCAGGCATTCCCCGGCAACTGCGCCGCATTCCGGGTCGACGTCGTCGACCCCGACGGCACGGCGGTGCATTCCGTGAAGAACATTCCCTGCGCCGCCGGGACGGTCGGTACCGCTCGCTATCTCGCCGAGCTGCACGTGAACGGCAGGGCGTATGCCCGCCTGGTCAGCCTCGACAGCGCGGGAAACACACTGCTGTCGGTCAACTCCGAGATCATCGTCTCCCCGTTCGACCACCACTGAGGGATCGAGGCGTGCGCCGGGTCCGCACCTGTGCGGACCCGGCGGACGCGCCTAGGCCGGAGGGGAACCGTCCAGGGGAGACCCGTACCCGTCCTTCGGGGGCGTCCCGTAGGGCCCGAAGTGCTCGGGGTCGCGGGGGCCGAACAGCGCCGTGAGCCCCAGATGCACCAGCGAGGCGGCGAGCGGCCAGGCGAGGAGCGCGCCCTTGGCCCCGAGCTTCAGCGGCGCGGAGAACGTCACTCCCTTGCCCGCCGCCCGCGCATGCGCGATCACGTCGGACTCGGGCCCGAGCCACATCCCCAGCCGCCAGGCCAGCAGCGACCCGAGGAACCCGCCGACCGCGAGTCCGACGACCAGCGGCACTCCCCCGCGCCGCCGCCACAGGAACACCGCGACCGCGCTCACCGCGCCGCACGCGAGGGCCAGGAGGGTGAACGTCCCGTCCACCCCGATCGCCTGCTCGCCCTCGGTGTCCTTGAAGTAGACGACCCACTGCCCGTCCGCCACATCGCCGACGAGCGGCACGTTCGGGGCCAGCCACACCCACAGCAGCCCGAGCAGCGCCCCGGCGACGGCGACCGCGACCGTGATCACGGCGGCTTCGCGCAGTTCGGTCTTCATCCCGGGCCCGTCCTGTCCGTACGCGACGTCGTGCGGCGCGGCGGCCGCCCCCGCGTGCCCTGCGGGCGACGGCGGCCAGGCCTCGTGCGAAGACGGTTCGTGCGGCGGCGGAGGCGGAGTCAGCGGTGCGGTCACCCTGACATCGTGCCAGGCCCGCCCGAGCCGCGCGTCACCGGACGGCGGCCCGGCGGTACGCCCAGGTGGCGACGGCGAGCGAGACGACGCCCACGCCCGCGCACACGGCGAGGTCGCCGAGCACGAACGCCCAGTCGGGATCCGCCCCGAAGGTCCGGGCGAACGCCTCGACCCCGTACGTCGACGGCAGCAGGTCACGGGCGAAGCGCACGGCCTCCGGCATCCGGTCCGGCGGCAGCACGCCCAGCAGCAGCGCGGCCGACATGCCCAGCTGACCGAGCACCGTGGCCAGCTCCGGCCGCGGCGCCAGCAGTCCGAAGGCCGCGCCGAGGCCGGACAGGGCGGCGCCGGCCAGCGGGATCACGGCCGCGAGCACCCACAGATGGGTCAGGGGCAGCCCGAACAGCACGCACCCGAACACGGCGGTCACCAGCGTGCCGGGCACCGTGAAGGAGGCGTACGCGCCCGCCGCCCCCAGCACCACGGCCGCGGGCGGCACGGGCAGCGTCGCGTAGTGGTCCAGGCCCCCGCTCGCCCGCAGCTGCCCGAAGTACTGGGCGAGCAGGTTCAGCGCGACGAAGGCGACGACCAGCACCGCGGACCCCGCCACCACGGACTCCGCCTCGTGTCCTCCGTCGACCACGCCCCGCATCATGATCAGGATGCCGACGGACTGGAAGGTCGCCACGAACAGCAGCGGGATGCGCGCCACCCGGGCCCGGGACAGCTGAGCCCGGTACACGGCCACGAGCGACGGCCACAGCCGGGCGCGCGGCGCGAGCTCGGCGGCGCCGGTGCGGGCGGCCGGCGCGACGGCCCGGGCGCCGCCCGGCAGAACCTCGGCGGGTACGACACTCACGTGGCGCTGCTCCTCTTCCCTACGGTTCTCATACCGTCCCATACGGCCCCGCCGGCCCGCCCGCTCATGCCGACGCACCTCGCGCCCTCCGTCGCCCGCGCGCTCACGCCCGCACCAGTCCCTGCCGGGCCGCGCCGCCCAGCGCCAGATAGACGTCCTCCAGGCTCGGGGTGGCCAGGGTGAAGTCGTCCAGGGCGGCGAAGGCGGCGCCGCCGGTGACGGTGGCGACGACGGCCCGGGCCTCGTCGGGGGCCAGACGCAGCGTCCAGCGGCGGCCGGACTCCACGGCCCGTTCCCGCAGCGCGGCGACCTCGGGCACGTCCAGCGGCGGCCGCTCGCGCCACACCAGCTCCACCCGCACCTCGCCGGCGACCTGCTCCTTGAGCCCGGAGGGGGTGTCGCAGGCGATGACGCGGCCCTGGTCGAGGACGGCGACCCGGTCCAGCACGGTCTCCGCCTCGATGACGTTGTGGGTGACGAGCAGCACGGTCGTCCCGCGTTCGGCCCGTCGGCGGTCCACGGCGGCCCAGACGGCCCGGCGCGCCACCGGGTCCATTCCGGTGGTCGGCTCGTCCAGCACCAGCAGGGGCCGCTCGCCCACCAGCGCGGCGGCGAAGCAGGCGAGACGGCGCTGCCCGCCGGACAGCTTGCGCAGCGTCCGTCCCGCGAGGGGCGTGAGGCCCAGCTCGTCGAGGACGGCGTCGCGCTCCCGGCGGGCCGCGTGCGCGTCGAGGCCGCGCAGCCTGCCGGTGGTCTCGGCGGCCAGCGAGACGGTGAGCTCGTCGAGGGCGGTGGACTCCTGCCCGAGGTACGCGAGGATGCGCGCGGCCCGGTCGGGGTGGCGCACGATGTCGTGGCCGAGGATCTCGACACTGCCCGCGTCGGGCCGCATCAGCCCGGTCATCTGCCGCACGAGGGTGGTCTTGCCGGCGCCGTTCGGCCCGAGCAGGCCGAAGATCTCACCGCGCCGGATGTCCAGCCGCACGTCGTCGGTGGCCCGCACCTCGGGGGTCGCGGGAGTGCCGCGCCGGCCCCGGACCGCGGGATAGGACTTCGTCAGCCCGCGCACGGCACACACGACCTCGTCCCCGTGCCGAACTGCCGATGCCGCGCGCGTACTCACAAGGCACGAGAGTACGGGGTCGGGGACCTCCGCTCCCCGTCGGGGGCGTCCGGGACGCCCGGTTCAGTCCCCCGCCGGAACGTGCTCGGCGCCCGTGCGGACGTCGATCTCGCGCCAGAAGCCCGCCCGGATGGCGTAGCGGTCGTGTTCGTCGATCTGGTCGTCCTTGTGGGCGAGCAGGCCGAAGCGGGCGGCGTACCTCAGCAGCTCGCCGTCGATGCGGTGCGGGATCCGCGGGTACATGCCCGACAGCTTCTGCAGATGGCCCTGTTCGCCGAGGCGGCCGATCCAGCGCCGGGCGAAGACCTGGCCCACCTCGTAGGGGTCGCCGCCGACGGTGGTGATGTCCTCCTCACGGTCGGCCCACCGCTGCTCGGCCGTGGTGACCTGCGCGAGCGTCGGCATCGAGGCGACCTCGGAGGGCTCGGGGGCGACCCCGGGGCGGTCGACCCAGCCCTTGTCGGAGGACCAGCGCAGGGTCGCGGTGGCGGGGTGCTGGGCCGCCTGGGCGCCGGGTGCGCGCAGGGCGGCCAGATCCTTGGGGGTGGGCACGCCCTTGGGGGCGGAAACGCGCTCCTGCGCGCCGTTGTCGGAGCCGCCGCCCCCGGAGGGGTGCTCGGTCTCCTCGGGGGTGCGCTCGGCGGTCGGCGCGAGGCCGGATTCGGGCAGCGGGGCGGAGAGGATGGCGGCGATCTCGGGGCGGGGGGCCGGCGGCGGCGCGCAGATCCCGCCGAGTTCCTTGGCGCGCACGGCCTTGGTGATCCAGGTGCGGTCCAGGACGCGCCGCTCGTCGGCCTCGGCGACGAGGTCCTCGGACTGGTTGTAGTCGCCGTCGGCGGCCTGTACGGCCCACAGGTGGACGGCGACCCCGTGCTCCTTGGCGGCCATCATCCCGGGCAGCAGATCGCCGTCGCCGGTGACGAGGACGACGTCGGAGCAGGCGCGGTTGCGGGCCAGCTCGGTCAGCTCGGCGTGCATGGCGGCGTCGACGCCCTTCTGGGCCCACCGCCCGTCGCTGCGGGTGAGCGCGCCCAGCCGGACGGTCACCCGGGGCATCACCCGCAGCCTGCGGTGCTCCGGCTGGGGTACGCGGTCGGGTGCGCCGTCGAACCAGTAGATGCGCAGCAGCGGGCGCTCGGTCTCGGACTCGGCCTGTTCGCGCAGGCCCTGGACGAGGGCGGCGTGGTCGACGGTGATGCGGGAACGCGAGGGCTCTCCGGCGAGGAGACTCGCGGCCGCCCCCAGCAGATACCCGGCGTCCACCAGGACGATGCAGCGGTCCACACGACTCACCCTCTTTCCGGGAGGTTTGCTTCGGGCTTCCTTCGAGTCTGCCCGACGGCGCGGAGGTTAACGGCCCGAACTCGATCTTCGGCGTGGCGTTTCGAGTACGTGCGTTCCGACAACCCCTGTTACACACGGTAATTATCCGAAATGCGTCGTAAGTCAGCCTATGTGAATCTGGTCCCGGCCCTGGCCCCTAGATCCCCCCAGGAGGCAGAGCACCATGGCCAAGAACAAGAAGCAGGAACGTAAGCAGCCGCAGTCCGAGCGTGGTCAGCAGACGGCCCGGCCGTCCACGATGGAGTCGCAGGCCGAACAGCACATCGCCCAGGTGACACCCGCCGACATGGCCCGCAAGGGCCGGCAGAAGCGCTTCGGCCACAACTGACGTCGGCACGACGGGCTGTTGCAGCCCGAGCGCAGCGAGGGGCGCATCCGCTACCGGGTGCGCCCCTCATCTGCGTCGTCTCGCGATCAGCCGGCCAGACAGGACGGGCCGAGCAGCACCTTCAGATCGCCGAACAGGGCGGGGTCGGGCTTGACCCGGTGCCGGTCCAGCCGCAGCACGGTCGTCTTCGTCGGGCCCTGGAGCCTGATGCGGACCTCGCTGTCGCCCCGGTGGTGAGTGAGGATCTCGCCGAGGCGGTTGATCATCGGCGGGGTGACCCGGGTGGCGGGGATGGTGAGGATCACGGGCGCGTTGGTGCCCGCGTTGGACAGGTCGGGGACCTGGAGCTCCATCGCGACGAGCCGCGGCACGTCCTCGCGCTTGTCGAGACGGCCCTTGACGAAGACGACGGCGTCCTCGACGAGTTGGGTCGACACGAGCTGGTACGTCGCCGGGAAGAACATGCACTCGATGGAGCCCGCGAGGTCCTCCACGGTGGCGATCGCCCAGGCGTTGCCCTGCTTGGTCATCTTGCGCTGCAGGCCGGAGATGATGCCGCCGATGGTCACCACCGCGCCGTCCGCGTGCTCGCCCCCGGTGAGCTGGGCGATGCCCGCGTCGGCCTTGTCCGACAGGACGTGCTCCAGACCGAAGAGCGGGTGGTCGGAGACGTAGAGGCCGAGCATCTCCCGCTCCTGGGCGAGCAGATACGTCTTCTCCCACTCGTCGGTCGTGAACTCGACGTCGAGTCCGAAGCCCGGCTCGCTGGTGTCCTCCTCGCCCATGCCGCCGAAGAGGTCGAACTGGCCCTCGGCCTCCTTGCGTTTGACCGCGACCACGTTGTCGATCATCGGCTCGAAGTGCGCCGTGAGCCCCTTGCGGGTGTGCCCGAGGGTGTCGAACGCGCCGGCCTTGATCAGCGACTCGGTGGTGCGCTTGTTGCAGGCGACCGCCTCGACCTTGTCGAGGTAGTCGGGGAACGAGGCGTACTTGCCCTTGGCCTTGCGGCTCCTGATGATCGACTCGACCACGTTGGTGCCGACGTTGCGGACGGCTTCGAGGCCGAAGAGGATCACGTCGTCGCCCTGCGCGGCGAAGTTGTGCACCGACTCGTTGACGTTCGGCGGGAGCACCTTGATGCCCATGCGCCGGCACTCGTTGAGGTAGACGGCCGACTTGTCCTTGTCGTCCTTGACCGAGGTGAGCAGCCCGGCCATGTACTCGGCGGGGTGGTTCGCCTTCAGGTAGGCGGTCCAGTACGAGACCAGGCCGTACGCGGCTGAGTGCGCCTTGTTGAAGGCGTAACCGGCGAACGGGACCAGCACGTCCCACAGTGCCTGGATCGCCTCGTCGCTGTAGCCCTTGTCCCGGGCGCCCTTCTGGAAGAGGACGAAGTTCTTCGCCAGTTCGTCGGGCTTCTTCTTGCCCATCACGCGGCGCAGGATGTCGGCCTCGCCGAGGGAGTACCCGGCGATGATCTGGGCGGCCTTCTGCACCTGCTCCTGGTAGACGATCAGGCCGTAGGTGACGGCCAGGACCTCCTGGAGGGGCTCCTCAAGCTCCTTGTGGATCGGGGTGATCTCCTGGAGCTTGTTCTTGCGCAGCGCGTAGTTGGTGTGCGAGTCCATGCCCATCGGGCCGGGACGGTAGAGCGCGGAGACGGCGGAGATGTCCTCGAAGTTGTCGGGTTTCATCAGACGCAGCAGCGAGCGCATGGGGCCGCCGTCGAACTGGAAGACGCCGAGGGTGTCACCGCGCTGGAGCAGTTCGAAGGTCTTCGGGTCGTCGAGCGGCAGGGCCAGCAGGTCGAGGTCGATGCCCTTGTTGGACTTCACCATCTTGACGGCGTCGTCCATGATCGTCAGGTTGCGCAGGCCCAGGAAGTCCATCTTCAGCAGGCCGAGCGACTCGCACTGCGGGTAGTCCCACTGGGTGATGGTCACGCCGTCCGTGTGCCGCACCCAGATGGGGGCGTGGTCGACGATGGGCTCGCTGGACATGATCACGCCGGCGGCGTGCACGCCCATCTGCCGCACCAGGCCCTCGACGCCCTTGGCGGTGTCGATGACCTTCTTGACGTCCGGCTCGTTCTCGTACATCGCGCGGATCTCGCCCGCCTCGCTGTAACGCGGGTGCGAGGGGTCGGTGATGCCGTTGAGGTCGATGCCCTTGCCCAGGACGTCGGCGGGCATGGCCTTGGTGAGGCGGTCGCCCATCGCGTACGGGTAGCCCAGCACGCGCGCGGAGTCCTTGATGGCGTTCTTCGCCTTGATCTTGCCGTAGGTGCCGATCATGGCGACCTTGTCGGCGCCGTACTTCTCGGTCACGTACCGGATCACCTCGACGCGCCTGCGCTCGTCGAAGTCGATGTCGACGTCGGGCATGGAGACGCGCTCGGGGTTGAGGAACCGCTCGAAGATCAGACCGTGCGGGATGGGGTCGAGGTCGGTGATGCCCATGGCGTAGGCGACGATCGAGCCGGCCGCGGAGCCACGCCCCGGACCGACCGCGATGCCCTGGTTCTTCGCCCACATGATGAAGTCGGCGACCACGAGGAAGTAGCCCGGGAACCCCATCTGGATGATGACGTCCATCTCGTACTCGACCTGCTTCTGCCGGTCGTCGGGGACGCCGCCCGGGAAGCGGCGCTCCATGCCCCGGCGGACCTCCTCCTTGAACCAGGTGACCTCGGTGAAGCCGTCGGGGATGTCGAACTTCGGCATGAGGTTCTTCGCCTCGAACATGCCGGTGGTGTCGATCTGCTCGGCCACCAGGAGGGTGTTGGCGCAGCCCTCCTGCCAGGCGTCCGAGGAGTCGATGGCGTACATCTCGTCCGTGGACTTCAGGTAGTAGCCGGTGCCGTCGAAGCGGAAGCGGTCCGGGTCGGAGAGGTTCTTGCCGGTCTGGATGCACAGCAGCGCGTCGTGCGCGGTCGCCTCGTGCGCGTACGTGTAGTGCGAGTCGTTCGTCACCAGCGGCGGGATGCCGAGCTTCCTGCCGATCTCCAGCAGGCCGTCGCGGACCCGGTGCTCGATGTCGATGCCGTGGTCCATCAGCTCCAGGAAGTAGCGGTCCTTGCCGAAGATGTCCTGGTACTCGGCGGCCGACTTCAGGGCCTCGTCGAACTGGCCGAGGCGCAGCCGGGTCTGGAGCTCGCCCGAGGGGCAGCCGGTGGAGGCGATCAGCCCCTCGGACCACTGGGAGATGGTCTCCTTGTCCATCCGGGGCCACTTCTGCAGCCAGCCCTCGGCGTACGCGTCCGAGGAGAGCTTGAAGAGGTTGTGCAGGCCCGTCGCGTTCGCCGCCCAGATCGTCTTGTGGGTGTAACCGCCGGAACCGGAGACGTCGTCGCGCTTCTGGTGCGGCTGGCCCCACTGGATCTTGCGCTTGTTGCGCCGCGACTCGGGGGCGACGTACGCCTCGATCCCGATGATCGGGGTGACGCCCGCCTTCTTCGCAGTGTGGAAGAAGTCATAGGCCCCGTGCAGGTTGCCGTGGTCGGACATGGCGATATGGGTCATGCCCATCTCGTTGCACGCGTCGAACATGTCCTTCAGCCGCGCGGCACCGTCCAGCAGCGAGTACTGGGTGTGGACGTGCAGGTGCGTGAACGGCGGCTTCGACACGGCTGCGGCCTCCAGGGGAACAAGGGTCGACGGGCGCCCCACGGGTTGCGGACGGTCCGGGGGACAGCGTCGAAGTCTATGCCTCGCCACTGACACTCCGGGGTCTCCCCCGCGTACCTTCACAGCGAGGGGCACGGGCACTTTCGCACGGCTCCGCCCGTTGGAGACGACAGAAACGCTGTCGTACACGTCATGCACCAGGAGGCACCCAGCGATGTCGGTTCCGCAGCTCGACGACGAGCACCGCGGCGAGCAGATCCTCGCCGTCTTCGACACCGCGTTCGGCGAGCTCCTGGCCGCCGACCCGGCCGCGTTCCGAGTGAAGTTCCGGAAGATGGCGGCCTCGGCGTTCGCGTTCTACCGGGGCACGGCGGGCCTCTTCTACCACGATCTCACCGCCAACGACGGCTTCGGCTCCAAGCGGGGCGGCCCGTTCCTGGACGACCGCACCTCGCGCGTGTGGATCCACGGCGACCTGCACGCGGAGAACTTCGGCACGTACATGGACGCCACGGGCCGGCTGATCTTCAACGTCAACGACTTCGACGAGGCCTACGTCGGCCCCTTCACCTGGGACCTCAAGCGGCTGTCCGCCTCGCTCGCCCTGATCGGGTACGCGAAGGCGCTCTCCGACGACCAGATCACCGAGCTGGTGGAGGTCTACGCGGGCGCCTACCGCGAGCGCGTCCACGCGCTGGCGACCGGCGCCAAGAGCGACGAGGTGCCCCCCTTCACCCTGGACACCGCCCAGGGCCCGCTGCTGGACGCGCTGCGCGACGCCCGCTCGCTGACCCGCTTCGGGCTGCTGGACTCGATGACGGAGATCCGCGACTTCGAACGCCGCTTCGCGCCGGGCGGCGGCTCCATCGAACTGGACGCGGCGACCCGCTACAAGGTCCTGGCCGCCTTCGACGGCTATCTGGAGACGCTGCCGGAGTCCTCGCTGACCCGCCCGGACTCCTACCGCGTCAAGGACGTCGTGGGCCGCCGCGGCATCGGCATCGGTTCGGCGGGCCTGCCGTCGTACAACATCCTCCTGGAGGGCAACAGCGACGCCCTGGAGAACGACGTGGTGATCTACATCAAGCAGGCCCAGACCCCGGCGGTCTCCCGGCACGTCACGGATCCGGCGATCCGCGGCTACTTCCAGCACGAGGGCCACCGCACGGTGATCTCCCAGCGCGCTCTGCAGGCGCACGCCGACCCGTGGCTGGGCTGGACCGAGCTGGACGGCGCGGGACAGCTGGTCGCCGAGGTCTCGCCGTACGCGGTCGACCTGAACTGGGGCGACATCGACGATCCCGAGGAGATCGCGGGCGTCGTCGCCGACCTGGGCCGGGCCACGGCCACCATGCACGCGGCCGCGGACGACCAGTCCGGCGAGTCGCTGGTGCCGTTCTCCACGGAGCGGGCCATCGACGCCGCCATCGCGGCCGACGAGGACGGCTTCGCTCCGCTGCTCGTCGACTTCGCGCACGCCTACGGCGCACGCGCGCGTGCCGACCACCAGATCTTCGTCGACCTGTTCCGCAACGGCCGGATTCCAGGTCTCTAACAGTCCGCCGCTCACAGGGACCCTTTAGCGGTCTCCTACAGGAGCACGTGGCACACTCTCCTCCGCTATGGACATATCCGGGACCCGCCTCAGAGCCGTACGCGCGGCGCTGTTCACGGCCTTCGTCGTGACGCTCAGCAGCGCGTCGCACGTGCTGCTGTCGCGGGTCCCGCTGCCGCTCAACACCGTGGCCGCCGTCGCGGTCGCCGTGTTCGCCCTCGCGTACGCACTCGCCGGCCGCGAGCGCGGCTTCGGGCGGATCGCCGCCCTGCTGATCCCGCTGGAGCTGACCGCCGACACCGTGTTCACCACGGGGCAGCACGTCTGCTACGGCAGGGCGGGCGGCCCGGTCGCCGGCCCGCTGGCCTCGGTCGGCTGGAACGTCCTGTGCGGCGACGGGACGCCGTTCGGCACCCCGCTGGCCCAGGTCACCGGCACCGACCCCGACAGGCTCGGCGGTCTGCTCGCCCACGCCGACCCGGCCACCGCCTGGCTGCTGCTCGCCGCGCACGTCTGCGTCGGCCTGCTCGCCGCCGCCTGGCTGCGCCGGGGCGAACGGGCGCTGGCCCAGCTGCTGCGGGCGGCCACCGCGAACACCTTCCGGCCGCTGCTGCTGGCCGTCGCCGCCGTGAGCGTACGACGTGCCCCGGCGGCCCTCCGTCTTCCGCGCCCCGCGCCTGTCACGACCACCGTCCGCGAGCGGATCCTCGTGCACTCCCTGGGACGGCGGGGCCCGCCGTGCCCGGTCGTCGCGCTCTGACCGGCCCGGCTGCCGGCGAGCACGACGGCATCCTCCGTCCCCGCACGTCCCCACAAGACTTCCGCGTACCCACGGGTGCGCGTCCCTTTGGAGAAACCATGAGCAAGCGGAACAGCGCTGCGTCGAAGACGGCGGCCCGGGAGCGACTGCGCGTCGAGCGCGAGCGCGAGGCCAAGCGCGCCAAGGTCAGGCGGCAGATCATCGTGGCCTGCTCGGCGGTGGCCGTGCTGGCCGTGGCCGGCGGCATAGGTTACGCCGTCGTCCAGGCCAACAAGCCGAGCTACTGGGAGGACGCCGCGAAGGCCAAGCTGGTCGCGCCGGCCAACACCAGCGGCAAGGACGGCACGACCGTCGTCATGGGCAAGGCGAGCGCCAAGAAGACCCTCGTCATGTACGAGGACCCGCGCTGCCCCATCTGCGCCCAGTTCGAGCAGACCGTCGGCCCGACGGTGAAGAGCGACTTCGACGCCGGCAAGTTCAAGATCCAGTACGTCGGCGCGACCTTCCTCGACCGCGGTCTGACCGGCGAGGGCTCCAAGAACGCGCTGAGCGCCCTGGGCGCGGCGCTGAACGTCGGCCCCGAGGCGTTCCTGGAGTACAAGACCGCGCTGTACTCGGCGAAGTACCACCCGGAGGAGACCGAGGACAAGTTCAAGGATGACTCCTACCTGATCGAGGTGGCCGACACGGTCCCGGCGCTGAAGGGCAACGCGAAGTTCCAGAAGGCGGTCAAGGACGGCACCTACGACCGCTGGGCCCTGGAGATGTCCAAGACCTTCGACAGCAGCGGCGTCTCGGGCACCCCGACCCTGAAGATGGACGGCAAGGCGCTGACCGACTCCGGCGGCAAGAACGCCCCGATGACGGTCGCCGACTTCAACACGGCGCTCAACGCGGCCCTCAAGGGCTGACCGGCTCCTGAGCGGCGGTTGATCCGACGCTTCGCGGAAGAGCGGGCGAACTTTCGGGAGTTCGCCCGCTCTTTTGTCGTACCGGTCAGTAATCTGATCGGCCGTGACCAGTAGACACAGAACGTCCGAGAGCGCCGACGTCTCGTCGCAGCGCCACGAATCGCCGTCCCCGCGCCGCCGTACGGTCGTCAGGGCGGCGGCCGCCACCGCCGTGCTGGCCGGCCCGCTCCTCGCCGCGCTGCCCGCCCGCGCCGCCGAGGCCCCCGTCTTCCTGCACGGCCTCGCCTCCGGGGACCCGCTGCCCGACGGCGTCCTGTTGTGGACCCGGGTGACGCCCACCGCCGAGGCGATACCGGGCTCCGGACTCGGCCCGGACACCGCGGTCAGTTGGGTCGTCGCCCGGGACAGGGCGCTGACGGATGTCGTCTCCCGGGGAACGACCACCGCGACCGCCGCGTCCGACCACACCGTCAAGGCCGACATCCGCGGCCTCGCGCCCGCCACCGACTACTGGTTCCGCTTCTCGGCCGACGGCGTCGACTCCCCGGTGGCGCGCACCCGCACCGCGCCGGCGGCGGACGCGGCGGTGACCGGGCTGCGCTTCGGCGTGGTCTCCTGCGCCAACTGGGAGGCGGGCTACTTCTCCTCCTACCGCCACCTCGCGGCCCGCGGCGACCTGGACGCCTGGCTGCACCTCGGCGACTACATCTACGAGTACGGCACCGGCCAGTACGGCACGCGCGGCACCGTCGTCCGGCAGACCGCGCCCACCCACGAGATCCTCACGCTCGCCGACTACCGCGCCCGGCACGGCAAGTACAAGACCGACCCGGACCTCCAGGCGCTGCACACCAAGGCGCCGGTCATCGCGATCTGGGACGACCACGAGTTCGCCAACGACACCTGGTCGGGCGGCGCGGAGAACCACACCGAGGGCGCCGAGGGCGCCTGGTCGGCCCGCCAGGCGGCCGCGAAGCAGGCCTACTTCGAGTGGATGCCGGTCCGCCCGGCGATCGCCGGCACCACCTACCGCAGGCTGCGCTTCGGCAAGCTCGCCGACCTGTCCCTGCTGGATCTGCGCTCCTTCCGCTCCCAGCAGGTGGCCGTCGGCAAGGGCGCCGTGGACGATCCGGACCGCACGATCACCGGCCGCGCCCAACTGGACTGGCTGAAGGCCGGACTGAAGGCGTCCGACACCGCCTGGCGGCTGGTCGGCAACTCGGTGATGATCTCGCCGTTCGTGATCGGTTCGCTCTCCGCGGACCTGTTCAAGCCGCTGGCCAAGCTGCTCGGCCTGCCCGAGGACGGCCTCGGCCTCAACACCGACCAGTGGGACGGCTACACCGACGACCGCCGTGAACTCCTCGCCCACCTGCGGGCGAACGCCATCCGCAACACGGTCTTCCTGACCGGCGACATCCACATGGCGTGGGCCAACGATGTGCCGGTGGACGCGGGGACCTACCCCCTGTCGGCCTCGGCCGCCACGGAGTTCGTGGTCACCTCGGTGACCTCCGACAACCTCGACGACATCGTGAAGGTCCCCGAGGGCACCCTCACCGCGGTCGCCTCCCCGGTCATCCGGGCCGCCAACCGGCATGTGCACTTCGTGGACACCGACCGGCACGGGTACGGCGTCCTGGACGTCACCGCCGAGCGCGCGCAGATGGACTACTACGTCGTGTCGGACCGGACGAACCCCGCCGCGACCTCCTCGTGGTGGCGCTCGTACCGCACGCGCAGCGGCACGCAGAAGGTGGAGCGCACGTACGACCCGGTGTAGCCGCCGACCGGGCCGGGCGGCTCCCGGTCAGAGGGTTTCGAGGAAGCCGAGCGCCACCCGCCAGGTGGCCTCGGCGGCCTCCTCGTCGTAGTCGGGGAGGCCGGGGTCGGTGTAGAGGTGCCCGGCGCCCGTGTACCGGTAGATCTCCACGTCGGCGCCCGCTCTGCCCATCTGCAGGTACCAGGCGCTCAGCCAGTCGTCGGTCTCGAACGGGTCCGGCTCGGCCACATGGAGCTGTACCGGCAGGTCGTCCACCGTGACGTTCGGCGCGAGGTCCGAGGTGCCGTGCAGGAGCAGCAGGCCGCGTGCTTCGGCGTCGCCGAGGGCGAGGGTCTGCGCGACGGAGGCGCCCAGCGAGAACCCGGCGTAGACCAGCCCCCGCCGCGAGTACGGAGCCGCGGCCAGGACCGCCCTCTTGAGCAGGTCGTCCTTGCCGATCTCCTCCTTGTACGCCATGCCCTCCTCGACCGTGTCGAACGTGCGCCCGTCGAAGAGGTCCGGGGTGCTGACCTCGTGTCCGGCGGCGCGCAGCCGGTCCGCCGCGGCGGACACCGCGGGCCGCAGACCGTAGGTCGAATGGAAGAGCATGATGTTCATGCGCCCATGGTGCCAGCCCGCGCCGACAGCGCCGTGCGTGCGACTCCTCACAGAAGTGGCAGGTTCAAGGTCGCGTGGACCCGGTTACGTTCGAAGGCATGGAGAACCTGCTCCGCCCCGTGATCGTGGTGGGCGGATCGGTGGTGCTGACCTTCCTCATCGGCTGGGCCACCGACCGTCTGCTGTGCAAGGCCGACCAACGGCACCCCGAGACCTCTCTCTGGGGCCTGCTGCGCCGTGGTCGCATCCCGTATCAGCTGGTGCTGTGCGCGGCGATGCTGAGAGGCTCCTACGACCAGGTGCAGGTGCTGCAGGACCACAGGGTCGGCATCGGCCGCACCCTCACCCTGGTGCTGATCGGCTCGGCCGCCTGGCTGGTGATCCGGATCGCCGGGGCGGTCGTCGAGACGTCGTACTCGCACTACGCGCGGATGCACCGCGACGCGGCCCGGGTCCGCAGGGTACGGACCCAGGTGTCGCTGATCATGCGGGTCGTCTCGGCCGTCGTCGGCGTGGTCGCGGCCGCCGCGATGCTGCTGACGTTCCCCGCGATGCGCGCGGCGGGCGCCTCCCTGCTGGCCTCCGCCGGGATCCTCGGCATCGTCGCCGGTGTGGCCGCCCAGTCCACGCTGAGCAACCTGTTCGCCGGTCTGCAGATCGCGTTCGGCGACATGGTGCGCATCGGCGACACGGTGGTGGTGGACGGCGAGTGGGGCACGGTCGAGGAGATCACCCTGACCTTCCTGACCGTGCGCACCTGGGACGAGCGCCGTATCACGATGCCCGTGTCGTACTTCACCTCGAAGCCGTTCGAGAACTGGTCGCGCGGCACGCCCCAGATGACCGGCATCGTCTACTGGCACGTCGACCACGCGGCGCCGGTGGAGGCGATGCGTGTGAAGCTGCGCGACATCCTGCGCGAGTGCCCGGCCTGGGACGGCCGCGCCTGCGGTCTGGACGTCACGGACACCACGCCCAACACGATGCAGGTGCGGGCGCTGGTCACGGCCAAGGACGCCGACGACATCTGGACGGTGCGGGTCAGGGTCCGCGAGGAGATGATCCGCTGGCTGTGGAACGAGCACCCGTACGCGCTGCCGCGGGTCAACACCGCGCACGCGGCCCTGCCTCCGGGCCATCTGCCGGCCCAGAGCTCCTTCCCCGACGGTGCGGCCCGCCGCGCCTCCGAATCACCGCGCACGGGCCGCTGACCGCTGACCGTCGGTCGACCAGTTCGGCGCCCCCGCCGCCCCGGACGCCCCGGACGAGCGGCACGACCCTCGTCGACCGCCGGCGCGCCGCCTGAGGGCGAAGGGCGGCGGGCCGGGGGCGTGACGGTCACGCGACCGTCGGGGGACGGGACCCCTGCCCCGCCGCCCACCGACCGCCTGCCTGCCGGCCTCAGCGCAGGCTGCGCACGTCCAGGTGCCGCAGCACGCGGTCCACGATCTCGGGGTCGGCGCCCGCCTCGCTGCGCGCCGCCACCACCTCGTGCCGTGCCGCGCTCAGCATCTCGTTCTGGATCCGCCGCACCCGCTTGAGCCGGCGCACCCGCTGATCGTGCCCCTCGCGCCGCTCGTCCTCCGTGACGTCAGGGCTGATGCGCAGCCCGATGTCGAAGGCCCGCCGCAGCATCTGCTCGGACAGCTCCTCGGAGAGGTTCTCCTCGGACTCGATCTCGCGCAGCCGCTGCTTCGCCGCCTTCGCGGCCCGCACCGCCAGTTCCTTCTCGAACGCCTTCTCCCGGTCGGTGTCCGACTGCACGCCGAGCCGCTTCACCAGCCACGGCAGGGTGAGCCCCTGCAACACCAGCGTCGCCATGATCACACCGAACGCGATGAAGATGATCTCGTCCCGGTCGGGGAAGGGCCCTCCGTCGTCGGTCTTCAGCGGGACCGCCAGGGCCAGCGCCACCGAGGCCACCCCGCGCATTCCCGACCACCACATGACGGTGGTCTCCCGCCAGTTCGTCGGGATGTCCTCCAGGTGGTCCTTCCTCGCGTGCAGCCGTTGCGTCAGCCAGGTCGCCGGCATCAGCCACAGCAGCCGAACGACGACGACCACCGCCACGATCACCCCGGCCCACCCGAGCATCTCCTCCCAGCGCCCGGCGGCCGTGCGGATCGCGTTGTGCAGTTCCAGGCCGATCAGCCCGAAGGCGACGCCCGTGACGAGGGTGTCGATGATGTCCCAGAAGGTGTGGCCGGCCAGCCGGGTCAGCACGTCGTCGGGGTCGGTGGCGTACTCGGCGAGGAACAGCGCGGTGGTGAGCACGGCCAGCACCCCGGAACCGTGGAACTCCTCCGCCAGCACGTAGGAGGCGTACGGCACCAGCAGCGTCAGTCCGATCTGCAGCGTGGTGTCGCCGAGGACGTCCAGCAGCCGGTTGGCGCCCCACCCGAGCGCGACGCCCACGGCCACCGCCACCACGGCGGACAGCACCAGGTCGAGACCGGCCCGCCACGGCGAGAACGTCCCGCTCACCGCCGCCGCGATCGCGACGTGGTAGAGCACGATGGCCGTGACGTCGTTGAACAGCCCCTCGCCCTCCAGGATGGACACCAGCCGGCGGGGCAGGCCGAGCTGCCCGGCCACGGCGGTCGCCGCCACGGGGTCGGGCGGCGCGACGAGCGCCCCCAGCGCGACGGCGGCGGCGACCGGCAGCCCCGGCACGATCGAGTGGGCCACGGCCGCCACGCAGATCGTCGTGACGAAGACCAGCGCCACGGCGAGCAGGAAGATGGGCCGCACGTTCGCCGCGAACTGCCGCCACGAAGTCCGCCGCACCGCCGCGTACAGCAGCGGCGGCAGGAGGAGGGGCAGGATCAGGTCGGGCGGGATCTCCACGTTGGGCACGAAGTCGAGCACCGCGAGGACGATGCCGAGCAGGGTCATCAGCACCGGCGCGGGCAGTCCGAACCGGTCCCCCACGGGGACGCTCACCACGGCCCCGAGCAACAGGACGAACAACAGGGCCAACTGGTCCACGGTCAGCGCTCCGGGTCTAGACGATCAAGAACATCCGGACCCCCAGCGTCGCACGCCCCGCACTCCCTACAGCGAACGCCGCATAAACCGGTGCGGAATGCCCGCCTCCAGGTCCTCCGGCCCGTAGGGCGTGTACCCCAGCCGCTCGTAGAATCCCAGCGCCTGCGTCTGTGCGTGCAGATCCACCCCCGTGAGCCCCCGCACGCGTGCCGCCTCCTCGATGCCCCGCACCAGGGCGACGCCGACGCCCAGCCCGCGCGCCTCGCGGGTCACGGCGAGCCGCCCCAGCGAGCCCACCGACGGATCGCCGGTCCTGGCCGCGGCCGCCTCGCCGTACAGCAGCCGCCCCGCGCCGAGCGGCCGCCCGTCCTCGCCGACCGCCAGCACGTGCACGGCGTCGGCGTCATGCTCGTCGTACTCCAGGTCCTCGGGCACGCCCTGCTCGCCGACGAAGACCTCCTTGCGGACGGCGAAGCACGCCTCCCGGTCGGAGAGGTCCTCGGCGACGCGCACCTCGTACGCGCGCCTGCCACTCATCCGTAGGTCTCCTCGCGGACCTGGTCGAGTGCCTTGGCCAGGTCTTCGGGGTAGTCGCTGGCGAACTCCGCCCACTGTCCGTCACCGGGGTGCTCGAAGCCCAGGCGCACGGCGTGCAGCCACTGCCGGGTCAGCCCCAGGCGCTTGGCGAGGGTCGGGTCCGCGCCGTACGTCAGGTCGCCCACGCAGGGGTGGCGGTGGGCGGCCATGTGCACGCGGATCTGGTGCGTGCGGCCCGTCTCCAGCTTCACGTCCAGCAAGGAGGCCGCGCGGAAGGCCTCGATCAGGTCGTAGTGCGTGACCGACGGCTTGCCCTCGGCGGTGACCGCCCACTTGTAGTCGTGCTGCGGGTGACGGCCGATGGGCGCGTCGATGGTGCCGCTGGTCGGGTCGGGGTGACCCTGGACGAGCGTGTGGTAGCGCTTGTCGACCGTGCGCTCCTTGAACTGGCGCTTCAGCGACGTGTACGCCCGCTCCGACTTGGCGACGACCATCAGACCGGACGTGCCGACGTCGAGCCGGTGCACGATGCCCTGGCGCTCGGCCGCCCCGGAGGTGGAGATGCGGTAGCCGGCGGCGGCCAGCCCGCCGATCACCGTCGGCCCGCTCCAGCCGGGCGAGGGGTGCGCGGCCACGCCGACCGGCTTGACGATGACGACCACGTCGTCGTCGTCATGGACGATCTCCATGCCCTCGACCGGCTCGGCGACGATCTGCACCGGGGCCGGGGCCTGGGGCATCTCGACCTCCAGCCAGGCGCCGCCGATGACCCGCTCGGACTTGCCGACCACCGAGCCGTCGACCGTGACCTTCCCCGCCGCGGCCAGCTCGGCGGCCTTCGTACGGGAGAAGCCGAACATGCGGGAGATGGCGGCGTCGACGCGCTCGCCCTCCAGGCCGTCCGGCACGGGCAGGGTACGGATCTCGGGAATCGTGCTCACCCGTCGAGTATGCAGGACGGGCAGGACACCGTCGTACGGGCCTGTGGACGACCGCCCCCCGGGACGCCGGGCGGATCCCGGTCCCCGCCGGGCGGACCTCAGTCGGTGTGGACGGTCCCGTCCGGGTCCAGCCCGCGGAAGGACAGCAGCACGATCAGGATGCCGCCGCACACGATCGCCGAGTCGGCGAGGTTGAAGACCGCGAAGTGCTTCGGCGCGATGAAGTCCACGACCGCGCCCTCGAAGACGCCCGGCGCACGGAAGATCCGGTCGGTGAGATTGCCCAGCGCACCGCCCAGCAGCAGACCCAGGGCGATCGCCCAGGGCAGGCTGTAGAGCTTGCGGGCGAGCCGGGCGATCACCACGATCACGGCCGCGGCGATCACCGTGAAGATCACGGTGAAGGCCTGGCCGAAGCCGAAGGCCGCGCCGGCGTTGCGGATGGCCTCGAACCGGAGCCAGTCCCCGACGATCTCGATCGGCGCGTGATGCTCCAGCTTGGCGACCACCAGCATCTTGCTCACCAGGTCGAGCGCGTACGCGAAGGAGGCCACGACGAAGAGCACGGCGATACGACGCTTGCCCCTGGGCCGCGCCCCGGTGCTCTCCTGGTCACCCGGGCCGGACGACTGCTCCGGCTCGGATCCCGTCTCTGGGATGTCCGGCGTACCGATGACGCGCTCCGCCTCTGCCACGTGAGTCCCTCAACCTAGGTGCCTGACTGAGGACGAGGGTACGGCACACCCCCCGGCCGTCAGGCGATCAGTACCGGCGCTCCTGCTTCTGCTTGCACTCGACGCACAGCGTGGCCCGCGGGAAGGCCTGCATCCGGGCCTTGCCGATGGCGTTCCCGCAGTTCTCGCACAGCCCGTAGGTGCCCGCGTCCAGCCGCTCCAGGGCGTGCTCGGTCTGGATCAGCATCTCGCGCGCGTTGGCGGCCAGCGCCAGCTCGTGCTCGCGCGTGATGTTCTTGGTTCCGGTGTCGGCCTGGTCGTCGCCGGCGCCGTCCCCCGAGTCGCGCATCAGGCCCACCAGGGCCGTCTCCGAGGAGGCCAGTTCCGCACGCAGGCGCTCCCTCTCGGACTGCAGCTCCGCGTGCGCCTCCTCCACCTCCTCGGGTGTCCAGGGCTCCTCGCCCGGGCGCACCGCGAGCTCGCCCGGCTCCGCCGCGGCGAGGCGCGCCTTGGGGACGGCGGTCTTCGCCGCCATGGCCGTACCCGGAGTCTTCTTCGCAACCACAGTCGTGGCTCCCGTCTGCTCCGCGGCCGAGGCCGCGCCCACCTTCTTGGCCGTGTTCTTCCTGCCCGCGCTCGTCGCGGCCACGCCCCTGGCACCGGCGACCTTCTTGGCCGCCGCCTTCCTGGCGGCGGTCTTCTGGGCGACCGCCTTCTTCGCAGCAGCCTTCTCAGGGGCCGCCTTCTCGGGGGCCGTCTTCTTCGCGGCCGCCTTCCCGGCGACCGCCTTCTTCTTCCCGGCGGCCCCCTGCGGGGCGGTCCCCGCGACGGCGGCGTTCTTCGCCGCGGCCTTCTTCGCCGCGCCGGCCTTCGGTTCCTCGGCCGCGCCGGAGGCACCCGGGTCCCTGTCGGACGCCGACTGCTGAACGGCGGTCTTTTTCGCCACCATGGCCGCGGCCCCTTCACATATTGTGATCTTGCACGCGAATCGTGCTGGGACGATAAATCGACTTGGAGCCCGCGGCAACGGGGCACACCGCCCGATTCGCCCGCCTCGCGCACGCCACGCGGCAAGCCTGCCTGCGTTGTGCCCAGCTCCCCGCCGGGTAATCCGCCGAGCCGGGCGTCCCGGGATCCACAGATGCACACCTCCGCATTCAGCCACCATTCGGGGCATCCCGGACGCACGGGCCCGCCGTGCCCGCCGCCCCCGCAAATCGGTCGGCCGCTGTCGTCGTCGAGCCGTACACTGGGCGCAGCGAGAAGCGTGGATGGGGACGAGTAGCGGCGTACGCGGCCAAGAGCGACCCGGGGACGGTGGGAGCCCGGGGGCGAGCGCGACGCGAAGATCACCCCGGAGCCGCCGGAAGAAGACCCCCGCAGGGGTTGGTAGACCCGGCATCGCGACCCCAATGAGGGGGCTCACCGGAGCGCAGGACGCCCCGGAGGGCCAAGGAGGGTGGTACCGCGGGAGCGCGCCGCACACGGCGTAGACAGGCAAGAGGCTCTCGTCCCTCCGACGGAAGACAGCACGTCCGCCGGAGGAAGCTCGCAGATGACAACGCCGCAGTACCGCCAGGTGCCCGCCCAGGTCGACCTGCCCGCCCTTGAGCACGCGGTGCTCGACTTCTGGCGCGAGCAGAAGATCTTCGCCAAGAGCCTGGAGCAGTCCGAGGGCCGCCCCGAGTGGGTGTTCTACGAGGGCCCGCCCACCGCGAACGGCATGCCGGGCGCCCACCACATCGAGGCGCGCGTCTTCAAGGACGTCTTCCCCCGCTTCCGCACCATGCGCGGCTACCACGTGGCCCGCAAGGCCGGCTGGGACTGCCACGGCCTCCCCGTGGAGCTGGCGGTCGAGAAGGAGCTCGGCTTCAGCGGCAAGAAGGACATCGAGGCGTACGGGATCGCCGACTTCAACGCCCGGTGCCGCGACTCCGTGCTCCGGCACACCGACGCCTTCGCCGAACTGACGACCCGCATGGGCTACTGGGTCGACCTCGACGACGCCTACGTCACGATGGACCCCGAGTACATCGAGTCCGTCTGGTGGTCGCTGAAGGAGATCTTCGACAAGGGCCTGCTGGTCCAGGACCACCGGGTCGCCCCCTGGTGCCCCCGCTGCGGCACCGGCCTGTCCGACCACGAGCTGGCCCAGGGCTACGAGACGGTCGTCGACCCGTCCGTGTACGTCCGTTTCCCGCTCACCTCCGGTCCGCTCGCCGGCCAGGCAGCGCTCCTGGTGTGGACGACGACCCCGTGGACCCTGGTGTCCAACACGGCCGTGGCCGCGCATCCGGAGGTCACCTACGTCGTCGCCACCGACGGCGAGGAGAAGCTCGTCGTCGCCGAGCCGCTGCTCGCCAAGGCGCTCGGGGAGGGCTGGGAGACCACCGGCCAGACCTTCACGGGCGCCGAAATGGAGCGCTGGACCTATCAACGTCCGTTCGAGCTCGTGGAGTTCCCGGCGGAGGCGCACTATGTCGTCAACGCCGAGTACGTCACCACCGAGGACGGCACCGGTCTGGTCCACCAGTCCCCCGCCTTCGGCGAGGACGACCTCAAGGTCTGCCGCGCCTACGGGCTGCCCGTGGTGAACCCGGTCCGCCCGGACGGCACGTTCGAGGAGTCCGTCCCGATGGTCGGCGGCGTCTTCTTCAAGAAGGCGGACGAACAGCTCACCGAGGACCTCCAGCAGCGCGGCCTGCTCTTCCGGCACATCCCCTACGAGCACAGCTACCCGCACTGCTGGCGCTGCCACACCGCGCTCCTGTACTACGCGCAGCCGTCCTGGTACATCCGCACGACGGCCGTCAAGGACCGCCTGCTGCAGGAGAACGAGAAGACCAACTGGTTCCCCGACACGGTCAAGCACGGCCGTTTCGGCGACTGGCTGAACAACAACATCGACTGGGCCCTGTCGCGCAGCCGCTACTGGGGGACCCCGCTGCCCATCTGGCGCTGCGAGGACGACCACCTCACCGTCGTCGGCTCGCGCGCGGAGCTCACCGAGCTCACCGGCACGGACCAGTCGGGGCTGGACCCGCACCGCCCGTTCATCGACGCGGTCACCTTCGCCTGCCGGCACGAGGGCTGCGGGAAGACGGCCACGCGCGTGCCGGAGGTCATCGACGCCTGGTACGACTCGGGTTCGATGCCGTTCGCGCAGTGGGGCTACCCGTACAAGAACAAGGAACTGTTCGAGTCCCGCTACCCGGCACAGTTCATCTCCGAGGCCATCGACCAGACGCGCGGCTGGTTCTACACGCTGATGGCCGTCGGCACGCTGGTCTTCGACAAGTCCAGTTACGAGAACGTCGTCTGCCTCGGTCACATCCTCGCCGAGGACGGCCGCAAGATGTCCAAGCACCTGGGCAACATCCTGCAGCCGATCCCGTTGATGGACCAGCACGGCGCCGACGCGGTCCGCTGGTTCATGGCGGCCGGCGGCTCCCCGTGGGCGGCCCGCCGGGTGGGCCACGGCACCATCCAGGAGGTCGTCCGCAAGACGCTCCTGACGTACTGGAACACGGTCGCCTTCCAGGCCCTGTACGCCCGTACGTCCGGCTGGGCGCCCAGCGCGGCCGACCCGGCCCCGGCCGACCGCCCGCTGCTCGACCGCTGGCTGCTGTCCGAACTCCACGCCCTCACCGACCAGGTGACCCAGGCGCTGGAGGCCTACGACACCCAGCGCGCCGGCAAGCTGCTCTCCGCGTTCGTCGACGATCTGTCCAACTGGTACGTCCGCCGCTCCCGCCGCCGCTTCTGGCAGGGCGACAAGGCCGCGCTGCGCACCCTGCACGAGGTCGTCGAGACGGTCACCAAGCTGATGGCGCCGCTGACCCCGTTCATCACCGAGCGCGTCTGGCAGGACCTGATCGTCCCGGTCAGCCCCGGCGCCCCGGAGTCGGTGCACCTGTCGTCCTGGCCGCAGGCGGACCTCTCGGCGATCGACCCGGAGCTGTCGAAGCAGATGGTCCTGGTCCGCCGCCTGGTCGAGCTGGGCCGCGCCACGCGCGCGGAGTCGGGCGTGAAGACCCGCCAGCCGCTGCGCCGCGCGCTGGTCGCCGCCGCCGGGTTCGACGCCCTCTCCCCCGAGCTGCACGCGCAGATCACGGAGGAGTTGAACGTCGAGTCGCTGGCCTCGCTCTCCGAGGTGGGCGGATCGCTGGTCGACACGACCGCCAAGGCCAACTTCCGCGCCCTGGGCAAGCGGTTCGGCAAGCGCGTCCAGGACGTGGCCAAGGCGGTCGCGAACGCCGACGCGGCCGCGCTCTCCCTCGCCCTGCGCGAAGGCACGGCGTCGGTGGAGGTCGACGGCGAGACCGTCGCCTTGGCCCCCGACGAGGTGATCATCACCGAGACCCCGCGCGAGGGCTGGTCGGTCGCCTCCGACTCCGGCGCCACGGTCGCCCTCGACCTGGAGATCACCGAGGAGCTGCGCCGTGCCGGCCTGGCCCGCGACGCGATCCGCCTGATCCAGGAAGCCCGCAAGAACAGCGGCCTCGACGTCGCCGACCGCATCGCGCTGCGCTGGAGCGCGAGCGACCCGGCGACCGTCGACGCCCTCGCCGGGCACGCCGGTCTCATCTCCGACGAGGTCCTCGCCACGGACTTCGCCCGGGGCGAGGCGGACGACACCTACGGCGCCCCGTTCACGGACGAGGCGCTGACGCTGACCTTCCGCCTGCGCAAGGCGTAAGCGCCAGGCGCCAGGCCGCACGAGCGCGGGGCCCGGATCCCTCCCGAGGGCCGGGCCCCGCGCTCGTGGCTGTGCGGGGGTCACGACGCAGACGGAGAAGGACAGGTCCGCGCCGAAGGTCACCGTCACACCGAAGCCGGCGGCCGCGAGGACGTCGCGCATCGCGCCCGACATCCCCTCGACGACCGCGCGGGCGAACCTCTCCGCGGCGACGCCCTCCTCAGTGCCGGCCCGGTCCTGCCCGCGGTGGGCGTCCACGAACGGCGCCACACCCCAACCGATCCAGACCCCGGTGCCCGCCGCTTCCCTCGCCGCGTCCACCCACACGACCGCTCCGGGCCCGCACCCCGCGCCCATGCCGTCCGGCAGGACAGGGAGGCCGGCACAGGCCAGACAGTGCCGGACCGGCGCCTCCGTATGCTGCCGTGCCGACAGCGTCGCCGCGTCGGCCCGGGCGTCCTCCTGCGGCTGTTTCCCCTTCCACCACCCCATGGACGCAGGCCAGCGGTACTCGGTCGCAACGCGCGTAAAAAGGGCGGGACCCCGGATGGTGATCCGGGGTCCCGCCCTTTGAACGCTGCCGACGCCTAAGGCGTACTACTGGCCGTCAGTTGTCGTCCTCGTCGATGAGAAAACCGCGCATCGGCGAGGGAGCCTGGCCCATCGGGGAGGGACCCTGCGGACGTACCGGAGCCATCGGCTGAGTCATCGCCGGGGACATCTGCTGCTGACCGCCGTAGGACGGGGCGGCCGGGCTGGGAGCGCCCATGCCCGGGTTGCTGCCGTAGGACGGAGCGCTGGCGCCGGCCGGAGCCATCGAGGGCGCCGGGGACGGCGGCAGGGAGGCCGTGGCCGGGGTGCGCGGCGGAGCGAGCGAGTCGTCGGCCTGGGTCTCCAGCTGACGCAGCTGGGACTCAAGGTACGACTTCAGACGCGTGCGGTACTCGCGCTCGAAGCCGCGCAGGTCCTCGACCTTGCGCTCCAGCGTGGCGCGGGCGGACTCCAGGGAGCCCATCGCGACGCGGTGCTTCTCCTGCGCGTCCCGCTCCAGGGCGTCGGCCTTGGCACGGGCGTCACGCTCAAGACCCTCGGCACGCGAACGCGCCTCACCGACGATCTTGTTGGCCTCGGAACGCGCCTCGGCGATCGCCTGGTCGGCGGTCTGCTGAGCCAGCGAGAGGACACGCGCGGCGCTGTCGCCACCCGGACCCTGACCGGGGCCGCCCATCGGACCGCCCATGGGGCCGCCCATCGGACCGCCCATCTGCTGCTGCATGGGGGGCTGGCCGCCCATGCCCTGGCCCATGGGGCCCTGGCCCATCGGACCCTGACCCATCGGACCCTGACCCATCGGGCCGGGCCCCTGCGGGCCACCCTGTCCACCGGGACCGGCGGGCAGCTGCGGCGCACCGCTCGGCAGCTGGGGCGGGCCGCCCATGGGGCCGCCCATCTGCTGCTGCGGCGGGCCAGATATGCCGGCGGGCACCGGAGCGCCCGGACCTCGCATGCCCTGCTGCGGCATGCCCTGCGGAGGCATCCCCTGCTGAGGCATTCCGCCTTGCTGCATACCGCCCTGCTGCATGCCACCCTGCTGCATGCCACCCTGCTGCATGCCGCCTTGCTGCATACCGCCCTGCTGCATACCACCCTGCTGCATGCCGCCCTGCTGGGGCATTCCGCCCTGCTGCTGGTCCGGCTCGGGGGGCTTGCGCATGTTCTGCTGGTTCTGGGCAGCGGCGCGCGTGGCCGCGGCCAGTTTGGCGCGCAGGTCCTCGTTCTCGCGGAGCAGGCGCGTCAGTTCGGCTTCGACCTCATCGAGGAAGGCATCGACCTCGTCCTCGTCATAGCCTTCTCGGAGGCGGACGGTCGTGAACTGCTTGTTCCGCACGTCCTCGGGGGTCAACGGCATCTCTTCACCTCAACGTAGTCGTCGGCATCGGCAAGACGGTAGTTCACATCGCTCACAGCCGGCTCACGATCGAGATCAGGATGTAGACGATGATCATCAGTACGAAGAAGGACAGGTCGAGCGCCACGCCCCCGAGACGCAACGGCGGGATGACCCGCCGCAGAAGCTTGAGCGGTGGATCGGTGACAGTGTAAGTGGCCTCCAGAACGACCACCATCGCCTTGCCGGGCTGCCATGAGCGGGCGAACTGGAAGACGTAGTCCATGACCAACCGGAAGATGAGCACGATGAGGAAGACCATCAGCGCGATGTAGACGACATCCAGGACCACGCTCATGTTCGGTGCTTCCCTCTCCCCTGCTCTGTGCTGCTCAGTACTGCTTGTTCCGGTCTTGCGTCTCAGCTCTGGTTGAAGAACCCGCCCTCTGCGATGCGGGCCTTGTCCTCCGCCGTGACATCGACGTTAGCAGGCGACAACAGGAACACCTTCTGCGTCACCCGCTCGATGCTGCCGTGAAGACCAAACACCAAACCGGCCGCAAAGTCGACAAGTCGCTTCGCGTCTGTGTCATCCATCTCAGTCAGATTCATGATCACCGGGGTGCCCTCACGGAAGTGTTCCCCGATGGTACGGGCCTCGTTGTAGGTCCGGGGGTGAAGCGTGGTGATCCGGTAAGGCTCTCGTTCGGACACGACCTTGGGCATGATCACCGGTGCGTTCTTCTCCAGGGACTGACGTTCTTGTGTGATGGATGCCACGGGCGCGATACGCGCCGGACGTCCGGATTCCGCGGGGAGCGAAGCGGATCGGGCCACCGGCTCACGCGGCGCGGGCGGCTGCACGATTCGCACCTCTTCGTCCCTTTGGGACTGGTGCGTACCGTGTGACTGGTGGGACGGCTCGTGTCGCCGGTGATCCCTCTCGGGTTCCGGGTCGAGCTCGGGTTCGAAGTCGTCGTCGGGGTCGAATCCCCGGCCGTCGTACCCATCGTCCTCCACGAGGCCGAGGTAGACCGCCATCTTGCGCATCGCGCCGGCCATGCTCTGAGTCCTCCGCTCTGTGGTGGATCGACTTCCGACTGCCAAGTCCCGCGATCCACGTGGCCCTTGTGTCCGCCTTTCGGCGGTAATGACCATATTTTCTACTGTGGTCCGACTTCCTGGCGACGTTACCCGAGCCTGGGGCGGACTCCGAGTACCGCGGTGCCGACGCGTACATGTGTCGCTCCGGCCGCCACGGCCTCTTCGAGGTCCGCACTCATCCCTGCCGACACCATGTTCGCAGCCGGATGGGCTCTG
The DNA here is from genome assembly GCF_024539815.1 of Streptomyces hayashii. Lineage (GTDB taxonomy): Bacteria > Actinomycetota > Actinomycetes > Streptomycetales > Streptomycetaceae > Streptomyces > Streptomyces hayashii. Next base: position 80,333 of record NZ_JAHHIU010000089.1, read on the forward strand.
CGCAGGTCAGTCGACAAATCCATCAACCGCCCGAACGCCTCCCGTTGGCGTCCCGCGTACTCCCCGGTCAGAGGTGCGACGGTCATCAGTCCGTCGATCCGCAGCCCCGGGGAGCCGGCGATCAGGTCGGCCAACTCCCCGACGCCGCCCGGGGCCACGCCCCCGCGCTCGCCCCGCCCGCTCGCCCCCGCGTCCAGGGCGACCTGGACGAGACAGCCCACCTCGCGGCCGGCCCGCACGGCCTCCTTCGACAGGGCCGTCACCAGCCTGGCGCGGTCCACCGACTGCACCACGTCCGCGTAACCCACCACGGAACGGACCTTGTTGGTCTGCAACTGCCCCACGAAGTGCCAGCTGAGCGGCAGGTCGGAGCACTCGGCCGCCTTGGGGGCCGCGTCCTGGTCCTTGTTCTCGGCGACGTGCCGCACCCCGAGCTCCGACAGGATCCGCACATCGCTCGCCGGGTAGGTCTTGGTGACCACGATCAGGGTCACGTCCTCCCGGGCGCGTCCGGCCGCCGAGCAGGCGGCGGCGATGCGCTCGCGAACTCTCACCAGATTCGCGGCGAGTTCGTCCTCACGGTCCGTCATGTGCATCAGTCCAGCCAGACATATCCCGCGAGTCGCCCCGTGGTGCGATCGCGGCGGTACGAGAAGTGATCGTCCGACTCCCGGGTGCACACGGGCGAGGCCGCCCGGTCGACCACCCCGAGCCGGTCGAGCTGCGCGTGCACCCCGGCGGTCACGTCGACCGCGGGAGTGCCCCAGCTCGTCTCGGCGTGCGCGGCCGGCTCGACGGCGGCCACCTCGGCGCGCATCGCCTCCGGCACCTCGTAGCACCGGCCGCACACGGCGGGGCCGGTGCGGGCCACGATCCGGGCGGGGTCGGCGCCGAGCGACCGCATCGCGTCGATCGCGGCGGGCACGATCCCGGCGACCATGCCGGGCCTTCCCGCGTGGGCGGCAGCGACCACCCCGGCCACCGGGTCGGCGAGCAGTACCGGCACGCAGTCCGCCGTCAGCACGGCGAGGGCGAGTCCGCGGGTCGCGGTCACCAGGGAGTCGACCGCGGGAATGTGCGGGGCGGTCCACGGTCCGGCGACCTCGGCCACCTCGTTGCCGTGCACCTGGTTCATCCAGACGACCCGGCCCGGGTCCAGCCCGAGCGACTTGGCGGCCAGTTCACGGTTGGCCCGCACGGCGTCGGGGTCGTCCCCGACCGCGCCGCCGAGGTTGAGCTGCTCATACGGAGCGGCGCTCACCCCGCCCCACCGGTCGGTGAAGGCGAAGTGCGCGCCGCTCACGCTCTCGCGCTGTCCTATCACTTCAGGAAGTCCGGCACGTCCAGTTCCTCGGCCGCGCTGTCCGTGTAGGTCCGCGACGGCGGCACCGGCGGGGAGACCGAGAGGTCGGCCGCCGGCTCGGGCGCCGGCTCCGGCTCCTCCTTCGGCGTGACGCTGCCGAGCGAGCCGAACGACGGACGGCTCTCGGGCTGCCGTACCGGAGTGGGCTCCTCGCGGCGGGCCGAGGACGAGGACGAGCCCATGACGGTCTCGCGGCGGGCCGGGGGCTGGCCCCCGTCGAAGCCGGCCGCGATCACGGTGACCCGGACCTCGTCGCCGAGCGCGTCGTCGATGACCGCGCCGAAGATGATGTTGGCCTCGGGGTGGGCCGCCTCGCTGACCAGCTGGGCGGCCTCGTTGATCTCGAACAGACCGAGGTCGGAGCCGCCGGAGATGGAGAGCAGCACACCGCGGGCGCCGTCGATGGAGGCCTCCAGCAGCGGCGAGGAGATCGCCATCTCCGCCGCGGCCACCGCGCGGTCGTCGCCGCGGGCCGAGCCGATGCCCATGAGAGCCGAACCGGCCTCGGACATGACCGACTTCACGTCGGCGAAGTCGAGGTTGATCAGGCCGGGGGTGGTGATCAGGTCGGTGATGCCCTGGACACCGGAGAGCAGGACCTGGTCGGCCGACTTGAAGGCGTCCAGGACCGAGACCTGGCGGTCCGAGATGGACAGCAGCCGGTCGTTGGGGATGACGATGAGGGTGTCGACCTCTTCGCGGAGTTCGGCGATGCCGTCCTCGGCCTGGTTGGCGCGGCGCCGGCCCTCGAAGGTGAAGGGGCGGGTGACCACGCCGATGGTGAGGGCGCCCAGGTTGCGTGCGATGTTGGCCACGACGGGTGCGCCGCCGGTGCCGGTGCCGCCGCCCTCGCCGGCCGTCACGAAGACCATGTCGGCCCCCTTGAGGACCTCCTCGATCTCCTCGCGGTGATCCTCGGCCGCCTTGCGGCCGACGGCCGGGTTGGCGCCGGCGCCGAGTCCGCGGGTGAGTTCGCGGCCGACGTCGAGCTTGACGTCGGCGTCGCTCATCAACAGCGCCTGCGCGTCGGTGTTGATGGCGATGAACTCGACGCCCTTGAGACCGACCTCGATCATCCGGTTGATGGCATTGACACCACCGCCGCCGACACCGATGACTTTGATGACTGCGAGGTAGTTCTGCGGTGCTGCCACGTCGAAGGCCTCTCGCCTCGAGTTACGTGTCGTCGCCTCGCAGATGATGCGATTCGACGACTGATGCCGAATGGGCCGGTCCGTTTCGCCGACCCGAACCCTAACGCTGAAGTTTAGGGTTACCAGTGTGTCCGTTCCTTGAAGTCTTCTGAACAGGACACTAAGTCGACAAGTGGCGCCCGTTCAACGAACACGCCGAACCTCCCGTTTTTCTTTTCACCCTATGTGATCAGCCGTGTCACTGCCCAACCAGGGTGCTGGCCTGCGCGAATGTGCGTCAACTCCCCGATGACGCAGGGGCGGTGGGAGCGCTGACATCGAAGTGCCGCGCGGCCGGGGCCGCTTTCATGAGAGCGGTCAGTGCGCGCCCCTTCGCGGCGCCCTTCTCGGCGCTCCCCCAGGCGACCGTGCGGCCGCGCCCCAGCTCCAGCGAGATGTCGTCGTAGGAGCGGACCTTGACGACCCGGGTCTCGCGCGCGACGGCGGCCGGGAGGGAACCGGCGGCCGCGACCGCCTCCCGCACCAGTCGCTCCTCGCCGAAGCGGCGCAGACTCGCGGCGGCCGAACGCGAGGAGGAAACGGCCGTTTCGAGAAGCGGCACCCCGCCGGGGGCTTCGGAAACCGTGGCGAAACGGACGCCTTCGTCGTCCACTTCCACGAACTTCGACCCTTTTCGCACCAGCAGAACCGGAGTGCGTTCGGTCACTTTCAGGTCGATTCCGTGCGGCCAGGAACGGACCACGTCCACCGAGTCGATCCGCGGCAGTTCCCTGCGCAGTCGCGCCCCGATCGCGTCGGTGTCGACGGAGACCAACGGCGCCCCGACGGGTACGCCGGCGGCCTCGCGCACCTGCTGCGGCGTCAGCACCGCCGTGCCCGAGACGCCGACGCTGCGCACCCGCAGCCACTGCGAGCCGTACAACGTCCAGACGACGCCGGCCCCCAGAAGGACGACGGCGCACGCCAGGATGACGATCACACGAAGCCGCCGTGTGCCCCGCCGCCGGACGAGGGGCGGGCCGGACGACTCCTGCTGGCGTGCACCGCGCTCGGCGGTGTCTGATCCGGCCACGCTCCCTGCCCTTTCGTCAGACGTGCCTAACGGTGTGCACGAGAGGCGGCGATCGCCTCGTACACCAGGCCGACGAGCAGGTCGTCGGCGTCCCGGCGGCCGAACTCGCTGGCCGCGCGGGACATCTCGTACAGCCGGTGCGGGTCGGCGAGGACGGGCAGGACGGTCTCCCGGACCCACTCGGGGGTCAGTTCCGCGTCGTCGACCAGCAGTCCGCCGCCCGCCTTGACCACCGGCTGGGCGTTCAGCCGCTGTTCGCCGTTGCCGATGGGCAGCGGAACGTAGGCGGCCGGGAGTCCGACGGCGGAGAGCTCGGCGACGGTCATCGCGCCCGCCCGGCAGAGCATCATGTCGGCGGCGGCGTACGCGAGGTCCATCCGCTCGACGTACGGTACCGGGATGTACGGGGGCATCCCCGGCATCTGCTGCACATGCGGCAGTTCGTTCTTCGGTCCGACCGCGTGCAGGATCTGGATGCCTGCCTGCTGCAGCCAGGGCGCGACCTGCTGGACGACCTCGTTGAGGCGGCGGGCGCCCTGCGAACCGCCGGAGACCAGCAGGGTCGGCAGGTTGGGGTCCAGGCCGAACATGTGCCGGGCCTCGGGGCGGGCCGCGGCGCGGTCCAGGGTGGCGATGGAGCGGCGCAGCGGGATGCCGATGTAGCGGGCGTCGCGCAGCTTGCTGTCGGGCGTGGAGACGGCGACCCGGGCCGCGTAACGCGAACCGATCTTGTTGGCCAGGCCGGGGCGGGCGTTGGCCTCGTGGACGACGATCGGCACGCCGAGGCGCTTGGCGGCGAGGTAGCCGGGCAGGGCCACGTAACCGCCGAAGCCGACGACGGCGTCCGCCTTGGTGCGCTCCAGGATCTGCTCGGCGGCCTTGATCGTGCCGCGCAGCCGGCCCGGGACGGTGATCAGCTCAGGGGTGGGCTTGCGCGGCAGCGGCACGGCGGGGATCAGCGCGAGCTCGTAACCCCGCTGCGGAACGAGCGTGGTCTCCAGGCCGCGCTCCGTGCCCAGAGCCGTGATCCCCACACCGGGGTCCTGCCTGCGCAGGGCGTCCGCGAGGGCGAGCGCGGGCTCGATGTGGCCGGCGGTCCCCCCACCAGCGAGTACGACATGCACCGAAATTCACCGCTCTCCGGACGAGCGCGCCGCCGAGGCACGCCGTCGCATCGTGTTCCATCTCCGGGGACTCCGGTCGAACGCGGAGCCCCCCGACCCCCGCTTTCTACCAAAGCGGGGATGCCGCATCGCAAGCGCCGCCCGCGCAGCGGGCTCGTCGCGTGCGAAGGCGATCAGCAGCCCGATGGCGAACATGGTCGGCAGCAGGGCGGAGCCCCCGTAGGAGAACAGCGGGAGGGGGACGCCGGCGATCGGCAGCAGGCCGAGCACCGCACCGATGTTGATCACCGCCTGAGCGGTGATCCAGGTGGTCACACCTCCCGCGGCGTACCTCACGAAGGGGTCCTCCGTGCGTCCGGCCACGCGGATACCCGCATAGCCTAGAGCCGCGAACAGGGCGAGCACCGACAGCGTCCCCGCGAGGCCCAGTTCCTCGCCGGTGACGGCGAAGATGAAGTCGGTGTGCGCTTCGGGGAGTTGACCCCATTTCTCCACGCTCGCGCCGAGTCCGGAGCCGAAGATCCCGCCGGAGGCCAGGGCGTAGATCCCGTGCACGGCCTGCCAGCAGGCGTCGCCCGGGCCGGGGTCCGTGGCGCCGATGCACTGAAGGCGGGCCATCCGGTTCGGGCTGGTCTTGATCAGGATCACACCGAGGGTGGCGGCGACCGACAGGACGCCGGCGAAGAGCCGGGTGGGCGCTCCCGCCAGCCACAGCAGGCCGAACAGGATCGCCGTCAGGATGATCGCCGTGCCCATGTCGCCGCCCAGCATGATCAGCCCGAGCAGCATGAACGCGACCGGCACCAGGGGCACCAGCATGTGCTTCCACTGCGCGAGCAGGTTCCTCTCCTGTTTGCGGGCGAGCAGATCGGCGCTCCACAGCACCAGCGCGAGCTTGCCGAACTCGCTGGGCTGGATCTGGAAGGAGCCGCCGAGCGAGATCCAGTTCTGGTTGCCGTTGACCGACATCCCTATCCCCGGCACCTGCACCAGGGCCATGAGGAAGACGGCGCCCGCGAGGATCGGATAGGCGAGCCCGCGGTGCAGTTTCACCGGCATCCGCGACGCGACGAGCAGCAGCACGGCGCCGATGGACGCGGCCAGGAACTGTTTGCGGAAGAAGAACGAACCCGGCAACGACATCTGCAGCGCGGTGATCTGGGAGGCCGAGTAGACCATCACGAGGCCCAGCACGGTGATCAGCAGGCTGCCGCCGAAGATCAGGTAGTAGGCCGTCAGCGGTCGGTCCCAGGCCTTCTTGGCGCGCGTGTGGAGGCGCCGTACGGGGTTGTCGCGGCCCTGCCGGGAAGGGGCCGAGGGTCGGCGGACGGACCGCTGGACGGGCGGACGCCCGGTACGGCTACCAGGCATCTGCCGCTCCGCACCCGCGATGTCCGCTGTACGTCGGCCGTGACGGTCCCACGCGTCCCTCCCAAGGTCGCCCGGCAGGCGGCCGGGTCAGGCGCCGAGTTCGCGAACGGCCTGTGCGAACGCGTCACCGCGCTGGTTGTAGTTGACGAACATGTCCATGGAGGCGCAGGCCGGGGCGAGGAGCACCGTGTCGCCTGCGACGGCGAGGCGCCGGGCCTCCTGGACAGCCGCGAGCATCGCCCCAGTGTCGGTCCGGTCGAGGTCGACGACGGGTACTTCCGGGGCGTGTCGCGCCAGGGCTTCACGGATCAGGGCCCGGTCGGCGCCGATGAGCACCACGGCGCGAAGGCGCGCGGCCGACTCGGCCACGAGCTCGTCGAAGGTCGCGCCCTTGGCGAGTCCGCCCGCGATCCAGACGATCGACCGGTAGGCAGCCAACGAGGCTTGCGCCGCATGCGTGTTGGTGGCCTTGGAGTCGTCGACGTAGGCGACGCCGTCCACGTCCGCCACGTGCGCGATGCGGTGGGCGTCCGGGGTGAAGGCCCGCAGACCGTCCCGGACGGCCCTGGGAGGCACCCCGAAGGCGCGTGCGAGGGCCGCGGCGGCAAGGGCGTTGGCGATGTTGTGCGGGGCCGGCGGGTCGACGTCCGAGACCTCGGCGAGTTCCTGGGCGTTCTTCTGCCGGTCCTCGACGAAGGCGCGGTCGACCAGGATGCCGTCCACCACGCCGAGTTGGGACGGGGCGGGAGCGCCGAGGGTGAAACCGACGGCCCGGCAGCCCTCCTCGACGTCCGCCTCGCGCACCAGGTCCTCGGTGGCCTTGTCGGCCACGTTGTAGACACAGGCGATCCGATTGCCCTCGTAGACGCGGCCCTTGTCCTTGGCGTACGCCTCCATGGAGCCGTGCCAGTCGAGGTGGTCGGGGGCGAGGTTGAGGACGGCGGCGGAGTGGGCGCGCAGCGAGGGCGCCCAATGCAGCTGGTAGCTGGAGAGTTCGACGGCGAGGACGTCGTACTGCTCGTCCCCGGCCACCGCGTCCAGCAGCGAGACGCCGATGTTGCCGACGGCGGCCGTGCGCAGGCCGGCGGCCTCCAGGATCGAGGCCAGCATCCGGGTGGTGGTCGTCTTGCCGTTGGTGCCGGTGACGCAGAGCCAGGGGGCGGCCGGCCTGCCGTCCAGCCCCCTGAGCCGCCAGGCGAGTTCGACGTCGCCCCAGACCGGCACCCCGGCCTCGTGCGCCGCCGTGAACAGCGGCTTGTCCGGCTTCCAGCCGGGTGCGGTGACGACGAGTTCGGCGCCGTCGGGCAGGGTGTCCCCGTCGCCGAGGCGCACGGTCACGCCCAGCGCCTCCAGTTCGGCGGCCTGCTCCCGCGCGCGGGCGTCGTCGCCGTCGTTGACGACGGTGACGTGCGCTCCGAGCCCGTGCAGCACCTTGGCCGCCGGGACGCCCGAGACGCCGAGTCCGGCGACGGTGACGTTCTTCCCCTGCCAGTCGGTCACTTGTCCGCTGCCCATCCCGCGTAGAAGAGACCCAGTCCGACGATCACACAGATGCCCTGGATGATCCAGAAGCGGACCACGACCAGGACCTCGGACCAGCCTTTGAGTTCGAAGTGGTGCTGCAGTGGCGCCATGCGGAAGACGCGCTTGCCGGTGAGCTTGAAGGAGCCGACCTGGATGACCACCGACATGGTGATCAGCACGAACAGGCCGCCCAGAAGGGCGATCAGCAGCTCGGTGCGGGAGCAGATCGCGAGGCCGGCGAGCACGCCGCCGAGCGCCAGCGAACCGGTGTCGCCCATGAAGATCTTGGCCGGGGACGTGTTCCACCACAGGAAGCCGAGGCAGGCGCCCATCAGCGCGGAGGCGATGACCGCGAGGTCCAGCGGATCGCGCACCTCGTAGCAGGCACTGGGGTTGGTCAGGGTCTCGCCGTTGGCGCAGGACTCCTGGAACTGCCAGACGCCGATGAAGGTGTAGGCGCCGAAGACCAGGACGGAGGCGCCGGTGGCGAGGCCGTCCAGACCGTCCGTCAGGTTCACGCCGTTGGACATCGCCAGGATCATGAACAGCGCCCAGACCACGAACAGCACGGGGCCGATCGTCCAGCCGAAGTCCGTGATGAACGACAGCTTGGTGGAGGCGGGCGTGTTGCCCCGGTTGTCGGAGAACTGCAGCGACAGCACGGCGAAGGCGATGCCGACGATCAGCTGGCCGGCCATCTTCGCCTTGGCCCGCAGACCCAGCGAACGACGCTTGACGATCTTGATGTAGTCGTCGAGGAAGCCGACCAGGCCCATCCCGCACATCAGGCCCAGCACCAGCAGACCGGAGTAGGTCGGCGGCTTGCCGGTGATCACCTTGGACAGGAAGTACGCGGCGACCGTCGCGAAGATGAACGCGATGCCGCCCATGGTCGGCGTGCCGCGCTTGCTGGCGTGCTCGCGCGGGCCGTCGTCGCGGATGTACTGACCGTAGCCCTTGCGCGCCAGCAGCTTGATCAGCAGCGGCGTGCCGACCAGCGTCAGGAAGAGGCCGATCACACCCGCGAACAGGATCTGATTCATCATCGGGCGGCGACCTCACCCTCGGCGCCGGTCGCGAGCAGCGCCTGCGCGACGCTCTCAAGGCCGACCGAACGGGACGCCTTCACGAGCACGACGTCCCCCGGGCGCAACTCGCTGCGCAACAGGTCGACAGCCGCCTGTGCGTCGGACACGTGCACCGACTCCTCACCCCACGAACCCTCGTTATATGCGCCCAGTTGCAGCCAGGCGGCTTCCCTGCCCCCGACCGCGACGAGCTTGCCGACATTGAGCCGGACGGCGAGCCGTCCGACCGCGTCGTGCTCGGCGAGCGCCTCGTCCCCGAGCTCGGCCATCTTGCCGAGCACCGCCCAGGTCCGGCCCCCCCTCGCCTGTGAGGCTCTGCCCATTGCGGCGAGCGCGCGCAGAGCGGCTCGCATGGACTCGGGGTTCGCGTTGTAGGCGTCGTTGACGATCGTCACGCCGTCCGGGCGCTCGGTGACCTCCATCCGCCAGCGGGAGAGGGAGCCCGCCTCGGAGAGCGCGGTGGCGATCTCTTCCGCGGACATGCCCAGCTCATGGGCGACGGCGGCCGCGGCGAGCGCGTTCGACACGTGATGCTCACCGTACAGGCGCATGGTCACATCGCTGCACCCGGAGGGTGTGCGAAGACTGAAGGCGGGCTGTCCGCTGTCCGTGAGTCGCACGTTCTCGGCCCGAACGTCCGCTTCGCCGGACTCTCCGAAAAGGACCACCTTCGCCTGTGTACGGGAGGCCATGGCGCGGACCGCGGGGTCGTCGGCGTTGAGGATCGCGATGCCGCCCTCGCTCGCCGGCGGGAGGGCCTCGACCAACTCGCCCTTTGCCTGTGCGATCTGTTCGCGGCCGCCGAACTCGCCGATGTGGGCGGTGCCGACGTTCAGCACGAGGCCGATCCGCGGGGGCGTCAGACCGGTGAGGTAGCGGATGTGTCCGATCCCGCGGGCCCCCATCTCCAGCACGAGGAACTTCGTCTCCTCGGTGGCCGACAGCGCCGTCAGCGGCAGCCCGATCTCGTTGTTGAGCGAGCCGGGCGTGAACACGGTGGGCGCCTTGCGCCGGAGCACCTGGGCGATCAGGTCCTTGGTGCTGGTCTTGCCGGCCGAGCCGGTGAGCCCGACGAGGGTCGCGCCGAGCGTGCGCACGACGTGCCGGGCGAGGGCCCCGAGCGCGGCCTGGACGTCGTCCACGACGATCGCGGGGACGCCGACGGGCCGTGAGGCCAGTACGGCCGCCGCGCCCGCCTCGACGACCTGGGCCGCGTAGTCGTGGCCGTCCACGCGTTCGCCGACGAAGGCGACGAAGAGGCTGCCGGGCTCCACCTCCCGGGAGTCCCGGACGACCGGTCCGGTGACCCGCACGGACGGATCCGGTATGTCGTGCGTCTGCCCGCCGACGACTGCTGCGATCTCGGCGAGGGAGAGGGCGATCACAAGTTCATCCCTGGGTCTGCTGGATAGCTTCGCGAAGCACCTGGCGGTCGTCGAACGGACGGACGACGCCGGCGATGTCCTGGCCCTGCTCATGGCCCTTGCCCGCGACCAGCACGGTGTCCCCGGCGTGCGCGCGGGCCACTACCGCGGCGATGGCGGCGGCCCGGTCCTCGAACAGCAGGACCTCTCCGCGCTCGTGCGCCGGCACGGACGCCGCGCCTTCGAGCATGGTCGCGAGGATCGCGAGCGGATCCTCGGAGCGGGGGTTGTCGGAGGTCAGTACGGCGGTGTCGGCGAGCCGGGCGACGGCGGCGCCCATCGGGGCCCGCTTGGTGCGGTCCCGGTCGCCGCCGCAGCCGAGGACGACGTGCAGGCGGCCCTTGGTGACCTTGCGCAGCGCGCGCAGGACCGACTCGACGGCGTCCGTCTTGTGGGCGTAGTCGACGACCGCGAGGTAGGGCTGTCCGGCGTCCACCCGCTCCAGACGGCCCGGCACGCCCGGCACGGCGGCGACGCCGTCGGCGGCGGTCTGCGGGTCGATGCCGGCGGCGGCGAGGGAGACGATCGCGGCGAGGGTGTTCGCCACGTTGAAGGAGCCGGGCAGCGGCGACCTGGCGGCCGCCCGCACCCCGCCCGGGCCCACGACGGAGAACGTCGAGTCCAGCGGGCCGATCTCGACGTCGACCGCGCGCCAGTCGGCGTCCGGGTGGCCCTCGGCGGAGAAGGTGACGACCGGGACCTCCGCCTCCTCGATCAGCCGGCGGCCGTACTCGTCGTCGAAGTTGACCACGCCGAGTTTGCTGCGTTTCCGGGTGAACAGCTGCGCCTTGGCCTGGAAGTAGTCCTCCATGCCGGAGTGGAACTCCATGTGCTCCGGGCTGAGGTTGTTGAACACCGCGATGTCGAAGACGCAGCCGTCGACCCGGCCGAGGACCAGGGCGTGGCTGGAGACCTCCATGGCGACCGCCTCGACGCCGCGCTCGCGCATGACCGCGAACAGGGCCTGCAGATCGGTGGCTTCGGGGGTGGTTCGCTCGGACTTGATGCGCTCGTCGCCGATGCGCATCTCCACGGTGCCGATGAGGCCGGTGGACCTGACCGCCTTCAGACCGCCCTCGACGAGGTACGCGGTGGTCGTCTTGCCCGAGGTGCCGGTGATGCCGATCTGGAGCAGGCCGCGGCCGGGGCGCCCGTAGATCGTGGCCGCCAGCTCGCCCATCCGCCCGCGCGGGTCGTCGACGACCAGGGCCGGCAGGCCGGTGGCGGCGACGCGCTCGGCGCCGGCCGGATCGGTCAGCACGGCGACCGCGCCCAGGCTCGCGGCCTGGGTGGCGAAGTCGGCGCCGTGCAGGCGGGCCCCCGGGAGGGCGGCGTACAGGTCGCCGGGGCGGACCGCGCGCGAGTCATGGGTGATGCCCGTGACCTCGACGGCGGCGCTCTCCGGCTGCGCGGCGCCCAGCTGATCGGCGAGGTCCGCGAGGGGTGTGGCGGTGACCTGGGCCGGTCGCGGCGGTCCCGGATATGTCACGGAAGCGCCCTTCTGGGTGGTTTGGGACTGATCAGCGTGTGGCACGGCGGTGAGCGTACCGGGCGCACCCGCCCGGGGGCGAAGCGAGGGCGCGGTGGGGGACGCGGGCGGTGCGGGATTCCCGGGGTCGGGAGTGATCATGGTCACGGGCTCGGTTCCTGGCTTGTTCGGCGCTGAACAGTGGCGGGCGGGGGTCGTG
>NZ_JAHHIU010000090.1 GCF_024539815.1 Streptomyces hayashii
CCCCCGGCCCCCGGCCCCCGGGCCGGCGGTGGCGTTCACGGAAACGACAGGAGACGTAGATGTCCGCGCTGCGCGCACGGCTGTCGGCGATACTGCTCGCCGCTTGCCTCCTCCTCACAGGCCAGGTCCTGACCGCACCGCAACCCGCGGCCGCCGCCGACCCCGGCTACCTGATGGTGCACTTCACCGGGGAGGGGTCGGACAACCAGCAGATGTACCTCTCGCACAGCACGGACGGCGTGCACTGGAACGACCTGAACGGCGGCGGGATGGTCCTGCGCTCCACGGTCGGCACGAAGGGCGTGCGCGACCCCGCGTTCGTGAGATCCCCCGACGGCGGCAAGTACTGGATCATCGCGACCGACCTGTGCATCTCCTGCGGGCAGAGCTGGAGTCAGTCCATCAACGACGGCAGCCGCAACCTCGTGGTGTGGGAGTCGACCGACCTGGTCACCTGGTCGCAGCCGCGGCTGCTGAACGTCGCCGGCGCCATCCCCGACGGGCGCAACGCATGGGCGCCGGAAGCGATCTGGGACCCGGCCAGTAACGACTACATCCTGTACTGGGCGACGAACGTGCCCCTCAACGGCGCGACGAAGCACCGCATCTTCTACGCCCACACCAGCGACTTCCGGACCATCAGCACCCCGCAGATCTACATCGACCGCCCCGGCGCGCAGGAGATCATCGACACGCAGATCATCGAACTGCCGGCGGGCGCCGGCGCCTACCGCTACGTGCGGGCCTCCGGCGACGGCCAGATCACGCTCGAAGGCAGCGACTCGATCCTCGGGACGTGGACGAACCTCGGCGACCTCTCCGGCATCGGCCTCACCGGCTCCCAGGTCGAGGGCCCGATGTGGATGAAGTTCAACGGCACGAACAAGTGGGCCCTCTACCTCGACCAGTACGCCTCCGGCGGCGGCTACATGCCGGTCCTGACGACCGACCCGTCCGACCCCGCCGCCTACCAGAAGCAGGCGTCGAGCAGCTACAGCATGGGCGGCACGAAGAAGCGGCACGGCTGGATCATGAACCTGACGGCCGCCGAGGAGAGCCGCGTGCTCGCACGCTGGCCCAACACCGCGGTCAACCGGCTCCAGTCGTACAACTTCCAGGACCGGTACGTGCGGCACACCGACTTCGACGTGCGCATCGACCCGAACGTCAGCCCCGTCCAGGACTCCCGGTTCCGGCTCAGGACCGGCCTCGCCGGCACCGGCACCGTCTCCTTCGAGTCGGTGAACTTCCCCGGGTACTTCCTGCGCCACTCCGACTTCGACTTCCAGCTGGCCCGCAACGACGGCAGCGGCCGGTTCGCCCAGGACGCGACCTTCCGCCAGGTCGCCGGCCTCGCCGACTCCACCTGGTCGTCCTTCCAGTCGTACAACCACCCCGACCGGTACATCCGCCACTACGCCTACGAGCTACGGCTCGACCCGATCACCGACGCGACCGGCCGCAGCGACGCCACGTTCCGCGTGACGAGCTGACCGCCGAGCCGACCGACCGGGATGCCGGCGCCTCCGGGAGAGCGCCGGCATCCCTGCGTCCGCCGCCGGACGCGACAGGCCCACAAGTGAACCGAAGGGACGTATCGGACGTATTGAACTACGGGCCCGCCCCCACGACGGGCCCCCGGGCCGGACCTGCCGCACACGTCGCGGCAGGGGCCCCAGCGGAAAGAGGAACGCCATGCACCGCGCCGCCACCATCGCAGCGGCCGCGACCGCCGTCGCGGCCTTCGCCGCCGGATGCGGAAGCTCCGGCACCTCCGGCTCGTCGTCCCCGTCCGCCGGCTCGTCGCCTCCGTCCAGCAGCTCGGCGCCCGCCACCGGCGGATCCGGCACGCTGCGGGCGCACAGCTCCCCTCTGGGCCAGATCCTCGTCGACGGATCCGGCCGGACCCTGTACCTGTTCGAGGCCGACAGCGGCACGACCTCCCACTGCTACGGCGGCTGCGCCCAGGCATGGCCGCCCGACACCACCACCGGACGGCCCAGCGCCCACGGCGTGAACGACGCCCTGGTCGGCACCACCCCCCGGAACGACCACACCACCCAGGTCACCTACAACGGCCACCCCCTCTACCGCTTCGCCCAGGACGCGGCACCGGGCGACACCGCGGGCCAGGGCAACACGGCCTTCGGCGGCGCCTGGTACGTGCTCGACCCCAGCGGCTCCCCGATCACCGGCACCGCCCCCGGCTCCTCCCCCAGCGGGTCCGGAGGCGGCAACGGCTACTGAACCCCACAGGTGCGCCGAGGGGACCGCCCTGCCGTCGCCTCGACCGCGACAGCGCGAATCCCCTCGTCCCCTACACCTGTGACGCGGCCAGCAACCGCAGGGCGCGCTCCTTCAGCCGGTCGTCGGCCTCCGCCGCGTTGCCGGAGTCGAAGGGAGGCCGGGGGTCGTACTCGACAGCGAGCTGGATCGCCTTCGCCGTGTCCTCGTCCGCGATCAGGGACGCGAGATACAGGGCCATGTCCACACCCGCCGACACCCCGGCCGCGGTGACGATCTTCCCGGAGCGCACGTAGCGGCGCGGCAGGTAGGTGACGTCGAACGTGGACTGGAGGTAGTCGGCGGAGGCCCAGTACGTCGTCGCCTCCCGGCCGTCCAGCAGCCCCGCCGCGGCGAGGACGATGCTGCCGGTGCACACGGAGGTCGTCCACCGGGTGTGGCGGTGCATCTCGCGGATCCAGCGCAGGAGCGTCCGGTTGTTCATCGCGCCGACGGTGCCCCGGTCGCCCGCGCCCGGGACCAGCAGGACGTCGAGACGGTCGACCTCGGCGATGCAGCGCTCGGCGACCACCGCCACGTCTCCGGTGTCCGTGCGGACGGCGCCGCGCTTCTCGGCGATCATCGTCACGGTGGCGTCGGGCAGACGGGACAGGACCTCCGCCGGGCCGGTGGGATCCAGCAGGCTGTAGCCGTCGTACAGCAGGATGCCGATGACCGGGCCCGTGCCGCCGCCGGGCTCGGCGGCGTGCGCCGCCTGTGTCGAGGCCGCGGCCGTGGCCGCGAGCGCGGCCGTGGCCACGGTCCCGCGGAGTACGTTTCTGCGTGTCGTCGAATGGCTCATGACCGGGAGTCTTCTGTGCTCATCGCGACAGGCGGGGCGGCATGTCCGGCATCCTGCGAATCCTGTCCCCGGTGATGCCGTAGAGGTCGAGGAACGCCTGCCGCAGCGTCTCCGCCGACCCGAAACCGCAGCGGCGGGCGATCGCCGCCAGGGGCGCCGCGCTGGAGCGCACCAGGTGTGCCGCCGCCTCGCCGCGTGCCGCACGCACGGCCCGGGCGGGAGTCGTTCCGAGGTGCGCGGTGAACAGGCGGGTCAGGTGCCTCGGGCTGACCCCCGCCCGGGCCGCCAGGGCCACAGGGCCGAGGTCCTCGGCGAGGTGTCCGGCGATATGGCCCATCAGATCGCGGACCAGCCGGTCCTCGGGCGGCGGCGCGGCCAGGAACATGGAGATCTGGGCCTGGTCGGCGGGCCGGTGCAGCGGGGTGACGAGTTCGCGGGCGACGGCGCGGGCCAGCGTCGGGCCGTGGTCGTCCTCGATCAGCGCCAGCGTCAGGTCGAGCGCGCTGGTGACGCCGGCCGAGGTGTAGACGTCGCCGTCGCGGATGTAGAGGGGGCTCACGTCCACGGCGACGGCGGGGTGGCGCTCGGCGAGCCGTTCACCCCATCCCCAGTGGGTCGTCACCCGCCGGTGGTCGAGAAGTCCGGCCGCGGCCAGCACGTAGGCGCCGGTGCAGACGGAGGCCACGCGCCGGCTGCGCGCGGCCAGCCGGCGCACCTGCCCGAGCAGCCGCTCGTCCGCTGCCGCGTCCTCGCAGCCGATGCCGCCCACGACGATCAGCGTGTCCAGCCGTCCCGTGACGGCCTCCAGTCCCTGCCCGGCTCCCACCAGGATCCCCGCCGAGCTTCTGGCCGCCCGGCGGCCCAGCGTGCCGAGCTCGATGGAGTACGGCGGCCGCGCACCGTGCCGGTTGGCGACGTCCAGAGCACTGCTGGGGCAGGCGATGTCGAGGATCTGCGCGTCGTCGTAGGCGACGACGAGAACGCGCCGCCGCTCGTCCCTATCCCGATGCACGCACACCTCGCGGCGTGGCCTCTCGCCGGGTTCCGCCCCGCCGCGCCCGGGCCGCAGCCCCGGACGGATCCGCGCCCGCGGTTCCTCGCCGCTCCGGACCGGGGTCGCCGTCGCCCATTCCTGCGCCTCCCTCACGAGTGGGCCGCGACCGGCGGCCCCGTCTCAAAGGTCGGACGGGGACCGGGCCGAGTTCCCGGCCGGACCGCAGAAGACGGGCGACGCCGGCACGGCGCAGCCTCGGACGGCGTCCGGGCGACGGCTGCCGGCGAGGTCCGCCCCGCCGACCGGCACGCCCCGCCGACGGCACGCCCCGCCGACCGGCCCGTGCCGGTCGGCGGGGCGTGCCGTCGGCGGGGCGTGCCGGTCGGCTCACATCCTGGCGGGCTCGTCGTCGAGGCTGAACCTCGGATCGCCCGGGACGGACGCGAGGAGTCGAGCCGTGTACGGGTGGCCCGGCTCGGCGAAGGTGGCCCCGGTCGGGCCGAGCTCGACGAGGTCGCCGTGCAGCAGGACCGCGACCGTGTCGCTCACATGCCGGACGACGGCCAGGTCGTGCGAGATGAACAGCATCGTCAGCGAGAGCCGGCGGCGCAGATCGGCGAGCAGGTCGAGGATCTCGGCCTGGGTCGTCAGATCGAGGGCCGAGGTGATCTCGTCGGCGATGACGAACCGGGGCCGCGGGGCGAGGGCCCGTGCGATCGCCAGCCGCTGCCGCTGGCCGCCGGAGAACTCGTGCGGATAGCGGTCCATGCCGTCCGGGTCGAGGCTGACCTGGCCGAGCAGCTCGGCGATCCGGGCCCGGACCGGTTCGACCCTGGCGCGGACCGGGTCGAGCGCCTCGGCGAGCGACTGCGCGACGGTGCGCCGCGGGTCGAAAGAGGAGTACGGGTCCTGCGGGATCATCTGGACCGTGGCGGCTCCCGCCGGTCCGCGCGAGGCGCGCAGCGGGGCGCCGTCCACGAGGATCCGGCCGCTCGACGGCCTGTGGACGCCGACGAGTGTGCGCGCGAGCGTCGTCTTGCCCGACCCGGACTCGCCGACGAGCGCGAGCGTGGTGCCCCGGGGGATGTCGAACGAGACGTCGTCGATCACCCTGCGGGCCGCGGCGCCGTGGCCGAGCTCGACGGTGAGGCCCTCGACGCGCAGCAGCGGGTCGGCCGCCCGTGGGTCCGGTGCGGTGGCTGTGGCGGACATCAGCGGCTCCCTTCCGCGGCCGGGGGGCGGTCCGCGGCTCTGTCGGAAAGGTCGTCCGACGGCGCTCCGCTCGGCTGCGCCGCATGCGCGTCGGCCGTCCACCGGAGCGCGCCGAGGGTTCCGCCGGCCTCGATCGCGGCGGGCGTCGCCGCGAGCAGCGCGCGGGTGTAGGGGTGGGTGGCCGTTCCCCGGCGCAGGTCTTCGCCCGTGGTCCGGTCGACGACCCGGCCGCCGTGGAGCACCAGGACGGTGTCGCAGAGCACGCCGACCACGCCGATGTCGTGCGAGATGAACAGCATCGCCGTGCCGTGCTCGCGGTTGATGCGCCGGAACTGGCGCAGCACCTCCGCCTGGACGGTGACGTCGAGTGCCGTCGTCGGCTCGTCGGCGATGAGCAGCCGCGGGTTCGTGGTCATCGCGGAGGCGATCGAGGCGCGCTGGAGCATGCCGCCGCTCAGCTCGTGCGGATGCTGGCGCAGCCGCCTTTCCGGCTCGGTGACGTGGATGTCGGCCAGGGCGCGGACCATGTCCCGCGTGGCCTGACGCCGGGACGTTCCCAGATGCACCCTGGCCACCTCGGTGAGCTGGGCCCCCAGCCTCAGCGCGGGGTTGAACGTGCCGACGGGGTCCTGGTAGATGATGCCGATCTCGGTCGCGAGGCGTCGCTGCGGCGGTGTTCCGAGCAGGTCGAGGTCGCCGAGGGCGAGGCGGGACGCGTCGGCCCGCATGCCCTCGGGGAGCAGGCCCGCGATCGCCATGGCGATGGTGGACTTCCCCGAGCCCGACTCCCCGACGAGGCCGACGATCCGGCCGGCCCCGATGGTGAACGACACGTCGTCGACGAGGGTCCGGTCGCCGGCCCGCACGGTCAGCCCGGCGACGGTCAGCAGGCCGTCCCGCTCCGCGCCGCCCGACGCGTGGGGCGTACGCGCCGCGCCGTCGGGGGCCGCCGCGGCCGGTCCCGTCGCGTCCGCCGTCCTGGCCCCCGCGGGCTCCGTGCCACGGGCACGCGGGTCGACGAGTGAGGCCACGCCGTCTCCGAGGAGCATGGCGCCCACGCCGGTGACGACGAGCATGACCGACGGAGCGAGGACCACCGACGGCTGGGCGAAGATCGACGGCAGGGCCTCGTTGAGCAGCCGGCCCCAGTCGTACTGCGGGTTCTGCACGCCGAGGCCGACGAACGACAGACTGCTGATGTCGAGCAGGGACAGGGTGAAGCTCGAACCGAGGAGCACCAGCAGCGGCCCGCTGATGTTCGGCAGGACGTGCCGGCCCAGGATGCGCAGGCCGGGGACGCCGAGCAGGCGCGCGGTCAGGACGTAGTCCTTGTCCGCGACGGTCGCGGCGAGATTCGCCGTCAGCCGTGCGAACCCGGGCACGCCGGCGACGGCGATCGCTGCGATCGCGGAGCCCGTGCCCGGCCCGAGCACGGCCGCGATGACGAGGGCGAGGACGAGCGAGGGGAAGGCCACCGCCGAGTCGATGAGCCGCAGACAGGTCTCGCGCAGCCACCCGGGTGCGAGGTGGACCAGCGCGCCGATCGCGACGCCGGCGACGAACGAGGCGGCGGTGGCGGCGGCGGCCATGAGCAGGGTGAGCCGGGTCGCGACGAGGGCCCGGGCGAGGACGTCACGGCCGAAGGCGTCGGTGCCGAGGAGATGGGCGGCGCCCGGTCCCAGCCGGGCGTCGTCGGTGAGGGTCCCGGCGGAGCCGCTCAGCAGCACAGGGGCCAGGAGGGCGACGGCGAGGAGCAGTCCGAGGATCACGGCGCCGGACAGCAGCGGCAGGTTGCGCGGCGATCGGCGCACGGCCGGGTCAGTGGCCACGACGGCCTCCCTCCAGCGTGCGGGGGTCGACGATCCCGAGGACGACGTCCACGAGGAGGTTGACGAGCAGGGCGAGCATGCCGACGACGAGGATGATGCCCTGGATCACGGGATAGTCCTTGTAGATGATCGCCTGGACGACCTCGGTGCCGAGCCCCGGGTAGGTGAAGACGTTCTCCAGGATGATCGTCCCGCCGAGCAGGGACGTGAGGACGAGACCGCTCAGGGTGAGGACGCTCGTCAGGAGGTTGGGCAGCGCGTGGCGGAGATGGAGGCGCACGGATCCCAGGCGGTGGCCGCGCGCGGTCCGCATGTAGTCCTGGGCGAGCACCGAGGCCGTCTCCTGCCGGACGACCCGGGCGATGGCGAAGGCCGGGCCGATGCAGAGCGCGGCGATCGGCAGGACGAGCGCGCTCGGTGTCGTGGCGCCGCCGGACGGCAGCAGGCCGAGGCTGATGGAGAACAGGACGACGAGGAGGGTCGCGACGACGTAGACGGGCGCCGACGCGAGGAGCCCGGCGACCGTGCCGAAGCCGACGCCGAGCCGGCGGCGGCGTCCGTCCCGGGTGAGGACGCCGACGGCCATGCCCAGCGGGACGGCGACGACCAGGGAGAGCAGGACGGCCGGGACGACGAGCTGGACGGTGTACGGCAGCCGGGTCGCGACGATGTCCGTGACCGGGGTGCCGAACCGGAACGAGGTGCCGAGCCGTCCGGAGGCGATGTCGGCGAGGTAGTGGACGAACCGCGTCGCCATCGGCTCGTCGAGGCCCAGCCGTTCGCGTATCGCCGCGAGGGTGGCCGGGGACGTGCTGGTGCCGGCGATCGCGCGGGCCGGGTCCCCGGGCAGCAGGGGCACCATGAGGAACGTCACGAGGACGAGCAGCAGCATGGACATCAGCAGGCCGGCCGCCCGGCGGACGGCGAAACCGGCCCAGCCGCCGCCCAGCCGCAACCGGGGGACGCGCCGGACGGACGCTGCGGCCAGCGGCCCGGTCGGGACCGCGGCCCCGGCGCTCACAGCGCCCCCGCGAGCGCCGCGTCGTCCGGATGCCGCTCGTGCCAGCGGAACCGGGGTTCCAGCTGGGCGGCCAGGCGCAGCAGCGTCGCCTCGTCGAAGGGCGCGCCGACGAGTTGCGCGCCGACCGGCAGTCCGTCCGCGGTCGTGTGGACGGGCAGCGAGACGGCGGGCAGTCCGGCGATGTTGACGAACGCGGTGAACGACACCATCCGGGTCTCGGTGGCCCGCGGGCCGTCCGGGTCGGAGTTCGCCTCGTCGTACACGGGGCCGACCGGCGGCGCCACGACCGCCGTGGTCGGGGTGAGGAGAACGTCGAAGTCCCTGCCCCACTGGGCGACGACCTCGCGTGACTCGGCCTGCAGACGCGCCGCCGTCCGGGCGTAGTCGCCCGCGGTGACCTCCAGGGCGCTCTCCCGGCGGCGGCGGATGTAGGGGTCCACGGCGTCGGGGTCGTCGACCTCGATGGCGTAGGTGGAGGCGCTGATGATCGTCCAGGTGAAGCCCATGATCGCCTCGTAGGAGAACATCTTCGGACGGGCCTCGACGACCTCGTGCCCCAGGTCGCGCAGTGCCCGCGCGGCCGTCAGCGCCGCCGTGCGGCACTCCTCGTCGACCGGCAGCCCGGTGGGCGCGTCGAGGAGCAGGCCGATCCGCAGCCGCCCGGGATCGGCGCCGATCTCCTCGACGTACGGGCGGCCCGGTTCGGGCGCGCTGTACCAGGCGAGACGGTCGGCGCGGCCCATGACGTCGAGCATGAGGGCCGCGTCGTGCACGGTGCGGGTGATCGCGCCTTCGGTCGTCGAGTGCTCCCAGCCGCGGACGAGCGCGGGCACGCGTCCCCGGCTCGGCTTGAGGCCCACGAGGCCGGTGACGGACGCCGGGACCCGGATCGATCCGCCGCCGTCGGAGGCGTGTGCCACGGGGGCGAGCCCGGCCGCGACGGCCGCCGACGCGCCGCCGCTCGACCCGCCGGAGGTGTGCGCCGGGTTCCACGGGTTGCGCGTCTTGCCGTGCCGGGCGTTCTCGGAGACGGTCAGAGCTCCGAACTCCGGGGAGTTCGTCCGGCCGAGGGGGATCGCTCCGGCGTCGAGGAGGAGCTGGACATCGGGGTCCGTGACCGTCCGCGGGGTGTCCCGGATCGCCAGTGAGGACATCGTGTTGGGTTGCCCCGCGACGGAGTTGAGGTCCTTGATGGGGACGGGCACGCCGTGCAGGGGGCCGAGCGGATCGCCGCGCAGCACCGCCCGCTCGGCCCGGACGGCCGCCGCGCGCACGACGTCGGCGTCGAGCCACACGACGGCGTTGACGGCGGGGTTGATCCGCTCGATGCGGTCGAGGTAGGTCTCGGCCACCTCCACCGGGCTGACCTCTTTCGTGCGCACGAGGTCGGCGATCTGCTGGGCGGTGCTGAATGGGTCGATCACCAGGGGACTCCTGTCGGAAGGGTGCAGCGGGCTCGGTGCGAGCTCCGGGGCGGGGCGGCTTTCCGCGGGGCGGCTTTCCGCGGGGCGGCTTTCCGCGGGGCGGCTTTCCTCCGTGCCGGACGGTCGGGTCCGGCCGCGTGGGTCCGCCGCGTGCGGACGGCCGGTCCGTCAGCCCGTGATGCGCAGGATCGGGTCGTCGAGCGAGCCGCCGAGCATCTGTGCGCTGAACCCCTTGCGCAGTGCGTAGATGAACGGGTCGTTGACCATCGGCACCCCGTCCACCTG
Organism: Streptomyces hayashii; assembly: GCF_024539815.1. Lineage (GTDB taxonomy): Bacteria > Actinomycetota > Actinomycetes > Streptomycetales > Streptomycetaceae > Streptomyces > Streptomyces hayashii. The sequence goes on from NZ_JAHHIU010000090.1 coordinate 9,851, forward strand.
CGCGATCAGCGCCTTGGCGGCCTTCTGGTAGGCGGCGCAGCGGGCCTTGTCGGTCGTCGCCCCGGCGCCCTGGGCGAAGGCCTCGTCCAGCGTGGGGTTCTTCACCGCGCCGAGGTTGCCGCCGCCTTCGGCGACGGTCGGACCCACGAAGTGGCCGAGCGGGTTGGCGAGGCTGCCGAGGAAGTTGAGGTCCGCGAAGACCGTGAGGTCCCAGGCGTCAGGCTTGCCGAACACGGTTCCGACCCAGGCCCCGACGTCGACGTTGTCGAGGGTGACGTCCGCGCCCGCGGCCCGCAGCGCCTCCTGGACGTACTGGTTGCCGGCGCCGGCCGGCCCGACGACCTGAGGGCCGACGAGGCGGATCTTCTTGCCCTTGAGCACGGTCGCCGCCGCGGCCTTGTCCGTCGGCACGAGGAAGGAGGTGCCGGGGTCGTTGCAGGGGACGCCCTTCTGCACGAACATCGTCGACGGCTCGCCGGTGTCCTTCGAGACGACCTTGGTGAAGGCGGCGCGGTCGACGGCCTGGGCGACTGCCCGGCGGGTGGCGACGTCCGCGAAGACCGTGCCGGGTCGTTCGTTGAAGAGCAGGTAGAAGTCGGAGAACCGGCTGATGCTCACGCTGTGGCCGCCCACGCCGTCGAAGCGCGGGATGCCCGAGGCGTCGATCTTGCCGATGTCGAGCTGGCCGCTCGTCACGAGGTTGCCGGTCGCCGTCGGGTCGGGCGAGACCAGGTACTCCAGTGTCGCGGCCGCCTTGCCGGAGATCTTCGTGCGCCAGGCCGGCCATGCCTTGTACTCCGGGCGGAGCGCGTACGAGTACGAGACGCCGGACTGGGATTTCTCCAGCAGGTACGGGCCGGACTGCGAGCCCTTGGCTCTGCCGGCGGCCAGGGCCTTGGGATCCTTGAGCCCCGCCGGGCAGACGATGCCCGTGCTCGCGATGGACAGGCCGGTGACCATGTCGCCCCACGGCCTGGCGAGTGTGATCCGCACCGTCCGCGCCGCGTCGTCGGCGGTCACCTTCACCTTGTTGCCGGGGCCGAAGACCGTGGGGAGATCGGGCGCCGCCGTCTTCGGGTCGATGTAGCGGTCGAGGGAGCCCTTCACGACCGTCGGCGTGATCGGCGTCCCGTCGGCGCAGGTCGCGTCGGCGCGCAGGGTGAACGTGGCCGAGGTCGGCGTGTTCTTCCACTCGGTGGCGAGTCCGCCGACGAGCCCGCCGTCGTCCTTGCGCACAAGGGTGTCGTAGCTGTCCCGGGCGAGCTGGTAGTCCGGCAGGGACAGAGCCTTGGCGGGGTCGAAGCCGGCGGGCACGTCGATCGTCGTGCGGATCCTCGTCGTCGTGGCGGAATCACCGCTGCCCGGGTCCGCGGACGTCGATCCCGTGGTGGTGCAGCCGGCGAGCAGGGCCGTCATGGCGACGGCTGCGGTCACGGGGACCGCGCGGGTACGGGTCTGGCGCATGGGTGCTCCTGGAGAGGGTGTCGCGCTCTGCGCAGGTCGCGGGGAATCGGCGGGACGAGCGCGAGCAGTTCGGGGTGGAGGCGGTGCGCGCGGCGCTCGGCGGACGCCGCTGGGCAGCGAGCCGTGGAGTGCTTGGTGGAGAGGATGCAGCTAAGTGAACGACGTAGTCAATAGCGTTCACTATCTTTCCGCGCGCCACTCCCGCCGCCGGTTCCGGGCGCGGGAGCGCCGCCGGGCGGTAGCCGTGAGGTCCGACGTGGGGCGCGTCAGTCGCGCGGGAGCGTCGCCGCCTCCGCCTTGAGGGCCGCGAGGAGGATGTCCGTCTGCCGGCGGAAGACGTCGGTCATGTCGATGCTGCGCAGGTGTTCCTTCGCCGCCTCGGCGTAGGGATACGTGGCAGGATCCGCCGGCTGGTACTCCTGCACCCAGTTCGTCTCGGCGCCGAACCGCTGGTTGACGAGCCGCCAGGCGTTGTTGCTGGCCATGGCGAGGATGAAGTTCGAGAACGCCTGGTAGTGCAGGACGGCCGCCCGGCCGCGCCAGCCGCCGCGGTGGAACGCCTCCAGGACGGCGTCGACGGCGCGCAGCTCGTGAACGCCCCGGGTGACTCTCCCCATGCAGAGCGCGGCGGCCGCCGGGTGGGCCAGCGCGGTGCTCCAGGCACGGTCCGCCAGGTCCCGCAGCGACTCGGTCCACGACTCGTGCGGCTCGTACCCGTCGAGGGAGGTCCGATCGAGCTCCTCCGCGACGGCGATCATGATGTGGTCGCGACTCGCGAAGTGCCGGTAGACCGCGGTCGCGGAGGAGGACAGCTCCTTGCCGAGTCGCTGGAAGGTCAGCGCGTCCGGCCCGTCCTCGTCGAGGATCCGCAGCGCGGCCGCCACGATGATCCCCTGGGAGAGGGTTCCCCGTTGGAGCCGCTTCGTCGACCGGGCCCCGGCAGCTGCCACGCGAACGCCTCCCTCGAACGGACGGCGCGCGCACGCCGCCGCGGTCTGCGCCTCCTCACCGGCGACAAGAGGACCAGCCTAAGCGACCGGCGCCGATCGGGCGGACGGCCCGTTCCGGAGCCGGGAGCCGTACGGGGGCGCCGGCATGCGGCCGGTCGCCCCGGCGTCGACGCCCGCGCACACGACGGACACGACGGACACGCCAGGTGAGCAGCGGCGCCTGGTGCGACGACTCGGCCGGCTCGGGGTCATGTCCCCGCGATCACACGGAACCCTGGACGGTCATCCAGCGCCACTGGGTGAACTGCTCCAGGTTGGCGGTGCCGCCGATGCGGGAGCCGTTGCCCGACGCTCCCATCCCGCCGAAGGGGGCGTTCGCGGCGTCCTTCGCGGAGACGTCGTTGAGGTGCACCATGCCGGTGCGCAACTGCTCGGCGACTACCGCGGCCCTCGACGTCGAACCGGAGTGCACAGCCGCCGTCAGGCCGTACTCGGTGTCGTTGGCGATCTCGACGGCCTCCTGGTCGGTACGGAACGCGACGACGGGAGCGACCGGCCCGAAGATCTCCTCGGTGAAGGCGGGCATGGTCCGCTCGACGCGGTCCAGGACGGTGGGCGGGTAGAACAGCCCGTCACGGCGTCCGCCCGCCAGCACCCGTGCACCGGCGGCCACGCTCTCGTCCACGATGCGTTCGACCCTCGCGGCCTGGCGCTCGCTGATCACGGGACCGAGCGCCACGCCCTCCTCACGCGGGTCGCCGACCCGCAGCCCGCCGGCCTGCCTGATCAGCGCCTGCGTGTAGGGCTCCACGACGTCGGCGTGCACCAGATGACGTCCGGCGGCGACACAGGCCTGCCCCTGATAGCCGAAGGAGCTCATCGCCCCGGCCGCCGCGGCGGAGTCGACGTCCGCGTCGTCGAGCACGACGATCGAGTTCTTGCCGCCCAGTTCCAGCGCCACCCTCTTGAGCCCGTCGCCCGCGGCGCGGGCGACCGCCCGTCCCGCCTCGGTGGAGCCGGTGAAAACCACCATGGCGACGTGGGGATCGGCCACGACCGCCTCACCGGTGCCGGTGCCTCCGGGCAGGACGTGGAGCAGCCCGTCGGGCAGTCCGGCCTCCTCGAACAGTCGCGCCACGACGACACCGCCGGACACCGGCGTATGGGGATCGGGCTTGAGCAGAACGGCGTTTCCCAGCACGAGCGCGGGCGCCAGGGCCCGCATGGCGAACAGCAGAGGGGCGTTCCAGGGGTTGACGACGCCGACCACCCCCAGGGGGACCCGCCACGCGTAACTGGTCCGCGCGGCCGCCGAAGGGCCCAGGATCTCGCCGCGGGGCAGCGAGGCGAGGCCGGCGGCCTGCGCAAGCTGGCCGAGTCCGGCCTCGATCTCGTAGTCGCCCTTCGCCGGGACGCCTGCGGACTCCCTGACGATCCAGCGGCGAATCGCTCCGCGGTTGTCGCGCAGTGCGCGGGCGGCGCGGAGCAGGACCTCGGCGCGCTCCTGGGGCGCGGTCGCCGCCCAGGCCCGCTGGGCCCGGGCGGCCTGGATCCCGGCCCGGGCGACGTCCGCGGGCGCCGCCACACCCACCTCGGCCAGCCGCTCTCCCGTGGCGGGTTCGTTCACCGGCTGAACACCGCCCTCGGACTGCCGCCAGCCGCCGCTGTAGATCTTCCCGGTCCATTCGGCGGCGTCCGGCCACGTCTCCTCGTCGGTGAGGCTCACGGCACGGCCCTCCAGCCCCGAGACGGTGGTCTATCTTTTATGGTTATGCCGTTATTGATGATATATGTCCGGCCGTCTCCCTAGGTTGCTCGTGGCCGGGCCGGGACGCACGGTGGAAAGACCGAAGCGAGGGCGGATGGACGCGATGACGGGTTCTGACACCGCCGGCGACGACCGGGCGGCGTGGCGGCCGGACGATCCCATCGACGAGTCGGCCACGGCCGGAGCCTGCGTGGACTCCGAGGGCACCGTGACCAGGTGGAGCGAGGGAGCACGGCGGCTGCTCGGATACCGGTCCACCGAGGTCATCGGCCGGCCCGCGGCGTCACTGCTCGCAGCGGAGCCGTCCCCCGAGACGCTGCGTTCCGCGAAAACGCTCGCGCGGTGGAACGGAACGGCGACTCTCCTGCACCGGGACGGCCACCACCTCGCGGTGCATCTGCTGGCCCACCGCCGGGAGCCCGACGGCGAGGGGAAAGGAGGCGGCGAGTGGCTCCTGGTGTCCCCGCTGGCCCGGTCGGCGTCGCCGCCCCACGACGACGCGCTGGTGATGTGGGCGTTCACCCGGTCCCCCCTCACGACGGCGCTCTACGACACCGGCCTGCGGCTGCGGCGGGCGAACGCGGACATGGAGCGGGTGATCGGTCTGCCGGAAGCAGCGATGCGGGGGCTGCGCGTGTCGGAGATCGTGGTCGACCCGGAGAGCGACCGGACGGAACAGTGCATGCGGCGGGCGCTGGAGACGGGCGAACAGCAGCATCTGCAGCAGTCCCTGCACCTGGCGGGCCACGAGAGCCAGAGCGTCTGGACGACGCTGCTCACCCCCGTGCGGGACGCCGGGGGAACGATACGGGGGGTGCTCCTTTCCGCGTACGACGTGACCGAGGAGCACCTGGCCCGAGGGCGCCTGGCCCTGCTCAACGAGGCCAGCATCCGCATCGGCAGCACCCTGGACCTCGCCCGGACCGCACAGGAGCTCGCCGACGTGGCCATCCCGCACCTCGCGGACTTCGTCACCGTCGACCTGCTTCCCGCCATCGAGGGCGGCGACGACCCGCGCGCCGGCTCGCCGCCCAGCCCCGTCATGCTGCGCCGGGTCGCCTACCAGTCCGTCCTGGAGGGCTGCCCCGAGGTCGTGGTGGAACGCGGAACGGTGGCCGCGTACCCGGACGACTCGACCGCGGCCAGGTGCCTGACCACCGGCCGGCCGCTGATCGAGAACGTGACGGCTTCCGCGATGGACCGAGTCGCGAGCCAGACCCCGGACCGGGCCGAGCGGATGCGGCACTACGGCTTCCACTCCGTGCTGGCCGTGCCGATGCGCGCCCGCGGCTTCACCCTCGGCGTGGCCACGTTCTCCCGCCACCGGCACCCGGAGCCCTTCGCGCAGGACGACCTGCTCCTGGGCGAGGAGATCACCGCCAGGGCCGCCGTCTGCATCGACAACGCCCGCCGCTACGGCCGCGAGCGCCGCACCTCCCTCACTCTTCAGAGCAGCCTCCTGCCGCAGCGGCTGCCCCCGCAGGCCGCCGTCGACGTCGCCTCCCGCTACCTCCCCGCCAGCGCGCAAGCCGGCGTCGGCGGCGACTGGTTCGACGTGATCCCGCTGTCCGGCGCCCGGGTCGCGCTCGTCGTCGGCGACGTCGTCGGCCACGGCATCCAGGCCTCCGCCGCCATGGGACGACTGCGTACCGCCGTGCGCACCCTCGCCGACGTCGACCTTCCGCCCGACGAGTTGCTGACCCACCTGGACGACATGGTCATCCACCTGTCGGCCGAGGCCGAAAGCACGGCCGGCGTCGTCGGCGACATCGGCGCGACCTGCCTGTACGCCGTCTACGACCCGGTCTCCCGGCGCTGCGCCATGGCCCGCGCGGGCCACCCGGCGCCCGCGCTGGCGACCCCGGACGGCGCCGTCGTGTTCCCCGACATACCTGCGGGCCCGCCGCTGGGGCTCGGCGGCCTGCCCTTCGAAGTCACCGAGCTCGAACTGCCCGAGGGAAGCATCCTCGCGCTGTACACGGACGGCCTCATCGAGGCCCGCGGCCGTGACATCGACGAAGGTCTCGACGCACTGCGCAAGGTGCTGGCCCGACCGTCGCCGTCCCTGGAGAACACCTGCGACACCGTGCTCCAGACGCTCCTCCCGGACCACCCGGCCGATGACGTGGCGCTGTTGATGGCCCGCACCCGCGCCCTGGACGCGGCCCATGTCGCCACCTGGGACGTGCCGCCCGACCCCTCAGCGGTCGCCCGGACCCGTAAGGACGCCACCCGGCAGCTGGCCGCCTGGGGTCTGGACGAGGCCGCCTTCGTCACCGAACTGGTGGTCAGCGAACTCGTCACCAACGCCATCCGTTACGGCGGCGCCCCCATTCAGCTGCGGCTCATCCGCGACCGCAACCTCATCTGCGAAGTCTCCGACGCCAGCAACACCACCCCCCATCTGCGCCGCGCGCGCACCTTCGACGAAGGCGGCCGCGGCCTGCTCCTCGTCGCTCAGCTCACCCAGGGCTGGGGCACGCGCCAGACGCACACCGGCAAGACGATCTGGGCCGAACAGGCCCTGGCCGCCGAGGAGTTCCCGGTGCGGCCGGTCCCCCTCTGAAGGGCGTGGCCCCGCCCGGCGCCGGGGAAGAACCCGGCTGCCCCGAACCTTGTCGGGCCGTCTCACGCGCGCGTAGCGTGTGCCGTGCCCTGGTGCCTGGGAGGTGTCGCGGGGCGACGCCGGTGAAGGGGCGGACCGGCCAGGGGAAGGTGCGGGCGTGTGCGCGTCTGATCGCCGGGGGTTGTCGTGGTGACGTTCAGACTTCTCGGGCCCGTCGAGTTATGGGGCCGAGGCCCGATCGACGTGGGCCCTCCGCAGCGGCGGAGCGTGATGGCGGCGCTCGCGGTGGACGCCGGCCGGGCAGTGCCGATCGAGACATTGATGAGGCGTGTGTGGGGTGAGGACCGCCCGGAGGGCGCCCGTCAGGCGCTGTACGCCCATGTGGCCCGCATCCGGCGGGTGTTGGCAGCCACCGGGGCCGTTCGCCCGCAGGTCCTGCTTCGGCGGAACGGCGGCTACGTGCTAGACGTCGACGCCGAGGACGTGGACCTCCACCGGTTTCATCGCCTGGTCGCCGACGCCCGCAGAGCCGGCCGGGGCGACGCCGAGCAGGTGACGACGCTCCGCGAGGCCTTGGACCTGTGGCGCGGGGAGCCGCTCGCCGGACTGTCCGGGGAGTGGGTGTCGCGGATGCGCGACACCTGGCAACGGCAGCGGCTGGACGCGGTCACGGCGTGGGCCAACGCGGAGACGGCAGTGGGCAACCACGCGGTGGTGATCGACCGGGTGCCCGAGCTGATCGACCAACACCCGCTCGTGGAGCCGCTGGTGGCCGTGCTGATGCGGGCACTGTACGAGGCGGGGCGCGGTTCCGAGGCGCTGGAATGCTTCGCCGAGACCCGCAAGCGCCTGGCCGACGAACTGGGCGCCGATCCGGGGACCGAGCTCCGGCGACTCCACCGGGTGATTCTGCGGGGCGACCCCGAGCCGGCCGAGGTCACCGATCCGCCGCCTCCGGCACGTCCGCGGTCCGCGCCGCTTCTCGCACGTCTGCCCCTGGACGTACCGGCCTTCACCGGCCGCGAGGAGGAGCTGGCCCAGCTCGACAAGATCCTCGCGGAGGGCATGGGCAGCCCCGCGGTGGCGGTGGTCTCGACCCTCTCCGGGACCGCAGGCGTGGGCAAGACGGCTGTGGCCGTGCACTGGGCGCACCGGGCGGCCGACTGGTTCGAGGACGGCCAGCTGTATGTGAACCTCCACGGTTTCGAGCCTTCGCGGCCGCCCGTGACCCCGGCGGAGGCGCTGCCCCGGCTGCTGGAGACGTTGGGCGTGCTCCCACAGCACATGCCGGTCAGCCCGGAGGCGCAGGCCGGGCTGTACCGGAGCATGCTGGCGGGACGGCGGATGCTGGTGATGCTCGACAACGCACGGGACGCCGAACAGGTACGGGCGTTCCTGCCCGGCAGCCCGGGGTGCTTCACCTTGGTGACCAGCCGCAACCGGCTCTCCGGCCTGATCGCCCTGGAAGGCGCCCGGAGTCTCGTCCTGGACGTGCTGCCCGCGGCGGAGTGCCGACGGCTGCTCGCTCGCCGCACGGGAGCCGAGCGCGTGATGTCCGAACCGCTGGCGGTGGACGAGATCGTGACCCGCTGCGCACGGCTGCCGCTGGCCCTGGTGATCGTGGCGGCCCGCGCGGCGATCGAGCCGGAGCTCGGCCTGGCACGGCTCGCCACCGAGCTCCGGGACGCCCAGGACTCCCCCGACGGGCTGGACAGCTTCGGCAACGAGGACACGCGGGCGGACATACGGGCCGTCTTCTCCTGGTCGTACGGCACCCTGAGCCCTCAGGCCGCCCGGATGTTCCGGCTGCTCGGCGTGCACCCCGGCCCGGACATCAGCGTGCCCGCCGCCGCGAGCCTGGCCGGGCTCCCCGTCCGGCACGCAGGCCGTCTGCTGACCGCGCTGGCCGACAGCTGCCTGGTCACGGAGCACTCGCGCGGCAGATACGTACTCCACGACCTGCTGCGGATGTACGCCGCCGAACTCGCCGGCGCCGCAGACGCCGCCGGCGAGACGCAAGCGGCCGAAGACCGCTTGTTCGGCCACTACCTGCACTCCGCCCACGCCGCGGACCGCATGCTGGATCCGCACCGCGACCCGATCGCGCTGCCGCCCCCGGTCCCCGGCGTCTCCCCCGAACACGCCGCGGACCACGGAGAGGCTCTCGCCTGGTTCACAGCCGAGCACCCCGTGCTGCTCGCGGTGGCGCACCGGCCGGGCATCACCACGCAGGCGCCCGAGGCCCCGACCTGGCAGCTGACGCGCGCCCTGACCACGTTCCTGCAACGACGCGGCCACTGGTCCGACTGGGCCGCAGCCCAGCAGACCGCGCTGGACGCCGCACTGCGCTCGGCCTCCCCGGCCGGGGAGGCCGAGGCCCGCAGCGGCCTCGGCCGTGCCTGCACCCGCCTGATGCGACTGGACGACGCGCTCGCCCACCTCGCCCGCGCCCGGGATCTCCACCGAGCCCTCGGCAACCGCACCGAGCTGGCCCACACCCACCTCGACCTCGCCCGCCTGCACGCCCGGCGGGACTCCTGCCCCGAAGCCCTGGCCTGTGCCCAGGAGGCCCTCGACCAGTACACCTCCCTGGGGCATCGGACCGGACGGGCCCGGGCCCTGAACTCGGTCGGCTGGTATCACGCGCAGCTCGGCGACCACCGCCAGTGCCTCGTGTTCTGCGGGCAGGCGCTGGAGCTCTTCGCCGAGCTCGGCGTCCGCGACGGACAGGCGGACACCTGGGACAGCCTCGGCTACGCGCACCAGCACCTCGGCGACCACCGCCGGGCGGCGGCCTGTTACCGCAACGCCGTCGCGCTCTTCCACGGTCTCGGGGACCGCTACTACGAGGCCGACGTGCTCGCCCACCTCTGCGAGAGCCACCGGGCCGCCGGCGAGGCCGACGCGGCACGGCGGGCCGCCCGGCGCGCCGCGGACATCCTCGACGAACTCGGCGTCCCGGACTCGGACGCCGTCCGCGCCCGGCTGCGCCGCCTCGGCCCGCCGTGCGGACACGTCATGGACTACCGCGTGTAGCAGACGCCCGTGTGCCTGCCGTTCTGGCCGTTGGTGTAGTCGTATGCCTGGAAGCTGAACCTGGAGCTGGTCTTGGGGCCGAAACGGCCGTCCACGTCCAGCACGTGGCTGCCCGCGTTCCGGTTGATCTGCGCCTGTGCGTTCTTCACGGCCTGCTCGGTCCCGGAGCCGAAGTCCCGGTCCTCCGCGATGCCCTGGCCGAAGCAGGCGTTCAGGCTCTCCTGCACGACCAGTACCGGAAGGCTGTTCATCCCCCGGGCCACGACGCAGTTGTAGTTTCCTGAACCCGCCGACGGCACATGGAGGTACCAACCGCCGCCGACACTCACGTTGGTGAAGCCGGTGCACGCGGCCTCGGCGGCGACCGTCTTGGGCGCCACCTGCGCCGAGGCCGTTCCTGCGCCGCCCACCACCAGCGCCGGGACGGCGAGCGCCGCCACCCCCGCCAACGAAGCCAGGCTTGCCCGTCGTGTCGTTCGCATGGATTCCCTCTCGTTCGTCCCACGCGCCTCGCGCAGATGCGCGACGGCGTGCGCCGTCGCGACCTTCGGCTCGGGTGGCCGGCGTGGTCGCCTCGGTACGCATGACGACCATGGGCAGGAAGGCTTGCCGGAACCTTGCCGGAACCTTGTTGCCCGTCCCGTTCGGGCGGGGTTCGGCCATGCCGTCGGGCTTCGGCGACGAGGACGGCCGGTCGGTGCGCCCGCGGCGCGTCGGACCGCCGCGGACTCAGCCGCGTGGCCCCGCGCCGTGCAGGAGCGTGTCGATGACGAGCGTGGCCAGTGCGTCCGGGTCCTGTGCGGCGGGGTCCTGCTCCGCGCCGGGCCTGTTGATGGCTTCGTTGAGGAGGGCGTAATACACCTGTCGCGTCCACGCCAGGTCTGCGTCCGGCGCGATCAGCCCCTCGCGCTGCGCCCGGTTCACGAGATCGACCGTGTGGGCGTCGATCTCGCTCCAGAGGGCGGCCGCGGCGGGGGTGTGGGCGGTGGCGTGACTGAGGGTGAAGCGCCAGGTGTTCTTGACCCGCAGGACGTTCGCCGTCACTCGGTGCAGTGCCACGAGCGCGGGAGCGGCTTGCGGCCGGGCCTCCTCGATGGCCTCACGGCAAGGACGCCGTCGACCCATGACCAAGGAGCCCACAATGACCACGACACGACCGGTAGCCCTCGTGACGGGCGCGTCCTCCGGCATCGGAAGGGCAGCCGCCCTCGCCCTGGCCGCAGCAGGCCACGCGGTGATCGGCACCAGCCGCAACGCCGCGCACGTCACCCCGCTCAAGGGCGTGACCTTCCTCGACCTCGACGTCACCAGCGAGGACACCCCGCGCCAGGCGGCGCGGCGGCGATGTAGCTTCGCGCGACGACGTCAATAAAGGTGATCAATCCTGGTGAGGTGCAGGACCCGGCCGGGATGGGTGGAGGAAGACATGTCGGAACTCGTTGACGTGGTGTGTCACCAGTGCAGGATCAAGCTTGAGGTGCTCGACGCCCCGGTCCCCAGAGAGGCGTGGTGGAAGTTCCTGGACGAACACGCCCACCACCCGGTGGAGTTGCTGTGGGAGCACTCCGAGGGCCACGACAGGATCGACATCGACTACGTCTATGTGGACAGCGACATCAAGGGCGACCCCTCCTTCGCCGAGTACGCGGGCGACTGGCCGGGTCGCCCGCTGGCCCTGCACCCCCGACCCACCGCCCGCGCGGTCGCCGAGATCGTGCAGCGCGCCGTTGACGCCATGGACGCCCACGAGTGGCAGTCCGCCCCGGCCGACGCGGCCGCGGCCGAACAGATCGTGCAATGCATGGACTTCGCACCCCCGCCCGGGGAACCGGTCGACGACGCCGCCGTACTCGCCCGACTGGCCGCGGTGGAGACGGCGTTGGAGCAACTGCGCCGGGCCGCTGCCGAATCGGTCGGTGAGCACTTCGGCGGATTCCTGGACGACGTTCTGCGCGCCCTGCCCACCATGGCGGATCTTCCCTCGGACGAACTCTGCGCCGAGAGCGGCCCCCTTGCCTCGCCCCGGCTCTGGGACACCGAGCGGGCACTACGACTGATCCAGCACCTCGTGGACGCCAGAATCACGCTCCGTTGGACGTCCCTCAGCTCCTGAGCGGCAACCGTCGATCAGTCGCCCGCCCGGACGAGGCCGCTCTCGTAGGCGAAGACGACGGCGTGTACGCGGTCGCGCAGGTCGAGCTTGGTCAGTGTCCGGCCGAGGTGGGTCTTGACGGTCGTCTGTCCGAGGAACAGTCGCGCGGCGATCTCCGCGTTGCTCAACCCGTGGGCGACGAGTGTGAGGACCTCCCGCTCGCGTTCCGTCAGCAGGGCGAGCCGCGTCTCCTCCACGGGTTGCGCGGCGGGCAGTACGAAGCGTTCCACCAGGCGGCGGACGGCGGTGGGCGCCACCATGACATCGCCGCGCAGCACGCTCCGGACCGCGGCGACGATCTCCTCGCCGAGTGCGTCCTTGACCAGGAATCCGCTCGCACCGGCGCGGAGTGCTCCGTAGGCGTACTCGTCGAGGTCGAAGGTGGTCACAATGATGATCTTGGGCGGGGAGGGCAGGGCGGAGATGTGCCGGGTGGCGGCCAATCCGTCGGCCTCGGGCATCCGTACGTCCATCAGAACGAGGTCGGGTTCCAGCTCGGCGCACCGGGCGAGGGCGGCGTGTCCGTCGGCGGCCTCCCCGACCACGGTGAGGTCGGGCTGACTGTCGATGACCATGCGCAGCCCCATGCGGATCAGTTCCTGGTCGTCACAGAGCAGGACCCGGCGCGGGGCCGGGGTGGCGCCGTTCACCAGGTCACCGGCCGTGCGGGTCGACCGTACGGCCAGAGCACGGCGTCCACGCGGTAGGCGCCCTCGGCCGTGCGACCGGCGGTGACGGTACCGCCGTAGAGTGCTGCCCGTTCCCTCATGCCGGCCAGCCCGCGCCCGGTCGACGGCGGAAGGGCCGGGGGCGGTTCCCCTGCGCCGGTGGAATTGTCGACGCGGATCCGGATGTGCCGTCCGGGACCCGGCCTTCCGAGATCGACGCTGACCCGGGCGGCGGCGTCGCGGGAGGCGTGTTTGACGACATTGGTGAGGGCCTCCTGCACGATCCGGTACGTCTGTGTCTCCGCGTCGACGGGCAGGCTCGTCCGCTCACCGCGCAGGTGGAGTGTCGAGGTCACGGGGCAGCGGGTGATCAGGGGACGCAGGTCGTCGAGCGTCGGCTGCCCGTCGGACCCATCGTCATCATCCTGGCAGTCCTCTTCCGCGTCCCGCTCGGCGCCCAGGACGTGCAGCAGACGGCGCAGTTCGTCCAAGGCGTCACGACCGGTGGCGCCGATCGCCCGGAACGCACGGTCGACGGCCTCGGGGTCGGTGTGCCGCGCCAGCCTGCCGCCCTCGGCGTTGACCACCATGACGCTCACACTGTGCGCGAGCACGTCGTGGATCTCCCGCGCGATCCGCGTCCGTTCCGCGGCCACGGCGGCACGGGCGAGGGCCAGTCGCCGCGACTCCGCCAGGTCGATACGGCGCGCCAGCTCGGCGAGATAGGCACGGCGGGCACGCAGGTACTCGGCGAACACCCAGGCCGCGGCCAGAAAGAGCACGATCGTGACCGGCGTCTGCCAGACGCTGCGCCCGCCGTCCGTCCGCGGGTACGTTCGCAACCACTCCGGCACCCACAGCAGCACGCACCCGGCGGCACTCAGGGCCGTCACCGCGGCCGCGCGGCGCCGCCCACGCACCACGAGCGTGTACAGCACCGCGGCCACGGCGACGGTCCCGCGCCCGAGTTCCTGACCCCACACGTGACCCAGGTACTGCGCCCAGAAGGCGGCGGTGACGGCCGCGGCGACCAGGACCGGACGGCTGCGCCGCCACAGCAGCGGCAGCACCAGCCCGCAGTACACGCTGACCTGCATCCACACCGGCCGCCAGCCGTCCCGGTCGTGGACCGCGGGAGGCAGTGCCACGAGGGCGACCAGAAGGACGTCCCGCAGCCACGGGCGGTGACGCAGCCACCGCGGCAGACTCTCCATGAGACGACGCACCTGCTCACGCTAGGGCGGCCGGGGACGGCCGCGCGTCGTCCCGCAGGCCGCCAGGCCGTCCTCCTTCAGGACTACCCGTCCGACCGGGAATACGACGTGCGGCCACGATCCGCACGCCGAGCATCACCGGTGTGTCGATAACCAGGCAGTTCCTCAGACGTCCTCTCATGACCGGTGCGGTGGCGGCGAGTTCGCCGCAGTTGGCCCGGGCCATGACGCACCGCATCGGACTGGAGGACGCCCGGCTCGTCGTCGAACTCGGCCCAGGGACCGGCGCGTTCACCGCGGAGATCCTCCGCCTGATACCACCCCGGGCCCGACTCGTCGCCGTCGAACTCAACCCCCGCCTCGCGGCACGCCTGGCAGCCGCCCACGGCGACGACCGGCTCACCGTGGTGCACGGCGCTGCGGCCGACCTGGCGTCGGTGGCGGAAGGGCCGGTGGACGCGGTGGTCTCCGGGCTGCCGTGGACGGTCATGCCGGCCCGCCAACGGCACCGGACTCTCGACGCCGTCACCCAGGTCCTGGCGCCCGGCGGCCGGTTCACGACGTTCGCCTACCTCCACGCCGCGTGGACGCCGCCCGCCCGTCGGGTCAACGACGAACTCCGCGACCGCTTCTCAGAGTTGCAGCGTGGCCAAATGGTCTGGCACAACCTGCCCCCCGCCTTCGTCTACCGGGCCGGCCACGCATGCTCGTGACGACGGCGATGGCCTCGCCATGCGGACATGAGGGGTCGTCAGCATGGCCGTGTCCGCTTCGCAGGTCCCTCGGTGGGGCTTGGCGGTCTCGTTGTGCTCGATCGTGTACGTCGGCGGCTTCTGAGCCAGATCGCCGCGGTCCACGAAGCCGTCGCGTCGCACGACCTGCCGGGACGGTGCGGAACAGACCAGCTCGACCCGGCTGCTGTATCGCTTCGCACACCTGAACGCCGTCGCCGCGTCGCTCCGCCGCGACGGCCCTGCCATCGGCCGCCGAGTGCTGGTCGGGTGTGCCGACCGGTCGTACCGGCGTCCTCGGCCGTCGCCGTCCCCGGTCTTCTCCCCGGCCTCGTCCTGAGGGACCGATACCAGCACGGTGCGAGGCCGATGCCCTCTCCCTCTCCGGGGTGTCCGCGCTCGAAGGGGCAGCACATGATCTCTAGCCGGTGAGGCCGCTCCGGTAGGCGTGGATCACCAGTTGGACGCGGTCACGAGCGTCGAGCTTGGTCAGCAGACGGGCGACGTGGGTCTTCACCGTGCCCGCGCCGATGTACAGCCGCTCGGCGATCTCGGCATTGGTGAGTCCTTCGGCGACGAGCAGCAGCACCTCGCGTTCGCGGGTGGTGACGGCCCCGGGCAGACGCGGCGGTTCCTGACCGTACGGCGGCTCCGCAGGCCCGTTGACGTACGCGGCGATGAGCCGCTTGGTGACGCGCGGCGCGAGCAGTGCCTCGCCGTGGGCGACGGTGCGGACGGCGGACAGCAGGTCAAGAGGCGGTGCGTCCTTCAGGAGGAAGCCGCTGGCCCCGGCGCGCAGCGCGCCGAAGACGTACTCGTCCAGATCGAAGGTGGTGAGCATCAGGACACGGGCGTGGCCGGCGGTGGTGATGCGGCGGGCGGCCTCGATGCCGTCCATCTCGGGCATCCGTACGTCCATCAGGACGACGTCGGGCCGGTGTTCGGCGGCGGCCGCGACCGCGTCCCGGCCCGTCGCGACGCTGCCGATCACCTCAAGGTCCGTGGCGGTGTCCACGATTCCGGCCAGTCCGACGCGAATCAGCTGCTGGTCGTCGGCGACCAGAACGCGGATGGTCACGGCCTCTCCCGGGCCGCGGCGGTGAGCTGTGGCCCGTCCACGGGGAGGCGCGCCAGAACCCGGAAGCCGCCGGTCGCGGCCGGCCCCGCGTGCAGGGTGCCGCCGTAGAGGGCGGCGCGCTCACGCATGCCGGGCAGCCCGAGCCCGTCACGGCCCGGGGCCGGCCTGACGCTGCCGTCGTCGCTCACCGTGAGAGTCAGCTCGTCGGGTCCGTACGCGACAGTGACGTGCGCGGTGCTCGCATCGGCGTGCTTCACCACATTGGTCACCGCCTCCTGGACGATCCGGTACGCGGCTGCCTCCAGCCCTGGAGACAGGGGCCTGGCGTGCCCCGTGACGGCGATGTCGATCCGCAGGCCGGCATGCCGGGTCCGTTCGGCGAGACGGTCCAGGTCGGCGAGTCGCGGGGCGGGCGCCAGATCCACGTCGTCCGCGTCGTCGCGCAGCACACCGAGCATGCGGCGCAGCTCGACAAGGGTCTCCCGGCCGGTGGTCTCGATCGCCTCCAGCGCGCCGCGCGCGTCCTGGGGACGGTCGTCGAGAACCAGGCGGCCGAAGCCTGCCTGGACGGAGATCACGCTCATCGAGTGGGCGATGGTGTCGTGCAACTCGTGGGCGATACGCAGTCGTTCCGTCGCCGCCTCATGATCGGCGCGGTCGCGTTCCTGACGCAGCAGCGCGTGCAGATACCGGCGCCGCTGACCGACGGCGAAGCCCGACGCCCAGGCGACGGCGAAGAGCAGAGCGAAGGGCACCACGGCCCCGGTGTGTTCGAACCTGGGCAGAGCGGTGGACACCGCCATCGACAGGGCCGCGGCCAGGGTGATTCCGGAGGTACGGACCGGGCGCAGGGAGGTGACGCAGAAGAGAGCGAAGGCGAGCGGCGCCCCGCCCCAGAAGATCGCCTGCGGATGCCACGGCGCCAGGCCGCACACCGCCAATGACAGGGCGACGAGGGCCTCGGGCCAATACGGCCGCAACAACTCCGGGGCCCATCGCGTCTTCCGCTCCACGGTCCGAGCCTATGCGCGTCCCGCTCGTCCCCGCATCGGCCGCGGGGCCTATGCCGTACGGCAGACCCCGGGCCCGATGGACCTGCCCACAGGCAGACGAAGTGTCTTCCCCGTCCCGGCATCGTCGTGGACATGATTCGATGCGAACGTCTCACCAAGCGATTCGGCCGCAAGGTCGCCGTCGACGACCTCACCTTCGAGGTCCTGCCCGCCCGTGTGACCGGCTTCCTCGGCCCCAACGGCGCGGGCAAGTCGACCACCATCCGGGCTGTGCTCGGCCTGGACACCCCGGACGCCGGCCGTGCCCTGGTGGACGGCGTGCCCTACCGCCAGGCCGAACGGCCACTGCGCCGCGTCGGCGCGCTCCTTGACGCGGGGGCCGTCCACGGCGGCCGTACGGCGCGGGCGCATCTGGCCGCGCTCGCGGCCACCAACCACATCCCGCGCAGCCGTGTCGAGGAGGTACTCGCCCTCACCGGTCTCGCCGACGTCGCCCGCCGCAGGGTCGGCGCCTATTCGCTCGGCATGAAGCAGCGCCTGGGCATCGCCGCCGCCCTGCTCGGCGACCCGCCGGTGCTCATCCTCGACGAACCCTCCAACGGTCTGGACCCGGAAGGCGTCAGGTGGATCCGCACCCTCATGCGGTCGCTGGCCGCCGAAGGACGCACCGTCCTGGTCTCCAGCCACCTGATGAGCGAGATGGCCCTCACCGTCGACCACCTTCTCGTCCTCGGACGAGGACGTCTGCTCGCCGACGTCGCGATCACCGACTTCGTTCCCGCCGGCGCGTCACTGGAGGACGCCTACCTCAGCCTCACCGAATCGGCCGTGGAATACCGGACCGAGGGGACGGGCCACTGATGCCGACCGCACTGAGAGGTGCCGTGGCCTCCGAAGTCGTCAAGCTGCGTTCCCTCCGCTCAACCTGGATCACCGCCCTCATCGCCGTGGCGTTCGGCCTGGCGCTGAGCGTCATGGACGTCTCGCACACCGTCGACGCCTGGTCACACATGACCATGGCCGAACGGGCCCAGTTCGACCCGGTGGGCGACTCGCTCTCCGGCTACGCCTTCGCCGTCCTCGCCTTCGGCGTCCTCGGCGTGCTGGGCGTCAGCAGCGAGTACACCACCGGACTCATCCGCTCGACGCTGACCGCGACTCCCCGGCGCGCGCTCGCCTACACCGCCAAGACCCTCGTCATCGGCGGATTCGCCCTGCTGCTGGGCGAACTGACCGCGTTCGCCGGCTTCTTCATCGGACAGGCCGTCCTGGCCGGGCAGCACCTCGACGTCGGACTGGGCACTCCAGGAGTGCTTCGCGCCGTGTCCTGCGCCGGGCTGTACCTTTTCGTCGTCACCATCGTGGGCTATGGCCTCGGGGCCGTCATCCGGCACACCGCCGGAGCCGTCGCCGCACTCTTCGCCCTGGTGTATCTCGGCTACGGCGCGGCCAAGGCCGTCGACGGCTGGTCCCACCTGCCCAGCAAGCTCATGCTGAGCAACGCCGCGGACGTCCTCGGCCAGCTCCACCCACACCCCCTCCACCCGGAGCGCAGCCCCTCCCTCTCCTTCGCCGTCTTCGAC
Source organism: Streptomyces hayashii (assembly GCF_024539815.1). Taxonomy (GTDB): domain Bacteria; phylum Actinomycetota; class Actinomycetes; order Streptomycetales; family Streptomycetaceae; genus Streptomyces; species Streptomyces hayashii. The sequence goes on from NZ_JAHHIU010000090.1 coordinate 28,074, forward strand.
CTCGCCCTCTACCTCGCACTCGCCCTCATCTGCGGAGCCTGGCGCTTCACTCGCGACGCCTCGTAGACGCTCCGGGCCAAGGCGCCGGCCGTCCAATGACGATGCACCTCAAGCCGATTAGTCTGCCGGAATGGAGGTCGTCGAGCGGTCGCCCGCCGGCGGCGTGGGGCAATGAAGGGCTTCGCGGGGCAGGTGTGGGTCCTCTCCCTCGTCGCGGCGGTCTGCCCGCTGGTCATGGTGCATCTGCTGGCCGTGCGCAGGACCGCCGGTTCCTCCCTCACGGGAGCTGTTCTGCTCACGCTGGCCGTCGCCGCGGTCCCCGCCGTACGCGGTGAACCGCCGCACTACGTGGCGGGGGTCGCGCTGACGGCCGGTGGGGTGGTGGCGGTCGTCTGGGCGGCGGGCCGCTCTCGCCGGCAGCGGTCGGCCCGCCGGTCCGCGCTGGCGGACTACGAGGCCGGCACGGCGGCGGTCCCGCTGTTCGCGGCGCTGGCGGAACGGGACCGGCTGGCGGCGGAGCTGCACGACGTGGCCGCGCATCGGCTGACCGGGATCGTGGTGGCCGCGGGCGCCGCGCTCAGACTCGCCGACCGGGAACGGACCGGTGACGCGCTGCGCCACGCCGGAGAGGCGGGCCGGGAGGCCGTCCGCGAACTGGAGCGCCTCACCGAGCTCGACGCGAGCGCGGCCGGTTTCACGGAGGTCGACGCGCTGGCCGCCGCGCACGGGGTGGACTACCGGCGCACGGTGGACAAGGCGCCGGCGGGCAGTACGGAAGCGACGTACCGGGTCGTCCGGGAGGCTTTGACCAACGCGGCCCGGTACGCCGAGGGCGCGACCGTGCGTGTCCGGATCGAGCAGACGAGCGAGCCGACGGACGACCGGGACAGGCCCGTACGGGGCGGCGGCGATCACCTGTTCGTCGTCACCGTCACGGACGACGGCGGTGCGGTCGTCGAGCCGGGCCTCGGGACCGGGCGCGGTCTCGCGGGGCTGGCGGCCACGGTCACCGCGGCGGGCGGGACGTTCCGCGCGGGACCCGTGGGGCAGGGCCGTGGAGAGGGCTGGAGCGTGCGGGCCGCACTGCCCGCGGCGACGGTTCTTCCCCTCCGCCGACGGCCCCTGTGGCGTGGGGCGGCCGCGCTCGACTACGCCCTGGTGTCCCTGGCGATCGCGCTGTCCCTCGGTGCGAGCCTGCTGTCGGCCGATGTACCGGCTCCGTTCGGCGGCCTGCTGCCCGCGTTGGTGACCGTCGTGCTGTCGGGCCTGCACGCCGTGCCGCTGGCCTGGCGCTCGCGGGCGCCAGGCCGCGCGCTCGCGGCGGTGCTGTCGGCGCTGCTGCTGTGGTGGGCCTGCGACCGGGCGGGCTGGACCCGGCCGCCGGTGAGCGACATCTTCCTGGTGTACGGGTGGGTCGAGTTGACGCTCGTCCACAGCGTGGGAGTTCGTCTGCCGTGGCGCCGAGGCCTGTTGGCGCCGCTCGCCGTGGCCGCCGTGGGCGGGCTCGCGCTGGCGAGCGGCAGCGGCATCACCGGCAGCACCGCAGCGGCCTGGGCCGTACTTGCGGGCACGCTGGCCCTCCCCGCCCTCGCCGTCTGGTCATGGGGGCGGCGGACAGCTCGGCGGCATGAGCGGCTGCGGGCCGCGGACGCCCGGCGGCGGGCCGTGCTCGACGAGGACGCGGACGCGGCGGTGTCCGCACAGCGTCTGCTGTTCGCCACCGGGCTGCGCGACACCGCGCTCCGGCACGCGCGGGCGGTCGTCGCAGCAGCGGAGGAGAGGGACCTGCGGACCGTGCGGGAAGAGGCCCGAGCCGGACTGACCGCTCTGCGGGACCTGCTGTCCGGGCTGCGCGCGAAGGACGAAGCCGACGACGCCCCTCCGCCCACCGTCTCCGGGATCACCGCGCCGGCCGCACGCTACGGCGCCGTCGTCCGATACGTGGGAGCACGCCGTCCGCTGCCCGCCGCCGTGGAGGTCTTCGCGTACCGGACCGCCTGCGCGCTCATGGCCGTAGGCGTCACCCTCACCGTGCGCACGCTCCCCGACGGCGTGGAGGTCTCCGGTCCGGCACCCTCCGTTCCCTCGGTGGAGCGGCGGCTGCGCGCCCTCGCGGACGCCGCCGGCGGTACCCTCTCGACGACCGACCGCGGTGCGGTACGCGTGTGGCTCCCGGAGGCGTTCCCATGGCGATCAGGGTGACCGTCGCGGACGACCAGGCCGTCGTACGGGCCGGGATCGCGGCGATCCTCGACGCGGAACCCGACCTGTGCGTCGTCGGTCAGGCGGCGGACGGCGACACGGCGGTCGAACTCGCGCTGTCGGCGCGGCCGGACGTCGCGCTGATGGATGTCCGCATGCCGGGGATGGGCGGGCTCGCGGCGACCGCCGCGATCACCGAACGCAGCCCCGCGACCCGTGTTCTGGTGCTCACCACCTTCGGTCTCGACGAGTACCTGTTCGCCGCGCTGCGCGCCGGGGCCGCCGGTTTCCTGCTCAAGGACACCGAGCCGGAGCGGGTGATCGACGCGGTACGGGTGGTGCACGGGGGCGCCGCCCTGCTCGACCCGGCACTGACCCGCAGGCTGATCGACCGCTTCACGGACGCTCCCGGCCCGCTCGACACGGCCCGCCTGGACCTGCTCACCCCGCGCGAGACGGAGGTTCTGCGGCAGGTCGCGCGGGGGCTGTCCAACGCGGAGATCGCGGCGGTGCTGGGGGTGAGTCCGCCCACCGTGAAGGACCACGTCTCCGTCCTCCTCGGCAAGCTCGGGGTACGCGACCGGGTGCAGGCGACGATCGCCGCGTACGAGACGGGCCTGATCCGGCCCGGCAGCAGGCCGTGAGGTGAGTCGGCACCCCGCCGTGAGGTGGGGGTGACACCCCGCCGCAGGACGGCCTTCGCACGCGGCGGGACCGTCCCTGAGCTGGACGGATCGCCCGCGTCGGCTTCCTAGCCTCGAAGGCATGTCACGCATACTTCCCCGCCGTGTCGCCGGCGGTGTCCTGCTGCTCCTGGCGCTCTTGCTGGCCCCTGCCGTGGCGGTGGCCGGTTTCCTCGCCGCGGCGTTCGTCACCGCGAGCGTGCCGGTCCTCGTCATCGTCGGTCTCGTCTGCGGCGCCCTGGCCGGCTGGCTCCCGGGCCGGGCGGCGTTCGCCCTGTTCGGCCTCGACCGCCGCCCGGCCCTGCGGGCATCCGCGTTCCTCACGGCCGGCCTGACCGCGGCCGTCACCGTCCTCGCCTCCGTCACCGTCCTTGATCCGATGCCCACCCCGACGGCCGCCCCCGCCCCGCCCGGCGTCAGGTTCTGGAATCTGCCGACCGGTTCACGCATCGCCTACGTCCACGCCCCCGCCACCGGCAAGGCCAGACCGACCCCGGTGATCTTCCTGCACGGCGGTCCTGGCACCCCCGGCGAGGGTGTCCCCACCGGGGGCCGTGAACTCGCGGCGGACGGCTTCGACGTCTACTCCTACGACCAACTCGGCGCCGGCCGCTCCACCCGGCTGCCGGACATCACCGGATACACCGTCGCCCGTCAGGTCGCCGACCTGGAAGCGATCCGGCGCACACTCGGCGCCGACCGGATCATCCTGGTCGGCCAGTCCTGGGGCGGATCGCTCACCGCCCAGTACCTGGCCGCACATGGCGAGCACGTCGCCAAAGCGGTCTTCACCTCGCCGGGCGCGCTGTGGGGCCGTCAATACCCCGGCTCCCAGGCCGGGGAACCCTGGAACCGCCTCTCCCCCGCGCAGAAGGCCCGGCTCGACCGGCTGAACAGCGCACCCCGCATCATCGTGGCGAGCTTGCTCCTCCAGATCAATCCCGGCGCCGCGCACGCGCTGGTGGGCGACCGCGAGGTCGACCACTGGATGCACGAAGTCGCCCTCCAGGGAAAGGACAGCACGTCGTGCGAGGACGCTCCGCACACCACGGCGCACGACAACCCTCAGGGCTTCTACAGCAACCAGATGACCGTCAAGGACTTCGAGCGGCTCCCCGACCCCCGGCCCCTTCTGCGCACCCTGCGGGTGCCCTCTCTGATCATGCGAGGGGAATGCGACTTCATCAAGCCCGCCGTGACCGCCGAGTACCAACACACCCTCTCAGGATCCGAGTTGGTGACCGTCAAGGGAGCGGGACACTCCATCTCGGGCGAACAGCCCGGCCGCTACACCGCGCTGCTGCGGGCGTTCCTCCTGGACGAACCGCTGCCGAAGGGCACCGGCTGAGTACGGAACGGGCAGTCGGGGCGGGCAGGTCAGGTCGGGTCGGGTCGGGTCGGGCCGACCGTAGGCCTGGACACGGCCGTCGTCCCGGCCTACGAGAGCGGACCGGTTCGCCCCGGCGGCGACTCGGCGTCGGCCTGGCGGATGATCCCGCCGGGCGCTCAGGATGACGCCCGACGACACGGCCGCTCCCTATGTTCTGGGCATGTCGATCATGCGGGAGTCCCTTCCCCGCCCCCGGCTCACCGGCGTCGTCGCTCCCAGGTCCCAGCTCCCCCACACTCGCGCAGGCCATGACCTCCGGTCCGCACCTTGACCGCTCACCGGACCCGTCGGGGCCCTCAGACCTACGGCGAGGGGCCCCGGCTCGACGAGGTCGCCGGGTCGGGAACAGCTCCACGATCCGCGCGCCCCGCAGACACCCGTACGTGGAGCGCCCGGCAAGTTCAGCGCGCCGGGGAAGCCTCTGGCCCGACTCAAGGAATTCGCATGTCCTCAACCCACCGGCCCACCCGTGTCTCCCGGCGCACCGCGACGGCGCTGGCCGCCATGTCGGTCGTCGCGGCCGTCGCCGCCACGGCGCCGAGAATGGCCAATGCCGTGAGCGGAGACTCCAGCGGCACCCGGCAGGCGGTCACCCGGACGCAGAACGCGGTGAGCGCCGGCACCGCCCCCAACCTGCGCGTCAAGGCCGCGAACGGCGTCACCTACCTGTACCGCCGCTTCGGCCACTCCACGGCCGACAGCGTGCCCCTGGTCTTCTTCCAGCACTTCCGCGGCAACATCGACGGCTGGGACCCCAAGCTCATCGACACCATCGCCGCCAAGCGCGAGGTCATCCTCGTGGACAACGCCGGCGTCGGCGGCTCCACCGGCACCACCCCCAGCACCGACCAGCAGATGGCCCTGGACGCCATCGACTTCATCGACGCCCTCAAGCTGCCCCGCTACGACCTGTTCGGCTTCTCCCTCGGCGGCGAGGTCGCCCAGGAGGTCGCCCTGCGTCGCCCCTGGCAGGTCCGCCGCGTCGTCCCGGCCGCCACCGGTCCCCAGGGCGGAGTGAACCAGCGCGCGACCGACCCCGACATCCTGCAGCGGACCCTGAAGGACAATCCCGGTCCCGAGGACTACCCCTTCCTGTTCTTCAAGAACACCGCCTCCAGCCAGGCCGCGGGAGCGGAGTTCCTGCAACGCCTCGGCCGGCGTACCACCGACGCCGACACCCCCACGAGCCTCGCCACCCGCGATCACCAGCTCACCGCGTGGTCCGAGTGGGGCATCACCGACAAGTCCAGGCTGGTCCGCCTGAAGTCCCTCTTCCAACCGGTCCTGGTCGCCGACGGCGAGAGCGACATCCTGATGCCCGCCGAGAACTCCCACCTGCTGGCCAAGTACCTCCCCAACGCCCGGTTGCACATCTACCGGGACGCCGGCCATGGCTTCCTCCACCAGTACGCCGTCAAGTTCGGCACCGAGGTGAACACCTTCCTCGACCGCTGACCGCACATCCGCCGCGAGACGGTCGCCGACGCCCACGCCGACGGGCACGGCGACGGGCACGGCGATCGCCGAACGGCAGCCGTACCCGATCCAGCGCCCGCGGACGGACACGGCCGCGCGTGAGGCAGGGATCGCCTCCGACATCGCCGATGCCGCCGAAAGTCCCGGCCGCGGCCGTGTCGGCTACCGAGAGTGATCGGCCATCGGCGGGGCCGCCCGGCACCGGAGGGTGTTGGGCGGTTTGGGTAAGTTGATGGCCACCGACCCAGGAGATGCCCCGTGCCCGACCGCCCCAGCGTTCTGTTCGTGACCGATCTCGCCTACGAGGCCCGGGGACGGCGCTACTGCGACGAGGACATCTTCCTGTCGTCACGGCTGCGGAACGGCTTCGACATCGCCTTGTGCCATCCGCTGGACGCCGCCGCCCTGATGGACGCCTTTGACGCGGTCGTGGTCCGCAACAGCGGCCCCGTGCTGCACTACCAGAAGGAATACGACGCCTTCCGCGACCAGGCCGCAGCTCGCGGCGCCCGGGTCTACAACCCGCTGTCCGGCCGGGGCGACATGGCCGGCAAGCAATACCTGCTGGACCTGACCGCAGCCGGATACCCGGTCATCCCCACTGCCGACCGGCCCCAGGACCTCGGCCGCCTGCCCGAGGTCGACCAGTATGCGGTCAAGCCGAAGGCAGGGGCGGACTCCATCGGCCTCAGCTTCGTGCCCCGGGAGCGACTGGCCGGCCTCGCCTACGGGGACATCCTGGTCCAGCCTCGGATCGATTTCCGCTACGAGGTGTCGTTCTACTACGTCGACGACGCCTTCCAGTACGCCCTGCACGCCCCCGACCCCGAACGGCGCTGGGTCCTTGAGCCCTACCGGCCCACCGAAGCCGATCTCGACTTCGCCCGCCGCTTCATCGACTGGAACACCCTCGACCACGGCATCCAGCGCGTGGACGCCTGCCGCACCCAGGAGGGTGAGCTGCTCCTGGTCGAGCTGGAAGACCTCAACCCCTACCTGTCCCTCGACCACCTCGACGACCCGACCCGCGACATGTTCGTCACCAGCATGACGGCCTCTCTCCACCGGTTCCTCGGAACCGCACCCCGCCCCTGAACCGGCAGGCCGCCGGTCACCTCAGAACCCCGCACAGACCCCGGCCGTGCCACAGCGCGCCTGCGCGCCTTTCTCACCCTGACCGGATTCGAAGTCAACGGGTGCCGGTCGATCAGGACCACAGTTTCCCGACCGCCCCTCACCTTGCAGGACGCCTGGGTGTGCAGGTCCCGATAGTGACCGCATGACCGCTGTTCATCGTCCAATACCGTAGGTTCGACGGGCAGTACCGGCGAAGAGGAATTCGCGCTCGGAGATCGAGTTCCTGGTGACCCTCATCCGCCCAGCAGGCCAAGCCCGTGTCGATGAGGGCGTCGATGGCGCCATGGGCGCGGGCGGTTGTGTTGAGGGGCGCCAGACCCTCTGGCAGGGTGCGGGCATCGAACGGGGAGGGACCCATGCTGAAGCAAGTCGCCGAGGGTGTACTGATCCACCAGAGTGAGTTGCTCGAAAACAACACCGTTGTCGTGCAGGGCAGGGACGGCGTGCTACTCGTGGACGCCGGCATTACCGGTGCCGAAATGACCTGCCTGGCGAACGACCTGCGCGAGCTGGGCCGGCCCGTGGTGGCAGGGTTCTCGACGCATCCTGACTGGGATCACGTGCTCTGGCACGCCGAACTCGGCGAAGCGCCCCGTTACGGAACAGCCCGCTGCGCGGACTTTATGCAGAATGTGTTGTCGAACGCGGACTGGAAGGCCGGCGTCGCCGAGGCGCTGCCGCCGGAAATCGCCGAGGACACACCGCTCGACCTGTACGGCCTGATCACTGGTCTGCCTGCTGAAACCGCACAGCTTCCCTGGGACGGCCCCAAGGTGCGGATCATCGAGCATCCGGCGCATGCCCCGGGCCATGCGGCCCTGTTGATCGAAGAACGCCGAGTTCTCATCGCCGGCGACATGCTCTCCGACGTCTTCGTTCCCATGCTCGACGACACGGATAACCCGATTGAGGACTACCTCGTCGGGCTGGGGTTGCTTGAGGGCGTAGCGGGCAACGTCGATGTCCTCATCCCCGGACATGGGTCCGTCGCCAGGGATGCGGAGGTACGCGCAAGGATCAAACTGGACCGAGCGTACGTGGAGGACCTACGTGACGCCCGGGTTTCCGGCGACCCACGGGTCGTATCGCCCAAACCCGGCTGGGAGTGGGCAAGCGACATTCACGAAGGGCAGGCCCGAAACCTCGCCCGATGAAGCAAGCGCGAAGGGACGCCTGACCGGAGAGCTGCTTCCGCCACGAGAAGCCCCTGCCGGTGAGCCTCTTCTGGACTGGCGGCGCTGATGGCGAGTTGGACGGTCCTGCGCAACTACGGAGCTCCTGGTGGACGGATTCTCGACCGAGATCACCAGTGTCCGCCTGGAGCTTCGCGTGCTTGTCTGTCCGCCCTCTACGGGCTCCGACTGGCACGACACCGGCCACGCCTTCACACGACCCGACGGACACCTGATCGAACCCGCCACCCTCACACGGCAGTTCAACGCATTGCTCCGCGACGCTGACCTGCGGCCGGTCCGGCTTCACGACCTCCGCCACTCAACGGCAACCCTCCTCTTGGAGCAAGGCGTCGAACTCGTCGTCATCAAGGAGCTTCTGGGCCCGGTGGGGTATTCTCTGCAGCTTCCAGGAATCCGATAAATAGACTGCACCTACTCAAGCAATCGGTCTACGCAATGGATCAAATCGGTCCCATTCGAGTTCCCAGAATGCTTTAAATCCATTCTTCTTCACGAATTCTCGCTCAGATGAATAGATTGGATAGACGCCCACAAAGTCCACTGCATCCTCACTCCGGCCCCCCGACTCGGCCAGACCCATGCTAAACGGGACGAGCCCCAGACCACTCGGCGGATTTCCCAGAAGAAGGCTCGACATCCCCGACTCTTCGACAAATCGCTGCGCATAGCCAAGTGCGCGACCAGGATCAAAGGGCGAAAGTCCGCGCAGCGCGCCAACGGCCCTGGCCGGAACACCGGCCCAAGACAAATCCTGGCTTCGAATTGTAATGACCATTTCGTGACGACTGGCCACCCCGCCTCCGGAGCTTGAAAGCGAGAGCCCGTACGTGACCCCGGTCAGGAGACCGGGGCCCGGCACGTCCCTGTATCCGAGGGAGAGAACGCGGCCATCGCTCGGGTCACGCGGCTCAACCTCCTCAATGATCGGGTCCGCACCCGTCATGGCGCGCAGGTGCGCCAGGTACAGGGCAAGCCGCTCAGCGGTGTCACGACCAGTCACTTCAGACGCTCCGCAAGGAATAGACAGTGTGGTGAATGATAGCCGCTTCGATCCCTTCTATGGAGCTAGCCGAGATCACCCTCGTCCCACCACCCTTGATAGGAAGGCACCCATTTGGTTCGAGACTGGTCAATAAATGAATTAAACTCGTCAGCTCGCCCTGCTGGAATCCTGAACTCAGTTACACCCTGGAGGCCATTTTTGTTCTCAAGGGGGAATTCAAGATCTCCGAATGTCTTTTCTGCAGCCCCTCCCGCATTCGAATCCAGGAATGCAGAATCCATATAGAACACATGGAATCCGGGATCGTGCCCATTCCCCGCATACTGCGCCGCACCCTCCGGCATGTTGGAGAGGTAGATAGTCGCATGATTTCCGCTGTGATTGGCAGGGTTCAAACCATGGGCTTCGCTCGCCTGATTTCCCACTCCGGGAGATCGGTAGAGTGGGATCGCACATTTCTCACCGTCACCCCCTTCGGTATTGTGCACCAATATCGACGTGCCGCCCGCCACGACATAGTACGTGTGGAGTTCCTGGACGGTGAGGTTCCAGCGATCGGCAGTACCGGGTGTGGGGTGCGTGGTGACGACATGGGCGTGGTGGTTGGCGGAAGTGTTGAGACTGTCGCCGCTGTGGAGTTTGCCGGCAGGTACCCAGGCGTGTGCGGTGTCGTCCCAGAAGGGGTGGTTGGCGGTGGTGTGGATGGTGGCCCTGCGGCCGTCCTCGGTGCGAACGGTGACGTCGAGCAGGTCGTGGTCGTGGTTGATCCACACGTGTTGGACAGGGCGCGAACCGACATGCTTGCCCGTCTTCTGATCGGCTGATTCGACCTTGTCGCCGGCCTTGATCTTGCCGATCGCCTTGGTCTTGCCCCCGGACATGAGGACGGGCGTGTCAGGGGAGAAGCTGCAGCGGGCCGCCGATTCGGCGGGCTTCGTGCCGGCGTTGCCTTCCTCCGGCTTGCTCGGCCTGGCCGCTTTCGCGTTCGTCTCTACAGCATGCTCCTGCGCGTTCGCCCGCTTCAGCGCCGCCAGGTCCGCCACGTCCGACGCCGCTTCGTCGACGGCCTTGGCACCCGCGCCGGCCGCGGCCGCCGCGTCGGCGTCGGCTCCGCCCCTGGCCGTGTTGACCAGCGCGCTTTCACCTTCACCCACCGCACCGCGCTCCAGTGCCCCGATGCCGCTGCCTTCCATGCCCCCACCGGAGACGACGCCGCCCGCGATCTCGCAGGCCTGGTCGTGGTCCGCTCCGCTTCCCGTGAGCCAGAACTCGCACACGGACAGCGAGCGGATGGCCAGACCGATGTCCACGATGCTGCTGTAGAGGAGGTCGGGGGCGGCCTTCGGGTCGGGCGGAGTCGCGGGGGGCGTGAGGCCGGGAGAGGGCTGCGGGGTGGAGCTTCCGCCGCCGCCACTGGAGGTGCTGGTGGGCGCGGGCGCCGGGGACGGGGACGGCGTCGGACCGCAGTCGATGACGCACTTGTTCATCGACGGGTAGTTGTACCAGTCGTCGAATCCCGTGGGGTCGCTGCTGCTGGCGGGGTTGTCGGCGGCGTAGGTGTAGCCGCCCATCTGGTTGGGGTCGCCGGCCTGGAAGATCGGGTCCGGGGTGAGGAAGCGACCGATGACGGGGTCGTAGTTGCGGGCGCCGAGCAGGTTGAGGCCGGTGACGGGATCGGCCGGCTGACCGAGGAAGCCGTGGTTCTCGTCCGGCGCCACCCAGGAACCGGGCTTGGTGCCGCGCGGGTTGCCCCAGGGATCGAAGGAGCGGCGGGTGACGGCCAGCGTGGCTGCGTTGACGGCGGTCAGGGCGGTGCCCTGCCCATTGGCTACCTGGTAGGTGACCGTGCCGGTACTGGAGCGAGTGACGGTGGTGCCGTCCGGACCGGTGATGTTGCGCAGGCCGGTCCAGGTCTTCGCGGCGACGTTGAGGGTGATCTGCTCGGTTCCGCCGAAGAGGTAGAGGACGCGTGTCTTGTCCACGCCGTCGACCGCGGCGGTCTGCTCCAGGAGACCGCCCTTGGCGTCGTACAGGTATTTGCTGGTGTTGGTGTGGGTGCCGGAGGTCGTGGCGACGGTGGCGGTGTGGCCTTCGGCGTCGTAGGTGAAGGTCTGGCTCTGGCCCGCCGGTATCGCGCCGGTGGCGGCGCTCGTCCAGGTCTGGCCGCTGCCGCCGCAGGTGGCGATGGTCAGCTGGGTGCCGTTGGTGGCGGAGGCTCCCGGGTCGGTCAGGCACACCGCGCTGTTGGCGTTGTTGACCAGGGTGCCGGTGGTGGTGACCTTCCACTTCTGGGTGGCATCGGTCTTGCAGGTGTCGATCACCACGAGGGTGCCCGAGGCCGTCGCGTTGCCGGAGGTGTCCAGGCACATGCCGAGGACCTTCACCGTGCCATCGGTGCCGATCGTCAGCTTCTCGCTGGTGGCCCCGTTGCAGGTGTTGATCTGCACCTTCGTGCCCGCGGTGGTGGAGCCGCCCGCGTCGTCGACGCACCGCTTCCCGCCGCCGGAGATCGTGAAGGCGGTGGACAGCGGGCCGGTGGTCGTCACCTTCCGGCTCATGGTGTCGCCCGCGTTCACGTTGCCGTAGGCGGGGTCGGCGTACGTCGACGTGATGGTCGCGGTGCCGGCCGGGTTGGTGAGGGTGGCCGTCCCCGCCTGGTCGGGCAGCGTCGCGGCCGCCGTGCCGTTGACGCCGGGGTAGGCGATGTTCTGCGTGATGTCGCTGAGTGCGTTGCCGGTGGCGTCGTGGTTGACCGTGCCGGTGCGGTCGCCGAGCTGGTCGTAGGTGTAGGTCTGCCAGTACGGGGCGGGTCCGCCGACGGTGGTGGCCGTGATGGGTGCCGTGGTGGTCGTCTGCACCCGCGCGGTGTTGCAGCCGCCGACGGCGCCGACCGTGGCCGCCGTGGGAGTGGTGATGCCCGCGGTGTCCGTCCAGGCGGCGGTCAGCCGCTGGAAGGAGTCGTAGGTGAAGCACTGGGTGTCGTGCGCGGTGTTGTTCTGCAGGTCGTCGGTCGCGGTGAGTTCACCGGCCTGGTTGTAGCGCAGGTTGACGACGTCCAGCGCCGTGGCCGAGGTCTGCACCATGCTGCTCGTCTGGGTGACGCGTCCCGTGGTGGCGTCGTACTGGGCGAAGGTCGCCAGTTCCTTGCCGGTGGGGCCGTAGTTGGCCTGCAGCACGCGGCCGAACGCGTCGTGGACGGCGGTGTCCAGGTAGGCGGGCGTGTTGGCGGAGTTGATGAAACCGCCGATGCCGTCGAGGTTGCCCTGCTGGGTGTAGCCGTAGTCGATGTCCTCGGCCGGCAGATTGCCGTCCGCCTGGTAGTGCGCGGTGGAGAGCAGCCCGACGTTCGGGGTGTAGCGGGCCGTGGAGGTGTACGTGACGGTGCCGGACGTGGGCGCGCTGCTCTGTCCGGCGGCGGCGAAGCCTTCGGCGGCCGGGATCGTCAGTGTGGTGCCCAGCGGCTGGTAGGCCGTGTTGTAACCGGTGACGGCCTGGGTGTACGACGACCCCGAGGCGCCCCCGACGTAACGGGTGGCCGAGGTCGCGTAGCCCTTCTCCAGCGTGTCGTACGCCTGGGACACCAGCAGCTTGGACGGGTCAGGGGTGGCGGACCAGGCGGCGGCGTATTCGGCGGTGGGACGGTTGTCCCAGTCGTAGGTGAAGGACAGCGCCTGGCCGCGCGCGTCGGTGGTCTGCAGCAGGTTGCCGGTCACGTCGTACTTGTCGAACGTGCTCCTGCCGACGTTCGGGTCGGTCTGAGAGGTCTTCTGGCCGAGCAGGTTGTATGTGTACGACCAGGTGTTGCCCGCGCTGTCCTTGATCGAGTCGATCTGGCCGGCGGGGGTGTAGGTGTAGCGGGTGGTGGCGTCGGCCGCCGGGACGGCGTTCGCCGTGCCCTGCTTCCACAGCACGGAGCCGCCGGAGGCGACGACGGTCACCGTGGAGTCGTTGCGCACCTGGAAGGTGGCGCCGGCGGTGGCCGTCAGGCCGGTCGTCCACAGCTGGGCCGCGGCCGTGCTGTAGACGACCAGGTTGCCGTCGGTGCCGAACCTGGCCCAGGCGCCAGGGTGACCGCCGGTGCCGGAGGACCACATGGTCGCGCCGGTCGCCAGGGCGGAGAGCACGAGGTTGCCGTCCGCCTGCATGGTCAAACGCACGCTGTCGGAGGTCAGCGAGGTACCCGAGGGGATCACCGAGCCGCCGGGCAGGGTGACCGTGGAGCCGGTGTTCTTCACCATGGTGCTGGTGGTCTGGCCGATGGCGTTGGTGAAGGAGGCGGTGGAACGGCCCCCGGCCGGCGCCGTGGTGTCGACCTCGTCGGCCCCCGGGTAGCTGATCGAGGTGTGCCACTGCTCGACGGCCTGGTGCCAGAGAGTCCCCTTGAGGGGCCGGCCCTGCCCGTCGTACGTGGAGGTGGACTCCGAGGGGATCTGGTTCTCGTTCGCCGCGTACAGCGTGGTCGACGGGAAGTCGTTCGGCTCGGAGTACGGCGCGTAGGCAGCGACCTGCCAGCCGTGCGAGTCGTAGAAGGTGTCCGAGATGACGCGGCCGGAGTTGGAGTCGCCCATCGCGGTGGACTGGCTCTGTCGCGGCTGGAGCATGCCGTCGTAGATCGTGATCGAGGTGGCGTACGTGCCGTCCTCGCGCAGCGTCTTGGAGGTGACGGACGTCGGTGCGCCCGGCTGGGTGATCGTGTCTCCGGGCGCGGGTACGGCGCCGGGGTTGATGGAGTAGTCGAAGGTGCGGTCCGGGCTCTGGCCGGCTGCCTTGTCCCGGCCGGGCAGCCACACCGCGGTGCGCCTGCCCAGCGCGTCGTAGGTCATGTCGGTCGTGCGACCGTTGGCATCGACGTTCTCGGTGGACAGTCCCCGCAGCGGGTCGAGGGAGGAAGTGACCGTCCAGTTCTTGGAGTTGGTGGTGGTGATGCCGGTGGGATTGGTGTTCTCGCCGGTCGAGGTCCAGGGAGGGGTGAAGGCCGTGTGGGTGTTCTGCCCGGTGACGTCCAGGGTGTCGGTGATCCGCCCCGCGCCGTCGTACTTCATCGCCGAGTCGGTCTGCCAGTTCTCCGTGGTGCCCGTGTAGCCGGTGGCCTTGCGCACTGCGGTGACCCGACCGGTCGCCGTGCTGCCGGTCTGCTCAAGCTGCCCGAAGGTTCCCAGATTCGTGAGGCTGCCGTCACCGTCGTAGTAGAGCTTCTTGTCGGCCAGGAGTGTGGTGGCGCTCGGCGTGGTGCCGCACGGGCCACTGACGGCGGTGACCTGGGCCGGGTAGGCCAGGGCCATCGAGTTACCGGACGGCGGCGTCGCGTAGGTCGTGGTGGTGCACTTCTCCTGCTTCGGGTCGACGCCGTCACCGTGCTGGTTGACGGAGGACAGGCGGCCCTGGCTGTCGTACGCCGTGTCGGTCCTGGTGTGCCGCCAGGTCCCGTTGGAGGTGAGCTCGTATTTCAGGGAGCTGCCGGACTTGATCCGGTGCGCGGTGAGGTCGGGCAGGGTGGACAGGGCCGGCTCGGTCTCACCGGGGTTGTCCTCCTGGGTCCAGTCCGTCCAGGGCGATCGGTGGGAGGAAGCGGTGCTGGTGAAGGTGAACGGGCCGTTGACGCTGACGGCGTCGACGGAGCCGCCGGCCTGGGTGTAGGTGTCGTCTTCGAGCATGCTGCCGGACAGTTGGTCCGAGTCGGTCACGCTCAGCACGGTGCTGCCGCCGACCTTGGCGTCGACGGTGACGGAGCGGCGGCTGCCGTCGGCCTTGTAGTCGCCGTCCATGCCCTGCAGGTAGGTGGTGGTCCGCTGAGTGACGGGCTCGGGGCTCTGGCCGGTCTGCACGGTGACGGTGCGGAAGCCGCGGAACTGGTCCCAGGTCCGGTACTGATCGTCGGTCAGCGCCGAGTCGTCGCGGTGCCAGGCCGGGCCGGAGTAGCTGTAGCGGGAGACCTGGGTCTCGGAGCCCGCCGGGTTGTTCTGTGCGTCCGGCTTGTACTGGCCCGCGATGGTCAGGTCGGACACGGCCACGCTGTCGACCGTGACCTTGTTGAACCAGTCCGCGACCGGCTTGGAGGCTCCGGGCACGGTCCAGTAGACGGGATAGCAGGAGTCGGCGTTGCCGTCCGCCTGGGAGATGGAGAGCGATCTGCCCGCACACGGAGCCGAGTTGTACTCGACTGCGATCGACTCACCGGTCTCGGTCTGCACGGTCGAGATGCGCGGCCGGTACAGCGGTGGGGCGGAGGGGGAGTCGTCGTTGACCCGGTTGTCGATCTCGGTGCCGGTGAACGACACCTGGTTCAGCGTGATATCGCTGTTGCCGTTGCCGTAGGTGTCCTTTCCGGTGTGCCGGATGGACTGCAGCCACATCACGGCCTGCAGCATCCCGGCGTCCTTCGGGTCCACCGTGGTGCCGGTGACCGGGTCGACGGTGCCGCCCGCGTCGGAGTAGATCTGGCCCAGCTTGTACGAGTCGACCGCGGTGAGCTGGTCGGTCGCCTTCACATGAACCTTGGTGGTGATGGAGTCCAGCCGCGTGGTGGTCCAGAAGCTGGGCCCTGACGTGATGCACACGTCGTCGGGGACGGTTGTGGCGCCGTCCGGGAGCTTCGTCTTGTCCGTCGAGTCGCAGTGGAGGTCCCACGGCACGTCGGGCCAGTGTGTGGCGGTGGAGTCCTTCAGGTCGGACGCGGAGCAGTCGGTGAACGTGGAGGTGGTCCGGCACCGCTGTGCCAGGCCGAAGTCCACCTCGGCCGCCGGAGTGCGCCCGGCCTGCTCATCGGCCAGCCTGTATCCGTACGAGAGCAGCGTCAGCGCGCCGCCGCGGGTGTACGAGGTGAGAGTGCCCGTGTCGTCCGGGTCGGTCGACTCGCCCGCTTGGCCGCCGCCGAGATCGTAGAAGTTGGACTCGGTGGTGTAGTCGTACCGCTGCACGAATCCGGCCGGTGACACCACGAAGTCGAGGTTCCAGCGCCAGCCCTCCGGCTTGTCGCACTGGGACGCCTTGCCCTTGGCGCTGTCGTAGCAGGGGTCCGTCGAGTGCGGGTGCAGGACGGGGACGCCCCATGCGGAGTGCGTGGAGGGGTCGGCCGGGTTCGCGGGCATGGTGGCAGCGGTGCCCGCGCCGTCCGGGGAGTGGTCGGCGCCGAAGTAGGCGGCTGTGCCGTCCGTGGTCAGGACCCGGTAGTAGACGCCGTCGTGCAGGCCGTTGTCGGCTCCGGACAATTCCTGTACGAGGGTGCCGTCGTCGCCCTGCAGCCGCCACTGCCTGATTTCCCCGGTCACGCCGGAGTCCACGCCGTCGGGCACCAGCACTCCGGAGTGCGCCCCGAAGGACAGCGTGGCGTTGTCCCCGCCCCAGCACTCGTCGCCGGAACCCTTGAGGATCTTGTCTCCGCCGGAGTCGAGGAGAGAGCCGCACTTGCGGTAGGCGCGCTCCACGGAACCGACCTGGTAGCTCCAGCCGTCCCCGATCCACGAGGTCTGGGAGTTGCGGGCGGTGGTCTCGCCGTCGACGGTCTGCGAGTCGTAGCTCAGGCCGACGGAGGGCGCGTTGCCACCGATCGCGGACGGCACCGAGATCGGGTAGGCATAGGTGAACGAGCCGGTGGCCGAGGCCTGCCAGGTGCCGGCGGCCGACAGCGTGGTGGCCCCGTAGTCGCCCTGGGAGCCCGAGGTGCCGGAAGTGACCGCCAGCGCCGTGGTGCCTGTCGTGGTGGTTGCCGTCAGGGGTGCGGTGCGGACCGACATCGTCTGCGGGCCGGCCGCGTCCTCTGCCTGTCCGGGCGCGGGGTCGGCGTCGGGTGAGGTGCCCAATGTGACGGTCGCCGTCAACTGGTCCGCGGTGGGGCGGTTGGTGAACTCGATCGGGGTGCGCTTCTGGCACTCCGCCCGCTGCGGTGTGGTCAGCGCACAGGCCGGCAGCTGGACGAGCTGGAGCCGTGAACCGTAGCCGCCGCCGTACGCCTTGGCGATCGCGGCGTAGTCGATGACCACCCGCACCCGGCCGCGTGCGGAGGTCGCGCCGGACGGTGTGATGCCCAGCAGCATGCCGTTGGCGCCGGCCCTGAGCGTCTGCTTGTGGGAGGCGGTCTGTACGCGGACGGCGCCGACAGGGTGGCCGTCGTCTGCCGATGTCACCCAGACCGGCAGTTCACCGGCCTTGACCGGCTTCGCCGTACCGTGGGCGCCCAGGACGACGGTGGCGGTACCCGCCTTCGGCCACGCGGGCGTCTGTGCCCGATAAGTCCCCAGCGGTGCATAACCCTTGGGATGAGCCGGCTTCTTCTTCCGCAGGTCATGCCGTCCTACGGCCGGGGTGGCCGGGAGCTTGTTCGGGTTCCAGACCGCGCCGTCGAAGCGGAAGCCGCCGTGGTGGCCGAACCCGTCGTCCTTGTGGCCGCCGGGAAGGAACCCCGGAGTGCCGAAGCCCGTGGCGATCGCCGCCGGCAGGAGCAGTGCGAAGAGGGCGACGGGGATCGTCCAGAGTCCCAGCCGACTCAGAAATCTTCGGTGCCACACGCCCGCGAACCAGCGTCGTCTGCCACTCACGCGTACCCCCCGGAACACGGCCTCGTGAGGCCGTCACATCGTCAGACCACACGTGTGAGTGATCGACCGGAGGCTAGATTCGGCCATGATCACGGCTCAAGACCCTTTGCCTTTTCGTTGGCAAGACCGTGCTTCAACTTGGCAGAGCGTGTGTATTTTCTGTGCCGAAATTGATCACTGCCGAGTGGCAATCGGGCTTCCCCCACCCCGCTGCCCGCGACCCTAAGGAAGCCCGCCACGTGTTCAGACCGCTGATACGCGCCGGTCGCAGACGTACTGCATCGGCACACCGTCTGGCCCTCTTCGCCACCGCCCTTGGCTTGTTGACGGCTTTGCCCGTCCTGCCCGCCGCAGCCGACGACTTCGCGCCCACTCCTGCCGATCCCCTGCTGGCCGCGCAGGCACAGGCCGTGTCCACCGGACGGACCGTCCCCGTCGACGCGCTCACCACGGAGGTCTCCACCACCGAGGCGCTTCCGGACGGCACCTTCTCCAACACCACGAGCGCGCTGCCGACCCGCGTCCTCAAGAATGGCGCCTGGACCCGGGCGGACGGCACCCTGATCCCCGACGGCCACGGTGGGTACACGCCCAGGGCCACCCCGAACGGGGTCACGCTCTCCGGCGGCGGGGACGGCCCTCTGGTCACGCTCGACCACGCCGACGGGCCCAGCATGGCCCTCACGCTGCCGTTCACTCTGCCGAAGCCGAGCGTCAGCGGCGACACCGCGCTGTACGCCTCGGTGCTGCCAGGCGTCGATCTGTCGGTGTCCGTCACGGACCAGGGCGGCTTCAGCGACGTCCTGATCGTCCACGACGCCCGGGCCGCGGCCAATCCCCAACTGAAGAAACTCACCTTGGCCGCGGCCACCCAGGGCCTCACCCTGGCCACCACCTCCTCCGACAGCATGCGCGCCACCGCCACGGACGGCGATCTGGCCTACACGAGCCCTCAGCCCCTCATGTGGGACTCCGGCTCCGCGCCCGTCACCTCCCACGACGCCGGTCCGGCCGCCGGGCTGACGTCCTCCGTGGACGGCCCCGGGCCCGGCGCCGACACCGAGCCCGTGGGCATGACCGCCACGAACAGGGCCCTGACGCTGACGCCGGACGCCGGCATGCTCACCGACCCGGACACCACCTATCCGGTGTACATCGATCCCTACACCAACCCGGTGTCCTCCACCGCCGGTCACTACACCGAGGTCTACTCCAGCTCGACCTGCAGCAACTCACCGCAGTACGACAAGGCGCAGACCAACGGCCAGGGCGTGGGCTACCAGCGGTGGGGCGGCGTCTGCGGCGTCGGCCTGGAGCGGTCGTACTGGGCGCTCAACACCAGTGGACTGCACCCGGCGTTCGTCGTCTACGACGCCTACGTGAAGATCTCCACCACCTATGCGGGCAGCTGGGACTGCAGCCAGAACCAGCCGATCACACTCCACACCACGAACGCGATCAGCTCCAGCACCGACTGGCTGTCACGGCCCGGCGTCCACGACACCGCCTTCCCACCGGTGACCGACACGGTGCCCAGCGGCGCCAACTCCAACAGCTCCTGCAGCAACAGCACCGCCACCTTCCACGTCACCGACCAGGCCCAGAGGATCGCCGACCAGGACGGAGACGGCTATGACGCGGACGGCACCTTCGGGGCCGACACCAACACCTGGACCATCGGTCTGTACGGGAACGAGTCGCAGACCTCCAGCAACGACGACTACCTGCGTATGTCGACCACGCTGACCCTCACCACCAAGTTCGACATCCCGCCCGGCGTGCCGACCAACCTCCACACCTCCCCGGCCGCCACTGGCGCCTCTGCCGCCTGTACCACCAGCGGCGTGGGCTGGATCGGCGCCACGACCTACTCGGACGCCGGCAGCAACATCACCCTGCACTCCACCGTCACCACCCAGATGTCCGGCGAGAACGTCAAGGCGCACTATCACGTCTGGGACCGCACGGTCGATCCGGACGGAGACGGCAGCGGCGCCAACGTGTCGACCCCGACCAGCGCCTTCCTTGCCTCCGGCACCGACGCGGCGGTGAAGATCGGCGCCACGTTGAAGGACGGCCACCAGTACGGCTGGGACGTCTACGCCGAGGACGACTCGGTCTCCGACCTGAAGTCCACGACATCCGAACACTGCTGGTTCTCCGCCGATTTCACCGCACCGGTAACCCCGGAGGTGACCGACAACGCGTCGTTCCCCCCAGTCGGTTCCGGTCCCGCCGACCCGGTGGTCTACGCCGGCCCCGGCAAGACCACGAACTTCACCGTGGCCGGCGCCGACAGCCCGGCCGCCGACACCAGCTGTGTCCCCGGCCCCTGCAAGTCCAGCGGCATGGACTCCTTCCTGTGGCAACTCGACTCACCTCCCACCGCCGCCGACGGCCAGAGCACCGCGATCACCGGCACCGACAGCCAGGGCAGGTCCACCGCCACCATCCCCGTCCCGATCCGCGACTGGGGCGTACACACCCTGTACGTGGCCGGCGTCGACAAGGCCGGCAACATCTCCACCACCCCCTCCGGCTACACCTTCACCGTCCCCTGGAACCCGGCCACCACGATCAAGCCCGGTGACATCTCCGGCGACGGTGTGCCCGACCTGCTCGCCACCACCAAGACGGGCGACCTCAACCTCGTCCCGGGCAACCTCGACCCCGCTCGGAACACCGACCCGGTCCAGAGCGGCCCCGTCACCGGCACCCCGCCGGCCGTCACCGGCCCGGTCACCGTGGCCACCGCCGCCGACTCACCCGACGGCACCGGCTGGAACAACTACCTCATCGCCCACCGCGGCAACCTGCACGGCACGAACGTCGACGACCTCTTCGCGTACAACAGGACGAGCAAGCAGCTCTACGTCGTCAAGAACGACCAGGACCCGGTCGACGACGCGTCGTTCCCGAGAAGCCCGTACTCCACGTTCGGCGGCTTCATCGGCAGACGGTTCGACGTCATCGCCAAAGACGCCTGCGCACCGGCCGACATCGTGGCGGACGACACGCGCTGCCGGACCACGGACTACAACGCCCAGACCTGGAACATCAGCCAGCTCATCACTCCGGGCAACGTCTTCGGCAACACCAACGACTACCCCGCTGTGATCACCGTCGAGAACAAGGAGCTGTGGATCTACCAGTCCGACGGCGGCTACCACCTGAAGAACCCGATCCTGCTCGGCGACGGCGACTGGACGGGCCAGACCCTGATCGCCGCGGGCACCTTCAAGGGCAGCCCCGTCCTGTGGTCCCGCGACAACGCAACCGGTGAGCTCTACAGCTACCCGGTCACCGTCGACACCACCACCCTCGTCCCCTCGTTGCTCCACCCCACGACCCACACCAACCTGCCGCTCACCCTGCCGCCCGCTTCCTACCCCGTCGTCGCCTCACCCGGTGACATCAACAGCCCCATCACCACCGGCGCAACCAACGCCGGAGGTCCGGACGGACTCCCCGACCTGTACACCGTCGACACCTCCGGCCAGCTCACCGAGTACAACTACCGGCAGAGCCCCGTCCTGGTCTCCCCGCCCGCCTACGACTTCGCCGCCCCGGTCTCCCTGGGCTCGGTCACGGACACCGCCACCCACTGGTGGAAGCTCGCCGAAGGCACCGGCGCCACCACCGCCGACAGCACCGGCACCCTGAACGCCACCCTGTCCGGTGCCTACACCTGGGCCACCGACACCACTCGGGGCAAGTTCGCAAACCTGACCGGCACCACCGGATACGGCGCCACCACGGCGCCCGCCGTGGACACCTCAAAGAGCTTCACGGTGTCGGCCTGGGTCAAGCTCAACTCCCTCTCCGCCAACAGCACGTTCCTCTCCCAGAACGGCACCACCAACAACGGCTTCCAGCTTTACTACTCCTCCGGCGCCCAGGTCTGGGCCTTCGGCCGGCACAGCACCGACGCCTCCGGCGCCGTATGGCGAGCCGCCTACGGCAGCAAGGCCACGACCGGTCAGTGGACCCACCTGGTCGGCGTCTACGACGCCACCGCCAAGGAGCTCCGCCTGTACGTCAACGGCAAGCTCACCGCCACCAGGGACTGGACCTACACCCCCTGGAACGCCACCGGCCCCCTCCAGATCGGCCGCAAGCTCTCCTCCAGCGCCTACGGCGAGTACGCCAACGCGGCCATCAGCAGCATCCGCATCTACCCCACCGCCCTGCCCCCCGCCGACGCGTCGGCCACGGGCGACAGCCCCAAGGTCGCCCAGCTCGACTGAGCCCCACGCCCGGCGCTCCGTCCAGGGCCCGTCCCGGCCTGACCGGGGCGGGCCCGCGTCGTGCCACGGCCTCCACCGAGGCGATGCCGGCGGATGAGCGGCGCCCGCCGCGCCTGTTGCAGTCGTCCCGGTAAAGGCGGCCCCGCAGGCAACCTGTCGCGATCCCTGCGTCCTCACAGCATCATCGATTTCGCCCTCGGATGCTGGTTCAGGTCGCTGCTACGGCTCCCGTCCAACCCGTTTACGCAGGTCAGTGCAGAGCGACGACGTCCGGTCGGGGCATCGTTGTACTCGCGAGCGGCGGATTCAGTCCGTCGAGCGGTAGTTGACGCTCCAGCACCCGAAAAAAGAACGTTTCCGCAGGTCAGGAGCCTGCGCAAGTGGGGCGGGTGGGACTCGAACCCACGGCCGACGGATTATGAGTCCTTTGAGGATCTTGGCGGCCCTTGCTCGTCCACGCTCATTCATGACGTTTTTGCAGGTCAGAAGGGGCGGACCGTGTCGACACCCCTTCGCCTTTGTCGGTCTGTTCCTATCCTTGTGTCCCGACTGCGTCCCGACACCGCCCAGATTGGGCGACGCCACCGGCCTGACGGGCACGTAGCGCCAGCTCGGCCAGATGACTCGAACTCAACGCACTTGACGAAGGCCGGTGACGACCGTTCAGCCCACAAGCACGTTCGCTGGAGCAAGTGTCAAGACCTGTGGATGCGTTCAGGTGTGTTGCCCTCGCCGGCTGGGCGCTGGCGAGGGCAACGTCGTCATGCTTGGTCGCGGGCCAGCACGGCGATAGCCGTCAGTAGCAGGATGGATCCGAGTATGAGGGCCGAGCTGATCTGCTCGCCGAGCAGAATGGCAAGGAGCGCGGCCGTGGCCGGTTCGAGGAGCACGAGGACTGCGGCGGTGGTGCTGGGGACCGTGGTCAGCCCGGCGAAGTACCAGCGGTAGGCCAGCAGGGTCGGCACGACGCCTAGGAAGATCAGCCAGCTGGTGGACTCGGTGCTGTGCCCGCTCCGGGGCCAGACTCCTTGGGTCAGCGCGAATGGCAGGAGGCATAGTGCTCCCGCTCCCCAGGTGGTCGCGCCCGCGCTCGTGGTGCCTGCCTTGCGGGCCCACAGGGTGACGGCGCTGTAGCCGACGGCCGAGAGCAGGGCCAGCATGATGCCCACAAAGGGACGGGGCCCGGAACCTGGGTGCGCGACCAGAAGCAGCAGGCCCGTGAGAGCGATCCCGATCGCGACGGCACCGCGCTTGCTGAGGCGTTCGTCGAGCAGGACGTGTGCTCCGGCACTGACCAGGATCGGGCTCGCGCCGAGTGTGATCAGCGTGCCCAGTGCAAGTCCTGCGTCCTGCACGGCACCGAAGTAGGCAGTCTGGTAGGCCGCTAGGGCGATTCCGGTGAGGACGGAGGTGCGCCAGTCGGGGGCGGGCCTGGCCGGAGCGGAATGCCGGAGGTGCCGTGCGGCCAGGAGAGTAGCCGCGATGGTGAAGCGCCAGAACGACACGGCTATGGGGCCGAGGCCGCTGGTGCGGAAGAGCTCCTCCGCTGCCGCGCCACCGGCTCCCCAGGCGATCGCTGCGGCTGAAACGAAGAGCGAGCCGCGCCGAAGTGGCGTCATGGCATGGGTGGTCATGTGGTGCGTCTCCATGATGGATGGCCGGTTGGGGTCCTCGCGGTGTGCGGGCGGCATCCATCGCCCCGGCAACTGTGTGGCCGGGGTCGGAGCTGGTCTTTGTGCCGCCCGCTAGCGGACCGGCGGCGGCAAGATCATGGAACGCATGCGGGAACCTTAGCGCGCGGCTCCAGCGGGCGAGACTGCTTTCTACCCTGCCCTCGCTGCACGCCCGGTGTCAGGCTGCCGGCGGCCCGGGGCTGGATTTCGGCCCTCCTCGGAGCGGGCCGCTCCATGGAACTGCCGCGGGCTACGGCCTGCGGGGGTCTCGGTGACGGCGTAATGTCTGCGCCCCTCCGGTGTTACTGTCGCGCCATGTCCAAGACCGAGATCGACGCGGTGACCGCCGAGTTCTTCGGCGCCTTTGACAACCGGGGCGGCAAGGCTGCCGATGTGGCCCGGATCCGCCAGCTGGTTCTTCCAAGCGGTGTGATCGTCAAGACCGGCCCGGAGTTCACGGTCTACACCGTGGACGGGTTCATTGAGCCCCGCCAGCGCCTGCTGACCGACGGTCGGCTGGTCGAGTTCTCCGAGTGGGAGGTCTCCGAACGGACCGAGATCGCGGGCGATATCGCGTCGCGGTTCGGCGAGTACCGCAAGTCCGGGATCTTGGACGGTGAGCTGTTCGAGGGTGGCGGGACCAAGACCATCCAGTTCATCCGCACCTCAGACGGCTGGCGGATCGCCGCATTCGCCTGGTACGACCAGCCCTGAAGCCTGTCGAGCACGCGCTGAACCGCCATACCGCCACCTGCGCCACACGCCAGGTCGGTGCGTTGGGATCATGAGGCCACTCATGCCTTGAGGCTCTCGGGGCGTTCGACGAGGTGGCCGCGTTGCGGGCTCCGGCGCGGACGAGGGCGACGAGGTGGGGTGCGTTCACGGCCCGCCAACGGGCCTGGGCGGACGCGATCAGCTTGAAGACCATCGCCAGGGCGGCGGCGCGGGAGCCGGCGCTCTTGGTGACCTTCGTCCGCAGCCGTACGGTGGCGAAGGTGGACTCGATCGGGTTCGTGGCCGCAGATAGATCCAGTGCTCGGCGGGGAAGTCGAAGAACGCCAGCAACTCGCCCCCGTCGTCCGTGATCCGCTTGACGACCTCGGGATACTTCGCCCCGTAGGCCCGCTCGAAGTCGCGGACGGCCTTGACCGCATGCTCCTTGTCCTCGGCGTTGCAGATCTCCTGGATCGCGCGCTTTGGCCGCGGCTGGGCCGACTTCGGCAGCGCGTCGAGCACATTTGCGGTCTTGTGCACCCAGCACCGCTAGTGACGGGTGTCCGGAAACACCTCGTTCAGCGCGTTCCAGAAGCCGAGCGCACCATCGCCGACGGCCAGGATCTTGCTGGGACCCGACCACGTGGTCTGGCTGAAGAAGTAGCGGTCTCCATCTGGGGCACCCCCTCGATCCGCCAGGGCTTGTCCGGTGTCCACCTCCCGCCGATCGGCCAGGCCCCGGTCCACGGGGACAGTCGCGGCCCTGTGTCTTCGCGACGATGCCGCCAGGCAGGGAAGCCGAGCTCGGCCCTCAGACTCGCCGGGCAGTTTCAGTACGGGCCGTTTACCCCTCCAACAGCCCTGCGCTCCAGAGGTACGGACTGCCCTGCCTGCCGCAACGGACGTCTTCCGCCCTCCCCCCGCAGCCCGACGTCGACACACCGGACCCGGAGTAACCACTTCCGATTCCCTGCGTCCCATCAGCGTCCCAACAACCACTACTGCTCGTTGGTCGAGCCGCCCGCTACAGCCCGCGAGAGCCACCGAACACTCAATCGCAGGCCGGCGAAGCTTCTGGCCAGGGTCACCGCATCGCCGTTGAACTCACGAGCAGCGGATTCAATCCGTTGGGCCAGAGTCCTGAATCAGCACCCCTGATGAGACGTTTCCGCAGGTCAGGAGCCTGCGCAAGTGGGGCGGGTGGGACTCGAACCCACGGCCGACGGATTATGAGTCCGCTGCTCTAACCGGCTGAGCTACCGCCCCATAGCGGCGTGTCGCGTACATGTGTGCGCGCCGTCTGCCGCAGCATAGCCGCTCATACGATCTCACGCTCCGGCTGGTCGGCCTTGCCACGACCATGAGGACAGCGCCTCTGGCCTGCACGGTTCCCACCGGCGTGACACCACATGAAAAAGGACCCCGATGGGGTCCTCGTTCACGATGCTCCCCCGACTGGACTCGAACCAGTAACCTGCCGGTTAACAGCCGGCTGCTCTGCCAATTGAGCTACGGAGGACCGAGCTCCCCCGACTGGACTCGAACCAGTAACCTGCCGGTTAACAGCCGGCTGCTCTGCCAATTGAGCTACAGGGGAATGCCTCGTTTGCATCGAACGTGCCTACCTGGGTATTCGCCAGGGGGCGCTCGCTCGCTGCGACACATACATTAGCGCAAGCAGGGGGGTGCTCCGCCAATCGGTTCCCTCCGGCGCCGTCGCCGTGCCAGGGACCTACACGAGGGAAGGGTGGCAGTCATGCGCTACAAGCTCACGTTCGTCGTCGGGCTGGCTCTGGGTTACGTACTGGGCACGCGTGCCGGGCGCGAGCGCTACGAGCAGCTGAAGAAGTCCGCCCGGCAGGTCGCGCAGAACCCCGCCGTGCGCAACACCGCCGAGACCGCCGCCCAGCAGGGCCGGCAGTACGCGGGCAAGGCGTACCACGCGGTCAGCGACAAGGTCGGCGACCGGATGCCGGAATCGGTGTCCAGCCGGGTCCGCTCGCTGAAGGAGCGCAGCGCCCACAACGGCGGGGACGACGACTGGGGCAGCAGCAACACCTAGCGACATCCGGCGCCCGCGGCCGGGCCGGACGGCCGGACCGGCGGCCGGCCGCCGTGCGGGTCCCGTCCGCATCCGCAGTCCTTTTCGACACGGAATCGCCGTGCCCCCCAGCGGCCCCGGGGGGCGCGGCGAGCTGCGTCACCAGGCACGACACCGCCGTACCCGTCGGACTCCCGTCACCCGCCCGGTGCCCGACGGCCAGACCCGAGCGGAGAGTGCGGCAGAATTTTCGCCATGGGGATAGTCGCCGGGTTGGACAGTTCGCCCGATTTCACTCGTATCGTCGTCTGCGACGCGGACACCGGAGCCGTGCTCCGGCAGGGATACGCGCCGCATCCGGTGGAGGGCGCCGAGGGCGGCGGGCGGCCCTCCGACGTCGATCCGCAGGCCTGGCTGCTGTCCCTGGGCGAGGCCGCGGGCGGCGGCCTGCTGGAGGGCGTGCAGGCCATCGGCGTGTCCTCGCAGCAGAACGCCGTCGTGCCCCTGGACTCGCAGGGCAACACCGTGCGTCCCGCGATGGTCGGCGGCGACAAGCGGGCTCAGGTCGCGGCGGCGGACCTGCTCGACGCGCTCGGGGGGCGCGAGGCGTGGGCGCAGGCCGTGGGATGCGTGCCGCAGGCCGCGCAGCCGGTGACCAAGCTGCGCTGGCTGGCGAAGACCGAGCCCGAGGCCGCCGCGCGGACCGCGGTGCTGCTCCAGGCCCACGACTGGCTGGTGTGGCAGCTGCTCGGACGGCCGGTGAGACGGACCACCGATCGCGGCGGGGCCTCCGGGACCGGGTACTGGTCGGCCGCCACCGGCGGATACCGGCCTGATCTCGTGGAGCTGGCGCTGGGTCACCAGGCGATGCTGCCCGAGGTGATCGGGCCGTCCGACGCGGCCGGCACGACGCCCGAGGGGCTGCTGATCTCCGCCGGGACGGGCGAGACGATGGCCGCGGCGCTGGGGCTGGGCATCGGGCGGGGCGACGCGGTCGTGTCCCTCGGCGCCTCCGGTTCCGTGATGGCCGTGCATCCCGAGGCCCTGGTCGACCAGAGCGGGATGATCACTTCCCTGGCCGACGCGACGGGGATGCATCTGCCCGTCGTCACCACGCTGAACGCGGTGCGGACCCTGCGCGGGGCCGCCGAGCTGGTGGGGGTGCCCGATCTGGAGGCGCTGTCGGATCTGGCGATGAAGTCGACGCCGGGGTCGCACGGCCTCGTCATGCTGCCCTATCTGGAGGGCGAGCGGACCCCCAACCTGCCGCACACCGCCGGGACCCTGGCCGGGCTGCGACGCGAGTCGATGAAGCCCGAGCACTTCGCGCGGGCCGCGTTCGAGGGCATGCTGTGCGGGCTCGCGGACGCGCTGGACGTGCTGCGCGGCCGGGGCGTGGACGTCCGGCGGATCTTCCTGCTCGGAGCCGCGGCGGAGCTGCCGGCGGTGCAGGCGGCGGCGCCCGCGCTGTTCGGAGCGCAGGTGGTCGTGCCGCAGCCCGCGGACTACGCGGCGATCGGGGCGGCCCGGCAGGCCGCGTGGGCGCTCGGCGCCTCGCAGGGCACGCTGGATCCGCGGACCCCGCCGGCCTGGCAGGGGGCGGCGGCGCAGGTTCTGGACCCGGGC
The DNA here is from genome assembly GCF_024539815.1 of Streptomyces hayashii. Lineage (GTDB taxonomy): Bacteria > Actinomycetota > Actinomycetes > Streptomycetales > Streptomycetaceae > Streptomyces > Streptomyces hayashii. The sequence continues at coordinate 55,996 of NZ_JAHHIU010000090.1, forward strand.
GAGGAGCTCGCCGTGGGGCAGGCGGTGCGGCAGCAGTTCGTCTCGGTGCGGGAGCAGACTCATCCGGGCGCGTTCCGCGTCTAGGGGCTCGTCGGATGCGCTCGCCGGCCGTACGGGGTGCGCCCTGCGCGTCGGGAGGATCGGGGTGCGAGGGGCGCGAGAGGCGCGAGGGGCGCGTCGGTGTCACCGGGTGCGTTCGGGGCGGCGCTGTGCGCGGTCGGAGTCTGTGGGACGGCTGTAAAAGCACTGCTGTCGGCTTAATCGGTTGAGGTAACGCGGGGGGAGTGTCCGACGATAGGGGCCAGGGGCAACCAATGCCTCTCCCCGCCGACCCCGAGAGACGTAGCGTGCTCATACGACTGCTGAGGACCTACCTCAGGCCCTACCGAAAACCCATCAGCCTCCTGGTGCTGCTGCAACTGCTGCAGACCTGCGCCACCCTCTACCTGCCCACGCTGAACGCACACATCATCGACAACGGTGTCGTCAAGGGGGACACCGGTTACATCATGTCCTTCGGCGGCGTGATGATCGCCGTCTCGCTGGCGCAGGTCGTGTGCAACATCGGCGCCGTGTACTACGGCGCGAGGACCGCCTCCGCGCTCGGCCGCGACGTGCGTGGGGCCGTCTTCGACAGGGTGCAGTCCTTCTCCGCCCGCGAGGTCGGCCAGTTCGGGGCGCCCTCGCTGATCACCCGGACCACCAACGACGTCCAGCAGATCCAGATGCTGGCCCTGATGACGTTCACGCTGATGGTGTCGGCGCCCATCATGTGCGTGGGCGGCATCGTGCTGGCGCTCGGACTCGACGTGCCGCTGTCCGGGGTGCTGGTCGCCGTGGTGCCCACCCTGGGCATCTGCGTGACGCTGATCGTGCGGCGGCTGCGTCCGCTGTTCCGGTCCATGCAGGTGCGGCTGGACACCGTGAACCGGGTGCTGCGCGAGCAGATCACCGGCAACCGCGTGATCCGGGCCTTCGTCCGGGACGAGTACGAGCAGCAGCGGTTCCGGAAGTCCAACGCCGACCTCACGGACATGTCGCTGAAGACCGGCAACCTGCTGGCGCTGATGTTCCCCGTGGTCATGACGACGGTGAACCTTTCGTCGATCGCGGTGGTCTGGTTCGGGGCCCACCGGATCGACAGCGGCGGTATGCAGATCGGTGATCTGACCGCGTTCCTCGCCTATCTGATGCAGATCGTGATGTCCGTGATGATGGCCACCTTCATGTTCATGATGGTGCCGCGCGCGGAGGTGTGCGCGGAGCGCGTCCAGGAGGTGCTGGACACCTCGTCGTCCGTGGTGCCGCCCCTGGCGCCGGTCACCGAGCTGCGCCGGCACGGGCATCTGGAGATCCGGGCGGCCGGGTTCCGCTACCCCGGGGCGGAGGAGCCCGTCCTCAAGGGCATCGATCTGGTGGCCCGCCCAGGTGAGACGACGGCCGTGATCGGCTCGACCGGCAGCGGCAAGTCCACCCTGCTCGGGCTGGTCCCCCGGCTGTTCGACGCGACCGAGGGCGAGGTCCTCGTCGACGGCGTCCCCGTGGCCGAGGTCGAGCCCACGCTGCTGGCGAGGACCGTCGGACTCGTGCCGCAGAAGCCGTACCTCTTCGCGGGCACGGTCGCGACCAACCTGCGCTACGGCAATCCCGACGCCACCGACGAGGAGCTGTGGCAGGCGCTGGAGGTGGCGCAGGCCAAAGACTTCGTGACCAAGCTGGAGAACGGGCTGGACTCCCCCATCGCCCAGGGCGGCACGAACGTCTCCGGCGGCCAGCGGCAGCGGCTCGCCATCGCGAGGACGCTCGTGCAGCGGCCGGAGATCTACCTCTTCGACGACTCCTTCTCCGCCCTCGACTACGCCACCGACGCGGCGCTGCGCGAGGCGCTCGGCCGGGAGACCGCCGAGGCGACCGTCGTGATCGTCGCCCAGCGGGTGGCGACCATCCGCGACGCCGACCGGATCATCGTCCTCGACGAGGGCCGGGTCGTCGGAGTCGGCTCGCACCAGGAGCTGATGGCGGACAACGAGACCTACCGGGAGATCGTGCTCTCCCAGCTCACGGAAGCGGAGGCAGCCTGATGGCCGGGCCCATGGGGCGCATGATGGCCGGCGGCGGTCCCGAAAGCCGCACGCTGGACTTCAAGGTGTCCGGCAGGCGGCTGCTCGCCCGGTTCAAGCCGGAACGGCTCACCCTCTGCGCGATGCTGTTCTGCGTCGTCCTGAGCGTCGGCCTCAACGTGGTCGGGCCGAAGATCCTCGGCAAGGCCACCGACCTGGTCTTCGCGGGCATCGTCGGGCGGCAGATGCCGGCCGGCGCCAGCAAGGAGCAGGTCCTCGACTCGATGCGTGAGCGTGGCGACGGCGGTGTCGCCGACATGCTCAAGGGCACCGACTTCACCCCCGGCAAGGGCATCGACTTCGACTCGGTCGGCCAGGTCCTGCTGTTCGCCCTCGGGGTGTTCCTGATCGCCGGTCTGCTGATGGCGGTGGCGACGCGCCTGGTCAACAAGGCCGTCAACCGGACGATGTTCCGGATGCGCGAGGACGTGCAGACGAAGCTGTCGCGGCTGCCGCTGTCGTACTTCGACAAGCGCCAGCGCGGCGAGGTCCTCTCCCGCGCGACGAACGACATCGACAACATCGGGCAGACGCTCCAGCAGTCGATGGGCCAGCTGATCAACTCGCTGCTGACCGTCATCGGCGTGCTGGCGATGATGTTCTGGGTGTCGTGGATCCTGGCGCTCGTCGCGCTGGTGACGGTGCCGCTGTCGGCGCTGGTCGCCACGCGCGTGGGCAAGCGGTCGCAGCCGCACTTCGTGCAGCAGTGGCGCACCACCGGCAAGCTCAACGCCCACATCGAGGAGATGTACACCGGCCACACTCTGGTGAAGGTGTTCGGCCGGCAGAACGAGTCGGCGCAGCAGTTCGCCGAGCAGAACGACGCGCTGTACGAGGCCGGGTTCAAGGCGCAGTTCAACAGCGGGGTCATGCAGCCGCTGATGATGTTCGTGTCGAACATCAACTACGTGCTGGTCGCGGTGGTCGGCGGGCTGCGCGTCGCGTCGGGCGCCCTGTCCATCGGCGATGTGCAGGCGTTCATCCAGTACTCGCGCCAGTTCTCGATGCCGCTGACGCAGCTCGCGTCGATGGCGAACCTGGTGCAGTCGGGCGTCGCCTCGGCCGAGCGGGTCTTCGAACTCCTGGACGCCGACGAGCAGGAGGCGGACCCGGTGGCCGCGGAGCGTCCCGCGGAGCTGCGCGGGCGGGTGGCGCTGGAGGGGGTGTCCTTCCGGTACGACCCGCAGAAGCCGCTGATCGAGGACCTGTCCCTGGCGGTGGAGCCCGGCAACACGGTCGCCATCGTCGGCCCGACGGGCGCCGGCAAGACGACGCTGGTGAACCTCCTCATGCGGTTCTACGCCGTCTCCGGCGGGCGCATCACCCTCGACGGCGTGGACATCGCGAGGATGTCCCGCGACGAGCTGCGCGCCGGGATCGGCATGGTCCTTCAGGACACCTGGCTGTTCGGCGGCACGATCGCGGAGAACATCGCGTACGGCGCGTCCCGGGACGTCACCCGGGGCGAGATCGAGGAGGCGGCGCGGGCCGCGCACGCCGACCGGTTCGTGCGCACCCTGCCCGACGGCTACGACACCGTGATCGACGACGAGGGCAGCGGGGTCAGCGCCGGTGAGAAGCAGCTGATCACCATCGCGCGGGCGTTCCTGTCCGATCCGACGATCCTGGTGCTCGACGAGGCCACCAGCTCGGTCGACACCCGTACCGAGGTGCTGATCCAGAAGGCCATGGCCAAGCTGGCGCACGGGCGGACGTCGTTCGTCATCGCGCACCGGCTGTCGACCATCCGGGACGCCGACACGATCCTGGTGATGGAGAACGGCTCGATCGTCGAGCAGGGCGCGCACGCCGAACTGCTGGCGGCCGACGGCGCCTACGCGAGGCTGTACAAGGCGCAGTTCGCCCAGGCGGTGGCCGAGGTGGACTAGGGCCGGTCGTTCGGATCGGGCCGCGGGGCATCGACGGGCCGAAGGGCCTCCTCGCCTCAGGGGCCGCTCGCGTCGGGGGACGGCGAGCGGCTCCGCGGGGCGCTCCGGCTCAGTCCAGGTAGCCGCGGAGCTGGTCCGCGAACGCGTGGTCCCTCAGCTTGTTCAGCGTCTTCGACTCGATCTGCCGGATCCGCTCGCGGGTCACGCCGAAGATGCGGCCGATCTCCTCCAGGGTGCGCGGGCGGCCGTCCGCCAGTCCGTAGCGGAGCTGGACGACCTTCCGCTCGCGTTCGCCGAGCGTGGAGAGCACGGCGTCCAAATGCTCGCGCAGCAGCAGGAAGGCCGCGGACTCGACGGGGCTGGCCGCGTCGCCGTCCTCGATGAGGTCGCCGAGGGCGACGTCGTCCTCCTCGCCCACCGGGGCGTGCAGGGAGACCGGTTCCTGGGCCAGGCGCAGCACCTCGCCGACGCGGCCGGGCGGGAGGTCCAGCTGGCCGGCGACCTCCTCGGGGGTGGGCTCGTAGCCGCGTTCCTGGAGCATGCGGCGCTGGACGCGGACGACCCGGTTGATCAGTTCCACGACATGGACCGGGACGCGGATGGTGCGGGCCTGGTCGGCCAGCGCGCGGGACATGGCCTGGCGGATCCACCAGGTGGCGTAGGTGGAGAACTTGTAGCCGCGGGCGTAGTCGAACTTCTCGACGGCGCGGATGAGGCCGAGGTTGCCCTCCTGGACGAGGTCGAGCATGGTGAGCCCGCGGCCGACGTAACGCTTGGCGACGGACACGACCAGCCGGAGGTTCGCCTCGATGAGGCGGCGTTTGGCCATCCGGCCCATGACGACCAACCGGTCGAGGTCCAGGGCCAGTTCGCTGTCCAGGTCGGACGCGCTGCTCAGCCTCTCCTCGGCGAACAGGCCCGCCTCCACGCGACGGGCGAGTTCGACCTCCTCGGCCGCGGTGAGCAGCGGGATGCGGCCGATCTCGCGCAGGTACTGGCGGAACAGGTCCGAGGAGGGGCTGGCGCTCTCGGTGGCCCGGGCGCGGGCCGGGGTCTCGACGGGCTCGGGTTCCGGGCCCTCTTCGAGAGCCTCGGCGGGCGGGTCGGCGGGCTCGGCCTCGTCTTCGGGCTCGGCTTCGGCCTCGGCGCCCGCTTCGGGCTCGGCCCCGGTCTCGGGGTGGTGCGCGGCGCGGTGCTGCGGCGGGACCGCGGCCAGGACGTCGGTGTCGGCGTCCGGTTCCGTGGCGTCGGTCGGGCTGTCGGCAGTGCGGTCGGTCTGGGTCAGGGTCTGGGTCTGCACGGGGGCGACCTCCAGGATGATCGCTGCTGAGGTGAGCGGCGGCGCTACGCCGGGGGGCCGCTCCGAGGACTCAGGCACCGGGACCAGTGTGGGGTACGACACAACCTCGCCACGAGGGGCGTGCGGTGACTTTTTGCGTTCGTCCGGTGACCGCCGCGTCGTCACGACCGGAAACCCGGATGCCCGTCCCGCCCCTGTTCTGCGACGATTCGCCGGTGTCCGCTTCCCTGTACGAAACGCACGTGACCGTGCGCTGCGCCGGCCCCGACGAGGCGCGGCGGCTGCGCCGCTGGGCGGCCGCGGCCGGTCTCAAGCTGACGCACATCGTCCTGGCCCGGGGCCGGATGCGCGAACAGCCCATGCTCACGCTGTCCGGTGACCGCTCCTGTGCCGAGGCGTCGGCTCGGGCGCGGGATGCGGTGGCACGGCTCGTCGCGGACGGCTTCCACCCGGTGCGCGTGAAGACCGAGTCGACTCCGTGGGCTCCGGAGGTGCCGCTGCTGCCGTGCGAGGACGAGCGGTACTTCGAACATCATGTGAAGCTGCGGCTCGCCGCGGACGCCGACCTGCCCGCGTTGGCCGCGCGGGTCCTGCCGCACCGCGCCCATCTGTCGTGGAACGCACGGCGCGTGGGGGCCGGCGGCCTGCACGAGCGGTTCGTGACGCAGCGGTGCCGTGGGGTGGACGCCGAGGGTGCGGAGCTCGCCCTGCAGCGACTGCTGACCGAGCTGGCGGGATGCGAAGTGCTCTCCGTGGAAAGGGAGTTCGTGCTTTACGACAGTGACGTGACGATCGACGACGGATGGATCGAGGAGACGGTGGCGGCGTCGGGGGTGCGGGCATGAGCGGGAGCTGGCAGGGCTTCGGGTGGCGGTCGCAGGAGATCCCCCGGGTGCCGCTGGACGAGGCCACGCGCGTACGGAAGGACCTGCCGAGGACCCTTCAGTGGGTGGCGGGTGACGACGTGCGGCAGCGCCCGGTCTTCGACCCGGCCATGAAGCACCACTCCAACGCCTACCGGGCGACCGACCCGAGCTTCGCCGACCCGGCCCGGGGTGAGGCCTGGCGGGCGGCCCGGCGCCGGGCGCTGGATCTCGTGCTGGCCGCGATCGCCGCGTCGGACTGGATGGAGTCGCTGGTGCTGCGCGGCAGTGTGCTGATGTCGGCCTGGTTCGGCGAGGCCGCCCGCGAGCCCGGTGACCTGGACTTCGTCGTCGTACCCCACACCTGGAAGATCACCCACGAGCGGACCGGCCGGATGCTGGCCGAGATCGCGCAGGCGGCCCGGACGACGGCCGAGGCGCACGGGGAGGGCGTCGCGATCTCGGCGGACGGCGCGGTGGTCGAGGACATCTGGACCTACGAGCGGGTGCCGGGGCGACGGATGATCCTGCCGTGGAGCGCGCCCGGGCTGCCCGGCGGCCATGTCCAGCTCGACTTCGTCTTCAACGAGCGGCTGCCCGTGGAACCGGAGCCGGCGGAGCCGGCGCCCGGTGCGGTCCTGTGGGCGGCGACGCCGGAGCTGTCGCTGGCCTGGAAGCTGATGTGGATCATCAACGACGCCTATGCGCAGGGCAAGGACCTGTACGACGCGGTGCTGCTGGCGGAACGGCGCCCTCTTCGCCGGGAGGTGCTGCACGAGGTGTTCCGGCTCTCCGGCGAGTGGCCGGACCGGCGGCGGGAGGAGATCCTGCTGGAGGACGTGGTGGAGGCGGTCGGGTACGTCGAGTGGAACCACTTCGTCACCGAGTACCCGCGGTTCGCCGACGAGACGCCGGAGTTCGCGCGGCGGCTGGTGCGGGCGGTGACGCCGACCTTCGAGGGACCGTCACAGGCGTCACAGGGCGGCGGCGCCGTGCTCCCGTAGCGTCTGGTCGTACTGCTGGAGCACCCACAGCTCGTTCTGCACGGCGGCCAGCCGGGCGGGGTCGTCCCCGGCGCCCAGCCGGGTCAGCTGGGACTGGACGTCGCGGATGCGGCGCTCGACGGCACGGCGGCGGACCGTGACCAGCTGGGCGCCGGCGTACATCTCGTCCACCGTCTTGCGCATGATCGCCTCGACCGCGAGTTCGGTCACCATCGCCCGTACCGCGTCGTCGGGCGCGGCCTCCCGGACCCGTACGAGGTACTCCGGGCCGTCCTTGACGCCCCACTCGGCGCCGCCCGCGTCCATGATGGCCTGGCGTACGGCGGCGTAGGGGGCCGCCGTGAACTCGTCGACGCCGTACGCGTCGAACGCCGGGGAGACCAGTTCGGGGCGCTGCAGGGCGAGTTTGAGCAGCTCCCGCTCGGTGGCGTAGACGGCGTTGCGGAGATTGAGGGCGGGGCCGCCCGCGGCGGACCGGGGGGCGGCGTCGTAGGGCTGGGGGCCGCGGCCGGCCGGCGCGGGGCCCTTGCCGCCGCGGTCACGGGCCCAGCGGGCCAGCTGGGCGACGCGCTTGACGACGAACTGGGTGTCCAGGATGCCGAGCATGCCGGCGAGCTGGACGGCGACCTCGTGCTGGGCTCCGCTGTTCTTGATGCGGGCGACGATCGGCGCCGCCTCGTCGAGCGCGGCGGCGCGGCCCGCCGGGGTGTCGAGGTCGTAGCGCACGACGATCTGGCGGAGCGCGAACTCGAAGAGGGGGGTGCGGGGTTCGACGAGGTCGGCGACCGCCTCGTCGCCCTTGGCGAGGCGCAGGTCGCAGGGGTCCATGTTGTCCGGCGCGATGGCGATGTACGTCTCGGCGGCGAACTTCTGGTCGTCCTCGAAGGCGCGCAGGGCCGCTTTCTGTCCGGCCGCGTCGCCGTCGAAGGTGAAGATGACGCGGGCGCTGCCGTTGTCCATCAGCAGCCGGCGCAGGATCTTGATGTGGTCGTTGCCGAAGGCCGTGCCGCAGGTCGCGATGGCGGTGGTGACGCCCGCGAGATGGCAGGCCATGACGTCGGTGTAGCCCTCGACGACGACCGCGCGGGACGACTTGGCGATGTCCTTCTTGGCGAGGTCGATGCCGTAGAGGACCTGGGACTTCCGGTAGATCGCGGTGTCGGGGGTGTTGAGGTACTTCGGCCCGTTGTCGGTCTCGTAGAGCTTGCGCGCGCCGAAGCCGACGACCTCGCCGCCGATGTCGCGGATGGGCCACATCAGACGGCCCCGGAAGCGGTCGATGGGCCCGCGGCGGCCCTCCTGGGCGAGCCCGGACAGGAGGATCTCCTTGTCGGTGAAGCCCTTGCCGCGCAGGTAGCGGGTGAGGTGGTCCCAGCCCTGGGGGCTGTAGCCGACGCCGAAGTGGACGGCGGCGGCCTGGTCGAAGCCGCGCTCGGCGAGGAAGATCCGGCCGGTGTCGGCCTCGGGGCTCACCGCGAGCTGTTCGGCGTACCAGTCGGCGGCGACCTTGTGGGCCTCGACCAGGCGGATGCGTTCGCCGCGCTGGTGGGCGGGGTTGTAGCCGCCCTCCTCGTAGCGCAGGGTGATGCCGGCCTGGGCGGCGAGGCGCTCGACCGACTCGGAGAAGGTGAGGTGGTCGACCTTCATCACGAACGTGATGGTGTCGCCGCCCTCCTGGCAGCCGAAGCAGTGGAAGAGCCCCTTGCTCGGGCTGACCTGGAACGACGGCGACTTCTCGTCATGGAAGGGGCACAGGCCCTTGAGGTTGCCGCCGCCCGCGTTGCGCAGCTGGAGGTACTCGGACACCACGGCGTCGATCGGGACCGCGTCCCGAACAGCCTTCACGTCCTCGTCGTTGATCCGTCCTGCCACGTGGTGAGTCTACGGGGGTGCGCCGACATCTCCGGCGAGCGTGTGGGGGGGGCGCGGGCGATGACCAGTGCGGTCGCGCCGCGCGGACGCGGCCGCCCGCGCCCCCGGCGCCGCCCCGGCCGTGGGGCGCGGGTCCAGGGCGCGGGCCGGGGGTGCGGCGCCGGGGCGCCGGCGGGGCGTCGGCGGGCGCGTGGACGCTAGTCGCCGAGGCTCTCCAGCGGCACATGCGGGTCGGCCAGGGCCTCGGTGTCGACGGCGGTCCGTGAGGCGATCAGCTTCTGGATCGGCTCTGTGACGTCCCACACGTTCACGTTCATCCCGGCCAGGACGCGACCCTCCTTGACCCAGAAGGCGATGAACTCCCGCTTTCCGGCGTCGCCGCGGATCACCACCTCGTCGTACGTGCCCGGCGGGGCCCAGCCGCTGTACTCCATGCCCAGGTCGTACTGGTCGGAGAAGAAGTAGGGCACGCGGTCGTACGCGACGGCCTTGCCGAGCATCGCGCGGGCGGCCGCCGGGCCGCCGTTGAGGGCGTTGGCCCAGTGCTCCACCCGCAGCCGGGTGTCGAAGAGGCCGTGCGGGAAGGACGCGACGTCGCCGGCCGCGTAGACGTCCGGGTCGGAGGTGCGCAGCGAGGCGTCCACCGCCACGCCTCCGCCGTGGGCGCGGTCGGCCAGCTCCAGGCCCGCCGCCTCCGCGAGCGCGGTCCGCGGGGCCGCGCCGATCGCCGCGAGGACGTCGTGGGCGGGGTGTTCCTCGCCGTCGTCGGTGCGGACGGCGAGGACCATGCCGTCCTGGCCGACGATCTCGGTGAGCCGGGCGCCGAAGTGGAAGCGGACGCCGTGCTCGCGGTGCAGGTCGGCGAAGAGCGCGCCCAGCTCCGGGCCGAGCACGCCGTGCAGCGGGGTGGGCTCGGGTTCGACGACGGTGACCTCCGCGCCGTACTCGCGGGCCGCGGCCGCGACCTCCAGGCCGATCCAGCCGCCGCCGGCGATCACCAGATGGCCGTTGTCGCGGCCGAGGGCGGCCAGGACGCCCTTGAGGCGCTCGGCGTGCGCGAGCCGGCGCAGATGGTGCACGCCCGCGAGGTCGGTGCCGGGGACGTCCAGCCGGCGGGGCTCGGCCCCGGTGGCGAGGAGCAGCTTGTCGTAGTGGGCGAGGGTGCCGTCGTCGCCGAAGCGGACCGTCTTCGCGCCGCGGTCGATCGCGTCGACGGTCTGCCCGAGGTGCAGCTCGACGTCGTTCTGCGCGTACCAGGCGGGCTCGTGCACGAAGACGCTCTCGCGCGAGTCCTTGCCGAGCAGATATCCCTTGGACAGCGGCGGCCGCTCGTAGGGGTGGTCGCGTTCGTCGCAGATCAGTATCACGCGGCCGGTGAAGCCTTCCGCCCGCAGCGTCTCGGCCGCCTTGGCGCCGGCCAGGCCTCCTCCGACGATGACGAATGTCTGATCCGCGTCGACCACGTGATGCCTCCTACCCGGGGGTCTGGGGGGTGTCCCCCAGATGACAATGTGCATGCCGCCACATGCGAGCGTCCCGCACGGAGCGTGATGGGGGAAGGGGGACGTGCCCGATCAAGGCGTGCGGGCGCCCGTTCGGGCCCGTTTGGGCGCACCGGACCCGCCCCCGGCGCCGAACTCCGTCGGGGCTCGGCCCGGGCTCGGTCAGGGCTCGGTCACGGCCCTGTGCGCCCGGTGAGGCGGGCGTGCAGCGAACGGGCGGAGGCGTCGGTGAGCGAGGCGATCTGGTCGACGACGACGCGTTTGCGGGCGCGGTCGTCGGGCGCCCGGTCGAACAGGGCGCGGAACTGGGGGTCCAGGCCGTCGGGGGCGCGCCCGGTGAGGGCGTCCGCGAGTTCGCTGATGACGACGCGCTGGTCGGCGCGCAGCAGTTCCTGTTCGGCGCGCTGCATGACGTACCGGTCGGCCACCGCCTTGAGGACCGCGCACTCCAGGCGCGTCTCGTACGGTACGACGAGTTCGGCGTCGTAGCGGGTGAGGGGGCCCGTGCCGTGCCGCGCGCGGGTGGCGCCCTCGGCGGCGAGACAGAAGCGGCCGATGAGCTGGCTGGTGGCGTCCTTGAGGCGGGCCTGGGCGACCGCCGTGCCGTCGTAGCCGTGCGGCCACCATGGCTGGTCCTGGAGCCGGTCGAGGGCGGCCGCCAGTTCGGCCGGATCGGTGCCGGCGGGGACGTAACGGCCGACGGCGACCCGGAAGACCTCCTCGCGTTCGGGTTCGGCGCGCAGACAGTCGGGGTCGATGTGCCCCGCGTGCAGGCCGTCCTCCACGTCGTGCACCGAGTACGCCACGTCGTCCGCCCAGTCCATGACCTGCGCCTCGAAGCAGGTGCGCGCGCCGGGGGCCTCCTTGCGGACCCAGTCGAAGACGGGCCTGTCGTCCTCGTAGACGCCGAACTTGGGGGAGGCGGGATCGGTCGGGTGGGCGCCCCGGGACCAGGGGTACTTGGTGGCGGCGTCGAGGGCGGCGCGGGTGAGGTTGAGGCCCACGGAGCCCTCGGGCGTGAACCGCTTCGGCTCGATGCGGGTGAGGAGCCTGAGCGACTGGGCGTTGCCCTCGAAGCCGCCGCAGTCCCGCGCGAAGTCGTTGAGCGCCTGTTCGCCGTTGTGGCCGAAAGGCGGGTGACCGAGGTCGTGGGAGAGACAGGCCGCCTCGACCAGATCGGGGTCGCAGCCCAGGGCCGCGCCGAGTTCCCGCCCGACCTGGGCGCACTCCAGGGAGTGGGTGAGACGGGTGCGGGGGGTGGCGTCCCAGGCGTCCGTGCGGGTGCCGGGCGTCACCACCTGGGTCTTGCCGGCGAGTCTTCTCAGCGCCGAGGAGTGCAGGATTCGGGCGCGGTCGCGTTGGAAGGCGGTGCGGCCCGGACGTTTGTCGGGCTCGGCCGCCCAGCGTTCCGTTGACGGCAAGTCATAGGGCATGTCTCGACAGTAAGCGGCGGCGCTGACAATCGGGCGTCGCCCTGCTGCCGGACGCGCTGCTCCGACGGCTCGCGGGTCGCGTGCGGCCAGGTCGCACACACGCGGTGGGGCCCCACGACGCAGCGGCGCGGAGCCGCCCGACGCAGCGGCGCGGCCCGGTCCCGCGCGTCGTCAGGCGGCGCTGCTCCGGGCTCCCGCCGCGAGGGCCTGGTCGTAGCGGTGGAGCAGCAGGTCGGCCATCGCCGGGTGGGTGCCCAGAGGGACCGAGGCGATCCAGGGAGCCGCCTGCGCGCACTCCGTCGCGAAGCGGCCGGGAGCGGTGAAGCAGGAGGCGATCGCCACCCTCTCGCTGCCCCTCCCCGCCAGCGCGCGGAGCGCCGTGGTGACCGTCGGGGTCGCCGTGGACGCGTAGGCGGGGACCACCGGGACGCCGAGCCGTTCGGCCAGGAGCCGGGCCGTTCGGCGGGTGTCGACGGCCGAGTCCGGGTCGCGGGAGCCCGCGGCGGCGAGGACGACCGCGCTCGCGGCACGCTCCGCCCGGGTCATGTCGGTGCGCCAGCCCGCCTCCACGAGCCGGGCGAGGAGGGCGTCGGCCAGCAGGGGGTGCGGGCCCAGCGGCGCGGCCACGCGCGTGTGCACCCGGGCTGCCGCCGCCGTCCCGGGGATGTCCCGCTTGACGTGGTGGCCGCGGGCCAGCAGCAGGGGGACCAGGACGGCCTCCGCCGTGTCGCGGGCGTCGAGCTCGGCGAGGGTGTCGGACAGCAGCGGCTCGTTGAGCTCGATGTGGCCCAGGCGCACCGGCAGGCCGGGGCGGCGGGCGCGGACGTCGTCCAGGAGGGCGCGGACGGTGCTCAGCGCACGCGGGTCGCGGCTGCCGTGAGCGACGACGACCAGCGTGGGCCGGCAGGCGCGCCGGCGGGCGTCGAGCTGGACGAGGCTTGGCTGGCTCATGCATCCATCCTGACGGCACGAGGTTGCACCGCCGTTGCCTGACCGTCACGAGTGTTTTCCGGCCGTTCACGGCGGGCCCGGCGCCGGTGTGAGGTACTGCGCGTCGTGCGGACGCGAACCGGATCACCGCGGACTGCGTCTTTCCGGCCGAAGAGCCTGTCGGCCCGTTCGGCTGTTGCTCGACCTGCTCGACCTGCTCGACGTGCTCGGTTGCTCGACGTGCTCGGCCTGTTCGGCCTTGTGGATCCTGGGGGACACCGTATGAACATCCGTCGGCCGCGGTTGCCGCGCACCCGCGCCGGTCGGCGCCGCTGGGTGCAGGCCGTGATGGCCGGGTGCGTGCTGGCGCTGCTGCCGGCCACCTGGCTGTACGTGTCCACGGCCGGGCGGCTGGGCACGGCCGACGACGCGCCGCGCACCGAGGTCGCCGTGGTGTTCGGCGCCGGGCTGTGGGACGGCGAGCCGTCTCCGTATCTCGCGCACCGGCTGGACGCGGCGGCGAAGCTGTACCGCGCGGGCCGGATCGAGGTCGTCCTCGTCACCGGCGACAACAGCCGCGAGGACTACGACGAGCCCGACGCGATGCGCGCCTATCTCACCCGGCACGGCGTTCCCGACGCGCGGATCGTCAGCGACTACGCCGGGTTCGACACCTGGGACTCGTGCGTGCGCGCCAAGAAGATCTTCGGCGTCGACCGGGCCGTGCTGATCAGCCAGGGCTTCCACATCCGACGGGCGGTCGCCCTGTGCGAGGCGGCGGGGGTGCAGTCCTACGGCGTCGGAGTCGACGCGAAACACGACGTGACCTGGTACTACGGGGGCGCGCGGGAGATCTTCGCGGCCGGCAAGGCAGCCCTGGACGCGGTGTTCGAGCCGGACCCCCGCTTCCTCGGGCCGAAGGAACGAGGCGTGGCCCGAGCCCTCGGCTCCACGGGGTGACCCCGCCGGCCGCCGTCATCGTCCCCGGAACACCGGGGGGCGTTTCTCCAGGAACGCGGCCATTCCCTCCTTCTGGTCCTCGGTCGCGAACAGGGCGTGGAACACGCGGCGCTCGTAGCGGATGCCGTCGCGCAGGCCGCTCTCCAGGGCGTGGTCGACGCACTCGCGGGCCGCGCGGACGGCGGCGCGGCCGTACGAGGCGATGGTCGCCGCCGCGGCCAGCGACTCGGGCAGGACCCGTTCGTCGGGCACCACGCGGGAGACCAGGCCGCACGCCTCCGCCTCCCGTGCGTCCATCGTGCGGCCGGTGAGGACGAGGTCCATCGCCTTGGCCCGGCCGATCAGCCGGGTCAGCCGCTGGGTGCCGCCGATCCCCGGGATCACCCCGAGTCCGATCTCCGGCTGACCGAACACCGCGGACTCCCCCGCGATCACGAGGTCGCACATCATCGCCAGCTCGCACCCTCCGCCCAGGGCGACGCCGTTCACCGCCGCGATCTTCGGGGTGCGCAGATCGGCGAACTCCTCCCACTCCCGGAAGCAGTCCTCCTGCGCCATCTCCACGGCCGTCCTCGCCGCCATCTCCCTGATGTCGGCCCCGGCGGCGAAGGCCCGCTCCGACCCGGTGACGACCAGGCAGCCGACAGCCGGGTCCGCTTCCAACGGGCGCAGGGCGGCGAGGAGTTCGGCGAGCAGCGCGGAACTCAGCGCGTTGAGCACGTGCGGGCGGTTCAGGCGTACGGTCACGACCGCGCCCTCGCGTTCCAGCTTCAGGTTGTCCATCGTCTCCGTCTCCGTCTCCGTCGCCGTCTCCATCGCCGTCACGGGCTCGTTCCCCTCACGGTCTCCGGCTTCTTCGCCGTTCTCGTGGCCATCGCCGTCTCGTAGTCGTCGCCGTCCCGTCGTTCTCGCCGTCCCGTCGCTCTCGTCGTCCTCACGAGTCCCAGATCGCGCCGTACGCCGGAATTCCGCGTCGTTCCAGCCCGTGGATGACCTGCCAGGTCAGCTTCTTGTTGGAGATGCAGATCACGGCCTCCGCGCCGAAGTCGCGGTACGCGGCGTAGGCGAGCGCGACCATGTCGGGCTTGCCGTCGCGGGAGGTGTCCCAGACGACGGCCTGCGGCTGGACGGCGAGGATCTCGTCGACGAGGGCGTCGCCGTAGGTCGTACGGGGATCGCGCGTCGCCCAGACCAGGCGGGAGGGCACCTGGGCGGCCAGCAGGTGGGGCAGGCAGGGGCCGATGCCGCTGCCCGTCGCCACGTACACCACCTTCGTGAACAGGACCTCGATGTTGGCGACGCCGGCGGTGGTGATGCCCTTCGTCCACACCTTCGACGGCAGGTCGTCGATGAAGGAGCCGGTCCAGTCGCCCGCCCGGGAGATCGTGAGCCGGAAGCCGGACTCGCCCGGGGCCGGGACGTTCGCGAACGAGTGCCACTCCTTGAGCGGACTGCGGCTGATCGCGGTCGAGGAGCCGGCGAACGGGGTCACGCCGTGGTCGAAGCGAGCCAACGCCACATGTCTGGACGGGCGTTCGGTGCGGACGTCCACCCGGCGCAGCCGCAGCCAGGGCAGCGCCACGCTGAACGTCACGAGCGCGAGGACCGCCAGGGACAGGGGACCCGGGGCCGTCAGCAGGGTGTGCGTCCAGAAGAGGGCGAGGGCGCTCCAGCCGCCGAAGCGGTGGATCCTCTCGAAGGCGTCGTGGCGGCGGGAGCGGAAGGGGGGCAGCGCCGTCGCGACGATCACCGCGAGGAGGACGGTCAGCGTCCAGTTCACGGCCGCCAGGGGCCCGTCGGTCGTCCTCAGCGTGAGCGTCAGGAACCAGGCCGCTCCGGCCAGCGCCCCGCCCACGTGCAGTCCGCCGAAGTGGTAGACCTTGCCGAGCGTCCAGCGCAGCCGCAACGGCCAGTGCGTCGGAGCCGAGGTCGCCAGCCGGAAGAGAAGGTTGACGACGTACTGCTGGCGGATCAGCACGGCCAGCGCGAGGTTGGCGAGAGCGGCGTGGCCCAGGGACCGGTCGGACAGCGGACGGCCCGCGTACGCGTATCCCAGGTTGAGGACGACGACCAGGGCCGCGAGGCGGTTGTGGTGCATCAGCCGGGGGTGTTTGAGCAGGCGGCGCAAGGCCCCCACGGGAGGCGGGAGTCGGGTGCCGGTGCGGTTCAGCGAGGTCGTCACCGGGCGCCCACCGCCGACCGCTCCTGGGCCAGTCGCAGCAGCGCCTGTTTGTCGATCTTGCCGCGGTCGGTCTCCGGCAGGAATGGCAGGGGCATGACATTTTCGGGCACGCAGTAGTACGGCAGCGCCTCCGCGACCGCGCGACGAGCCGCTGCCGGATCGACGTCCGCCGGACAGACGAAGGAGACCAGGGTGCGGGCGTCCCGCCGGAGGGTCACCGCACGGGCGCAGCCCGGGACGCCCTCCAGGACCGAGGACACGGAGTCCAGCTCGACCCGGAAGCCGCGCACCTTGACCTGGTCGTCGGTGCGGCCGAGATGCTCCAGCTCGCCGTCGGCGGTCCAGCGGCCGAGGTCGCGGGTGCGGAACATCCGGTGGTCGCCGCCGAGGAAGGGGTCGGGGGCGTATCTCTCGGCGTTCAGCGGCTCGTTGGCCAGATAGCCCGCGGAGACGCAGGCGCCGCCCGCCCACATCTCGCCGGCCTCGCCGATCGGCAGAGGGCGGCGGTCGGCGTCGAGGACGTACACCGTGTTGTTGGGGGTGGGGCGGCCGATCGTCAGCAGCGGGGCGGCCGGGTCGTGACGGCTCATCGTGTTGACGATCGTCGTCTCGGTGGGACCGCAGCAATTGAAGAAGTCCGCGCGGCGCGCCCAGCGATCGGCCAGCGGACGCGGACAGGGCTCCCCGGCGACGGCCGCCACGCGCACCCGTGGACAGGCCGCCGGGTCGATGCCGGACAGGACGGTCGGGGTGGCGATCAGCACGGTGGCCGTGCGCGCGGCCGTGGCGACGTCCCTGCCCCGGACGACCAGGGTGGCGCCGTGCGTGAGGCAGCCCAGGATCTCCCAGGCGGCCATGTCGAAGGCGATGTTGAGGAGTTGGGCCACCCGGTCGCCGGGACGGATGCCCAGGTCGCCGGGGACGGTCAGGAGGAGGTTGGCGACGTTGCGGTGGGTGACCTTCACGCCGTTGGGGCGGCCGGTCGTGCCCGAGGTGAACAGGACGTAGCAGCCGTCTTCGGGGGTGACGTCGCGGCGAGGGGCCGGGCCGGGCCCGGCGGGCCCGGCGAAGGAGTCGCGCGCGGAGTCGCCCGGGGGGTCGGCGAAGGAGCCGTCGGAGGAGCCCCCGCGAGGGCCGTCGAAGGGATCGTCCAGGGCGATCGTGCGCGGGCCGGGCGGGACCTTCGACGCGTGTTCGCGCAGGGTGAGGACGACGGCGGTCGCCGCGGTGCGGACCACGTGGTCGAGCTGGCCGCGGGGGGTGATGCCGATGTCCTGGGGGACGTAGGCCGCGCCCGCCTTCAGGACGGCGAGCAGGCCCACCGCCATCGCCGCCGAACGCCGGACGAAGAGACCGACGTGGTCGCCGGGGCGGACGCCCTCGCGGGCCAGCCGGGCGGCGAGGGCGTCGGCGCGGCGGTCGAGCTGCGCGTAGGTGAGGGTCGCGCCCTCGTGTTCCACGGCGATCGCGTGCGGGAAGGCGAGCGCGTTGCGTTCGACGGCGCGGTGGATCAGCTGATCCGGGACGGGGACGGCCGGGCCGTGGCCGTACTGCCGGAAGAGACGCCGGTCGCGGGGGGTGAGGTGGCGCAGAGGCATGATGGAGAGACCTCCAGGCAGCTTCGAGTGTCGGTGACATGGCCGGGGCGGCGGCATGCCCGGGATTTCGAACGCCGTGCGGGGTCGTGCGATGCCGTGCGAAAGGGTGAGCGTCGACTGTACTGCCGCCCCTTCACCTTTCAACCAGGTGTGACCGGCCAACTACCGACAGGGAATGAGTCACGTGTGGCGGCTTTCGCCGCAGCGGCAACTTCCGCACGGTCCACGACGACTCCCGTGGGGTGCTGTGCGCCCGTCGCGGTGCTCCTCACTCGGGCCGGCGACGGGCGGGGAGGGCACCACCACACCGCCGTAACAGGAGACCGCACGGCGCGTAACACGGCCGAAGCACGCTGAAACGCATGCAGACCGCCTCGACGCCCACCCACTGCCCGTACTGCGCCCTGCAGTGCGGGATGGCCCTGTCGCCTCTGCCCACGGGTGGCGTCGAGGTGGTCGAGCGCCCCGACTTCCCGGTGAACCGGGGCGCGCTGTGCGGGAAGGGCCGCACGGCGCCCGCGGTGCTCTCCTCGGCGGTGCGGCTGACCTCTCCCCTGGTGCGTTCCGGGGGCTCGCTCGTCCCCGCCACCTGGGAGGAGGCGCTGGACCGGATCGCCGGGGAACTGGGCCGGGTGCGGGACGAGCACGGGGCCGACGCCCTCGGCGTGTTCGGCGGCGGCGGACTGACCAACGAGAAGGCGTACACGCTCGGCAAGTTCGCGCGGGTCGTGCTCGGCACCTCGCAGATCGACTACAACGGCCGCTTCTGCATGTCGTCCGCCGCGGCGGCCGGCGTCAGGGCGTTCGGGCTCGACCGGGGGCTGCCCTTCCCGCTGGAGGACGTCCCGCGGACCGGGTGCGTGATCCTCGTCGGGTCCAACCTCGCCGAGACCATGCCGCCCTCGCTGCGGTTCTTCAGCGAACTGCGCGACAACGGCGGCACGTTGATCGTGATCGACCCGCGCCGCACGAAGACCGCCGAACAGGCCGACCTGCACCTCGCGCCCCGGCCCGGCACGGATCTCGCGCTGGCGCTCGGACTGCTGCACCTGATCGTGGCCGAGGGGCGGGTCGACGAGGAGTACGTGCGTGAGCGCACCGTCGGCTGGGAGGAGGCCCGGGCGGCCGCCATGGCCCACTGGCCGGAGTACGTGGAACGGATCACGGGGGTGTCCGTTCCACAACTGCGGGAGACCGTACGGCTGTTCTGCGAGCCCGAGGCCGCGATGGTGCTCACCGCGCGCGGGCCCGAGCAGCAGTCCAAGGGGACCGACACGGTCGGCGCGTGGATCAACCTGTGCCTGGCGACGGGCCGGGCGGGACGGCCGCTCAGCGGCTACGGCTGTCTGACCGGCCAGGGCAACGGACAGGGCGGACGCGAGCACGGCCAGAAGGCCGACCAGCTCCCCGGCTACCGCAAGCTGGACGACCCGGCGGCGCGGGCGCACGTGGCCGAGGTGTGGGGCGTGGACCCCGACTCCCTGCCCGGCCCCGGACGCAGCGCCTACGAGCTGCTGGACGCGCTGGGCACGGACATCCGCGCGCTGCTGCTCATGGGGTCGAACCCGGTGGTGTCGGCGCCGCACGCCGCGCACATCGAGGAGCGCATCGGATCCCTCGACTTCCTCGCCGTCTGCGACGTCGTGCTGTCGGAGACGGCGGCCCTCGCGGACGTCGTCCTGCCGGTCACCCAGTGGGCGGAGGAGACGGGGACGACCACCAGTCTGGAGGGCAGGGTCCTGCTGCGCCGGCAGGCGGTCACCGCCCCGGACGGGGTGCACAGCGACCTGGAGGTGCTGCACGAGCTGGCGGCCCGACTGGGCGTGGAGAAGGGCTTCCCGGTCGAGCCCGAGGAGGTCTTCGAGGAACTGCGACGGGCCAGCGCGGGCGGCGTGGCGGACTACTCCGGGATCACCTACCGCAGGCTCGCCGAGGAGGACGGGGTGTTCTGGCCCTGCCCGGCACGCGACGACGAACCCGCGCCCGGCACGCCCCGGCTCTTCCTCGACCGGTTCGCCACACCGGACGGCCGGGCCCGCTTCGTGCCGGTCTCGCACCGCCCGAACGCCGAGGAGCCGGACGACGACTACCCCGTGCTGCTCACCACCGGGCGGGTCGTCGCGCAGTACCAGTCCGGCGCGCAGACCCGGCGCGTGGACGAGCTGAACGCCGCCGCCCCGGGCCCGTTCGTGGAGCTGCACCCCCGGCTGGCCGCGCGGCTCGGGGCGGCCGAGGGCGACCGGTTGGCCGTCGTGTCCCGGCGCGGACGGGCCGTCGCCCCCGCCCGGATCACCACGGGCATCCGCCCGGACACCGTCTTCATGCCGTTCCACTGGCCGGGCGAGGGCCGCGCCAACACCCTCACCAACCCGGCCCTGGACCCCACCTCCCGCATGCCGGAGTTCAAGTCCTGCGCGGTACGCCTGGAACTCGCCGAGTAGGCGAGCGGGGACGCCTCCTCGTCTGCGGGGGTGAGCCGAACGGCAGTCCTCAGGCGGGCAGGCGCAGGGCCAGGCCGTCCAGGACGACCCGCAGGCCGTAGTGGAACTTCTCGTCGCGCAGGGCCGCCGGATCGGTCGCCGCCGCGGCGGTGACCGCGTAGCCGTCGGCGAGATGCTCGTGTCCGGCCGCGGCCTGCTGCGCGGCCGGCATGAGGCGGGCGATGAAGTCGGCCTCGCTCTCGCCCGAGCGCGCGACGGTGGTGAGCCAGGCGGCCTCGGTGGTGCTCATGCCGATGACGTAGGACAGGACTGTGTCGATGGCGCGGCTCGGCTCCGGGAAGCCGGCGGCCGTGAACAGCGCGGCCAGGCGCTCCGAGAAGGACATGAGGTTGGGTCCCAGGTAGGCGAGACCGGCCTGGCCCAGGACCGAGGACAGCCAGGGGTGACGCAGGCCTGTCGCGCGGAAGGCGGCGGCCGCCTCGGTGACGGCGGCCCGCCAGTCGGGGGCGCCGGCCTCCGGCACCCGGATCTCCGCGGCGACCTCGTCCACGGCCAGCTCCATCAGCTCGTCCTTGGTGGCGACGTGCCGGTAGAGGGAGGTCGCGCCCGCGTTCAGCCGGGCGCCCAGCTTGCGCATGCTCAGCGCCTCGATGCCGTCCGCGTCCAGCATGGCCACCGCCTCGCGCACGATCGCGTCCCGGCTGAGCGCGGGCTGGTCGGGCTCACGGCGCTGCCTGGTCCAGACGGACGGGACGGGATCGGCGTTCTTCGTCCTCGCGGTCACGGTTCCACTCCCTGCGGGTCGGTGGCGGGTCGGCGGCCTCTCGGCAGCCGCCGGGCGTACATCGTGCGCTTCCAGCGTACAGAGTTCCTTACTTGCGCACACCGTTCCGCTCTGCGTACAGTGTGCGCACCGAACGGAACGCTGTACGCATCAACCGGAACAGTGTGCGCAAGCGGGGGACACCGTGCGCGCACCACGAAGGGACAGGACGCCATGGAAACCCGTAATCCACGCCGCTGGTGGATCCTCGTCGTGCTGTGCCTGAGCACGCTGGTGCTGACGATCGACAGCATGGCGCTGACCGTGGCCGTGCCCGCGATGACCGAGGACCTCGGCGCCGACGCCCAGGACACCCAGTGGATCCTCGACTCCTACATCCTGGTCTTCGCCGGCCTGCTGCTGACCTCCGGAAGCCTCGGCGACCGCTTCGGCCGCCGCAAGGTGATGCTCCTGGGCCTGGCGGTCTTCGGCGCGGCCTCACTGGCCGCGACGATATGCTCCGCGCCCGGCGAGGTGATCGCCGTGCGCACCGCGATGGGCGTCGGCGGGGCGCTGATCATGCCGTCCACCCTCTCGATCCTCATCACCGTCTTCGACGAGGAGGAACGCGGCAGGGCGATGGCGATCTGGGGCTCGGTGTCGATGCTGGGCCTGGTCGGCAGCCCGGTCCTGGGCGGCGTGCTGATCGACCACTTCTCCTGGCACTCCGTCTTCTTCGTCAACGTCCCGGTCGTCCTCCTGGCGATGGTCGCCGCCGTGATCCTGATGCCGGAGTCCAAGGCGCCGTGGCAGAAGCCCGACCCGCTGGGCGCGGTGCTGTCCGCGATCGGCATGACCGCCCTCGTCTGGTGGATCATCGAGCTCCCGCAGCACGGCGCGCTGGGCGGCCGTTCGACCGTCGCCCTGCTGACCGCCGTCGTCGGCCTGGCGGGCTTCGTGGTCTGGGAGAACGTCACCTCCTCGCCGATGGTCCCGCTGGTCCTGTTCAAGCACCGCAACTTCAGCGGCGGTTCGCTCTCGCTGGCCCTGGTCCAGATCGGCAACGGCGGTCTGCTGCTGGTTCTCACCCAGTACCTGCAGTTCGTCCTCGGCTACTCCCCCGTCGAGGCGGGCCTCGCCTTCCTGCCGTTCGCCGTGGCCGCACTGATCGGCAACGGCGCGGGCATGAAACTGGCCGCGAGGATCGGCAACCGGTTCGTGATCCTGGCCGGCATGCTCGTGATGGCCTCCGGCTTCGCCCTGCTGACGACGGTCGACGCCGACTCGGGCTTCACCGTCCCGGCGATCGCCCTCGGACTGCTCGGCGTCGGCGCGGGCATGGCCATGCCGGCCGCCGTCGGCGCGCTGATGAGCACCATCCCCGAGGACAAGGCCGGCGTCGGCTCGGCCCTCAACGACACCATCCAGCAGGCCGGCACCGCCCTCGGCATCGCGATCCTCGGCTCCCTGCTGACCAGCGGCTTCACCGCCGAGATGCCGGCCGACGCTCCCGAGGCGGCTCGTCGGTCGATCGGCGGGGCGCTGGCGGTGGGCGGCCAGGACGCGAGCCTGGTCCGGGCCGCCCGGGAGGCCTTCACCGACGCGATGACGACGACGTTCACGGTGAGCGCGATCGGCGTCCTGGCGGCGGCGATCCTGGCGACGCTGGTGATGCGGGACGGCAGGACACAGCAGGCCGCCGCCGGGAACCAGGCAGAGATCCCGGAGATCCCGGAGATCCCGGAGACCGCGCAGACTCCGGAGGTCCTGGAAGGGGCGGAGATCGCGGAAGAGGCTGAGATCGCGGAACAGGCGGAGGAGCCGGAGACGGTCGCCCGGGGCCTGCCGGTCGCCTGAGGCCCCTGCCGGTCGTCCGGGACCTGCACGGCTCCCGCCCGGTCACGAGAAGGCCGGCGCCCCCGCGGGGGCGCCGGCCTTCGGCGCGTGCGTCAGCCGCGAGGCGGACCCGACGGCCACCGCCCTACGATCGTCAGCCGGCCGTCGCCCAGCCCGGGACCGAGGGCAGGACGAGCTGCGCGATGCGCAGCAGTGCCGTGTCGTCCGGTCGCACATGGTCCTGGCGCCAGATGGTCAGCTCGTACGAGCCGCCGCGGTCCTTGGTGTCCGGGGCGACGACCAGAGCCCGGGCGATGCCGCCGGGGCCGCTCTCCGACTTGCCGCCGCCGAGGTTGAAGCGGATGGCGATCGTCTGCGTCGAGTAGAGCACCGCGGGGTGGCCGGCGACCGTCTGTGCCCGCGCCTCGGTCAGCAGGTCGGCCATCCCGGTGATCGGGAAGCGGTCGTAGGACCGCGACAACTGCACGGTGTAGGTGTCTAGTTGGACGGTCGCCTCAGGTGTCGGGACCTGCTTGCCGCCCGTGCCGACCGAGCCGTCGCTGCCGTAGGCGGTCAGCGCGCGCTCGCTCGGCGTCCCGAGGAGCGCCGGCAGGTCCGCCCGGTTCAGCGCCGTGCACAGCTGCGTCCCGGAGACGCGGTGCGCCGCCTTCGCGACCGCCGCGGCCTTCTCGTCCGCGTCGTCGACCGAGCAGGTCGCCGGCTTGTCGGCGGCCTTGGCGTCGTTCTTCTGGAGCACGAACAGCGCGCCCCCCAGCGCGCCGACCACGACCAGCGCCGCTATCGCCTGAGCCCACGGGTTCGGACCCTTTTCGGGCGCGGCAACTTCTTCGCTCATGTCCCCCATGACCCCAATTACCCCCGGTACTCCCTGCTCACGCGGGATGCGCGCGGGGGGAGCGTAACGGGTGATCCAGCCCCAGGGAAGCAAGTTTTCCTC
Organism: Streptomyces hayashii; assembly: GCF_024539815.1. GTDB lineage: Bacteria > Actinomycetota > Actinomycetes > Streptomycetales > Streptomycetaceae > Streptomyces > Streptomyces hayashii. The sequence continues at coordinate 79,647 of NZ_JAHHIU010000090.1, forward strand.
ACCAGGATCCCCATCACCGCGCCCGTCGGCCGCGCAGGTGCGCCGCAGGACACGGGGCGCGCAGCATCCCGATGACGTCGTAGGCGCTCACAGCACCCACGCCGACGACGCACGAAACCCGTAGAGCGTCAGCTCGCCCGTCGACGCGGCGACCACGGCCCCGACGGCGACCCGCACGGCATGACCGCCATCGGGCGCGGGCGGCACTCCACGCACGTGCGACGTCCCACGAGCGCATGCCGTGTACTCGCCCACGACGGCATTGTGGAGTTCAGGGGCGTCGTGACCCAAGGTCCGGCGGGACGCCCCGGCTTCACTCGATCGCGGCAGCCCGGCGTGCACAGGGCCGACGGCCAGCTGAAAGTGGCTCCATGAGCATACGGCCATGGGTGGTCGTCGACCCCCCTGACAGACGCGGTCTTCGCAGGGTCACCATCAACGGCAACCCGGTGGGCAGCGCCTGGTCTCTGGGTGAGCTGCGGAAGTTGCTCCGTCGCTTCGGCCATCCGGACGACACGGACCCGGAGAACCCGTCATGCGTGTACTGGCGCGGCGGCGACAGCAAGACATGGCCCGACAGACGCTGGCACCGGTACGGAGTCATCGCACCCATGCTCCTCGGGCTGCTCGCCTCCATGGCGCTGCACGCCGTCATCGGCTGGCCGGACGCCCTGGGGGCACTCACCTTCGCACAGCGACTGGTCGGCGTCCTGTTCCTCCTGGCGGCTGCGGTACAGGCCGTCGCAGCGCCCGCGGTCGTCGACTACTGGGGGCGCCGGCAGAGCCGGCTGTCCGGAGCACTGGTCCTTCTCGCGGTGCTCATGACCCTGGCCACCACAAGCCTCCTGCTCTTCCTGTGGCTTCAGGAGCGAGAGTTCATATCCGGCCTGCTGGCATTCGTTTCGCTGTGGGTCTGGTCGCTGTGGGCCTCCTGGCTCCTCGTCAACGAAAGGGTATGGAGAGGGATACCACACCCCAGGAAATTCGCGGCCGGGGTGACCGCCACCGCCGTTCTGACAGCGGTCAGCCTGGGCTATTCCATACTCTATCAGCCCGTTTCGGCCCCCGTTCACTTCATCCTCAACGCGCAGTTCGGAAAGCCGCAGACCTCACCCGACCTGCCCTTCGTGCAAATCCCGCTCACGCTTTACGCCAAGAATGACGGAGCGATCCCCGCCTATATCGTGGTGGACGACTTCACCGTATTCGGACGCTCCGCCAAGTTCTCCCACGCGGGCGAAGGCCTGGACGAGTGGTCGGAGGACTTTGCGATCACCGAACGGTACACGGCATCGGCCGAGGAAACGGTGGTCGCGTCAGGGCCCTTCAGTGGGCCAGGCACCAGGTTTTCCCCTGGACAGCAAATCAAGGCCGAGACGACGATCACGCTTCCCAAGGACACCAAGTTCAAGAATTTGCACGCCACTCTGAAATTTGCCTTCCTGAGGCAGGACCGCGGGAAGGTGGACGACGACTTCACGGACCGAAAATCATCCTGGGAAAAGAGTGAAGGGAAATACTACTGTCCACGAACGAAGTGCGCCGACGATTACTTGATCTATCACGGCAGAGTGCGCTACAACGACAACCTGATCAACTTGACACGCAATCCGAGGTACGTGGTGGCCTTCTGGGCGCCGGAAATAAAACCTCTGGTTCGCATTTCGCCGGTCGATTTCTTCGGAAAAGAGAAAGGCACACCCTATGACAACTACTTGAACCTCAAGCCTGACCAAGAGGAGCACCGGTACGGCCTCAGCGAGGCCTACGTCGATTCGGAAGTGCCCGTCCAAGAACTGCTGAAGGGGGCCACCGGCTGACGGCCGCTCCGGTCCCGGCTCGGGACCGGAGCGGCCGCGTGCGTCCGGGGCAGGGTGGCTCTCAGTTCACGTTGACGGCGCTCCAGGCCGCCGCCACCGCGTTGTACTCGGTGCTGCCCGCGCCGTAGAGGTCCTTGGCCGCGTTCAGGGTCGCGGTCCTGGCGCCGGCGTAGTTCGTCGAGGACGTCATGTAGACGGTCAGGGCGCGGTACCAGATCGCGCCGAGCTTGTCGCGGCCGATGCCGGTGACCGTGGAGCCGTTGGACGTCGGGGAGTTGTAGGAGACGCCGTTGACGGTCTTGGCGCCGCTGCCCTCGGCGAGGAGATAGGCGAAGTGGTTGGCCACGCCGGAGGAGTAGTGGACGTCGAGGCTGCCGACCGAACTGCTCCAGTAGTCCGCGGACTTGCCGTCCCTGCTGGGCTTGTCCATGTAGCGCAGGGCGTCCTTGCCGAAGCCGGAGCGGACGATCTTCTCGCCGATCAGGTAGTCACCGACGTCCTGCGTGTTGCCCGCGTGGAACTCGACGAGCGAGCCGAAGATGTCGGAGGTCGCCTCGTTGAGGCCGCCAGACTCGCCCGAGTAGGTCAGCTTGGCGGTCTTCGAGGTCACGCCGTGGGACATCTCGTGGCCCGCCACGTCCAGGGCCACCAGCGGGCCCATCTGGGTGCCGTCGCCGTCGCCGTATGTCATGCAGAAGCAACTGTCGTCCCAGAAGGCGTTGTTGTAGCTGGTGCCGTAGTGGACGCGGTTGTAGGAGCCCTTGCCGTCGTTGGCTATGCCGTTGCGGCCGTGGACGTTCTTGTAGTAGTCCCAGGTCGCGTCGGTGCCGTACTGGGCGTCCACCGCCGCCGTGGAGCGGTCCGCGGAGGCGCCGGTGCCCCAGTGGTTGTCCGCGTCCGTGAAGAGGGTGGCGGGGGCGCGGCTGATGCAGATGCCGAAGATGCACAGGTCGGTCTTGTTGGCCGCGTCGCCCGTGTACGTGTTGCCGCGCGTGGGGTCCTTGAGCTGGTACGTCGATCCCGAGAGGGTCGTCTCCAGCGGGACCGTGCCGCCGTACAGGGACTTGCCGTCGCCGGTGGCCGTCTCGATCGTGTCCCAGGCGTCGATCTGCGCGCCGGTGCGGGCGTCGGTGAGCACCGCGCGGGCCACCGGGTTGCCCAGCGAGTCCAGAGCGACGACGTTCGTCCGCCAGGCCAGCTTCGGGGCGCCGTGCAGGGCGTCGACGACGAGCTGCGGCTTGGCCTTCACCTGCTTGAGCGACTCCCCCAGGTTGGCCGCGCGCAGAGCGTTGACGGCTGCGTCGGCGGCCTTGGGCGCCGACACCTTCGGGGTGATGCTCGCCAGCGAGATCGCCGCCCGCGTCGCCCGGTCGGCGCCGCGGAACGCCCCGTCGCGACCGAGGTGGACGACGAAGTCGCCGCCCAGGACGGGGAGTCGGCGGTAGGTGCGGTCGTAGCGGACGTGCTGGGCGCCGTCCTTGTCGACGACCACGTCGCTCACGGACGTGCCCTGCAGGGAACTGAGGCCCAGCGCGGCCGCGTGGCCGGCGAGGACCGCCGCGGCGTTGTCGAGCGCGGTCGCCCTGGTCGGTCTGTCGGCCGCGCCGGCGGCCGGGGAGAGTACGGCGGCCAGGAGCGTGGCCGTGGTGGCGGCGATGCCGGCGGTGGCGAGACGGGAACCTCGGACGTGCTGCCGTATCCGACTCATCAGTGTCTTCGGTCTCCTCGGGAAGGCGCCGTGGGGGGCGCGTGTGGGGGTGGCCTGTGAGCGGCCTGTGGAGGTGGCGCTGATGTCGTCCTGGCATTTAAGAGGGCATGACATGTCATGTCCATAGCGCATGCGCAATGGACCGGTGAGGGGCCGGTGAGGGGAGAGAATCGTTTGCGTGATCGCCCCCGAACTCCCCTTCTTCGTCTACGGCACGCTCCGGCCCGGCGAGGTCAACCACGACCTCCTCCTGCGCGGCCGCACCCTCCGCGAGGAGCCGGCCCGGCTGACGGGAGCGCTGCTGTACGACGGGCCCGGCTACCCCTACGCGGTCGAGTCGCCGGGCGAGGCGGCCGCGACCGTCGCCGGGGAGCTCGTGACGGCCCGTCCGGAGGCGTACGCCCGACTGCTCGCCGAGCTCGACCGGCTGGAGGAGTACGTGCCGGGCGACCCGCGCAACCTCTACGAGCGCGTCGCGCGCGAGGTGGCCCGCGTGGACGGTTCCGCCCCCGTGCGCGCCTGGGTGTACGTCGCCGCACCCGCCGTCGCCGCCGGTCTGCGGGCCCGCGCCAAGCCGATCGAGGGCGGGGACTGGCTCGCCCGCCGGTGACCCCTCACCCGTTCACACGCCCTGCGGAAACTTTTTCCGCACTCGGCCGTCGATACGCCGATGACCTGCTGAAACGACGTCGCGAGACGTCCGGTCCGCCGCGATCTGACACCCATTCACCCCATTCCTGACACACCATCAGCAAGCGCGCTCACCGCGCGGCGACTTACCTCGGAGGGGCAGGGATTCTCGAAGAGCTCGAAGGAGCACCGATGCGACGACGTACCGCCCGGCACACCGCCCGCCGTACCACCCGTCGTCAGGTCCGTCGTACCGCCCGCAGCGCCGTCCGCGGTGCCGTCCATGGCGCCGCCGGCAGCGCCCTCGGCCGTACCGCGCGTGCGCTGGCCGGCGCGGCGCTCGCCGTCGCCGCGGCGGCCGTGGCCGGTGCGCCCGCCCATGCCGCGGGCGTCGGCGCCGCCTCCCCCGGCGGGCAGCTTGAGGTGTACCCCTCCACGGCCGTGCCCGGCGGACAGGCCTCGGTGAACACGGCGGCGTGCGGGGACGGCGAGTCGGCGGCGGGCGACGCCGGGGCGGTGGGCGCGGGTCGCTTCACGCTCGCGCCCACCACGCACGAGGGCGAGGCCGTCGGGCAGTTCCGGGTGCCGCCGAGCGCGCAGCCGGGCACGTACGAGATCGTCGCGGAGTGCGCCGGGGACGGTCGGCGGATCACCGGGGACCTGGTGGTCGTGCTGGCCTCGGACCGGCAGCCGGTGACTCCGCGCGGAAGTGTCAAGACGGGGGTCGGCGGCGCTCTGGGCCCCGACCCCGTTCAGACCGCGGCCGGTGTGGCGGCTCTCGCCGTCGCCGCCGCGGGCGGTACCTGGCTCCTGCATCGCCGGGCGAGAGGCGACGGGATCTGACGGACACCCTCCGCCGTCCGTCAGCCGGTACCGCATGTCCCCTCCCCCTCCGGGCCCGACGCCCCTCGCGGCCCGGAGGGGGGCACGGGGTCACCCGTTCATCACGATCGAGGCAGCAGCCGCACAAGAGGGGGACCGCATGCGCAGGGTCGGAAACACCGCCATAGCGGCCGTCACCGCGGCCTCCCTGTGCTGCGGCGCATGGCTGCTGCACAGCGGCGCCGAGACGCACGCCCCGCCGCAGCCGTCCGCGGCCCAGGCCCGCTCCGACGGTCCGCAGCGGCCCGGCCGGTCCGCGCCGGCGCTGCCGCCCTCCGCGCCCGACCGCGTCCGCATCCCCTCGATCCACGTGGACGCCCCCCTGACCGGCCTCGCCCTGACCGCCTCCGGCAGTCTCGACGTCCCGCCCGCCGAGAAGAAGAACCTCGCCGGCTGGTACGAGGCCGGCACCACCCCCGGCGAGACGGGCACGGCGATCGTCGCCGGCCATGTGGACAACGCCGACGGCCCCGCCGTCTTCTACGATCTGGGCGCCCTGCGCAAGGGCAGCGCCGTCGAGGTGGACCGGCGCGACGGGCGCGTCGCCGTGTTCACGGTGGACGCCGTGGAGGTCTACCAAGCTCGCGACTTCCCCGACGCGAAGGTGTACGGCGCCGCGGACCGGCCCGAGTTGCGGGTGATCACCTGTGGCGGAGGCTATTCGAAGTCGACCGGCTACCAGGGGAACGTGGTCGTGTTCGCCCATCTCACCGGCAGCCGCTGAGACCTCCCGCCCCGCGCCACTCCGTGCCGCGCGCCGTCGCGGAACCCGCGCCGGAGCCGGTCGGACCGATCACGCCAGTACATGTACCAGCCACGCACCTGGGGGACTCCGGCGGCGCGGGAACCCTCACACCTGGGCCGGGGCCCCGCTGAGGGCAGCGTTCCTCGCGGGAAACAACGGTGATGCGGCCGGGTAACCTCGGCACCGCACGCTCCTGACATGACCTCGAATTCGCGTGTGGTGGTGCTCGGCGCCGGCCTCGCGGGCGTACGACTCGCCCGCCGGCTCGGCGAGCTGGGCGTGCCCGCGCTGCTCGTCGGCGACGAGGAGCACCGGCCCTACAACCGTGTCCTGCTCGCCGAGGTGCTGGCCGGCCGCTACTCGCCCGACGTGATCGCGCTGCCCACGCCCGCCGGACAGGTCCGGGCCAAGGTCACCGGCATCGACCGCGACCGCCGGGTCCTCGCGTGCGCGGACGGCTCGGAGATCGCCTACGGCACGCTGGTCCTGGCCACCGGCTCCAACCCGGTCCTGCCGCCCCTGCGCGGCCTGTTCACCCCCGACCACGTCCTGCCGGAAGGCGTCCACGCCTTCCGCACCATGGACGACTGCCTCGGCCTGTCGAAGGCGGTACGGCCGGGGGTGCGGGCGGTCGTCATCGGCGGCGGGCTCCTCGGGGTCTCCGCGGCCCGCGCGCTCGCGATGCGCGGCGCCCAGGTCGTCCTCGCCCAGCAGGCCGAGCGCCTCATGGAACGCCAGCTCGACCCGAACGCCTCCCGGCTGGTGCAGCGGCACCTGAAGGACCTCGGAGTCGAGGTCCACACCGAGTGCCGGGTGCGCGACGTGCGCTGCCTCGGCGGCGCCGTGCGGTCGGTCGAGATGGCCGACGGCTACGCCCTCGACGCCGATCTGGTGGTGCTGGCCTGCGGGGTCTCCCCCCGGACCGGACTCGCCAAGGCCGCCGGGATCGCCGTCCACAAGGGCGTCCTCGTCGACGACCGACTGCTCACGTCCGACCCGCACATCCGGGCCGTCGGCGACTGCGCGCAGCACGACGGGACCGTGTACGGTCTCGCCGCCCCGGCGCTGGAACAGGCCGACGTGCTGGCCGCGTCGCTGGCCGGGGACCCGGACGCCCGCTACACCGGCACCCGCGCCCTCACCCGGCTCACCCTCGCCGGGAACAGCGCCTTCGACCTCGCCGCGTTCGGCGAGACCGAGCCCCGCCCGGGCGACGACGTCGTGCAGCTCGCCGACGCCACCCGCGGCACCTACCGCAAGGTCGTCGTCCGCGACGACCGCCTGGTCGGCGGGGTCCTCGTCGGCGAACTCGGCACCGTCGGCGCGCTGGCGCGCGCCTGGGAGGGAGCAGAGCCGCTCCCCTCCGACGGCGGCCCCCTGCTCCACCTGCTCACCAACGACGGAGGCACCTGATGACCGCCACTGAGGGGGCCACCCCCACGATCGTGCTCGTCGGCCACGGCATGGTCGGCCAGCGCTTCCTCGAAGCGATCGCCGAGCGCGGTCTGACCGCCACGCACCGCGTGGTCGTGCTGTGCGAGGAGCCGCGGCCCGCATACGACCGCGTGGCGCTGACCTCGTACTTCTCGGGCAGGACGGCCGAGGACCTGTCGATGACCGACATGGCGTTCATCGAGACGCACGGCATCGAGCTCCACATCGGCGACCCGGCCGAGACCGTCGACCGCGAGGCGAAGAAGGTCGTCGCCCGCTCCGGTCGGGTCTTCGCGTACGACACCCTCGTCCTCGCCACCGGCTCGTTCCCCTTCGTCCCGCCGGTCCCGAACAAGGACGCCGAGGGCTGCTTCGTCTACCGCACGATCGACGACCTGCTGGCCATCGAGAAGTACGCCGAGACGGCGACGACCGGCGCGGTGGTCGGCGGCGGCCTGCTGGGCCTGGAGGCCGCGGGCGCCCTGAAGGGCCTCGGACTGACCTCCCACATCGTGGAGTTCGCGCCCCGGCTGATGCCCGTCCAGGTCGACGCGGGCGGCGGCGCGGCCCTGCTGCGCACCATCGAGGACATGGGCCTGTCCGTCCACACGGGCGTGGGCACCCAGGAGATCGTGGTCGACGAGTCCGGCGCGGTCACCGGCATGAGGCTCTCCGACGGCTCCGAACTCGCCACCGACCTGGTCGTGTTCAGCGCCGGCGTCCGCCCCCGCGACCAGCTCGCCCGCGACTGCGGCCTGACCGTGGGCGAACGCGGCGGCATCGCGGTCGACGAGCAGTGCCGTACGGTCAGCGACCCGCACGTGTTCGCCATCGGCGAGTGCGCCCTGGCCGCCGACGGCCGGGTCTACGGCCTGGTCGCCCCCGGCTACGAGCAGGCCGAGACGGCCGCCGCGACCATCGCCGACGACGAGTCGGAGCAGCTGTCCTTCACCGGCGCCGACCTCTCCACCAAGCTGAAGCTGCTCGGCGTGGACGTCGCGTCCTTCGGCGACGCGCACGGCGCCGCCGAGGACTGCCTCGACGTCGTCTACTCCGACTCCCGCGCCGGCCTGTACAAGAAGCTGGTCATCGGCCGCGACGGCACGCTGCTCGGCGGCATCCTGGTCGGCGACGCCGACGCGTACGGCACGCTGCGGGCCTTCACCGGGTCCGTGCCGCCCGTCGCCCCCGAATCGCTGGTCCTGCCGGCCGGCGCCGGAGATTCAGTGCAGCTCGGCCCGTCGGCGCTGCCGGACGAGGCGATCGTCTGCTCGTGCCACAACGTGTCGAAGGGCACGATCCGCGGCGCGGTCACCGAGCACTCCTGCACCACCGTGCCCGAGGTGAAGAAGTGCACCAAGGCCGGCACCGGCTGCGGCAGCTGCGTCAAGGTCCTCGGCCAGTTGGTCACCGCCGAGCTGGAGGCGAGCGGCGTCGAGGTCGACAAGGGCCTGTGCGGCTGCTTCTCGCAGACCCGCGAGGAGCTGTACGAGATCGTCCTCGCCCTGCGCATCAACACCTACCAGGACCTGCTGGACCGCTACGGCCGCGACGGCGCCCGCGGCGGCGACGGCTGCGACGTCTGCAAGCCCGCGATCGGCTCGATCATCGCGTCCCTCGCCCCGACCATCGGCGCGAGCGGCTACGTCCTGGACGGCGAGCAGGCCGCGCTGCAGGAGACCAACGACCACTTCCTCGCCAACCTCCAGAAGAACGGCTCCTACTCGGTCGTCCCGCGCATCCCCGGCGGCGAGATCACCCCCGAGGGGCTGATCGTGATCGGTGAGATCGCCCGCGACTTCGGCCTCTACACGAAGATCACCGGCGGCCAGCGCATCGACATGTTCGGCGCGCGCGTGGAGCAACTCCCGCTGATCTGGACGCGGTTGGTGGACGCAGGCTTCGAGTCGGGCCACGCGTACGGCAAGTCGCTGCGCACGGTGAAGTCCTGCGTCGGCCAGACCTGGTGCCGTTACGGCGTCCAGGACTCCGTCCGCATGGCGATCGACCTGGAGCTGCGCTACCGGGGCCTGCGGTCCCCGCACAAGCTCAAGTCCGCCGTCTCCGGCTGCGCCCGCGAGTGCGCCGAGGCCCAGTCGAAGGACTTCGGCGTCATCGCCACCTCCAACGGCTGGAACCTCTACGTCGGCGGCAACGGCGGTGCGACCCCGCGCCACGCGGACCTCCTCGCCCAGGATCTCACCGACGCCGAACTGATCCGTCTGATCGACCGCTTCCTGATGTTCTACATCCGCACCGCCGACCGCCTGGAGCGCACGTCGACCTGGCTGGAGCGCATCCCCGGCGGCCTGGACCACGTCCGCGACGTGGTCGTGGAGGACTCCCTCGGCATCTGCGAGGAGCTGGAGTCCCTGATGACGGCCCACGTGGCGCACTACGCCGACGAGTGGGCGACCACCATCAACGACCCCGAGAAGCTGGCCCGGTTCGTGTCCTTCGTCAACGCCCCGGACACCCCCGACCCCGTCGTCGGCTTCGTCCCCGAGCGCGAGCAGATCAAGCCCGACCTGCCGCTGCTGACCATCGGCCACCGTCCCCTGGAAGGGAGCGCCCAGCGATGACCCTGGCACCCGAGACCACCGACCTGAAGATCCAACTCCAGCTGGAGGAGGACGGACCGGACTGGTTCACGGTCTGCGACCTGAGCCGGCTCGTCCCCGGCCGCGGCGTGGCCGCGCTGCTGCCCGACGGCCGCCAGGTCGCCCTGTTCCGCGACCGCTCCGGCACCCTGTACGCCGTCGACAACCGTGACCCGTTCGGCGGCGCGGCGGTCCTCTCCCGAGGCCTGACCGGCACGCACCAGGGCCGCCCGTTCGTCGCCTCGCCGCTCCTCAAGCAGCGTTTCGACCTGGTGAGCGGAGAGTGCCTGGACGACGACACGGTACGCATCGCCACCTACGAGGTGCGCGCCGCCTGACGTCTCCCGACGGCGCCTCCCCGGGAGCCCGGCACGGCGCTTTGGCCGCTCACTCCTTGAGGACGTCGAAGGACACGCCGGTCAGCTGCTCCGAAGCGGCCCACAGCAGCCGTCCCGCCCGGTCGTCGAGGGTCCAGGGCGCCCGCCATGACGGTGCGGGCGCCCCGCGCCACATAGCGAGCGACGGCCCGGTGAACGAGTCCGGGCGGACGCCGGGCGCGGTGGCGGCGTGGAGGGCGGGCAGCGCACCGGCCTCGGCGGGCTGGGCGATCACCCGGTTGCCGAGCGTCATCAGCCGCTCGGCCACCCGACGCCCCTCCGCGCGCGGCCCGGCCGTCTGGAGGTTGGTCGCCGCGTACCCCGGGTGAGCGGCCGCCGCGACGACGCCCGCCCCGGCCGCCTCCAGCCTGCGCGCCAGCTCGTGCGTGAAGAGCAGGTTGGCGGTCTTGGACCGGCCGTATGCGACCCAACGCCGGTATCCCCGCTCGGAGTTGAGATCGCCGGGGTCGATGTTGCCGAGCAGGTGGGCCATGCTGGACACGGTCACCACCCGCGCCCCGGCCGGACGCTCCGCCGCTTCGAGCAGCGCGGGCAGCAACAGGCCGGTGAGGGCGAAGTGCCCGAGGTGGTTCACCCCGAACTGCGTCTCGAACCCGTCGGCCGTGACGCCGTACGGCATGGCCATCACCCCGGCGTTGTTGACGAGCAGGTCGAGCCGCTCGAACGGCGACGAGTCCGCGAACTCCCGTACGGAGGCGAGATCCCCGAGATCGAGCCGGCCCACCTCCACGTCCGCACCCGGCACCTCCTCACGCAGCCGCCGCACGGCCTCCGCCCCCCGAGCCTCGCTGCGGCAGGCGAGCACGACCCGCGCACCCTTGCGCGCGAGCTCCCGCGAGGTGACGTACCCGAGCCCGCTGTTGGCCCCGGTGACCACGGCCGTACGACCGCCCTGATCAGGGATGTCACGCACACTCCAACCAGACACGCCCGCACTCCTTCCGCCGCCGCCCCGCACCACGATGCCGGCAGCCTACGGCGCTCACAGCCCGACCTGCGCGTCACGGTCACGCCACCCGACCTGCGCCCCGCACCCTGCTTATGCAGTGCGGGGCGATGTGATGCGGGGCGGTGTGACGCGGTGTGATGCGACGCGGTGTGATGCGACGCGATGCGATGCGATGCGACGCGATGCGATGATGACGAAATGAAACCCCTCACCACACCAGCCGCTGCGGTCACCGACACCGGCCGAAAGGCAGATGCCGCGTAACCGCCCCGGCGCGCTGCGCGCCCGCCGGCTCCCGGCCGCCCACCCCCGCACGGCC
>NZ_JAHHIU010000091.1 GCF_024539815.1 Streptomyces hayashii
GGCGGAGACCCGGCCGGCCCCCGCCCGCGCCGCCATCCTCGATCTGCGCTTCGTCACCCGCCGGGTGACAGGCGGCATTCCCCCGTCCAGCCCGGCGGGCCGGGTGCCGTAGCACCCGGCCCGCCGCCCGTCACCCACGGAAGGAAACACCCGTCATGGACAACTCCGCAGAGGCGGCCTCCCGGCCCGCGGACGCGGCACCGGACCTGCCCACCCCCCGTCAGGCCGCGCTGGCCATCGTCGGTGTGATGGCGGGAATGCTGCTGTCGGCGCTGGACCAGACCGTCGTCAGCGTCGCCCTGCCGAGCATCGTCGGCGAACTGGGCGGCCTGGAACGCCTTCCCTGGGTGGTGACGATCTACCTCGTCACCTCCATGGCGGTCACCCCGCTCTGGGGCAAGGTGTCCGACCTCTACGGCCGCCGGACCGTGGTGCAGTGCGCCATCGGCGTCTTCGTCGTGGGATCCGTGCTGTGCGGCGTCGCGCAGAGCATCTGGCAGCTCATCGTCTTCCGCGGGATCCAGGGGCTCGGCGCCGGCGGGCTGTTCGTGCTGGCGCTCGCGGTGATCGCCGACGTGGTGCCACCGGAGCGCAGAGGCCGCTACCAGGGCATGTTCGGGGCCGTCTTCGGACTGTCGAGCGTGGTCGGGCCGCTGGTCGGCGGCTGGTTCACGGACGGTCCGGGCTGGCGCTGGATCTTCCTCATCAACGTGCCGGTCGGCGCGCTGGCCCTGGTGGCGACCGCGGTCGGCCTGCGCATCCGCAGTCCTCAGCGTCGGCACACCGTCGACTTCGCCGGGGCCGCCCTGGTCGCCGGCGCCGTCGTGTGCGCCCTGCTCTACCTCAACTGGGCCGGTGACGCCTACGGTTGGGCGGCGCCCGGCCCGCTGCTGCTGGTCGCCGGGGCCGTGGCCCTCGGTGTCCTGTTCGTGTGGGCGGAGACCCGGGCGGCCGAACCGGTCATCCCCATGAACCTGTTCCGCAACCCGGTCTTCGGCGTCGGCGCCCTGTTCGGACTGCTCTCCGGCGCCGCCATGTTCGCCGGCATCGTGTTCCTGCCGCTGTACTTCCAGGCAGTCATGGGCATGTCCTCCACCCGCTCCGGACTCGCCATGCTCCCCGCGATGTTCGGACTGACCGTCACCTCGATCGCCTCCGGCCAGATGATCAGCAAGAACGGCCGCTACAAGGTGTTCCCCGTCTCGGGGTCCGCCCTGCTGGTCGTCACCATGCTGCTGCTGTCCCGGCTCACCGCGGACACCCCCTACTGGCAGATCGGCCTGTACGCCTTCCTGTTCGGCGCCGGCGTCGGCCTGGTGATGCAGCCCGTCATCACCGCCGTGCAGAACTCCGTGCCCCCGCAGGACGTCGGCGCGGCCACCAGCGCCGCGAACTTCTTCCAGCGGATGGGGTCCGCGGTCGGAGTCGCGGTCCTCGGCACCGTCCTGACCAGCCGGGTGACCGACCGGCTGACCGACGTCGGCCAGGACGCGGCACGCGCCGCCGACCAGGGCGTCGCGGCCCTGCACCGGCTGCCCGAACCGGCGCGCGGAGACGCCCTGGACGGGTACGCGCACGCCATGGGCGACATGTTCCTGGTGTGCGTCCTGCTGGTCGGCATCGCACTCGTGGTGTCCCTGTTCCTCAAGGAGATGCCCCGCAGGGCCGAGCCGGCCGCCGAGCAGCCCGTGCAGGAGGCGCCCGCGGCCGGGTGACCTCGGGCCGGCGGCACCGCTCCCCGCCTGCTCAAAGTTGTGCAGCCCCCGGACTGCGGTCCGCCTAGCGTGGCTCGCGCCGGCCTCCCAGGCCCGGCACGAGCCACGCACTCTGCGCGGAAGGACGGCCATTCCATGGAACAGCGGACAGCCCGGAGCGCGGCCGGTCTCAGCCCGGCGTCGGCCCAGAGCCCCGTGCCCGCCGACAAGCTGCTGCACTCCGGCAACTCGGGCTTCACCATCGCCCGCAGCGCCCAGCTGAAGTACGAGCACCGCGTCGAGGGCCGCAAGCTCTTCGCCGACGTGATCGCCTACATGAACCAGTCCGACCTCAACGGCGCCTCCTTCTACTTCTACGAGGAGGCGTTCGGCAAGCAGGACCGGGTGCACTGGCTGATCCACTGGAAGACCCCGAACGACTACGCCATCAGCCTGCACATGGTCGACCACGACGAGAAGATGATCGACCTGCTGGAGAGCGACCGCACGGTCGAGGACGCGAGCGCCGGCGTGTGGGGCCGTGCCGTCGTCGAGGGCTCCGTGCGCGAACGCATCCTCGTCCCGCAGCACGGGCTCGTGCACGAGGAGGACGAGCACGACAGCGGCGAACTCTGGGTCGACCCGGCCAGGCTGCAGACCGGACAGTCCGACGCCGAACTGCTGCACTCCGCGAACGCCCTCCTCACCCTGCACCGCACCGGTCAGGCCTCGCACGAATTCCGCAAGGAGGCCCGGCTGTACGCCTTCGCGTGGCAGAACGAGATCAACCGCAAGCTGCCCGGCCGCGCCACCTCCTACCTCTACGAGGAGACGTTCGGCGTGATGGACCGGCTGCACTGGCTCGTCCACTTCAAGGACTTCGACGCCTACCAGGAACTGCTCGAACTGGAGCGCACCGACGACGACTTCGGGGCGCTCACCGAGCGGCAGTTCATCGCCGCAGGCAAGGGCGGCGGCACCTGGGGCCGCTCCTTCGTGCCCGGCACCATCGAGGACACCCTGCTGCTGCCGCACCAGCTCCACCCGGGCGCGTGAAGGCCTGGCTCTTCGCCGGACAGGGGGCGCAGCGCGCCGGAATGGGGGAGGCGCTCTTCGACCGCTTCCCCGAGTACGTGACGGCCGCCGACCGGATCCTCGGCGAGTCCGTGCGCGCGCTGTGCCTGGACGACCCCGACGGCCGGCTGAACCGCACCCGGTGGACCCAGCCCGCGCTCTACGTCGTCAACGCGCTCGCCTGCGCGGAGGCGCTGGCGGAGGGCCCCGGCCCCGACGTCCTGGCGGGACACAGTCTCGGCGAGTACAACGCGCTGCTCGCCGCGGGCTGTTTCGACTTCGAGACCGGTCTGCGGATCGTGCGGCGGCGCGGCGAGCTGATGGGGGAGGCGGACGGCGGCGCCATGCTGGCCGTCGTCGGTCTCACGCCCGACGCCGTCCGCGCCCTGCTGGACCGCTGCGGGGCCGCCGACGTCGACCTCGCCAACCTCAACACCGCCACCCAGGTGGTGGTGTCGGGGCCGGCCGAGTCCATGCGGACGGTACGCGCCGCGGTACGGGCGGCCCAGGGCGCCCGCTGCGTCCCGCTGGCCACCAGCGGCGCCTTCCACTCCCGGCACATGCGCCCTGCCCAGGAACGGTTCGCCGCCTTCCTCGACACCGTCGAGTTCCGGCCGCCGAGCATCCCCGTGATCGCCAACGTGACCGGCCGGCCCTACCCCGCCGACGGCGTGGCGGACCTGCTGGCCCGGCAGATCGCGGCTCCGGTGCGCTGGCACGAGACGCTGCGCGAACTGGTCCGGCTGGGGGTGACCGAGGCCCGCGAGTTCGGTCCGCGCCCCATGCTGCGGCCGATGTGGGAATCGGTGCTGGCCGAGCCGGAGAGCACGCAGACGCAACAGCCGCAGCCGGAGCGGCAGCCCCAGCCGGAGCGGCGGGAACCGCAGCCCGTGCCCGTGCCCGTGCGTGTGCCCGTGCCCGTGCCCGTGACGGGGGCCGTGACGGGGGCGGCACGACGGGACGCCCCCGTCGCCCCCGAGCCGGAACCCGTCCGTGACCCGGCCGCCGCCCGGCTCGGCAGCGCGGAGTTCCGGCAGGACCACGGGGTGCGCTACGCCTACCTCGCGGGCAGCATGTTCCGCGGCGTGTCCTCCGTGGAACTGGTCGCCCGGCTCGGGCGGGCGGGCCTGCGCGGCTACTTCGGCGCCGGCGGACTGGACCTCGCCACCGTCGAGAAGGCGCTAGACGAACTCGCCCGCACCCCCGGCCTCGACGGCCGCTACGGCGTGAACCTGCTGCACGACCTCACCCGTCCCGGCGCCGAGGACGCCCTGACCGACCTGCTGCTGCGGCACGACGTCCGGCACGTGGAGGCCGCCGCCTTCACCACCGTCACCCCGGCGATGGTCCGCTACCGCTTCACCGGCGCCCACCGCACCGCCGACGGCGCCGCCGTCGCGGTGCGCACCCTGGTCGCCAAGTGCTCACGCCCCGAGGTGGCCGCCCACTTCATGGCGCCGCCCGCCGAGGAGCTGCTGCGGCGCCTGGTCTCCGAGGGCGCGCTGACCCCGCAGGAGGCCGACGCGGCGCGCGGGCTGCCGGTGGCGCAGGACATCTGCGTGGAGGGGGACTCGGCCGGCCACACGGACGGCGGTGTCAGCCTGGCCCTCGTGCCGACGACAGCCGCGCTGGCCGAGCGGCTGACGGCACGGCACGGCTACGCCCGCCGTCTGCGGGTCGGGGCCTGTGGCGGGCTGGGCACCCCCGAGGCTGTCGCAGCGGCCTTCGTCCTCGGCGCCGACTTCGTCGTCACCGGCTCCGTCAACCAGTGCTCACCGCAGGCGGGCACCTCGGACGCCGTGAAGGACCTGCTGGCCGCCGTGGACGTCCAGGACACCGCCTACGCGCCCGCCGGCGACCTGTTCGAACTCGGCTCCCGGGTCCAGGTGGTGCGCAAAGGCACCCTCTTCGCGGCCCGCGCGAACAAGCTCTACCAGCTCTACCGCGGCCACACCGGACTGGACGACCTCGACGAGGCCACCCGCACCTGGCTGGAACGCGACTGTCTGCGCGCCCCGCTCGACCAGGTGTGGAAGCAGACCTGCGCCCACTACCGGGACACCGGCCGCGTCCAGGAGATCGAACGGGCCGAGCGCGATCCCCGGCACCGGATGGCGCTCCTGTTCAAGTCGTACTTCGCCCGCACCAACCGGGCCGCGCAGGCCGGCGACCCCGCCGAGCGCGCCAACTACCAGGTGCACTGCGGGCCCGCGGCGGGCGCCTTCAACCGCTTCGTCCGCGGCACCGCCCTGGAGCCCTGGCCGGAGCGGCACGTCGAACGCATCGCCGATCTGCTGATGACCGGAGCGGCGCGGGTCCTCCGCGAGCGCCTGGCCGCGTACGCGCCCACCGGCCCCGGCGACTTCGGCGACCCCGGCGATTTCCCTCACCACTCATGACACATGCGAGGAGAGCCATATGACCGTGGACAGCGGCACGCCCAGCGTCCCGCCCGCCCGGCACCAGACCACGCAGCCCGCGGACAGGATCCTGCACTCCGCGAACGCCGGCGTCGTCGTGGAGCGGGTCGCGCAGATCGCCGCCGGACAGGGCGACAGCGCGCGCCGCCTGGCCCGCGAGGCAGCGGAGTTCGTCAACGCCAAGCACCCGGGCCTCGCGACCGTGTTCGTCTACGAGGAGACCTTCGGGGTCAAGGACCGCCTGCACTGGCTGATCCACTTCCGGTCCCTGGAGGACTACGAACGGCTGCTGCACATGGGCGGCGCACGCGACTTCCGGGACGGCGTCCTCGGCGGCCATGTCTCCGACCGCCAGGCCGAGCAGTGGCAGGCCGCGTTCGTACCGGGCACGGTGCGGGAGACCATGATGCTCCCGCACCGCTGGGGCATCTTCGGCACGGCCACCCAGACGATGGCCCAGGACCCGTCGATGAGCCCGCTGGCCGCCGACCGGGACGAGCCCTGGTTCGACGTGCTGCCCGCGCTGCACCAGACCTCCGTCCCCGCCGACCAACTGCTCAACACGGCCACCGCCGGGGTGATCATGCACCGGGTGGTCGACTTCAGCTACAAGTACCGGGCCGAGGCACGCCTGTTCGCCCGTACGGTCGCCGAGAACACCAACCTGAACTCGGGCGGCGACGCCACGGCGCTGGTCTTCGAGGAACTGTTCGGGACCATGGAGCGGATGCACTTCCTCATCCACATGAAATCGCTGGGCACGATGTACAAGCTGATGGGCATCGACGCCCGCACCGACCCCACGGCGCCGCGCGCCACGTACATGCAGGACTGGGTGTCCAAGGAGCAGGGCGGCGGGCGCTGGGACAGTCTGATGCTGGAGGGCAGCGGCCACGACGGCTGCCTGACGCCGCAGTACTGGGGCGACTGAGAACGGCGCGAGGAGGCCGCGGCACTCGTCCGAGTGCCGCGGCCTCCTCGCGCCGTGCCCGGCGGAGCCGGTGTCAGGCCATGGTGGTCACGCAGAACGGGTGACCGGCCGGGTCGATCAGGACGACCCACTTCTCGCCGCCCGGCTGGTGCTCCGGCCGGGTCGCTCCCAGGGCGGTCAGCCGCTCGACGGCCTCGTCCAGATCGCTGACGCTGAAGTCGAGGTGCATCTGCTTGTCGTCACCGGGCCAGGAGGGCTGCTTCAGGCTCTCGGCCCGCTGGAAACCGATGCGACTGGACCCGTCCGGGGTGCCGATGTAGGCGAAGTCCTCGCTCGCGAAGAGCGTCTGCCAGCCGGTCACGGCGCTGTAGAACTCGGCCAGCGCCTTCGGGTCCGGCGCGTCGAGAGTGACCGCTGCCAGCTGCCCAATGGGGGACATGAAAGGTTTCCTTCCTCAGGACGATGGTCGTCTCGGCGTGCAACTTCCGCGTGCACCTCCGGCGTTCGCGAGCCTAGGCCCTGGCATGTCCGTGTGCACGCGGATCGCCGGGACTACTGGAAGGAGTGGTCCAACGTGACCGTCGCATGGCCGTCCGGGCCAGGGTTGTCGCAGAAGTAGGCGCCGGTACCCCGCAAACCGGTCAACCCGCCTGTTCCGGAGCCCTCCAGTACCTCCAGGGTGGCCTTGGCCGTGCCGCCGCCGGTGGCGCCGGTGATCTGCAGGACGAAGCTGCCGCTCCGGTCGCCGATCCGGCCCGTCACCCGCTCCAGCGCCGTGAACGCGCTCGTCCCGCCGGGGGACAGGGCGATGAGGACCTGCTGGACGCCCTCGCCCTCAAGCTGCCCCCGGTAGTGGTTGGTCACCTGGCCGTGCATCAGCACGGGAGCGCCCTCCGTCTGCTCATAGGGGGCCGGCTGCCAGGGATCCCAGGTCATCGTGCTGGTCGACTGCGTCTGCATGCGTTGTCCTCTCGCTCGCGGGACCTCGGCGAACCGGTGGCCGGACTGCCGACGGTGATCAGCCGGATCCTCGCGCCTCGGCACCGCCCGCTCTGCTCACTATTGAGCTTTCACGGGTCGCGGCAAGAGGTATTTTCCCAAAGGGGCGGACAACCGGTGCCGCACGGGATCCGATACCCGCACACAGGACTCGGCGAAATGTATTCCCAGCCTATCGGGACGGGAAAGGGTGCTGTTATCTTCGGGCCATGAGCGATGAATTCCAGGAAATGCCCGAGGACTGGACCCGCGCCCTCGCCGTGGTGGCGCATCCCGACGACATGGAATTCGGCGCCGCGGGCGCCGTGGCACGCTGGACCGCGGCCGGGAAATCGGTCGCCTATCTGGTGGCCAGCCGGGGCGAGGCCGGCATCGACTCGATGGCGCCGGAGAAGGCCGCCGAGGTCCGCGAGGCCGAGCAGCGGGCCAGCGCGGCGGTCGTCGGGGCGAGCGGAGTGGAGTTCCTCGACCATCCCGACGGCCGCATCGAGTACTCCGCCGAGCTGCGCCGCGAGTTCGCCGCCGCGATCCGACGCCACCGCCCCGAACTGGTGCTCGGCTTCTGCCACCACGACCACACCTCGACGGGACGCTGGAACTCGCCGGACCACCGCAACACCGGCCGCGCCCTGCTCGACGCGGTCGGCGACGCGGCCAACCGCTGGATCTTCCCCGACGACGGCCCGGGCCCCTGGCAGGGCGTCCGCTACGTGGCGGTGTCCAACTCGCCCAGGCCCACCCACGCCGTGGACGTCACCGACCACATCGACCTGGCGGTGGCCTCCCTGGAAGCCCACGCGAGCTATCTGGCGGCCATGCAGCCCCCCGTCACCGACGTCCGCGGCCCGCTGCTGGGCCTGGCCCGGGCGATGGGGGCCCGTTTCGGCGGCCGGCCGGCGATCGCCTTCGAGCTGATACCGCGCTGACCGGCCCACGGGCACGGTCGCCGACCGCTCAGGTCCTGACGTACACACTGCGGTGCACGTGCCACTGCTGGAGCCGGGGGCGATCCGGGTCGGGCAGGGCGCGCAGAGCGGCCAGCGCGGGTTCGACGACCCGGGCCCAGGTCTCGTCGTCGACGTTCCACAGATAGGGCGGGAGACGGCGTTCGAGGCTCTCCAGGAGCTGACGGGGGGTCGTGGCCCGTTCGTAGTCCGGGGCGAACTCGTGCCGCAGTCGCTGCAACCCCGCCTCCCGCGCCGCCGCGTCGAGGCGCTCGGGGGTGTCGGGGCGCGGCGGCTGGAGCACGGCCAGCCGGTCCAGCACGGCGACCAGCTCGTCCGGAGCGGCCTTGGGATCCCCGTGCACCGCGAGCAGCCGCCCCCCGCGGCGCAGCACCCGCGCCGCCTCGCGCAGCGCCCGGGGCATGTCGCCGACCAGGTGCAGGACATGTGTGAACACCAGGTTGTCGAAGCTGCCGTCGGCGAACGGAAGCGCCCGCGCGTCCCCGGCGGTGATCCGCCCGGGGAGCCGTTCGGCGGCCCGCGTCAGCATCGGCAGCGACACGTCGACGCCGTACACGTCGTGGCCGAGCTCGGCCAGCCCCGTCGCCACGATGCCCGTGCCGACGCCCACCTCCAGCACCGGTCCCGGAGTCAGGTCCCCGGCCAGCTGTGCCGCGGCCTGTCTGCCGCGTTCCATTCCGCCCCGCATCCGGTCGTAGTCGTCCGCGACCCGGTCGAAGGCCTTGGCCTCGGTCACCGCGCAGTCCCTTCCATGTCGATGTGCCAGGTGATCTCCGCGTACCGCACGAGGTCGGCGACCTCCTCCGGCGCGCGGACGAACTCCGTGATCAGCTCCGCCACCAGTGCGGGGCGGTCGTGCGGCGCGTAGTGGCCGGCGACGGCCAGCTCGGCGTACCGCGCGTGCGGGAAGCACCGGGCGGCCTCGCGGGCCCGGGCGGGGGAGGAGATGCCGTCGAACTCGGAACAGACGAACAACGCCGGCACGGCCACCCGCGGCGCCTGGGCCGCCGAGTCGAGCCGCCAGAGGTCGACGAGCTGACGGGCGTACCGCACGAGCACCTCGGCGTCCCGGAAGGGCCGCCGCACCTCGTCGGCGAGCGCCCTGCTCAACACCCCGAGCACCCCCGCGTCCGGGGCTCCGGGGCTGCCCCTGCCGCCCGCCGCGCCCGGCGCCAGCAGGTCCAGCATCCGGCCGGCCTTGTGGGGCCTGCGGTCCAGCGCGCGGCAGACCGCCGCGAGGTCGGACTCGTACTTGGTGTCCATGCCGTCCCAGCGGCCGTTCTGCCGGAACGTGGCGTTCAGGAACACGAGGGAGGCGACGGCTCGGGGGCTGTGCTGCTGGAAGGCCGTGGCGATCTTGGCGCCGGTGCACCAGCCGAGCAGATGGGCGCGCTCGGCGCCGACGGCCTCCAGCACCGCGTCCATGTCGTCGAGCTGACGCCGGATCCCCCAGGCCGGATCGTCCCGCTCGGTGCCGCGCACCTGCCAGGTGACGACGCGGTGGTGCGGGGCCAGGTGCGCGCACAGCCGGGTCAGGAAGCCGGGACCCTGCCCGAGCGCGTTCAGCACCAGGAGGGGCGGCCCGTCGCCGGCCCCGCCCTCGAAGAGTACGAGCGGCCGCCCGGCGACCTCCAGGACGCGCCGCCGCAGAGCCGTCTCGCCGTGCGCCCGGTCCGGCGGCGACTGGTGGGCCCGGACCGCGCCGAACAGCTCCCACTGGCCGGCGGCGGAGAGGGCAGGGGACGGGGCGTCCGCCGGGTGGCCCGGTCCCGTCGGGGGCGCCGCGGTCCGGGCGGCGGGCGCGTCCGTGCCGGCGGGGGAGGGCTCGGCCGGAGTGGCGGCCGTCGCGGGGCCGGCCGGCCGCGCGGCTGCCGAGGCCGTCGCGAAGGGTTCCGGGGAGTGCGACGACGCCCCGGCGGATGCCGTGAGGGCGGCCGGTGACACCACCGCCGCGACGTCCGTCCCGGCCGTCGCGGGCCGTGCCCCGGCGGAGCCCGGCCGCGCCGCACCCGGCGGACGCCTGTCCGCGCCCGCCGGACCGGCGTTCCGCAGCCGCACCGCCTGCCCGAGCACATCGCTCAGCCGGAGGTCCAGAAGACGGTCGACCGCGCCGAAGTCCTCGCGGTCCGGCACCGGGCGTACGTCGATGCCGTGCACCACCCCGGCCCGGGCGAGCACGTCGGCCAGCGGGACCGGGGCGGGCCGGGCCACCGTCGCGAAGCCGTCGGGCAGGTCGCCGGGCGCGCCGGCCCGCCAGAGCTCCCCCGCGGCCTGTTCCGCAGTCAGCAGGGACAGGCCCAGCCCCGCCGCGCCGGCCACCCGCAGCGGATGCCGCTCGAACCAGTCCGGCACGCGGTCCTCGACCTCGGTCCGCACCGAGTGCAGCGCCCACAGCAGCCGGTGCACGCCCGGTGGGCACTCACCCAGAAGCGGCGCCCGGGCGTCCATCGCCGGCGGCGTGCGCAGCACCCGCCAGGACACCCCGGCGTCCAGGCACGTCTCCACCGCGAGCCGTTCCAGGTCCCGGTACGAGCGGTGCGCCCCGCCCTCGTCCGGCGTCGTGTCCGGGCCCACGTGCACGTACCCGCGGGCCCCGAGGTCCGGCAGCGCGGCGAGCAGCGTCCCGGCCAGCGCGGAGTCGGCGCGCGCCCCACGGACCGGCGACCGGTCCCAGCCGGGAGCCACGCACCACACCCGGTCCGCGGTCCAGGCCTTCAGTTCGGAGGCGACGGCCTGCGGCTCGACGCACACCACCGTCAGCCGCTTCTCGCCGAAGGCGTCGTGCGACGGCTCGGCCGAAGCGCCGGCGGCGGTCCGTCCACCGGTGGCGCACCGCGCCACGAACGCGGCCAGCGCGTGCCGGTCCGGCGCCGGCGCCCCGGGGCGGGACCCCGGGGCGGACAGCAGCACCACGTCGGCGCCGGCGGCGGAGTCCGTGGCCGACAGGCAGCGCGCGGCCAGCCGGCCGGCGAGGAGCGGTGACGTACCGGCGATCAGCACACGCTGCGGCATGCGTAACGTCCTCCCGTGCCGGCGGACGCCGCCGGCGGGTGATTCCCGGGGACTCGAAACGAAATGGAAGACCTCAGATGTTCCGCTCTTTACGGGCGGTAATTCTGCTCAATAGTGCGCACGCCGAAAAAGTACCCGGAGGCCCTTGCGGCGGCGGAAATTCCGTCGTTAGCATCCCCGCGGCCGGATTTTCTCCCGACCGGGCCGCACGCTCTTTCCGCGACGTTCCCCGGAACCCTTTGAGCGCGTGCACTCCGACACCGCTCACCCGGCATACCGGCACCCCCCGGCGACGACGAGAAGGACGAGGCGCACCGTGGCGACGAACTGGGACGAGACCTACGAGAAGCTGGTCAGGGCCGCACTCACCGACTACCCCCCGACCACTCCGCTGCGCGCCGACGTCCCGTTGCCCGCGCACGGCCTGGACTCCCTCGGCATGGTCGGCCTCTCCGCCCGCCTGGAGGACGCCTACGACATCGAGTTCCCCGACGGAGCCCTCGTCCCGGCCAGCTTCGCCACCCCGGCCGACCTGTGGCGCGTGGTCAGCGGCTGTCTGGCGAACCGGTGACGGCCGGTGAGCCGGGCGCCCGGCCGGGCGCCGCCAGGATGCTGCACGAGTGGTTCGCCGACGGTCTCGCCCGCAACCCCGACGGCCCCGCCCTGCGCATCCTCGACCGCAGCTGGACCTACACCGAGGCGGACGCCGCCGCCCGCACCTGGGCCGCCGCCGTCGGCACGGCCGGTGAACCCGCCGCTCCCGTCGCCGTGCTCGCCTCCAAGACCCCCGAGGCCTACCTCGGCCTGCTCGCGGCGCTCTACGCCGGCGCCCCCGCCGTGCCGCTGAACCCGGAGAACCCGGTGGCGCGCAACGCCGCCGTGCTGCGGGCCGCGGGCTGCGGCGCCGTGATCGCCGCCCCGCACGCCGTCGGACAGGTGGCGTCGCTCGTGCAGTCCGCGCCCGTCCACGTCGTACTGGCGCCCAGCACGGATCGCGGGACCCTGCCCGCGAAACTGCCCAGCGCCGTCGGCGGCGCCCGCGTCCTGACGGCGGACGAACTGCGCGAGCCAGGCGGCGCGACCGCCCGGCAGCCACCCGCCGGTGCGCCCGACGACATCGCCTACATCCTCTTCACCTCCGGCTCGACCGGCGCCCCCAAGGGCGTCCCGGTCAGCCACGGCAACGTCTCGGCGTTCCTGGCCGCCTCGCTCCCCCGCTACGCGGTGCGCCCCGAGGACCGGTTCAGCCAGGTCCACGAGACCACCTTCGACCTGGCGATGTGCGACATCTTCCCGGCCTGGGCCGGCGGCGCCTGCGTGTGCGTGCTGTCCCGCCTCCAGGCCCTGGACCCGGCGCGCTGGGTCCGCCGGTACGGGCTGACCGTCTGGCACAGCACCCCCAGCCTCGCGCGCGGCCTGCAACGCGCCGACCGGCTCGCTCCCGGCAGCCTCGCCGGCCTGCGTCAGTCCGTCTTCGCCGGCGAGCCCCTGCTGGTGGACACCGCACGCTACTGGCGACGCGCCGCGCCCGACGGCGTCCTCGACAACATCTACGGCCCCACCGAACTGACCATCGCCTGCACCGCGTTCCGGTGGCATCCGGACCAGGACCTGTCCGATCCGCGCTACGGCGCCACCGTCCCCATCGGCGATCCGAACGCCGGCATGGAGGCGATGCTCCTCGCCCCGGACGGCTCACCCGCCGACGGCGTCGGCGAACTCGTCATGACCGGGCCCCAGATGTTCCGCGGCTATCTCGACCCGGCGCAGGACGCGGGCCGGTTCCTGCACCACGACGGCCGACGCTGGTACCGCACCGGGGACCAGGTGCGCGCCACCGCGCACGGCTGGGTCCACCTCGGCCGCAAGGACGCCCAGGTGAAGATCAACGGCTATCGGGTGGAGGTCGGCGAGGTGGAGGCCGCCCTGCGCGACGCCTCCGGCGCCGAGGCCGTCGCGTTCGCCCTCGAAGCCCCCGGCGGGACCCGTCTCGTGGCCTATGTGCTCGGCGACCCCGAACCCGACACCGCGCGACTGGCCGAACGGCTCGCCGACCGCCTGCCGCCCTACATGCTGCCCCGCCACCTGTGGTGGCTGCCCGACGCACCACTGAACGCCCATGGGAAGACGGACCGGCCCCGGCTGCGCGAAGACGCCGTCCGCCGGCTCGGACACGAGGGGGAAGCCACGCCGTGAACGACCCGATCGAGTGTCACCTCTCGCTGCCGCACGACGACTTCATCATGCAGAACCACCGCATCCACCAGGTGTCGGTGATGCCCGGCGCGACCTTCCTCGACATCGTGTACCGGATCCTGCGCGCGCAGGAGCTGGACGTCGAGCGCGCGGTGCTGCGGGACGTGCTCTTCGCCGAGCCCATCGCCACCGCCCCGGGACGCGACCTCACCGTCCGCGTCACGATCGGCTCCCCCGACGCCACCGGCGCCCGCCCCGTGGAGGCGGCCGGCGCGGTCGTCGAGCCGGGCACGGACCCGGCGGCGACGCCCGGGAGCGTCCGGTGGCGGCCGCACTTCTCGGCCCGCCTGGAGTTCACCGACGAACCCCCGCCCCCGCCGATCGACCCGCGCGCCCTGCTCACCCGCGCCGAGCCGACCCAGGACATGGCCGAGCTGTACCGGCAGGCCCGGGCCGAGGACATCGAGCACGGGCCGCCCATGATGGGCTTCGGCCGGCTTCACCGCCTCGACACGGGCGGCCTGCTGGCCCGCCTCGAACTGGACCCCGGCTCACGGGACCAGGAGAACGCCTTCCACCTGCACCCGGCGAAGCTCGACGCCGCCACTCTCGTCGCCTTCGGCCACCGGACCCCGCCCGGACCCGACCCGTTCATCCCCGTCCACATCGCCGAGTTCCGCGCCCCGCGCGCGGTGACCGGCTCCTGCTGGGTGCACGTGCCCACCCCGGAGACCGTCGCCGCCTCCGGCGACCTGATGCACAACGACTGCCTGATCCACGACGAACAGGGCCGCTTCGTCGCCAAGTTCACCAAGCTCAGCTGCAAACGGGTGCGGCACGCGGGACTCATCACACGGCTGCTGGACTCCCCGCCCCCGCCGGCGGAGCCGACCCGGGCGACCGCCCCCGCCGGCCACGGGCCGGCCCCCGCGGACCCGCCGGGCGGCGACATGGAGCAGCGGCTCGTCACGCACATCCGCACCCTGATCGGCGGCCTGCTGAACCGGGCCCCGGACGCCGTGGACCCCCGCCGGGGCTTCTACGAACTCGGCCTGGACTCGGTCGCGTTGCTCTCGCTGAGCGCCGAACTGGAGGAGGCCGTCGAAGGCCGCCTCTACCCGACGCTGCTCTTCGAGCACCCCGACGTCGCCTCCGTCGCCCGCCACCTGGCCCAGCGGCACACCGTCACGCTGCCGGCCGTCGACCGGGGCGCGGCGGCGCCGAGCGCTCCGGCGGACGTCACCGCCGCGGATCCGCCGGTACAGCAGCCGCCGGTACAGCAGCCGCCGTCGGCGTCCGACCCCCGAACCGTCCTCCACAGCCCCCGCTGGGTCCCCCTGGCCGCGACCCGCGCCCCGGCAGTGCCGGGCGACCTGCTCGTCGTCACCGGCGACACCGCGCTGCCCGACGCGCTGCGCCACCGCGCCGCCCCGGGACGGCGCACCGTGCACGTGCTGCCGGCCCTCGCCTACGAGCGGACCGGGCCCGACACCTGGCACATGCCCACCGGCAGCCGCGCCGACTTCGCCCGCCTGCTGGACGAACTCGCCGCCGAGGGCGCCGCCCCGACGGTCGTGGCCGTCTGCCCCGAACCCGCGCCCGGCCCCCGCGCCGACACCGCCGACGGCTACGACGTCGTCTGGGCACTGGCCGGAGCACTGGCCGGCAGACCCGCCGACGCCCCCCGCCGGCTGCGCTTCCTGTTCCGCGCCGAGCACGAGGACGCGGTCCCGCAGCACAGCGCGGTCGCCGCCCTGGCGCGCGGCATCACCGCGGAGAACCCGGCCCTGCGCTGCCGCAGCACGCTCGTCGTCGGCACGCCGGACGCCGCTGAACTCGCCGACGTCCTTCTGTCGGAGGCGGCCGACGGCGGCGAGGACAGCGAGAGCAGGCACCGCGACGGCGAGCGCCACGTGCGCCGCCTCGCCCCCCACACCCTCGACGGTCCGGACACGCCCGCTCCGCCCCGGGGCGCCGTCTGCCTGATCACCGGCGGAGCGGGCGGAATCGGCTCGCTCCTCGCCGAACACCTGGCCGGCGCCCGCGAGGCCCGCCTGCTGCTGTGCGGGACACGGCCGCTCGACGCCACCGTCGCCGCCCTCCTCGACCGCTGCGCCGCACGGGGCGGCGAGGCGCACTACGTGCAGGCGGACGTCTCCCGCCCACAGGACGCCGAGGCCGTCGCCGCCCGGTGCCGCGAGCTGTACGGCCGCATCGACGCGGTCCTGCACTGCGCAGGCCGCACCGACGACGCCCTGCACTTCCGCCGTGACCCGGCCGAGACGCGCGCCGTGCTGGCCCCGAAACTGGCCGGCGCCCTCCACCTCGACCGGGCCACCGCCCCCGACGACCCGGCCCTGTTCGTGCTGTTCTCCTCACTGTCCGGGGTGCTGCCCAACACCGGCCAGTGCGCGTACGGCTACGCCAACGCCTTCCTCGACGCCTTCGCCGGCCACCGCGCGGCCGACCCCGCCCGCACCGGACGCACCCTGTCCCTCGCCTGGCCCTACTGGGCCGACGGCGGCATGCGCGCCGACGCCGCCACGCTCGCCCGCTCCGCCGAGTCCGGAATGCGGCCCCTGCCCACCGGGGCCGCGCTGGACCTGCTGGACCGCTGCCTGGCCCGGGCCGACGCCCCGGCCCGGCTGGTCGCCGTGCACACCGACAAGAGCGTGACCGGACCGCTGACCACGGGACTGTTCGCGCCCGTGGCCGGCGATGCGGGCGCCGACGCCCCGGCCGTCCGGCCGAGCGCCCGTACGACCCCCGAGCCCATCGCGATCGTCGGCGTCGCCGGGCGCTACCCCGGGGCCGCCGACCTGGACGCCTTCTGGAGCAATCTGGCCGCGGGCCGGGACTGTGTCACCGAGGTGCCGCCCGACCGCTGGGACCACGACGCGCTCTTCGACCCCGAGCCCGGCAGGCCCGGCCGCACCTACGGCCGCTGGGGCGGCTTCCTGACCGGCATGGACCGTTTTGATCCGCTGTTCTTCGGCATCTCCCGCAGGGAGGCCGAGCGCATGGACCCCCAGGAACGGCTGTTCCTGACCGTCGCCTGGCAGACGCTGGAGGACGCCGGATATCCGCCGCAGTCCCTCACGGCCGAACAGGTCGGCGTCTTCGCCGGCGTCATGTGGAACCACTTCCAGTTCGTGTCGGATCCCGACGACGAGACCGCGCCGGTGGCCCTGCACTCCTCCGTCGCCAACCGCGTCTCCTACACCTTCGACCTCCACGGCCCGAGCATCGCCGTCGACACCGCGTGCTCCTCGTCGCTGACGGCCGTGCACCTCGCGGTGGAGAGCCTGCGCCGGGGCGAGAGCACCTTCGCGCTGGCCGGCGGCGTCAACGTCATGCCGCACCCGCAGAAGTACCTCCAACTCGCCCGGGGACGCTGGCTGTCACGGGACGGCCGGTGCCGCGCCTTCGGCGAGGGCGGCACGGGCTACGTGCCCGGAGAGGGCGTGGGCGCGGTACTGCTCAAGCCCCTGGACCGGGCCCTCGCCGACGGCGACCACGTCCACGCCGTCATCCGCTCCGCCCGCCTCAACCACAGCGGACGTACCAGCGGGTTCACCGTGCCCAGCCCGACCGCGCAGGCCGCGCTCGTCGCCGACGCGGTCCGCGAGTCCGGCGCCGACGTGCGCGCCCTCGGCTACGTCGAGGCCCACGGCACCGGCACCTCGCTCGGCGACCCGATCGAACTGGAGGGACTGCGCACGGCGTTGGCCGCCTTCACCCCCGGCCCCGAGCATGTGGCCATCGGATCGGTGAAGACCAACATCGGTCATCTGGAGAGCGCGGCCGGCATCGCCGGGCTCACCAAGGTGCTCCTGCAGTTCCGGCACGCCGCCCTGGCCCCCTCGCTGCACGCCGACACGCTCAACCGGCACCTCGACTTCGGGGACGGCCGGCTGGCGGTGCAGCGCAGTGCCGCGCCCTGGACGCGCCCGTCCGGCGGCCGGCGCCTGGCCGGGCTCAGCTCCTTCGGCGCGGGCGGTTCCAACGCCCATCTGGTGCTGGAGGAGGCGCCGCAGACGCCGGTCCGGCCCGCGCCGCGCGGCCCCCGGCTGTTCGTGCTGTCCGCCAAGGACGACGAGGCCCTGCGGGAGCGGGCGGCGGCCCTGCTCGCCCTTCTCACCCCGGACGAGGAACGGTCCCGCGGCGCCGACACGGGTGGGCCTGCGCTGATGCGGTCCCTCGTCGCCCGGCGTCTCGCGGTGCCCGAGACGTCCCTGGGCGGCGGCGAGACCTTCGAGGACCTCGGCCTGGACCCGGCCGCACGGCTCGCCCTGGCCCACGACCTGGCCGCGCACTCCGGGTCCGAACCGACGCCCGCCGCGCAGGAGTTCGCGGCGGCGGTGCACTCCGGGACCACGCTGGAGGAGGCCGCCGGGACCTGGGCCGGTCTGGCCGCGGCGGCGTCCCGCACGGGCGGGCACGGGCTGCCGAGACTCGACGACCTCGCCCACACGCTCCGGGTGGGCCGCACCGCGATGCCGGTCCGGTTCGCGGTCGTCGCCGACGGCTTCCCGGAGCTGCGGGCGGCGCTGGAGCGACTGGTGAAGAGCGCCGAACCGGGACGCGGCGAATACCGGGGGACCGCGTCGGCCGACGCACCGCCCGCCCGTGCGGCGGAAGCCGCCGAAGGCACCCTGGAGGACCGGGCGCGCCGCTGGGTCACGGGCGAGACCGACGAGGCCGGCGTCCCCGAGCCGGGCGCCGGCGACGGCACGCGTCCCCGCCGGATCCCGCTGCCCGGCTACCCCTTCCGCGAGGAGCGCTGCTGGCCCGGCGGATGGTCCGGCAAGACGGCCCCGTCCCCGGAGGCCGCACCGACCGCCGCACCCGCACCCGCACCCGCACACGACACCCACGACACCCACGACACCGGCGACCCGGTCCCGGTCCCGGTCCCGGCCCAGTCCTCGGTCCCGGCCCTGGACACCACCCGCAGCGTGCCCGCCGCCGTCGCGGCCTCCGCTCGTGACGACGGCGCCGAACTCGTCGTGCTGGACGGCGGGATCGGTCTGATCCGCATGCACTCGCCCATGTTCACCGAACGGCTGCTGCACGACCTGCGCGAGGCCTTCGACACGGTCGCCGCGCGCACCGACGTCAAGGCCGTGATCGTCACGGGCTCCGACGGCGTGTTCAGCATGGGCGGCACGGCCGAGGCCCTGGAGACGCTGGCCGGCGGCGAGGGGCGCTTCACCGACCAGGCGTTCGTGTACGAGGGACTGCTGCGCTGCGACCGGCCCGTGGTCGCCGCGATCGACGGACACGCCTCCGGCGGGGGACTCGCCTTCGGGCTGTACGCCGACGTGGTGCTGCTGGCCGAGGAGAGCGTCTACAGCGCCAACTTCGTCAGCTACGGCTTCACCCCCGGCATGGGGGCGACCTACGTCCTGGAACGCCGGTTCGGCTCGGCGCTCGCGGACGAGATGATGCTCACCGGCAGGTCGCTGACCGGCGCCGAACTGCACCGCCACGGCGCCATGGTGACCGTCCTGCCGGGCCACGAGGTGCTGCCGGCCGCGCTGGACCGCGCCCGCGCGCTCGCGACCCGGCCGGAGGGCGCCGTACGCCGGCTCAAGCAGGAGCTGGCCGGCCGGGTCCTGGCCCGGCTGGACGAGGTGGTCGGGCGCGAGGTCCGGATGCACGAGGAGGTGCTCGGCGCCGAGGCCCGCGACCGGGTCAGGGGCCACTTCGCCCGGGTGGAGGCGTTCCGGGGGACCGGCGGCACCACGGCGCGGGAACCGGACCCCGCGCCCGCGCCCGAGGCGACGCCGGCAGGGGAAGCCGGATCCGGGCCCTCCGGGGCACAGGTGCGGGCGGACGTCGTCGCTGCGCTGGCCCAGGTGCTCTACCTGCGGCCGGAGGAGATCGACGACGAGCGGACCTTCGCCGAGATGGGGCTGGACTCGATCGGCGCCGTCGAGGTCGTCCGCGGCCTCAACGAGCGGCACGGCGCCGGTCTGGAGGCCGTCGCGGTCTACGACCACCCGACCGTGCCCGCGATGGCGGCCGCTCTCATGAAGGCCCGCCACCGGACGGCGGCCCTGCACCGAGCGGCCCTCGCCCCGGGGTCCCCGGCCGGCGCCGGACCCCGCGACACCGTCGCCGTGGGCTCGGACGCCCCCGGTGACGCCGGAGCCCGTGACACCGCCGGGGCGAATCCCGGCGCGTCCGGCGCGTCCGGCGAGTCCGGAGCGTCCACCCGGCGCCCCGCCGCCGCTCCGGCCCCCGCGCCGCGACCCGCCCCGGCGCCTGCCCCGGCGGGCAAGCCGGCGTCCCGCCCCCCGACGCCGGCCGGCACCGCCGGATCCGCCGTGCCCGCCCCTCCGGCCGGCACGGTGACCCTGCGGCCGGTGCCGCGCCGTACCCAGGCCGCGACGAAGGCCGTACCCGGCGAAGAGGAGCACAGCCCCGATCCCGACCCCGAACCGGCCGGCCCGCCGGACGAACCGGAGGTCTCCGCCGCGGACATCGCCGTGATCGGCATGTCCGGCCGCTTCCCCGGCGCCGACGACCTGGACGCCTTCTGGCGGAACCTGGAGGCGGGGCGCAGCGAGATCGCCGAAGTGCCGCCGGAGCGCTGGGACGTGGGGCGCTGGTACGACCCGGACCGGTCCGTCGCCGACCGCACCGACAGCAAGTGGGCCGCCCTGATCCGCGGGGTGGACGAGTTCGACCCGGGATTCTTCCGGCTCTCGCCGCTGGAGGCGGAGGCCATGGACCCGCAGCAGCGCCTCTTCCTCCAGGAGGCGTGGAAGGCGCTGGAGGACGCCGGCCACGGCGCGGGCGGCACCGACCGCCCGAACGAGCGCGGGAGCCGCGACTGCGGGGTGTTCGTCGGCTGTGGCGCCGGCGACTACCAGGACCTCCTGGCGGCGGCCGGTCAGGCCGACTCCGGGCACGCCTTCCTCGGCTCCTCGCCGTCCGTGCTGGCCGCACGCATCTCCTACTTCCTCGATCTGACCGGGCCCACCCTGGCCGTCGACACCGCCTGCTCCTCCTCCCTCACCGCCGTCCACCTGGCCTGCGAGAGCCTGCGCCGCGGGGAGTGCCGCACGGCCCTCGCGGGCGGCGTCGCCCTGATGCTCACTCCGCGGCTGCACATCCGTTGCAGCAACGCCGGAATGCTGTCCCCGACCGGCACCAGCGCCCCCTTCGACGCGCGCGCCGACGGCATCGTGCTCGGCGAGGGCGTCGGCGTGGTTGTACTGAAGCCGCTGGCCCAGGCGTTGGCGGACGGCGACCACATCCACGGGGTCATCAAGGCCACCGGCGTCAACGGCGACGGCCGCACCAACGGCATGACCGCGCCCAGCGCCGCCGCCCAGACCGAACTGCTGCGCCGCGTACACCGCGCGGCCGGCGTCACCGGAGCGGACATCGGGCTCGTCGAGGCGCACGGCACCGGCACCTCGCTCGGCGACCCGATCGAGGTGAAGGCGCTCCAGGACGCGTTCGTCGGCGCGGAGCCGGCCGTGCTCGGTTCGGTGAAGGCGAACATCGGCCACACCACCATGGCCGCCGGCGTCGCCGGGCTGCTGAAGATCCTGCTGGCGCTGCGGCACCGCCGCCTTCCGCCCACCCCGCACTTCACCGAGAGCAACCCCGAGATCGACCTCTCCCGGGGCCCCTTCCGCGTCCTCGCCCACACCGACGCCTGGCGCCCCGGCCCCACGGGCGCCCGGATCGCCGCCCTCAGCAGCTTCGGATTCAGCGGCACCAACGCGCACGCCGTCATCGCCGAGGCCCCGCCCCGGAAGTCCGCACCCGACGGGACCGGCCGGGCCCGTCTGGTCCCCGTCTCGGCACGCGACCAGGACGCCCTGGAACGGGTCGTCGCCCGGCTCGCCGACGCCCTCGACACCGAGGACGCGCCCGCCCTCGCCGACGTCGCCCTCACGCTGGGCGTCGGCCGCACGCACTTCCCGCTGCGCGCGGCGTTCGTCGTACGGGACCGCGCCGAACTCGTCCGCGCACTGCGCGCGGCCGCGCGCCGTGCGGCGCCGTACGCGCGCACACCGGCGACCGGCGCGTCCGAACTCCGGCGTCTCGCCGAGTCGTACGTGCACGGCGGGGCCGTCGACTGGGCTGCCCTGCACCCGCCCGGCAGCGCCCGCCGGGCGCCGCTGCCCGCCTATCCCTTCGCTCCGGACCGCCACTGGGTGTCCGGCGCCCGACCGGAGACCGGCCCACCGCGTCCGCCCGCGGACCCCGGCACGCTGACCCAGGCCCTCGACCCGCACGACCGCGTCGTGTCCGACCACCGGCTGGCCGGCCGCGCCGTGCTGCCGGGGGTCGCCGGCCTGTCGCTCGCCGTGCGCGCCGCCGCCCGGCACGGGATCGCCGGAGCCGTCCGCGTCTCGCAGGTGCAGTGGCTGCGTCCGGTCGAGGCGGCCGCCGCACGTGACGTACGGGTCACGACGAAGGAGCATCCGGCGGGGGGACTGACCTTCGAACTGGCCGTCGGCGACGCGGGGCAGGCGCCGTGCGCCCGGGGCCGCGTGCAGCCCTTCACCGACGACGGCGGGGCGCCGGATCCCGTCCCCGTCGCGGAGGTGCGCGACCGCTGTCCCTCCTGGCGCGCGGGGGAGGACCTGTACGCCGCCTTCGCCGCCGGAGGTCTCGTCTACGGGCCCGCCTACCAGGCGCTGGAGGGGGTGTGGGCCGGGACCGACGAGGCGCTCGGAGTGCTGCGCGCCCCGGACACGCCCGTGGGCGAGGAGTCGTCCTGGCCGCTCGATCCGGCCGTCCTGGACGCGGCCCTGCAGACGCTCACCACGCTGACCCGCGGTACCGGCGGCGCTCCTCTCGTCCCCTTCGCGTTGCGGGCGCTGGAGGTGCGGGCCCCGCTGCCGAGGCGCGGCTGCGCCCACGCGACACGGGACGGCGCCACGTTCACCGTACGGGTGACGGACCCCGAGGGCCGGGTGTGCGCGTCCTTCCTGGGGGTGGCGCTGCGGCCGCTGCCGCCAGCGGACGACCAGGGTGACGGGGCGTCCGGACGGCCCGGGACCGAAATCCTCGTCCCGTGTCTGAGGGACGCCGGGCCCGTGGACCCGGCGCCGCTCACGGACGGGCGGACGACCTGGGTGTTCCACACGTCCGCCGCGCGGCCCCTCGCCGAGGCCCTGGCGGGCGCGGGAGAGCCGGTGACCACGATCGCCCTTCCGGCCGCAGGGGACGCCGCACCCTTCGAGGCGCCCGAGGGCGTGCCCGACACGGTCTACTGGCTGGCCCTGCACGACGCCGCCGAGCCCGTGCCCGAACAGGCCCCCGACGCGGCCACGCTGGGCCTGTACCGGCTGCTGAGGACGCTGCTCGCCCGGGGGGCCGGCAGCCGGCGGCTCACGTTGAAGGTCGCCCTGTGCGGCGCGGTCGCCGACGACGAGCGCGGGCCCGCGCAGCCGCACAGCGCCGGTCTGATCGGGCTGACGCGATCGGCCGCCGCCGAGTACCCCAAGTGGCGTGCGGGCTGTGTCGACCTGCCACCGCGGCAGTCCTCGCCGGCCGAGTCGGCGGAGCGGCTGACAGCCGAACCCTGCACGGAACCCCTCGTCGTCCTGCGCGGCGCCCGCCGACTGGTGCGCAGGCTGACGCCGGCGCCGCTCCGGCAGGCGGCCGCCACGGGCCACGCGTTCCGCGACGGCGGCGCGTATGTCGTGATCGGGGGCACGGGAGGCGTCGGCACGGCGCTCGCCCGTCACCTGGCCCGAGCCCATCACGCGCGTCTGGTGCTGGTCGGCCGCCGCGCCCAGGACGACACCGTGCGCGCGCTGCTGGCCGAACTCGACGCGCTGGGCGGGCAGTCCGTCTACGTGCGCGGCGACGTCGCCGTTCCGGCCGACGCACGGCGGATCGTCGCCGAGGCACGGGACCGGGCGGGCCGCATCGACGGTGTCTTCCACAGCGCGCTGACACTGCGCGACCGCACGCTCGCGGCCATGGACGAGGACGCCTTCATGGACGTCCTGCCGGTGAAGACGAACGGTCTGGTGGCGCTGGCCGCCGCGCTGGAGGACGAGCCGCCCGGTTTCCTGGTCTGCTTCTCCTCGGCGATCTCCTTCGCCGACGCGCCGGGACAGGCCAACTACGCGGCGGCCAGCACGTTCGAGGACGCCTTCGCCGGACACCTGCGCGAGCGGTCCTTCCCCGCCCACGTGGTCAACTGGGGCTTCTGGGGCAGCGTCGGCGCGGTCGCGCAGGAGCACCGCGTCGAGCGGTTCGCCGAGCTGGGCATCGGTTCGCTGGAGCCCGCCGAGGGCATCGAGGCGCTCACCGGCGTGCTCGGGGCCGGCCTCGCCCAGGCGGTCGTCGTGAAGGGAGTCCCCCGCGGACTCGCCCTCCTCGGCGTCGAACCCGACGACTCCGCGGACCCCCTGGCGCGGTCCCGCGCCGGATTCGCCGAGCTGGAGCGGCTCGCCGCGACCCTGCTGCGCGCTCGGCTGCCCGGCACGGACGGCGCTCCCGACGCCGCCCTGGCGCGGTGGACCGGCCGGCATCCCGACAAGAGCGCCGGTGAGCGGCTGCTGCGGGCCGTGGCGGCCCTGCTGCGCAGGAGCGGCCCCGACGGCGTCCGCCCGCAGGAGCTTCTCGCCCGCCATCCGGCCATGCGCCCGCACGTCACCCTGCTGCGACGCTGTGTCGAAGCCCTGCCCGAGGTGCTCGACGGCTCCCGTCCGCCCACGGACGTCCTCTTCCCGGGCGGATCCGTGGAGCTGGTCGAATCCGTCTACCGGGGGCAGCCGCTGTCCGACCACCACCACCGGCTGATGGCGGCGGAGGCAGTGGCCGCCCTGAGGCGCCACCGGCCGGCCGACGGCGTAGCGCGTCCGCTGCGGATCCTGGAGATCGGCGCGGGAACGGGCGCGGGCACGACGTTCGTCCTCGACGCCCTGGACGAGGTCCTGCGCGGCACGGACGACGTCCCGCAGCTGTCGTACACCTACACGGACGTCTCGCCCGCCTTCCTCGCCCACGGCGAGCGGGAGTTCGGGCCCGGCCGCCCCTATCTGTCCTTCCGCACCCTCGACATCGAGCGCCCCTGCGGAGCGCAGCACTTCACCGCGCACGGGTACGACCTGGTCCTCGCCACCAACGTGCTGCACGCCACGGCCGACATCGGGCGGACCCTGGCGCATGTGCGCGAGCTGGTGGCGCCCGGGGGCAGCGTGCTGGTCAACGAGGTCACCCGGGCCTCCGACTTCCTCACCCTCACCTTCGGACTGACGCCCGGCTGGTGGGCGTTCCAGGACGCGGAGCGCAGGCTCGCGCACGCGCCCCTGCTGGGACCGGACCAGTGGCGCCGGGCGCTGACCGAGAGCGGCTTCGGGCCGGTCCGGACGCTGGGCGCGCCGGGCACGCCCGTCGAACTCCTGGACCAGTGCGTGTTCGTGGCCGCGACGGCCCCGGGACCGGTCGCGGCGGCCGCCGCACCCGACGACGTCCGGGTGCGCGCGTATGTGCGCGATGTCTTCGCCGAGGTGCTGAAGTTCGATCCCGGCACGCTCGCGGACGAGGTCACCTTCGAGAACTACGGGGTCGACTCGCTGGTGAGCCTTCGCATCATCAACCGTTTCGAGGAGGACTTCGGGGAGCTGCCCGCGACGCTGCTGTTCGAGAAGCTGACGATCGCGCAGCTGGCGCACTACTTCGCGGACGAACACGGCCCCGCCGTCGCCGCGTTGCTCGCCCCGGACCCCGCGCCTGCGGGAACGCCGTCCGCCGCGCCGCCGTCCGCCGTGTCGCAACCCGCCGCGCCGCAGTCCGTCGTGGGGCCGTCCGCCGGGACACGGGTCACGCCGATCCCGACCGCGGGGGCGCCGACCGCCGGGACGCCGGAAGCCATGGCACCGTCCCCCGTGTCGCCGCGTCCGGATCCCTTGCCGTCGCCGCCGCCTGCCGACTCCTGCGACATCGCCGTCATCGGGGTCAGCGGCCGCTACCCGGGCGCGCCCGACCTGGACGCCTTCTGGAACAACCTCGCCTCCGGCACGGCATCGTTCACCGAGGTGCCGGCCGAACGCTGGGACTGGCGGCCGACGTTCGACGCCCGACGCGGCACACCGCAGCGCACGTACAGCCGTTGGGGAGCCTTCCTGGAGGACATCGACCGGTTCGACCCCGCGTTCTTCGGCATCCTGGGCCGCGACGCCGCGCACATCGACCCGCAGGAACGGCTGTTCCTGGAGACCGCCTGGAACCTGCTGGAGGAGAACGGCCACCTCGGCGAAGAGACCCACGAGCCGGAGACCGGCGTCTTCGTCGGGGTCATGTACGGCACCTACGGGCAGCTCGCGGCCACCGGCTGGCCGCAGGGCCGGCTGTCCGGCGCGCACTCGGCGCACTGGTCGGTCGCCAACCGGGTGTCGTACTTCTTCGACTTCCAGGGCCCCAGCATCTCCGTGGACAGCGCCTGCTCGTCCTCGCTCACCGCCGTCCACCTGGCCTGCGAGAGCCTGCGGCGCGGCGAGTGCCGTACCGCCGTGGCCGGCGGCGTGAGCCTGATCCTGCACCCGGCCCACCATGTGTCGCTGAGCGCCCTCAACATGCTGTCCGCCGACGGCAGGTGCAAGGTGTTCGACGCCGGCGCCGACGGCTTCGTGCCCGGCGAGGGCGTCGGCGCCGTCCTGCTCAAACCGCTCGACCGCGCAGTCGCCGACGGCGACCGGATCTGGGCGGTGATCAAGGGCGGCGCCATGAACGCCGGCGGAAAGACCGGCGGGTACACCGTGCCCAACCCCAACGCGCAGGCCGCACTGGTCCGCCGCGTCCTGGAGAAAGCCGGCGTGCCGCCCGAGACCCTTTCGTACGTCGAGTGCCACGGCACCGGCACCGCCCTGGGCGACCCGATCGAGATCGCGGCGCTCGGCAAGGCGCTCGGCGGAGCCGGCCGGCCGCACGCCTGCGCGGTGGGCTCCGTCAAGTCCAACATCGGGCACCTCGAAGGCGCGGCGGGCATCGCCGGACTGACCAAGCTGCTGCTTCAGCTGCGGCACCGCCGGCTCGCGCCGTGCGTCGGCCTCGACCGGCTCAACCCCAGGATCGACTTCGACGCGACCGCACTGGAACCGGTTCGGGCGCTCACCGAGTGGCCCGCCCGGCCCGACGGCGGCCCGCGCCGGGCCGGGGTCAGCTCGTTCGGCGCGGGCGGCGCCAACACCCATCTGATCGTCGAGGAGTACGCCCAGCCGGACGGGAGCGCACCGCGGGCCCCCGGGCCGCACGTCTTCCTGCTGTCGGCGCGGTCCGCCGAACGCCTGCGGGTCTACGCCCGCCGCGTCGCCGACCACCTCGCCGCTCCGGGCGGCGCAGCGACCGCGCCGGCCTCGCTCGCCCGGACCAGCCAGACCGGCCGCCGCCACTTCCCGGAACGGCTGGCGGTGGTCTGCGCCGACACGGAACGGCTCGCCGTCCTGCTCCGCACATACGCCGACACCGGCCGCGCCGAGAACCCCGGCCTCGTCGTCGGCAGGGCCGCTCCCGGCCAGGGCGGCCCGCACCACGGTCCCGATTCCGCCCTGCTGCGGGACGCCCGCGGAACGGATCCGGCGCCGGCCCTCACCCGGCTCGCCGGGCGCTGGGCCGTCGGCGACGACGTCGACTGGGCCGCTCTGTGGGAGGGGCGCGACGTACCGCGCGTGCCGTATCCGACGTATCCCTTCGAACGGACGCGGCACTGGCTGGAGACCGGGGTGGCGGACCCGACCATGGGCGGACCCGGCATGCAACTCCCCGCCCAGGAAGGCGATTCCCGCGCTGCCGGCACTTCCGGCGCCCTGTACCGCCTCGCCCCCACCCTGGAGCCACGCCCCCTGGACACGTCCACGGCGGCCGATCCTCCGCGCCGGGTCCTGCTGCTCGGGCCGGACTCACCGGTGTGCCGCGCCCTGGCCGACGAGTTCGTCCGCAGGGGAGCCGACTGCCTCCGGCTGGGCGCGGGCGAGCCCGGCACGGACGGCGCCGTGCGGGCCACCCCCGACGACCTGCGCCGGTTCGTGGACGGACTCGCCGCACGCGACCGGCTGCCCGACGCACTCGTCCTGGCCTGTCCGCCGGCCGCAGGGCCGCCCGGGCCGGACACCGTCGCCGGCGACCTCGACGCCGGACCCCACCTGCTCCTGTGGACGGCGGCGGCGCTGCTCGCCCGCGACCGGCGGGTGCGGCTGCGCACGGCCGTGGCGCACGGGCCGGCCCGACGGCAGCCGCAGTTCTCCGCGACCGGCGCCCTGCTCAAGTCGCTCGCGCTGGAGCACAGCGGCTGCACCGCGGTGACCGTCGGCTTCGAGACGTACGAGGAGGCGGCGGGCGAGAGCGCTGCGGCGGCCCGGATCGCGGCCGTCGTCGCCGACGAACTGGAGCGCCCCGGCAGCGGCGTCACCGAACTCGTCCACGACCGCGACGGCCGACGCCGTCTCCGGCTGCTGACCGAGCGGCCCGCGCCGACCGGGACACCGGACGCGCCGCTGCCGGTCCGCCCCGGCGGCACCTACCTCGTCACCGGCGGCGCGGGCGCCCTCGGCCGGATCCTCGGCGGGTTCCTCGCCGACGCCGATCCCGTCAACCTGGTGCTCGCCGGACGGTCTGCGCTCGACGAGGAGATCGAACGGCGCACGGCGCGGCTGTGGCGCGGCGGCAGCACCGTCTGGTACCGGCGGACCGACCTCGGCTCGGCGACGGACGTCGCCGGACTGATCGCCGACATCCGCACCCGCTACGGCACGCTGAACGGCATCGTGCACGCGGCCGGAGTGCACCGTGACGCCCGCGCCGTGCTCAAGACCGCCGGGGAGGCGGCCGAGGTGTTCGGCCCCAAGGTGGCCGGCACGGTGCTGCTGGACCACGCCACACGCGACGAGGACCTCGACTTCTACGTCCTGTGCGCCTCGCTGGTGGGGGAGACGGGCAACCTGGGGCAGACCGACTACGCCTACGCCAATGCCTTCCAGCTGGACTTCGCCGAGGCCCGGGAGCGGCTGCGCGAGCGCGGCGAGCGCTCGGGACGCACCGTGGCGATCGGCTGGCCCCTGTGGGAGGACGGCGGCATGGACGTCGACGACGCCACCCGCCGGCTGTTCGCCCAGCGCTGGTCGATGGCGCCGCTGCGCACCGACACCGGCCTCGCGGTCTTTCGCACCGCCCTGACCGGCACCGACACGCGGTGGCTGCCGGTGGAACGGGCCGCGTCCCCGGCCGCACCGACGACGGTCCCGCCCGAGCCGTCCGCCGACGGCGAAGAGGAGGCACGTACGGACACCACGACCGGCGCGCGACACCCGGACGCCGACGCCCTGACCGCCGCGGTACGCCGCCAACTGCGCTTCTTCACCGCCGAGTTCCTGATGGTCGACCCCGGTGAGGTGGACACCTCCGTCGAGCTGATGGACCTCGGCTTCGACTCCATCTCGCTGAGCGAGCTGATCGTCCGCGTCAACGACCACTACGGGCTCGAACTGCTGCCGACGGTCCTGTTCGAACACCCCACGCTGGACGACGTGGCCGCCTGTCTGAGCGCGGAGCATCCGGCGGAGGTCGGCGCCGCGCACCGGTCGGCCGGGGAGCCCGCCGCGCAGGCGGGCGCCGTACACCAGCCGCCGACGCCGGCGCCCGCGCCCATGCCGGCGTCCGTGCCCGCGTCCGCCCCGACGCCGATGGAGCCTAGGGACGTCGCCGTCGCCGTCGCCGTCGCCCCGGCGCCCGTCGCGTCGTCGCCCGCCTCCGCCCTCGCCCCCGCGCGCCGTCGCCGGGACGTGGCCGTGATCGGCATGGCGGGGCGGCTGCCCGGAGCGCCGGACCTGGACGCCTTCTGGCGGCGTCTGAGCGCCGGCGACGACCTGGTCGGTCCGGTGCCCCCGGACCGCGCCGACCTGCTGGCGGACCCGGCCACGGCCCGCCTGCGCGGCGGATTCCTCGCGGACGTGGCCGACTTCGACGCCGCGTTCTTCCGGATCTCCCCGGCCGAGGCTCGGCTGATGGACCCCCAGCACCGGCTGTTCCTGGAGACGGTCTGGCGCGCGTTCGAGGACGCCGGATACCGTCCGGAGGACCGCGCGGGCACCTCGACCGGCGTGTTCGTGGGCATGGCCACCTCGGACTACGGCGAGCTGATCGCCCGGTCCGGTGCGGACGTCGAGGCCCACATGGCGACCGGAGTCGCCCGCTCCCTGGTCGCCAACCGCGTCTCCCACCTGCTCGACCTGCGCGGACCCAGCGAGACCGTCGACACGGCCTGTTCCAGTTCCCTGGTGGCCCTGCACCGTGCGGTCGGCGCCCTGGCCGACGGCGAGTGCGACGAGGCGATCGCGGGCGGCGTCAGCCTGGCGCTGAGCCCGGGTCTGTTCCGGGTGTTCGACCGGTCCGGCATGCTCAGCCCCACCGGACGCTGCCGCACCTTCGACAAGGACGCCGACGGGTACGTCCGCGGGGAGGGGGTCGGCGCGGTCCTGCTGAAGCCGCTGGAGCGGGCCGAGGCCGACGGCGACCGGATCCTCGCCGTCGTTCGCGGCAGCGCCGTCAACCACTGCGGCCGGTCGCCCTCGCTGACCGCGCCCAACCCGCGCGCCCAGGCCGACGTCGTGGTCCGCGCCCATCGGGTCGCCGGCGTCGCCCCGGCCACCGTCACCTACATCGAGACACATGGCACCGGCACCCGGCTCGGCGACCCGATCGAGGCCGAGGGCCTCAAGGACGCCTTCGCCCGCCTGTACGGCGACACGGGCGAGCCGGTGCCCACCGAGCCGCACATCACCCTCGGCTCGGTGAAGACCAACATCGGCCACCTGGAGGCGGCGGCCGGGATCGCCGGGCTGCTCAAGGTGCTGCTGGCCATGCGGCACCGCACGCTGCCCGCACATCTGCACCTGCGGGAGGCGAACCCCTACCTCCGGCTGGACGGCACCCCGTTCCGCATCGGCGCCACGGCCACCCCTTGGGAGGGCGCCAAGGACGAACACGGGCGACCCACCTGGCGGGCCGGGGTCAGCTCGTTCGGGTTCGGCGGCGCCAACGCC
Organism: Streptomyces hayashii; assembly: GCF_024539815.1. Classification (GTDB taxonomy): domain Bacteria; phylum Actinomycetota; class Actinomycetes; order Streptomycetales; family Streptomycetaceae; genus Streptomyces; species Streptomyces hayashii. Next base: position 30,316 of record NZ_JAHHIU010000091.1, read on the forward strand.
CATGTCGTCCTGGAGGCCTGGACGCCGCCCGACGGCGCACACGGGGCCGCCGCGCGCGCTCACGCGCTGCCGAGGGCCGAGTTCCGCCCGGGCCGCCACTGGTTCACCGCCCCGACCGCACCCCGGCCAGCGAAGACGGAGTCCCCCGTGTCGCATCCCGACCTGCCAGCCACGACCGCCCAGCCGGAGACGGACACGATCCCGGCCTCCCCACCGCGCCCCCGGGTACGACTGCAGCCTCTCGGCGCGACCGCACCGGCCGGGCCGACCGCCGCCGGGGAAGCCGCCCCCGCCCGGCGGAGCCCGCCGGATCCCGGCAGGCCCGTGGCGGACGAGGAAGCCGCCGCCCCGGCAGCACACACGCCCGCCGGCTCCGCGCCCTCCGCGCCCTCCGCGACGGAGATCCGCGCCACCGTGCGGGGTCTCGTCGCGGACGTCCTCGGCCTGTCCGCCGCGGACCTCGCGGACGACACGCCCTTCGCGGACCTGGGCCTGGACTCCATCTTCCGCATGGACGTGGCCCGCGCCCTGAACGGCCTGCACGGCCTCGACCTCCAGGGCGCCGACCTCTACGAGCACGATTCCGTCGCCGCACTCGCGGCCCATGTGCTGACGTCCGCCGCGACCGCCGCGCCCCGGCCGGCGCCCCGCGAGATCCCGCCGTCGCCGGTCGCGCACGACCGGACACCGCACGACCAGACACCGCACGCCGCGACGCCGAGCGGCCAGGCGCCGCATGAGCAGACGCCGAACGACCGGGCGCAGGCCGGACGTGACGACGCCCGGGACGCGCTGCGCCGCGTTCTGGAACAGGTCGTAGGCCGTTCCATGGACCCGGCGGTCACCTTCGAGGACAACGGCTTCACCTCCTTCGACATGCTCCGCGCAGTCAGCGCCCTGGAGACCGGCCTGGGCGCCCTGCCCAAGGCCCTGCTGTTCGAGTGGCCCACCCTGGACCGGCTCACCGACGCCCTCTGCGGCACGCAGGGCGAGGCGGCCGTCGCACGGGTACGGCCGCCGGCCCAGGAGCGCACCCCGGCCCCCGCTCCCACTCCCGGCCCCGCCGGCCGGGCCGGCACGCTCATCCGGGCCGAGGCCGTCGCCGACCCGGAACTTGGCCCGGTCATAGCCGAGTTGGAGCGCAAGCACGGCAAGGAGAGCGGGCTCGGCGGCCGTGACATCGCCCCGCATCTCTTCCTCGGCGCCGAACGCCGCGGCTTCTTCGCCCTGTCGCAGCGGGGCCGGGCCATGCTCGTGTGGAACTACACCGGTCCCGAGGACCACTTCGCCGAGCTGGCCGCCGAGTACTTCGACCACGCCCGCCGCACCGGTCTGCGGCCCAACCTCCTGTCCCTGGTCCGCTTGGAGGAGGTGGGCGGAGCCCCGGTCACAGCGACCCCCTTCGGCGCCCTCCAGCGCATCGAGGACGTGGGCGCCTTCACGCTGTCCGGCGGGCGGATGAGCCGGCTGCGCTACATGGTCAAGCGCTTCGAGAAGGCCGGGACGTGCCGTACGGCCGAGTACCGCAGCGGCGACGACCCGGGCGTGGACGCGGAGCTGGCCACCCTGGTGGACGGCTGGGCGGCGACCAAGCAGATGGTCAACCCGTACGTCCGGCGGGTGCGGGAGGAGCTGGCGGCCGGACGACTCGACGAACGTCACCGGCTCTTCCTGACCAGTGTGGACGGCGTTCTGGTGAACGCTGTCGTGATCACCCGGATCCCGTCGGAGAACGGCTACCTCCTCGACGTCGAGTTCTACCCGGACCGGATGCCGCTCGGCGGACTGGAGTTCGCGCTCGTGCGGATCCTGGAGCGGCTGCGTGAGGAGGGCTGCGAGGTGTTCAGCTTCGGCGCCAGTTTCGGCGGCGAGATGGGCAGTTCGCCGAACGCGTCCGAGACCGCCGTACGCGCTCTGGCCGAACTCCGTGACGCCGGCGTCTTCGGCGGGGGCAACTACCAGTTCAAGAACAAGTTCCGTCCCGAGAACCGGACCCTGTACCTGGTGCAGCCCGGGGGAGAGGCCGCCAGCGAGGTCAACGACGTCATCCTGATGATCGCCGACCCCGCGACGCCCACGGCCGCCGTCGCCCCCGCGCCGAAGGACCCCGCTCCCGACCACGCCCCGCGCCTGGCCCAACTGTCCGCGCACGGGCACAACCCCGTCCGGCTCCCGCACGTGGCCGTGGAGCTGGACCTCGTCACCGACTCCTGGGCGGACCGTGCCGACCCGTGGCAGCGGGAGCGCAGGCAGGCCCTGGCCGAGCTCGCGGACGCGGCCGGGGTCACGGGGGAGGAGCCGCCGGCCGTGTCCTGGCTGCCGTTCGCCCACCGGTTCTTCGCGGCGTCGGGCCGCACGGCGGAGGACCGGCTGTGCCGGGCCTGGCCGGGGCCGCGCGGCCGGGTCCTGCACGGCTCCGCCTTCCCGACCTGGCTGGCCGCTCTGGTGGAGCACGGCTTCGATCCCTCGGTAGCGCTGCCCGTGGCAGGCGAGGGCCCCTTCGCGGCGGACCTCGATCCGGCGGCGCTGGAGGACGCGTTGGAACGCTACGCCGGGGACGTCTCCTTCGTCCTCGTGGAGACAGCCGCCAACGCCCACGGCGGCGCGCCGCTGTCCCTGGAGAACCTGCGCGACGTCGCGGAACGGACACGGGCCCGGGGCGTGCCGCTGGTGCTGGACGCCACCAGGCTGCTGGACAACGCGGTGCTGGTGGCCGGCGCGGAGCCGGGCCGGGCGGGCCGCGACCCGTGGGAGGTGGCCGGGGAGATGCTGGGCCTCGCCCGGGCGGTGACGTTCAGCCTGTCCAAGGACTTCGGCGTCGACGGCGGCGGCCTGATCGCCACCGGCGACGAGCGGCTGGCCGAGCGGCTCACGGAGCGGATGCTGGAGCGCGGCCGGGAACCCGGGCTGCCCGCGCGCCGCCTGCTGTCCGCCGCCCTGCTGGATCAGGAGCGCACGAAGGGGCTGGTGGCCGAGCGGGTGGCGAACGTGGCCGCGTTCCGGCAGCGCCTGGAGCTGGGCGGGGTGCCGCTGGTACCCGGTCCGTCGGCGCACTGTGTGCTGTTCGACGTCGACAAGGCCGCCGACGGCGTCACGCTCCGCCACCCCGTGGCCTCCTACCTGGCCGCGATCTACGCGGCCACCGGCGTGCGCGGCGGTCCCCATCTCGGCCCGGCGGGGCGTCTCACCGACGGCTCCGCGCCGTCGGAGCGGCGCCTGATCCGGTTCGCCGTGCCGCTGGGCATGGACCGCGAGACCCTGGAACGGGCCGCCGACCGGCTCGCGGTGCTCGTCGCCGATCCGGCGTCGGTGGCGGACCTCACGGAGGTGCCCGGCGGTCCCGGCCCCGCCGCACTGCGCTCCTACCACCCGGCGCACGCGCTGCCCGCCGACATCCGAGAGGCCTTCGAGGAACGGCCCGCGCCCGCCGCGCCCGCGTCGGAGAACTACGACCTGCTGCGGGAGCGGGCCCCCGGCACGCGCCGGCACCTGCTGCCCATGGCGGGCGGCGCGGTGGAGGTGTTCGACTGCGGCAGCGGCCCGGTCGTGCTCATGCTGCCGCCCTTCAACATCGGCGGCGGAGTCTTCGCCGACCAGGTCGCGGGCCTGTCCGACCGCTACCGGGTGCTGGTCGTCCACCACCCCGGCGTCGGCGCCACCACCGGCGCGGACGACATCTCGCTGCCCGGCATCGCCGACCTGTACCGCGACGTCCTGGACCGGCTGGGCGTGACCGGTCCGGTGCACGTGATGGGCACCTCCTTCGGCGGACTCCTCGCGCAGAGCTTCGTCCTCGCCCATCCCGACCGCGCCGCGTCGCTGGCGCTGGTGTGCAGCTCGTACAAGTACGCCAACCGGGTGGGCGAGGTGAACCGCCTGGAGGACCTGGTCGCCGAGGACCTCGACCGGATCGTCGCGGCCGGCGCCCAGGACGTGGCGCGGCACCGGAGCCGGTACACGGCACGGCTGCTGCGCTGCGAGAGCATGGCCCCGCACATCGGGCTGCGCTACCTGGACGTCTTCGCCCAGCAACCCGACCTGCTGGGACGGCTCGGCGACATCGCCGTGCCCACCCTCGTCGTGGCCGGCGGCGTCGACGCCGTCGTACCGCGCAAGACCTCCCACCTCATGCACGGCGCCATCCCCGACGCCCGCTACCACGAACTGCCGCTGGCCGGGCACTTCCCGACCGTCACCGACCCCGACGGGGTGACCGCGGCCCTGGCGGCCTTCCTCGCGGACCTGGGCGCCGCCGGGGAGGCCCGATGAGCGCCACGCCCGCCGGGTACGGGATCGAGGCCCTGGACGTGTACGCGGGCAGCGCCGCCGTCAGCGCCCGCGCGGTGTTCGACGGACGAGACCTCGACGCGCGCCGCTTCGACAACGTCGCCTCCGACCGGCGTTCGGTGGCGCTGCCCTTCGAGGACCCCGTCACGCACGCCGTCAACGCCGCCCGCCCGCTGCTGGACCGGACGGCCCCCGCCGACCGCGACAGGATCGAACTCCTCGTCACCAGCAGCGAGTCCGGCATCGACTACAGCAAGTCCATCGCCTCCTACGTGCACGAACATCTCGGCCTGCCGCCGACCTGCCGGCTGGTGGAGATGAAACAGGCCTGCTACGCGGCCACCGCCGCGCTGCAACTCGCCCTCGCCTACCTGGCCGCCGGGCTCTCGCCCGGCGCGAAGGTCCTCATCGTCTCGACCGACATGTCCCTGGCCGACGAGCGCGCCCAGTACGCCGAGCCGGTCACCGGCACGGGAGCCGTGGCCCTGCTCGTCGGCGAACGTCCCCGTGTCCTGACCGCCGACCTGGGGGCGTTCGGCGTGCACAGCTTCGAGACCCTGGACTCCGCCCGGCCCCGCCCCGACCTCGACATCGCGGACGCCGACCGATCGCTCATGGCCTATCTGGAGTGCTTCTCGCGCAGCTTCGCCGACTACCGCTCCCGGGTGGAGGGCGCCGACTTCGCGACGACCTTCGACCTGCTCGCCCTGCACACCCCGTTCTCCGGCATGGTCAGGGCCGCACACCGCAGGCTCATGCGCGAGCTGTACCGCAGCCCCGCCGACGCGGTGGCCGAGGACTTCGAACGCCGGGTCGCCCCGTCGCTGGTCCATCCCGGGCAGACCGGCAACCTGTTCTCCGGCTCGCTCTACCTGGCGCTGGCCAGCGCGCTGGACCACGCCGAGCTCGACGGGCCCGCCCGCGTCGGGCTGTTCTCCTACGGTTCCGGGTGTTCCTCGGAGTTCTTCAGCGGCGTCGTCGGGCCGGAGTCCGCCGCCGCCGTCGCCGAGGCGCGCATCGGGGCCCGGTTGCGGGCCCGCGCCGACCTCGACTTCGCGGAGTACACGGCGCTGCTCGCGGAGAACACCGCGTGTCTGCGCCCCGCGGCGCACCGCGACGTGGACCCCGGCCGCTACGACGCCCTGCTCGGCCGGGCCGTGGACCGCCCCGAACTGCTCGCGCTGACCGGCGTGCGCGATCACCACCGCCAGTACGCATGGATCTGACGAACCGGAGGTACCCCCTGTGAACGGATCGGCCGAGAGCGCCCCCGGCACGGACAGCGTCGACGAACGGGTCCTGGCCGTGCTGCGCCGCACCACCCTGGAGATCGTGCCGGAGGTCGAACCGGCCCTGTTCACGCCCGACCGGACGCTGTCCGATCTGGGCTGCAACAGCATCGACCGGGCCGAGATCGTCACCCTGGCCATGGAGGAGCTCGACATCGCGGTGCCCGTGCACGAGTTCCACCAGGGGATGGACCTCGGCACCCTGGCCGCGATCATGCGGAAGCAGCTGTGAGCGGACCCGTCGCGGACGGGCGCGCGGTGGTGGTGACCGGGCTCGGCGTGTTCGGCGCCGTCGCGGCCGACCCCGGGGACCTGACCGTCGCGCTGCGCTCGGGACGGTGCGCGCTCACCGCGCCGGCGCCTCCCGCCGACGCGGACCGGCCCGGGGTGTCCTGGCCCGCGTTCACGGCCGAGCTGGCGGCCGACGACGTACCCGGCCGGGCCCTGGACGCGCTGCCCGGTCTTCCGCAGGACCTGCGGACCGCGGCGCGGCGGACCGCGCTGCGGGCTCCCGCGCCGGTGTGCGCGGCCGTCGTCGCCGCGCTCCAGGCGTGGCTGGAGGCCGGGCTCGACCGCACGGCGCCGCCGCCCGAGCGCGTCGGCGTCGCGGTCGCCGGGAACAACCTCACGGAGCGGGTCACCGAGGACGGCCGGGCGCGCGCCGAACGCAACCCGGTCTATCTTCCCGCCCGTTACGCCCTGCACCACCAGGACACCGATCATGTGGCCACGCTCAGCCGCGTCCTGGGCGTGCGCGGGGAGGGCTGCACGGTCGGCGGGGCCTCGGCGAGCGGCAACCTCGCCCTCGTGCACGGCGCCCGGATGCTCGCCGCCGGGGCTGCCGACGTGTGTCTCGTCGTGGGCGCCATGACCCGGCTGTCCCAGTTGCAGACCCGCGGCTATCTCACCCTCGGCGCGATGGCCCCGGCGCACGGCGCGCCGCTCCGCCCGCCGGCGCCGTTCGACGTCGGGCACCGCGGCTTCCATCCCGGGCAGGCGGCGGCCTGCATGGTCCTGGAGACCGCCGCGTCCGCCCGTCTGCGCGGCGCGCGGCCGCTGGCCGGGTTCGCGGGCGCCGCCGTCGTCCTGGACGGCAACCACCTGGCCGACCCGTCGGTGGACGGCGAGGTCCGGGCCATGGAGGGGGCGCTGGCGCGGGCGGGCGTGGGCGCGGCGGACATCGGCTGGGTCAGCGCCCACGGCACCGGTTCGCCCCTGGGCGACCGGACCGAGGCCGACGCCCTGCGCAAGGTCTTCGGGACGGGCGACGACGGTCCCTGGGTCAACGCCACCAAGTCCCTCGCCGGCCACTGCCTCAGCGCGGCCGGCGTCGTCGAGGCCGTGGCCGCCGTACTGCAGCTGCGGGCCGGCTTCGTGCACCCCGATCCCGGGCGGCGCGAACCCGTCGACGCGGGCCTGCGCTTCACGGGCGACGAGCCGCGGCGGGCGCGCGGCGGGTTCGTCCTGTCGAACGGATTCGGGTTCGGCGGCATCAACTCGGCGGTCGTCCTGGCCCATCCGGAGGCCTGAACGGCGCCGTTCGAGGCCGCCGATGCTCAGTAGTGAACAGAACCGGGGCGCAGCAGCGACGTAGCGTCGGGCTCCGTGCCGGGTGCGGACGCGCGGGGCGACGAGGAAGGGCTTCCTATGACGGACACGACCGACACCACAGGGCAGCTGCCGGACCCCGACGCCGAACCTCCCGTGTTCCCGCAGGAGAAGGCGCCGGGCTGTCCCTTCGACCCGCCTCCGGCGTACCGCCGGCTCCAGGCCGAGGAGCCGTTCGCCCGGGTCACCCTGCCCAGCGGCCAGCGGGCGCGCCTGGTCACCAGGCACCGGGACGTACGGGCCGTGCTGGACGACCCGCGCTTCAGCGCCGACAGCTCCCGCCCGGACTTCCCCCGGATGTTCCCCCGGCCCGTGCCCCAGGTCCTGCAGGGCACGTTCCCCCGGCTCGACGGCGCCGAGCACCTGCGCTACCGCCGGATGCTGGCCCGGGACTTCACCGGACGGCGGGCCGAGGAGCTGCGGCCCCGGATCGAGCAGATCGTCGATGCCCGCCTGGACCTGATGGAGGAGACGGGCGGCCCGCTGGACCTGATGGAGGCGCTCGCCTATCCCGTGCCGTCCACCGTCGTGTGCGAGCTGCTCGGGGTGCCGCCCGAGGACAGCCCGCTGTTCGAGTCCCGCACCCGCGTCCTCATCAACGGCCGCAGCGGTCCGGAGGAGACGCAGCGCGCCAAGGACGACATCCTGCACCATCTCGAAGGGGTGGTGGCGGCCAAGGAGAAGCAGCCGGGCGACGACCTCGTCAGCCGGCTGCTCGTCGAGCAGGTGGCTCCCGGACTGCTGGACCGCGCGGAGGTCGCCGTCATCGCCTGGCTGGTGCTCGCGGCCGGCCACCACACCACCGCGACCATGATCGGCACGGGCGTCATGCTGCTGCTGGAGAACCCGGAGCAGCTGGCCGCCCTGCGCGGCGACCCGGCACTGGTCCCGGGGGCGGTGGACGAACTGCTGAGGCATCAGACGGCCATGCAGATCGGCATGAACCGGATCGCGACCGAGGACGTCACCGTGGGGGACGAGACGGTGCGCGCGGGGGAGGGCGTGGTGTGCCAGCTGGCGTCCGCCAACCGGGACGCCGACGTCTTCCCCGGCCCCGACCGCTTCGACGTCACCCGCACCGCCCGCGGCCATCTGGCCTTCGGCCACGGCCCCCACCAGTGCCCCGGTCAGTCACTGGCCCGGGTCGAGCTCCAGGTCGTCCTGGAGCGGCTGTTCACCCGGCTGCCCGCCCTGCGGCTCGCCGTCCCCGCCGCCGACGTGCCGTTCTGGCATCACCTGTTCGGCATCCACGGAGTCAGGGAACTGCCCGTCACCTGGTGAACCCGCGTCGTCCGCCGCCCGCGGGCCGGGCGGCCCCGGCGCATCCACGGCCCCGTCCGGACCGAGGCAGGAGGAGTCGTTGTCGGAGGTAGAGGTACAGCAGGAGCTGGTCCACCGGTTCGACGGGCTGCGCGCGGCCTCGCTGTCCACGCGGCGCAGTGAGAAGTGGCGGCGCTACCCGCCCGACATCCTCCCGGCGTTCATCGCGGAGATGGACTTCCCCGTCGCCGAACCGGTGATCGACGCCGTCCGCGCGCATCTCGTCGAGGGCGGCGACCTCGGCTACGCCTACGCCTACACCACCGACGCCTCGGTGCAGCGGGCGTTCGCGGCCTGGGCGCGGGCGCATCACGGCTGGCGGGTGGAGCCGCGCAAGGTGGTGCTGTTCCCGGACACCATGCGGGTGATGGAGGTGGCGCTGGAGCGGTTCACCGAGCCGGGCGACGGCGTCGTGGTCGACGTGCCGGCCTATCCGCCCTACTTCGAGGCCATCTCCGCGGCCGGCCGTCAGGTGGTCGCCCAGCCGATGCGGCTGCGCGGGGGCCGTTGGCGGCTCGACCTGGAGGGGCTGGCCCGCGCCTTCCGGTCCGCGGCCGCGTACTTCCTGTGCAATCCGCACAATCCCACCGGGCGCGTCCTGACCGTCGAGGAACTGCGCGAAGTGCTGGCGCTGGCGGCCGAGTTCGACGTCGCGGTGATCTCCGACGAGGTGCACGCCCCGCTCACCCACCCGGGGCGCCGGCATGTGCCGCTGGGCTCGCTGCCCGAGGCGGCCCGGGTGGCGACGGTGACGGCCGCCTCGGCGAGCAAGGGCTGGAACCTGTCCGGTCTGAAGTGCGCGATGGCGGTGGCGGGCCGGCCCCGGGACCACGATCGGCTGATGGAGATGCGCCCCAGGGAACGGGACGGGGTCGGCATCCTGGGCGTGAGCGCGAGTGAGGCCGCCTTCACCCGGGGCGATCCCTGGCTGCGCACGGTACGTCACTATCTGCACGGCAGTCGGCGGATGCTCGTCGAGCTGTTCGAGTCCTTCGGTCCCGATCTGGTGCTGGCGCCGCCCGAGGCGAGCTATCTGGCGTGGCTCGACGGCCGGCGGCTGGCGGACCGGCTGGGCAGCGGCGATCTCGCGGGCTTCTTCCTCGCCCGGGGGAAGGTCGCCCTCAGTGACGGCCGGGAATACGGGCGCGAGGGCTTCATCCGGCTCAACTTCGGCACGTCCCAGCGCTTGCTGGAGGAAATGGTGCGCCGTATGGAGAAGGCGGTGCGGGAGGAGATCCCGGATTCAGGTGGCGCCGGTGGGGCGCCACCGCGACGTGTTCCGGGATATCCCGCGCCGGTGTGCGGGTCTTATAAGCCGGCGGACAACGAGGAACTCTCCAGATAGTTCGTCAGCTCGGCTATGTGAATGCACAGATGTGCGTCCTCGGTGCGATGCACCACGCCGGCCACGGAGAATCTCTTGAGGAAGTACCCGACGCGGGAGCGTGTCGTCCCGACCATTTCCGCCAGCTCTTCCTGGGTTATGCGGTCGCGAATCAGGGCGGTCTGGGCCCTGCGGTTACCGACTTTCTTCCCGAGATTCACCAGAAGTGCGGCCAGGCGATGTTCACTGTCCATCGTCACCAGATTGGCGATGACTTGCTGCTGTTCCAGCAGGCGGTTCGCCATATGGCGGATCAGCGCCTCGCGCAGCGGTGGGTCGCAGTCGTTCACGATCTGTGCGACGCGGACCTGGATCAAGGCGGTGACCTGCATGGCCTGCGCTGTCTCGGTCCGGTTGGCGGCCAGTACGCTGGACTCCCCGAACACGTCACCGGGTCCGTGTATGGACAGCAGGCACTGCTTGCCGTCACGGGTGTGCGTCAGTGTTTTGATCTGGCCGCTCTCGATGAGATAGACGTGCGCGTCGGGCTGCCCCAGATTGTAGACATGTTCTCGTCGGCCGACCTGAATACGTGTCCCTCTGAGGGTTCCTCTCCTGGCCGCTTCCTGAAGCGCTTCGGCCAGGCTGCGTTCGGCGTTACAGAAGGATTCCATTCTGCTCCTGGTGATCGACTTCGGTCGGCAAATCTCGTGGTGAAAACCGGCAGTCGTGATCGAATTCCTGTGCCGAATCTAAGACATCGGACCCGGAAAGGGGTAGGGCTAACGTCCAGGTTGGCTGCAATTGACCGTAACCTGATGGGACGTTGCCGCGCACTGCGGTCCGTTCGTTGGAACCGGTCATTCCGATTTGTGTCCAGAGGGACGCAAGGGGTGGGCCGGCCGTTGAAATGACTGGTAAACACGGGGGTGTCGGAGGTTGCGCAGGGGGGCGGTCGACCGCGTTGATGTCGCTTTGTGGCGGATTACTCGCGAAGTGTGCACGCGATTTTGCGTCACTTTTGCTTCCCGGGCCCAATGAGATCGTTCCGGGGGGATCCGCCGAGGTCCGCCGCGTGCCGGTATGGCTTTCCCCAGGGTGGAGACGCCTGCTGGCACGATGGCCCCCGGCGCGGCGCGTTGCGAAGGTCGACGGGTCCGCACACCGCAGCGCCGCACCTGAAGGAACCTCCCATGCGCAGCTCCCGTCTCGTCGCCGCTTCTCTGGTCGGAGTCGTCGTCTCCGGTCTCGCCGTCTCGACCGCGGTCCCTGCTTCGGCCGGGTCCGCCGCGCACGCCGCGCCGGCGCCGTCGGTGTCGTCCCACCCCGCGAAGCGGCTGGCGCTCACGCTTCCCGCGCCACGCGGCCGCTACGCCACCGGCGTGTCGGCCTTCCGGCTCGTCGACGACGAACGGGCGGATCCGTGGACGCCGGGCAGGCCCTACCGCGAGCTGATGATCAGCGTCTTCCATCCGGCGGCGCACACCGGTGGCCGGCCGTTCGCGAAGCAGTTCCCGCCTGCGGTGGCCGCGGCCGTCGGTCCGGCGGTCGAGGAGGGGAACGAGCTGCCCGCCGGTCTGGTGGACTGGGCCGCGACCCGGACGCACTCGGTGCGGAACGCCGCGGTGGCGCCGGGCCGCTTCCCGGTCGTCCTGTACTCGCCCGGCGCGGGGGATCCGCGGGACTGGAACGTGTCGCTGGTCGAGGACCTGGCCTCGCGCGGCTTCGTCGTGGTCACCGTCGACCACACCGGGGAGGCGCCCGCGGTGCAGTTCCCGGACGGCCACGTGGTCGGCAACGGGCCGATGACGGCGGCCTGGGTCCAGGCGTCCCGGAACGGCACGACGCTGCCGTTCTTCACGAAGCTGATGGACGCGCGCACAGCCGACACGCGGCTGGTGCTGGACCGGCTGACGAGCCTGCCGGACGGCCTGGCCGGCGCCATGGACCTGCACCGGATCGGCATGCTCGGACACTCCGCCGGCGGGTTCACGGCGGCGAACATGATGTACGCCGATCCGCGGATCAAGGCCGGCGTCAACATGGACGGCACCCTGGAGTACTCGGCCGAGCCCGACGGCAGCAACCTGAGCGAGGTCGCGCTGCACGGACTGGACCGGCCGTTCCTGCTGATGGGCAACGACTCCGCGGGGAACGGGAGCGATGTGCGCCGCGAGCCGTCATGGGCGTCGTTCTGGCAGCACCAGCGCGGCTGGAAGGCCGACGTCACGCTGAACGACTCCGCGCACGCGTCGTTCACCGACGCCGAGGCGCTGCTGCCGCAGCTGGCCGGCCGGGTGCCGGACGCGACGCTGGCCAAGGCGGTCGGGACGGTCGACCCGCGCCGGGCGGTGGCGGCGGACCGGGCGCTGGCGGCCTCGTTCTTCGACCGGTTCCTGAAGGGCCGCGACGACCGTCTGCTGGACGGCGGTGCGTCGAAGTACCCGATCACCTTCGTCCGGTAGCCCGCGCCCGCCAGGGCCCCCGACCGCCCGGAATCCGTTCGAGGGGTCGCGGGCCCTTGTCGGTCACTCCGCGACCGCTTATGGTTTGGGGTCAAACGACCAATCGCCCCGGGAGGTCGCGTCGGACCACCGACCACCGCGCCCCGCCCTCGGCCCGCCGCCGACGGCCCGCGACCGGCCGACCGCCTCCACCACCCCGTGAACGGAGAACACCCGGCCATGACGACCGCTCCGCGTACCCGGCCCCGTATGCAGCTCGTGCTCAGCGAGAACTGGACCATGACCGGCGGCCGGGCCGACCTGCCCGCCATGGTGCGCTGGGCCCGCGAGGCGGAGGACGCCGGTTTCGACTCCGTCATGATCAGCGAGCACGTCGTCCTCGGCCCGGACGCGGGCGCGGCCGGAGTGATGGGCAATCCGCGCGACTACGCCCTGCCGGGCAACCAGGATCCCCGCATGCCCTGGCCGAACTCCCTGATGCTGCTGAGCGCCGTCGCGGCGGTCACCGACCGGATCGGGCTCGCCGCCTCCGCCGTGATCGCCCCGCTGCGCCACCCGCTGCTGCTCGCCCGCGAGCTCGGCACCCTCGACCTGCTGTCAGAGGGCCGGCTGATGGTGCTGCCCAACGTCAGCTGGAGCCGCGACGAGTACGCCGCGCTCGGGGTGCCGTTCGCCCGCCGGGGCAGACTGCTGGACGAACACCTGGAGATCTGGGCCAAGTTGTGGGGACCGTCGCCGGTCTCGCACAAGAGCGGGCCCTACGCCTTCGAGGACGTGTACTTCGAGCCCAAGGCGTACCGCCCCGAGGGGCCGCGCCTGTGCTTCGGCGGGGCGGGCATGCACGACGCCATGGTGCGCCGGATCGTCGACCACGGCCACGCCTTCAACCCCCTCGGCCGCCCGACCCCCGAGGAGATGCGCAGACTGGCCGACGCGATGAGCGCCGCCGGACGGGACCTCGCGGACCTGGAGATGATCGGCGGCACCCGCGCCGATTTCCCCGACGACACCTCGTGCGCCGACCTCGGCCGGGCGCTCGCCCCCATCCCCGAACAGATGGCGCAGGGCTTCACCACGTTCTGTGTGAAGCCCTCGCAGTTCATCGACGACCCCGCCGGTGTCGGAGCGTTCTGCCGCGACGTCGTACGACGGGTGTCCGCGCTCGGGTGAACCCGCCGAGGACGGGAACCGAGGGGGACCCACCCGCGGCCTCCTCGCGATCCCCGGCCGCCTCCCCAGCGGATACGGTGTGGCTGTCGAGGCGCCGGGGCCGAGGAGGTGGGACGTTCCGTGACAGCAGCAGGCCCTGCGCGAGCGGGCGCACGATCGGCTCGGCGTTCTCCGGGGCGGCCGCCGGTGCCCTTGGAGCGCATCGTCGCCACCGCCCTTCAGATCGTCGACGAGGAGGGCGCCGACGCCCTCTCGATGCGGACGCTCGCCCAGCGCCTGGGATCGGGCACGGCGACGCTGTACCGGCACTTCGACAACCGGGCCGCGCTGGTCGCCCATGTCGTGGACCGCATGTTCGGCGCCGTGGGGCCGGACGGCGGCGAACTCCTCGCACTGGGCTGGGAGCAGGCGCTGCGGACGGTCGCGCACACCATGTTCGACGCCCTGGCCCGACACCGGAACGCGGCGCGCCTGATGGTCGAGCGAGTCCCCCTGGGGCCGAACGCGATGGCACTGCGCGAGCACTGCGTCGCGGTGCTGCTCCGCGGTGGGTTCCCGCCGCGGGTGGCCGCGCACGCGTACGCGACCCTGGCCCGCTATGTCCTCGGCTTCGCCGTCCAGGGCGACGGGCGGGGCGGCGCGGGGCAGCCCGGCGACGCAGAGCTGTCCGCGGTGTTCCACGGCGTGGATCCGGAGCTGTTCCCGGCGACCCTCGCCGTGGCCGGGTCGATGCCCGTTCCGATCGAGGACGAGTTCTCCTTCGGCCTCGAACTCCTCCTCGGCGGGCTCGCCCGCCTGCGCGACGCGGTCTGACCCGGCGGGCGGTGCGGGCTGCGGCTCTCGCGCGGACGGTCTGCCAGGTGTGCAGATGGGCGTTGGCCGGACCGGGGATCGGGATGCGCCCGCAGAAGTCGACCATCTCGGCGTCGGGACGGTGCGACGCCATCGTGACGACCTGCGCCCCGCGCAGCAGGAGGCGGCTCATTCGGCGGTCCCCGAACGGGGGTGGACGCGGCTCTGCCGGGACATGGTGCGGCTCCTCGTCTGCGGCGTCATCGCCCGCACGGCGGTCCGGGTGGAGGTGAGGAGGTCCCGGGTGGCGATGTGCGCGACATAGCCGTCGGGACGGATCAGCAGCAGCGTGTCGCCGGTCAGGCCGTAGGCCCGACGCAGCGTGTGCCGGGGGTCGGAGAAGGCGAGCCCGTCGGCGGCGGCCGGCCCGACGGTGAGCCGCTTCAGCCCGGCGCCCGCCGTGGGCCAGTCGAGGTCGTCGAGGCGCCGGGCGGCGCCGGGGCCGTAGGCGACGGCGGTGAAGTCCGGTCCGCGAAAGGCGTCGAACAGCCGGAGCCCGCCGTCGGCGCCGAGCAGCTCGGCGTCCGGGGCGCGGTCACCCGCACGGAGTGTCCCGGTGCGCATGCCGTCGGCGGGGGCGAGCGGGCCGCCGTGGTAGGTCAGGGCGAGCTGCTGCTCGTCCTCGCCCCGCTTCATGCTCGACGGGTCGAGCTCGGCGATGCCGCCCCATTTCCCGGTGGACAGGCCGAGGACCCCGGCGGCGATCGGCTGCCGCTCGGCCTCGTAGGTGTCCAGCAGGGCCGCGTCCGCTCCGGCGAGGACCTGGGCGAGCTTCCAGCCGAGGTTGTAGCCGTCCTGGACGCCGGTGTTCAGGCCCTGGGCGCCGGCCGGGGGGTGGACGTGAGCGGCGTCGCCGACGAGGAGGACGCGTCCTCGGCCGTAGCGTTCCGCCAGGCGGATGTTGGGCCGGAACACCGACGTCCAGCGGATGCCGTGCAGCTGGATGCGCCGGTCGTGGGTGTGGTCGTGGATCCGCCGCTGGATGTCGTCCCGGTCCGCGGGCGGCTCCTCGTCCGGCCCGAGACGGATCATCCACTGGAACATGTCGCTGCCGGGCAGCGGGCAGGCGCCGATGAGTCTGCCGCCACGGCGGGGCCACATGTGCCACCGGTCACGGGCCAGACCGGTCACCGGGGCGTCGACGATGAGCACCCGGTCGCTGTCGTGCGTCGTTCCGACGAAGCCGATGCCGAGCTTCTTGCGCACGGTGCTGGAGCCGCCGTCGGCGCCCACGGCGTAGCGGGCGAAGATCTCCTCCGTGCCGCCCGCGCCGCCCGTGGCCGACACCGTGGCGACGACCGTGTCCTCGTCCTGCGTCAGGCCGGTCAGCTCCCTGCCGAACTCGATCTCGCGGCCGAGCTCGCCGAGGCGGGCGTGCAGGGCGCGGTCCGTGCGGAACTGGGGGATGAGCCAGGTGTTGGGGTACGGAACGTCCGGGGTCGCCTCCTTGTGGGGGAACATCCTCCACGGCACGGCGAGGGGGCCCGCGTGGAGCCCGAGCCTGGGGTAGACGCTGCCGCCGGCCAGCACGTCGTCGAGGGCGCCGAGGTCTTCGAGGACTTCGAGGCTGCGCGGCTGCACGCCCTTGGCGCGGGAGCCGTCGAAGGCGTGGGGGGAACGGTCGACGACACGGACGTCGAGTCCCCGGCGTACGAGGTCGATCGCCAGGGCGGAGCCCGCGGGGCCCGCGCCGACGACCAGGACGTCGATCGTCCGCGGGTGCGGGTCGCTCATGAGCCCGGCCCTTCGGCGGGCGCGGCCACGAGCGGGACGATCCGGTCGGCGACGTGGCGGGGCTGTTCGAACGGGGCCGTGCGGCCGCATCGCGCGCCCACGTGATGGCGCCGGGGTTGCAGCAGGGCGCGCGCCCGGTCGAAGGAATCGGGCTGCGGCTCGGACCAGGAAGTCATAATGGCTACAGTGTTGCCGATAAGGCGGGGGTGTCAAGGCGGCGGCTCACGACGGGCACGTGAAAAAGCACCGTTGCACACTGCAAAGGTGGGTACTCGGCAGCCACGGCGGCACAGGGAGAGCCGAACGGAGCCCGGCCGCCGCGTCCGGTCGACGGCTTGGGAAGGCGGATCGCTCCATGAACCAGCCCCTTTTCGACGCCCCCGCGGATGTTCCCCGGCTGGAGGGGGCGCTGCGCGAGGCCGTGGACGGCGAGGTCCGCTTCGACGCGGGCAGCAGGGGGGCCTACGCGACCGACGGATCGAACTACCGGCAGGTGCCGATCGGCGTCGTCGTGCCCCGAACGGTCGAGGCCGGAGCGCAGGCGGTGCGGGTGTGCGCCCGCTTCGGCGCCCCGGTGCTGTCGCGAGGCGGTGGCACCAGCCTGGCCGGCCAGTCGACGAACACGGCCGTGGTGATCGACTGGAGCAAGTACTGCCACGGACTCGTCTCGGTCGATCCCGACGCACGGACCTGCGTCGTCGAGCCGGGGATCGTCCTGGACGAGCTCAACCGGCGGCTGGCGGACCACCGGCTCCAGTTCGGGCCGAAGCCCTCGACGCACAGCCACTGCGCCCTCGGCGGCATGATCGGCAACAACTCGTGCGGCGCGTCCGCCCAGGCGTACGGCAAGACCGTCGACAACGTGCGCCGACTGGAAGTGCTCACCTACGACGGCGCCCGGATGTGGGTCGGACCGACCTCCCCGACCGAGCGGGCGCGCATCGCCGCGGAGGGCGGCCGCCGCGCCGAGCTGTACGACGGCCTGGACCGCATCGTCGCCGAGTACCTCGCCGACATCCGGCGCGGCTACCCGAAGATCCCGCGCCGGGTCTCCGGCTACAACCTCGACTCGCTCCTGCCCGAGAACGGCTTCGACGTGGCCAGGGCCCTCGTCGGCAGCGAGGGCACGCTGGTGACCGTGCTGCGCGCCGAACTCGACCTGGTTCCGGTCCCCGCCCACCAGTCGCTGCTGGTCCTGGGGTACGACGACATCTGCGCCGCGGCGGACGACGTCACCCACCTGCTGGAGCACTGCGACCCCGGTCAGCTGGAGGCCCTGGACGGCCGCATGGCCCAGCTGATGCGTGAGGAGGGCGCCTACCTGGAGTCGCTCAAGGCCCTTCCCGAGGGCGACAGCTGGCTGATGGTGCAGTTCGGCGGCGACAGCCAGGAGGAGGTCGACGGACAGGCGCACGCGCTGCTGCGCGCCGTCGGCCGGACCGAGAAGGACGCCACGGTCGCCTTCTCCGACGACCCCGAGCGCGAGCAGCGGATGCTCAGGGCGCGCGAGGCCGGGCTCGGCGTCACCGCGCGCCCGCCGGACGACCGGGAGACGTGGGAGGGGTGGGAGGACTCGGCCGTCCCGCCCGAACGGCTCGGCGACTACTTGCGCGACCTGAAGAAACTGTTCGAGGAGTTCGACTACGACCACCCCTCCGTGTACGGGCACTTCGGGCAGGGATGCGTCCACACCCGGATCCCGTTCGGGCTCAAGACCGCCGAGGGCGTGGCCGTCTTCCGCCGGTTCGTGGAGCGGGCCGCCGACCTCGTCGTCTCCTACGGCGGTTCCCTGTCGGGCGAGCACGGCGACGGCCAGGCCCGCGGCGAGTTGCTCCCGCGCATGTTCGGCGACCGGCTCGTGACCGCGTTCGGCGAGCTCAAGGCGCTGTTCGACCCCGACGACCGGATGAACCCGGGCAAGATCGTCCACCCCAACCCGGTCGACGGGCAGCTGCGCCTCGGCCCCGGCTGGCGCCCGGCCACCCCCGCGACGCACTTCGGCTTTCCCGAGGACGACCACTCCTTCGGCCGGGCCGTGATGCGCTGCGTGGGCATCGGCAACTGCCGCGGCCACACGGGCGGGGTGATGTGCCCCTCGTACCGGGCGACCAGGGAGGAGGAGCACTCCACCCGGGGCCGCGCCCGGCTGCTGTTCGAGATGCTCGACGGACACGCCGACTCGGCCGTCAAGGACGGCTGGCGCTCCACCGAGGTGCACGACGCGCTGGATCTGTGCCTGGCCTGCAAGGGCTGCAAGTCGGACTGCCCGACCGGCGTCGACATGGCCACCCTCAAGGCGGAGTTCCTCTCCCATCACTACGAGGGCCGGATGCGGCCGGCGGCGCACTACTCGATGGGCTGGCTGCCCGTCTGGGCGCGCCTGTCCCGCGTCGCCCCCTCCCTGGTCAACTCGGTGCTGCACGCGCCGGGCCTCGCCCGCGCGGGCAAGCTGCTGGCCGGCGTCGACCCGGCCCGCTCGGCGCCCGTGTTCGCCGGGGAGTCCTTCCTGCAGTGGTGGCGGGCCCGCGACCTCGACGAACCCGACCCCGCCGACCCGCGCACCGTCGTGCTGTGGCCGGACACCTTCAGCACCTACTTCCATCCCGCGATCGCGATGTCGGCCGTCCGGGTCCTGGAGGACGCCGGTTTCCGCGTCGCCGTGCCCACCCGACCGGTGTGCTGCGGCCTGACCTGGATCTCCACCGGCCAGCTGCCGCTGGCCCGGAAGGTGCTGCGCCGCACCCTCGACGTGCTGCGCCCCTACCTGGAGGCCGGCACCCCCGTCATCGGCCTCGAACCCTCCTGCACCGCCGTCTTCCGCTCCGACGCCCCCGAGCTGATGCCCGCAGACCAGGACGTTCAGCGGCTGGCCGGGCAGGTCCGCACCTTCGCGGAACACCTCGTCCACCACGCGCCCGACGGCTGGCAGCCGCCCCGGCTGGGCCGGCGGGCGACCGTGCAGACCCACTGCCACCAGCACGCCGTCATGAAGTTCGACGCCGATCGCGAACTGATGCGCCGCGCGGGCATCGACGCCGACGTCCTCGACGAGGGCTGCTGTGGCCTGGCCGGCGACTTCGGCTTCGAACGCGGCCACCACGAGCTCTCCATGACCGTCGCCGAACAGGGCGTCCTGCCCGCCGTCCGCGAAGCGTCCCCCGACAGCCTGGTCCTCTCCGACGGCTTCAGCTGCCGGACCCAGATCGAACAGGGCGGGACCGGACGGCGAGCCCTGCACCTCGCCGAGGCCCTGGCGCTCGGTCTGGACGGTCCCCTGCCCGGCGAACACCCCGAGCACGCGGCCCGGCGCCCGGCACGCCCCTCCCGGACGGTCCGGTGGGCGACCACCGCGGCCGCCGCCGTCACCGCGACCGCCGCGGCCGCGGCAGCCGGCAGAAGGGCCCTGCGCACGCCGCGCCGCCCGTAGTCATCCGTCGCACGTCCACCGGAAAGGTTCTGGAACATGTCGAAGAAGGTCTCCGACCACATCCTCGAACGGCTGCGTGAATGGGGGGTGGAGCACGTCTTCGCCTACCCCGGCGACGGCATCAACGGCCTGCTCGCCGCCTGGGGGAGGGCGCAGGACGCCCCACGCTTCATCCAGGCCCGCCACGAGGAGATGGCCGCCTTCGAAGCCGTCGGCTACGCCAAGTTCTCCGGCAGGGTCGGCGTGTGCGCGGCCACCTCGGGGCCCGGCGCGATCCACCTGCTGAACGGGCTGTACGACGCGAAGCTGGACCACGTGCCCGTCGTCGCGATCGTGGGGCAGACCAACCGCAGCGCCATGGGCGGCTCCTACCAGCAGGAGGTCGACCTGGTCAGCCTGTACAAGGACGTCGCCTCCGACTTCTGCGAGATGGTCACCGTCCCCGAACAACTGCCCAACGTGCTGGACCGGGCCATGCGCACGGCCATGGCCCGCCGGTCGGTCACCGCCGTGATCGTGCCGGCCGACGTCCAGGAACTCGACTACACGCCCCCCGGGCACGCCTTCAAGATGGTGCCCTCCAGCCTGGGCATGGCGCAGTACGCGCCGGTGCCGGCCGACGCGGATCTCGCGCGGGCCGCCGAGGTGCTGAACGCCGGCGAGAAGGTCGCGGTCCTGATCGGGCAGGGCGCGCGCGGGGCCCGTCAGGAGGTCATGGCCCTCGCCGACCGGCTCGGCGCGGGCGTGGCCAAGGCACTGCTCGGCAAGGACGCCCTCGACGACGACCTGCCGTACGTCACGGGCTCCATCGGCCTGCTGGGCACCCGGCCGTCGTACGAGCTGATGACCGGCTGCGACACCCTCCTGGTCATCGGGTCCTCGTTCCCCTACACCCAGTTCCTGCCGGAGTTCGGGCAGGCCAGGGCGGTGCAGATCGACATCGACCCGCACATGGTGGGCCTGCGCTACCCGTTCGAGGTCAACCTGGTCGGCGACGCCCGCGAGACGCTGACCCGACTGCTGCCACTGCTCGACGCGGCGAAGAACACCGAGTGGCGCGAGAAGGTCGAGAAGGACACCGCCCGCTGGCAGGAGGTCATGCAGCGCCGCGCCGCGGTCGACGCGGACCCCGTCAACCCCGAGTACGTCGTCCACGCGCTGAACGACCTGCTGCCCGAGAACGTGATCCTCTCCGCCGACTCCGGGTCGGCCGCCAACTGGTACGCCCGGCACCTGCGGCTGCGCGGAGCGATGCGCGGCTCGCTGTCCGGCACCCTCGCCACCATGGGCCCCGGCGTGCCCTACGCGATCGGCGCGAAGTTCGCGCACGGGGACCGCCCGGCCATCGCCCTCGTCGGAGACGGCGCGATGCAGATGAACGGTCTGGCGGAGCTGATCACGATCGCCAAGTACTACCGGGAGTGGGAGGACCCGCGGCTGGTGGTGGCGGTGCTGAACAACCGGGACCTCAACCAGGTCACCTGGGAGATGCGCGCCATGGAGGGCGCCCCGCAGTTCGAGGCCTCGCAGTCCATCCCCGACGTCGCCTACGCGGACGTGGCCCGGCTGTTCGGCCTGGAGGGCGTCCGGGTCGAGAAGCCGGGCGACGTGGTGGGCGCCTGGCAGACCGCGCTGGCCGCCGACCGGCCCTGCGTGCTGGACTTCGTGACCGATCCGGCCGTGCCGCCCATCCCGCCGCACGCGACCCTCGACCAGATCGAGGCCGCCGCGATGTCCGTCCTCAAGGGCGACAGCGACCGCGCGGACATGGTCCGCCAGGGCTTCAAGGCCAAGGTGCAGGAGTTCCTGCCCGGTCACCGCCGACGCGAGGACCGCCCCGGCGCGCAGGACGACACATGAGCGACGCACCCGTGGTGGCAGCGGTGGACACGGCCGTCTTCACCGTGCCCACCGACGCGCCCGAAGCGGACGGCACCCTCAGCTGGGACAGCACCACGCTCGTCCTGGCCACCGTCCGCAGCGGGGACGTCACCGGCCTCGGCTACACCTACGCGC
The DNA here is from genome assembly GCF_024539815.1 of Streptomyces hayashii. Taxonomy (GTDB): domain Bacteria; phylum Actinomycetota; class Actinomycetes; order Streptomycetales; family Streptomycetaceae; genus Streptomyces; species Streptomyces hayashii. The sequence continues at coordinate 51,808 of NZ_JAHHIU010000091.1, forward strand.
CCGCCGCCACCGCCCGCGTCATCGACGACCTGCTCGCCGACGTGGTCGCCGGCTGTCCCGCATGGGACGTGCCGGGCATGAACGACGCCATGCAGCGCGCGGTGCGCAACGCCGGGCTGCCGGGGGTCGCCGCCCAGGCGATCGCCGCGGTGGACATCGCGCTGTGGGACCTGAAGGCCCGCCTGCTCGGTGTGCCCCTCGTCCGTCTGCTGGGCGCGGCGCGCCACGAGGTGCCCGTCTACGGCAGCGGCGGCTTCACCACCTACGACGACGGCCGGACGGAGCGTCAACTGCGCGGCTGGGTCGAGGAGGACGGCATCCCCCGCGTCAAGATCAAGATCGCGCAGTCATGGGGGAGCGAGGAGGAACGCGACCGGCGGCGCGTCGCCAGGGCACGCGCCGTCATCGGCGACGCCACCGCCCTGTACGTCGACGCCAACGGCGGCTACACGGCCAAGCAGGCCGTGCGCGTGGGCGAAGCGCTCGCCGACGAGGGCGTGACCTGGTTCGAGGAGCCCGTCTCCTCCGACCACCTGACCGACCTCGCCGCCGTCCGCCGCCGGACGACCCTCGACGTGGCGGCCGGCGAGTACGGCTACACCCTGCCCTACTTCGCGCACATGATCGCCGCGGACGCCGTGGACTGCCTGCAGGCCGACGTCACGCGCTGCGGCGGCATCACCGTCTGGCTGCGCGCCGCCGCGCTCGCCGAGGCCCACGGCCTGCAGGTCTCCGGCCACTGCGCCCCGCACGCCCACGCGCACGCCGCGGCCGCCGTGCCCAACCTGCGGCACCTGGAGTGGTTCCACGACCACGTCCGCATCGAGCGGCTCCTCTTCGACGGCGTGCTCGCCCCGGACGGCGGCGTCGTCGTCCCGGGAGCCGACGGCAGACCCGGCCTCGGCCTCACGCTCGACGCCGAGCGGGCCCGCCCCTACCGAGTGGGCTGAGAGGCGAAGACCGGGCAGGCCACCGAGCAGGAGGAAGCACCACCCATGAGCACCATGTCGTTCCCCGCCCACGCGCTGCACGACTACGCCCTGCTCGCCGACGGCGAGCGCGGCGCCCTGATCGGGCCCGACGGGGCCGTCGACTGGCTGTGCGCGCCCACCTGGCACGACGACGCCGTCTTCGCCTCCCTGATCGGCGGCCGGGGCACGTACGCCGTCACCCCGCGCGGGCGATACGTCTCCGGCGGCTACTACGAGGAGGGCTCGCTGATCTGGCGCAGCCGCTGGGTCACCACCGAAGGCGTCGTCGAATGCCGCGAGGCCCTCGCCTTCCCCGGCGAGCCGGGCCGGCTGGTCCTGCTGCGCCGACTGATCGCCGTCGACGGCCCGGCCGACGTCCGCGTCGTCCTGGACCCGCACGCCGACTACGGCCGCGCACCGGCCGGCTCCCCGCGTCGGAGCGAGGACGGGGTGTGGCGCCTCGACTCCGGCCGGGACCACCTGCGCTGGCAGGGCGCTCCCGCCGCCACGGCCCGCACGGAGGGCCTGACCGCCGACCTGCACCTCGATCCCGGCGCCACGCACGACCTGGTCCTGGAGTGCTCCACCACCGCGCTGCCCGACCGGCTCCCGGTGGCCGCACAGGCGTGGGCGGCCACCGAGCGGGCCTGGCGCGAGGCCGTGCCACCGCTGACGCACACCGTCGCCGCCGGGGACGCCCGGCGCGCCTACGCCGTCCTGCGCGGTGTGACCAGTCACGGCGGCGGCATGGTCGCCGCGGCCACCACCAGCCTTCCCGAACGCGCCGAGGCCGGCCGCAACTACGACTACCGGTACGTCTGGATCCGCGACCAGAGTTACGCCGGTCAGGCCGCGGCCGCCGCCGGGGCGCCCGACCTGCTCGACGCGGCCGTGCGATTCGTCAGCGAGCGGCTGATCGCCGACGGCCCGCGCCTGGCCCCCGCCTACACCGTGCACGGCGACCCGGTGCCGGAGCAGCAGGACCTCGACCTGCCCGGATATCCGGGCGGTTTCAGCCGCGTCGGCAACCACGTCTCGCAACAGTTCCAGTTGGACTGCTTCGGTGAGGCGCTGCTGCTGTTCGCCGCCGCCCAGCGCGCGGACCGCCTGGACGGCGACGGCTGGAAGGCCGCCGAGCTGGCGGTGCGGGCCATCGCCGAACGCGGACACCGACCGGACGCCGGGATCTGGGAGTTGGAGCCACGCCGGTGGGCTCACAGCCGTCTCGCCTGTGTCGCCGGGCTGCGCGCCCTGGCCGACGCGGCGCCCCGCCATCCCCTCGCCGACACCTGCACCCGTCTCGCCGACGCCGTGCTCGCCGCCGTGTCGGGCGACTGCGTGCACCCCGACGGCCACTGGCAGCGCGCCCCCGACGACCCCTCGGTCGACGCCGCCCTGCTGCTGCCCGCCGTGCGAGGCGCCCTGCCGCCCGACGACGCGCGCACCCTCGCCACCCTCGCAGCCTGTCGCGACCGGCTGGCCCGGGACCACTTCGTCTACCGCTTCCGTCACGACGACCGCCCCCTGGAGGAGGCCGAAGGAGCCTTCCTGCTGTGCGGCTTCGTCATGGCGCTGGCCGAACACCGGCAAGGCCGCACGACCGAGGCGTTCCGCCGGTTCGAACGCAACCGCGGCGCCTGCGGAGCGTCCGGTCTGTACGCCGAGGAGTTCGACATCGCCCAGCGCCGGCTGCGCGGCAACCTCCCGCAGGCGTTCGTGCACGCCCTGCTGCTGGAGACCGCCGTCCGTCTCGCCCAGGATCCCGAACCACGCGGCGCACGCCGCTCGCAGAGGAGCTGACCATGCCCCAGACCGTCGTCATCACCGGAGCCAGCGCCGGCATCGGCCGCGCCACCGCCCGCCTGTACGGCGAGCGCGGCGCCGACGTCGTGCTGATCGCCCGCGGCCGGGCCGGGCTGGAGGCCGCCGCGAAGGAGGTCGAGTCCCTCGGCGGGCGCTGTCTCGTCCAGATCGCCGACACGGCCGACGCCCGCCAGGTCGAGGCGGCCGCAGACGCCGCCGAAGAGACCTTCGGGCCCATCGACGTCTGGATCAACTGCGCCTTCACCAGCGTCTTCGCCCCCTTCGACGAGATCACCGCCGAGGAGTACGACCGGGTCACCCAGGTGACCTACCTCGGCTTCGTCAACGGCACCCGCAGCGCGCTGAAGCGGATGCTGCCCCGCGACCGCGGCACCGTGGTGCAGGTGGGCTCCACGCTCGGGGAACGGGCCATCCCGTTGCAGTCGGCGTACTGCGGGGCCAAGCACGCCATCAACGGCTTCACCTCGTCGCTGCGCACCGAGCTGCTGCACCGCGGCAGCAAGGTCCATGTCACGATCGCGCAGATGCCCGCCGTCAACACCCCGCAGTTCTCCTGGGTGCGCACGCGACTGCCCCGGCACCCGCAGCCGGTCCCGCCCATCTACCAGCCGGAGGTGGCCGCCCGGGGCGTGCTGCACGCCGCCGACCACCCCCGCCGCAAGCAGTACTACGTCGGCGCGACCACCGTGGCGACGATCCTGGCCAACCGACTGGCGCCCGCGGTGCTCGACCGCTACCTGGCCCGCACGGGCTTCGGCTCCCAGCAGAGCGACAAGCGGCCGCCGAGCCACGAGAACAACCTCTTCGAACCGGTCGACGGGCGGGAGGGCGACGACCACGGCGCGCACGGCGTCTTCGACCACATGGCGCACGGCCGGTCCTTCGAGACGACCCTGTCCCGCCACCCCGCCGTCGTCGCCTCGGCTCTCGCCGCCGGCGTCGCCGTCGCGGCGAGGGGCCTGTCCGCCCGGCGCGGCCGCACCACATGACCCCCACCCGGAGGACGGTGAGCGGACAGGAGCGCGCATGACGGGACACGACAGGACACGGGGCAAGGAACCACCGCACGGCGACGAACCGGTTCAGCACGAGCTGGACCGTGAAGCGGAGGAGTTGAGCGCCGTCGTGATGGCCGCCTCCCGGCTGTTCGTGGCCATCTCCGCCCGCGCGCTCGCCACGGCCGCCGAGACGCTCACGCTCCCCCAACTACGGGCGCTGGTCGTCCTGGACACCTGCGGACCGGTCAAGCTCACCGCCCTGGCCTCCACCCTCGACGTCAACCCGTCCACCGCCCTGCGCATGGCGGAGCGCCTCGCGGCGATCGACCTGGTCGACCGCAGGGCCAACCCCGCCAACCGGCGCGAGGTCCTGCTGAACCTGACGGAGGCCGGCCATGAGCTGGTGACCACGGTGCTCGCCCGGCGCAGAGCCGAGATACGCACGCTGGTCGAGCGGCTGCCGCCCGGGGAGCGCGCGGCGCTGGTGCCCGCCCTGAGGGCGCTGACGACGGCCGCCGGTGAGATGGCGGTGGACGCCGTCCCCGACCCGCGGGCGGTGCCCGACGTCGTCTGATCCGCGAATCCGCGAGGGCACGCCGGCCTCGTCAGGGCCGGGGAGCGGGACCGCGGGCGGGGGAGGGCTCGGGGCAGCGGGCGGGCGGCCGCTGCGCCGGACGCTCCGGCGAGAGGCCCCAACCCGTCCGCCACCGGAGTGAAGTGTCCGACCGGCGTGAGGTCGTCCGTGCCCGCGTGGCAGGTATCGGTGCTGGGCGGCCGAGTCGGCGAAGTGCCCGACGAAACCGGTCGCCCGGCGGCCTCGGAGCGTCAAGGAGTGGAGAACGCATGGGACACGGCGGCAACGTCATCCAGGAACTGACCGCGGACCACAGGGAGGTGGACGAGCTCTTCGCGCAGATCGAAGCGCTGCCGGGGCCCGACCAGCAGCGACGCGAACTGGCGGACCGGCTCACCATGGAGCTGATCCGGCACTCGGTGGCGGAGGAGGAGCACCTGTACCCGACGGTGCGCCGCTACGTCGACGGGGGAGACGACCTCGCCGACAAGGAGATCGCCGACCACGCCGAGGTCGAGCACATGCTCAAGGAGCTCGAAGGCTGCCAACCCGGGGACGCGCGCTTCGACACGCTGATCATGCGGCTGAAGAACTCCGTCACGGCCCATGTCAGCGATGAGGAGAACCGGCTCTTCCCGATGCTGGCCGACGTCTGCTCCGCGGACGCTCTGGAGGAGCTCGGCGAGAAGGTCCGCTCGGCCAAGCGGCACGCTCCCACGCGTCCGCACCCGTCCGCGCCGGACACCCCGCCCGCGAACAAGCTCCTGGCGCCCGGCGCCGGTATGGTCGACCGCTTGCGCGACATGCTCACCGGGCGCGGAAAGCAGGGCTGACAGGCAGGCGAACGCCGCCGGCACCCGTGTGACATCACCGCCGGGTGCGCATATTGTCCGCATATGGGAGAAGGTCGGCGGTGTCGGAGCACGGCCCCGCCGCGACGAGGGTCCGACCCGGGCCGCGAAGGCCGTCCGAACGCTGCCGCGTCGCACCGGCCGGTACCGGCCGGACGGACGGTCCGGCGGCCCCTGCCGTCCGGCACGGCGGGGCCGCCCGGCTGCGGACGGACGCCCGCCCGGTCATGAGCGCCGGAGCCGAGCGGCGGCGCCGAGGCGGGCGGCGAGCAGTCGTCCCGCGCCAGCGGAGGAAGGGCCCGCGCCAGCGGAGGAAGGGCCCGGGCCCGCTAAGGACGGGCCCGCGGAGGAAGGGCCCGCGGAGGAAGGTGGGAAGGTGACCGACCGCGCGTCCGGCGACTTCGCCGACCATGCCGAGGGCCTCGGGCCGCAGGCGATGGAGTCGATCGCCCTCGACTTCGCGGGCGAGAGCGGCGCCAGCGTCATCGCCGTCTACCTGCTCGCACCGGACGAACCCGTGCTGCAGGTGGCGCTGCTCAGCGGGGTGTCCTGGCGGATCGCCGTCCCCTGGGCCCGGGTGTCCCTGGACAAGTCGACCCCGGTCGCCGACGCCGTGCGGGAACGCCGGCTGGTGTGGATCGGCAGTGAGGAGGAACGGGCGCGCTGCTACCCCAGGATGGCGCTCGTCCTGCCCCACCCCTTCGCCCTGGCCGCCGCCCCGATCACGACGGGAGCGGTCGTATGGGGCGGCCTGGTGCTCCACTGGCCCGCCTCGCACCCGCCGGCGCTGAGCCCGCGAGAGCGCGAGGCCATCGAGGACGTCTGCGACCGCCTGGGCGTGGTCCTGCGGCAGGCCGCCGAGAGCGGGCGCCGGGTACGGCCCGGGACCGAGCCGCGGATACTGCCTCCGCGGCCCGTCCGCACCGCCGCGGAGGCGGAGGCGCAGGCCGCGGTCGGCTTCGCCGAGCGTCTCCCCGACGGCTGTTGCGCGCTGGACGTGGACGGACGGATCACCTTCATCACCACCGCCGCGGCCGACCTCCTCGGCGTCGGGGTGTCGGAACTGCTCGGAGCACGGCCCTGGGAGGCTCTGCCCTGGCTGGACACCCCCGTCGCCGAAGACCGCTACCGGTCCGCCGCGCTCAGCCGTGAGCCCACGTCCTTCACCGGCCGGCGTCCCCCGGACCACTGGCTGTCCTTCCACCTGTACCCCGACGCCACCGGCATCAGCGTGCGCGTCGTCCCCGCCGAGGCGACGCACACCTCGCGCCCTCCGCGGCTGGTCCACCCGGCGCCGCCCGCCGAACCGGGCCGGGCCACCGCCCTGTACGCCCTGACCCACCTGGCCGTCGCCCTCACGGAGGCCGTGGGCGTGTCGGACGTGGTGGACCGGGTCGCCGACCAGGTCCTGGCCGCCTTCGGCGCCCGCGCCCTCGCGCTGATGACCGCGCAGGAGGGGCGACTGCGGATCGTCGGCCACCGCGGCTACAGCGCCGACCTCATGGAGCGCTTCGACGCCGTCCCCCTGACCTCCGACACTCCGGCCGTCCACGTGCTGACCACCGGCGACCCGTGCTTCTTCGCCGATTTCGCGGAGCTGAAACGGGCACACCCCCCGGCCGTCCTCCAGGACGGCATGGCCTCCTGGGCGTTCCTGCCGCTGATCACCACCGGCCGCCCCGTGGGCTCCATGGTGCTCGCCTACCAGCGGCCCCACTCCTTCGCCCCGCAGGAGCGCTCCGTCCTCACAGCCCTGGCCGGACTGATCGCCCAGGCCCTGGACCGCGCCCATCTCTACGACGCCGAGCACCACCTCGCCCGCAACCTCCAGGCCGGGCTGCTGCCCCACGCCCTGCCCCGCGTGCCGGGCCTGGAGGTCGCGGCCCGCTACCTTCCCGCCGGCCGCGGCACCGGCATCGGCGGCGACTTCTACGACTTCATCCGGCTCGACGCGACCACCGCCGCCGCAGCGATCGGCGACGTACAGGGCCACAACGTGCAGGCCGCCACCCTCATGGGGCAGGTTCGCACCGCCGTCCACGCCACCGCGGGCGCGCCTCCCGGCGAAGTCCTCGCCCGCACCAACCGCCTGCTCACCGACCTCGACCCCGGCCTCTTCACCAGCTGCACCTACATCGCCCTCGACACGGCCCGCCACCACGCCTGCCTGGCCACCGCGGGCCACCCGCCTCCCCTCCTGCGCCACCCGGACGGCCGCGCCGAAGTCCTGCCCCTCACGCCCGGCCTCCTGCTCGGCATCGACCCCACGGCCGACTACCCCACCACCGAGATCTCCCTGCCGCCCGGCGCGGTGCTCGCGCTGTACACCGACGGACTCGTCGAGGCGCCCGGCGTCGACCTCGGGGACGCCATCCACCGCCTCGCCGACGCACTGGCCCGAGCCGACGCCACGAGCATGGAGGACCTCGCCGACCATCTGATCGGGCACACCGGACCGTCGGCGTCGCACAGCGACGACATCGCCCTGCTGCTCATCCGCTCCCTGTAGAGCGCGCGGCCGTCGCCCGGGCGCGGTCCCGGCCCGCGTGACGCTCTGCGCCACGCCGCAGGCGCCGGGGAAGGAGAATGCGCGAAGGCACCGTCCCCGTCCCGACCACCGGAAGGCATCCAGACCATGAACAGCCGACGCGACCGCTGGGCCGAGTTGACCGGCGGACAGGACGGAGAGGCGTACGCCCGGCGGTTCGCCCGGCTCGCCGAGTCGGGCCACGACATCCACGGCGAGGCCGCCTTCTGCGACGCGTTGCTGAAACCTGCCGCCCGGATCCTCGACGCCGGCTGCGGCACCGGGCGGGTGGCGATCCGGCTCGCCGAGCTGGGTCACCGCTGCACGGGCGTCGACGTCGACCGCTCCATGCTCGCCGTCGCCCGCCGCGAAGCCCCCGCGCAGGAATGGATCCACGCAGACCTGGCGGACCTGGACGGCCTCGGCCTGGAACCCGGGTTCGACCTGGCTCTCGCCGCCGGCAACGTCGTCCCCCTGCTGGCTCCCGGGACCGAACCGGCCGTCGTGCGGCAACTCGCCGCCGTGCTGCGCCCCGGCGGACTGCTGGTCACCGGCATGGGACTGGACGCGGAACACCTGCCACTGCCGGAACCGACGGTGACGCTGACGGACTTCGACCACTGGTGCGCCGAGGCCGGGCTGGCGTTGCGGCGACGCTGCGCCACCTGGTCGGGCGACCCCTATCGTCCGGGCGGCGGCTACGCCGTGAGCGTGCATGTCCGCCCCGCCGCCTGACCCGCCCCGGTGAGCGCCCCGGTTCCAGCGGCCTTTCGCCCCCTCGGTAGTCTTCGTGTCCATGATCCGCGCCTGGACACTGCCGGTACTGCTGGTGCTCTGCGGCTCGGCCCTCGCGGCCGGGACGGCGTCCAGCGGGGACCCCGGCGGGGCCGTGGCCGTCCTTGTGGTGTTCGTGCTGCTCGCGGGCGTCAACTCACCACTGATCTTCCCGAGATCGATCGGCGCGCTGGAGGCGCGACGCCGCAGCACGGCCGACGGCCGACCGGTCGTCTACTGGCGGCCGGGCTGCCAGTACTGCCTGCGCCTCCGCCTTCGCTTGGGCCGCAGGGCCCGTGAGCTGTACTGGGTCGACATCTGGCGGGACCCGGCCGGAGCGGCGGCGGTGAGGGCGGCCAACGACGGCGACGAGACCGTGCCGACCGTGGTCGTGGCGGGCCGGCCGCACACCAACCCCGACCCCGCCTGGGTGCGGGACCGGCTCTCCCGCCGCGCCTGATCGGGAGCGGCGGCGCAGCACGAACCGTCCCGGAAGGGGAGACCGAGTTGACCGCTGTCGCCGGAACCGTCGAGAGATCCCGCCTCTGGTCGCACCCGGGGCTCGGGCTGCACGCCGTGGTGGACGCCGCCGGCTCGGTCCGGCTGGGCGCGCCCGACCAGGACTGGGCGGCCCTGGTCCCCCTCGTCGAGGTCACCGCCACCGGACACGGACGCCTGTGGTCGGGCGAACGCTTCATCGAGACCGCCATCGGCGACCGCATGGCCTACCGCGACCACGGCACCGTGCTGCGCGAAGGCCGGGAGCTGACGACGATCCGGCTGGCCGACCCGGTCTGCGGACTGGCCGCCGAAGTGACCCTGGAGACGCGTCCGGACGCCGGGTTCCTGCGCGCGCGGGTGCGCCTGGTCAACGAGGGCGATGCCCCCCTCCGGCTGGAGAGCGTCACCAGCCTCGCTCTCGGCGGCATCACCGACCCCGACGGCGGTCTCGACGGCCTGACCCTGCACTGGGCCGACAACGACTGGCTCGCCGAATGCCGCTGGCGTGCCGCCGCGCTGCGCGAGCAGGTCGTCCCGCTCAGCAGGGGCGCGCACGGCCACGAGGGGCGCGGCTGCTTCGAGCGCTCCTCGCAGGGCGGCTGGTCCACCGGCCGTCACCTTCCGGTCGGCGCGCTCACCGACCGGGAGGGGCGCGCCTGGCTCTGGCAGATCGAGTCCAGCGCGGGATGGCGTTTCGAGACCGGCGAACGCGAGGGCGCCGCCTACATCGCCCTGCTCGGCCCCGACGACGCCCACCACCAGTGGCGCCACACCCTCGCGCCCGGTGAGGAGTTCCGTTCCGTTCCCGCCGTCCTCGTCCGGACCGGGGCGGGCGGCCTGGACGCCGCCTTCGGCGAACTCACCGACTACCGTCGCGGAATACGCCGCGACCACCCCGACCACCGCGCACTCCCGGTGATCTACAACGACTACATGAACACCCTCATGGGCGACCCGACGACGGAGAAGCTGCTGCCCCTCGTCGAGGCGGCCGGGGCCGCCGGCGCCGAAGTGTTCGTCATCGACGCGGGCTGGTACGACGACGACGCCCAGGGCTGGTGGGACGCCGTCGGCGCGTGGGAGGCCGCCCCCGGCCGCTTTCCGGGCGGCATCCAGGAGGTCCTGGACGCGATCAGGCGGCACGGCATGACCCCGGGACTCTGGCTCGAACCCGAAGTCGTCGGGGTGCGCAGCCCGCTCGCGCGCACCCTGCCGCCCGAAGCGTTCTTCCGGCGAGGCGGTATCCGGGTCACCGAACACGGACGCCATCACCTGGACCTGCGCCATCCGGCCGCTCGCGCCCACCTCGACCGGGTGGTGGACCGGCTCGTCGGCGACTGGGGCGTCGGCTATCTCAAGCTCGACTACAACATCAACGCCGGCCCCGGAACGGAGAGCGGCCCGGAGAGCGCGGGCGCCGGACTGCTCGGCCATCACCGCGCCCACCTCGACTGGATGGCCGCCCTCCTCGACCGCCACCCCGACCTGATCCTGGAGAACTGCGGGTCCGGCGGTCTGCGCATGGACTACGCCCAACTGTCCGTGGCCCAGATCCAGTCCACCAGCGATCAGCAGGACCCCCTGCGCTACCCGCCCATCGCCGCGGCGGCCGCCACCGCCGCCACGCCCGAGCAGGCGGCCGTGTGGGCCTACCCCCAGCCCCACCACGACCCGGACGAGATCGCCTTCACCCTCACCGGGGCGCTCCTGAGCCGTATCCACCTCTCCGGTTTCCTCGACCGTATGAGCGAAGGTCAACTGGAGCTCGTCCGCTCGGCGATCCGCGTGTACAAGGACATCCGGGCGGACATTCCCGGCGCGCGCCCCTTCTGGCCGATCGGTCTGCCGGGCTGGGAGGACGCCTGGATCGCCCACGGGCTGCGGGGGGAGCGTTCCACGTTCCTCACGGTCTGGCGACGGGAGGGCGCCGCCGGACCCGCCGCGGCGGACGGCGCCGTCGCCACGAGCCGGACGCTCCTCCTGCCCCATCTGCGCGACACGCACCTCACCCCGGTCGTGCTGCACCCCGCAGCGACCGACGGCAGCGCCACATGGGACGCCGGGGCAGGAGAACTCACCGTCTGCCTGCCCCGCGGCAACACGGCCGTTCTCCTCCGACTGGGCGCCGCTGCTTCCACGGCCGGGCGGCGCGGCTGATCGCTGAGCGGACGACCGTCCGCGTCCGAAAGCGGCGGTCGCGGGCGTCGGACCCGCCGGGAGGCAGACGGCCGTGACCGCCTTCCGGGAACGGCCCCTCGTCCGGGCCGTGGACTCCGGCCCGGCCCGAGGACCTGCCCCACGCCGTGCGCGCCCGAGCGCCCTGCATCCCTGACGACGGCGAGAGCTGACGTCCTGTCAGGCGTTCCCGCGTTCCGTTGCGAGGGCCTCGGCTTCGGCGGTGTGTGCGGTATCACCCCTCTCGGAGTCGCCCAAGTTGTCTGAGTCACAGCGGAAATGTCCCTTTGGCGTCCATGCTCTACACGCGACACGGACAGCGGCTCCCGACGCGGAGCCCGGCGGCATGGGCGTGACGTTCCGAAGCGGCCCATGGCGCAGCCCTCGTGACGCTCCTCCCCGCTCCCCTGGAAAGGTGCCCATCATGGCCGCTTACCTCTGCCCCCCTGCCGTGATACACGGTGAGCACGCCGTGGAGACCAGCCAGATCGTGGCGGAGGTGCGCGACCGGCACCCGCATGCGGCGTGGGCGCCGCGGGTCGAGGGCATCGCGGCCGGCACGGGCATCGAGACCCGTGGCTGGATGCTCCCGCTGGAGACCGCCGTCGCGCCCGGCAGAGGCGGAGGCCTCCAGGCGGTCGGCGTCGGGCCCGCCCAAGACGCGCTGGCCCGCGACGGGTTCGCCCAGCAGGACGTGGACCGCGTGATCGCCGCCCTTGAGGCGATACCCGCGCCCCAGACCGTCCAGGAGCGCACCGCCCCGGCCTGGGACGCCGTGCAGTCCTACGGGGAGCGCGCGGCGCGCGGGGCCCTGCAGATCGCCGGTCTGGACGCCGCGGACGTGGACTGTCTGATCACCAGTCACTCCACCACCCCGGCCCTTCCGGGTCTGGACCTCGCCCTGGCCAACAGGCTCGCGCTCCGCAACGACGTGATGCTGCTGCCGGCCACGCAGTGGGCCTGTGTCGCGGGGACCCGCTCCCTGGCCCTCGCGGCGGATCTCGTGGCCGCCGACCCCGACCGGGTGGTCCTGGTCGTGATCTCGGAGGCGCTGAGCACGACCTACCAGCCCGCGGACGACACCCTTGAGTCCCTGATCGTCCGCCTGCTGTTCGCGGACACCGCGGTCGCCGCGGTGGTAACGGGCCGCCCGCGGCCCGAGTCCGTGCTGCGGCTGGACGCCGCCTGGCACCACACCCTCCCCGGCACCCAGGACCTGCACCGCCTGGAGACGCGGTCGGACGGCGCCCACTTCGTGATGGACCGGCGCGGGCCGCGCGCCGTGCAGGAGACGGTCACCGCGATGTGGGAGTGGCTGCGCCTTCGTTACCAGGACGACCCCGACTCCTGGCACCCCGACCTGCTGCTCGCCCACCCGGGCGGCACCCGGGTGCTGGAGTACATGGAGCAGACGATGCCCGACACCTGGCCCTCGGGCCTGCTGCAGTACAGCCGGGAGAGCTACACGAGCGGCAACCGCGGAGGCGCGGCCGTCTTCGACATCCTGAGGCGGGCGCACGACGCCGGGCAGAAGTCGGGCGATCGCGCCGTCCTGTACGCCGCGGCGCCGGGTCTCACCGCCACCGCGCTGGCGGGGGAGTGGCTGTAGCGCGAGCCACGCCACCTCCGAAGGCGAGCGGAGCGCCCCCTCGCCGATCACGATCACGCCTCCGGTCACGTCACCGCCGCTCCCACCGCGCCCACCGCACCGGTACGTCCGGTACGTCCGCCGAGCCAGCTGGATCCGCCGAGCCTGGCACACCCGCTACGCCCGGTCCCGCCGGGGAACGTCCTTCGTGCCGTCGGCGGCTCCGGCCGGCGTGCGCACCGGCCCGGCTCGCGTCGCTTCCGGGCGGGCGGGCGGCCGCGCTCCGCTCGCGGGCGTCTCACCCCGGGACTTCCGCCCACACCACCTTGCCGGTGTCCGTCCACCGCACCCCCCACCGGGTGGTGAGCCTGTGCACGATGTGCAGGCCGCGCCCGCCGTCGTCGAGGAGGCCGCCCGCGCTCAGGCGCGGCCTGCCGTTGCCGGTGTCGCCCACCTCGCACAGCAGGCCGTGACCGGCCCTGATCAGCCGTACCGTGATGGGGCCGGTGGCGTGGCGCACCGCGTTGGTCACCAGCTCGCTGACCAGCAGCGGCACGTCGTCCCGGGTGTCGGCCCTGGTGCGCCACTGCCGCAGCAGGGCGGTCACGTGGGCGCGGGCGCGGGCCGGCGCGTCGGCGCGGGCGGGCAGCCGCCAGGTCGCGGTGTCGCCCTTGCGGTAGCCGATCATGCGCGCGAGCAGCAGCGTCACGTCGTCGCGCTGGCGCGCGGGCGACAGCGTGGAGACGACGTGGCGGGCGGCCTGCTGCAGGGCGTCCCAGGGGTGCACCGTGGAGACGACGTCCGCCAGTCTGCCGATGCCCTCGTCGATCGACAGGGCCGGATCCTCCACCAGACCGTCGGTGTAGAGGGCGAGCAGGGAGCCCGGGGGCGCGCTGAACGTGTACACGTCGAACGGCTCCCGCAGCGCGAACTCGGTGCCCAGGCCGGGGTGAGGTCGGAGCGCGAGCGGGCCCGCCTCGCCGTCGGGAAGCACCAGCACCGGAGGGAGGTGGCCGGCGCTGGCGAGCGTCACCTGGTGGCTGACCGGGTCATAGAGGGCGATGCAGCAGGTCGAGCCGAGAGCGCTGTACCCGGCCGCCAGCCCGGACTCCGCGTCGTCCAGCAGGGCGACGGTCTCGTCCAGGTGCTCCAGCACCTCGTCGGGGGCCAGACCCGCGGACAGCAGCGCGCGGGCCTCCATGCTCAGCTGGCCCATGGTCGCAGCGGCGCCCAGGCCGTGCCCGACGACGTCGCCCACCACCAGGGCGGTACGGCCGTCCGGCAGCGGAAAGCTGTTCACCCAGTCGCCGCCGACGCCCGCGCTGTCGGGGGTGGCGGGCTGGTAGACGCTGGCGATGTCGATGGTGCGGCCGCCGGTCCGGGGCAGCAGCCGGCGCTGCAACGCCAGCACCTGCGTGTGCTCGCGCTGGTGCTGACGGGCCAGGTCGACGTGGTGGGCGGTCCTGGCGACCAGCTCCTGCAGATCGAACAGATCGCTGTCGTGGAACGGCCGGTCCGCCCTCCGCCAGACCTCCGCCACCCCCAGCACGACGGGCGGCTCGCCGTCCAGGACCAGGGGAATGCACGCCACGCTCGCCGACCGGTCGCCGGGCACCAGGGCGCGGATCACCCGCGCACTGCCGAGCAGCCGCTCGACCGACTTCCGGTCCGGTATGACGATGGCCTGCGGGGCGTCGTTGCGCCGTACCGCCTGCGCCAGCAGTCGGCTCGCGTCGCTCGGAAGGTCGCCGCCCGGGGTGACGTAACCCTCGGGCCACGCCCGCTCCGGCACCAGGGCCGCCCGCCGCAGCCGGATGCGCCCCTGCGCCCGTTCGGTGACTCCCTCGCCCGTCCACACGGCGAAGTCGAGGTCGACGGCGGCCACGTCTCCCCAGGCCAGCAGGGACTCCGCCAGCGACTGGGCGGTCTCGCCGATGTCCAGCGAGGTGCCGATCGCGGTTTCGGCCGCGTACAGATGCAGCCTTCTGGCCATGGCGATCAAGGAGACGGTCAGGCCCTCCTGGGGCGCCGCGGCCGGGAGGATGCTCATCGAGACCACCAGCTCCGACCCGTCGGCGCGCCGCAGGCGCTGGATCCGGGCGACGTGCGCCTCGCCCATCTCCAGGACCTGCCGCAACCGCCGGGTGACCGTCGGCACGTCGCCCGGGGGCAGGAGATCGGCGAAGGGGCTGCCCGCCACGGCGTCCAGGCCGGCGAAGACGGCGGCGTCCAGGTTGCTGCGGGTGATCCGCAGATCCTCGTCCAGGTTGACCACGCCGAGGATCTGGTCCTGGCGGTCGGCTGCCGGGCCGTCGGGCACCGGCCGGCCGGCCGCGGGGGCTCCTCGTGCGTCGTCCTCCCGCGCGGGGTCTCCCCGGGCGTCGTCTCCTCGTGCGTCGTCTCCCCGCGCGGCGTCTCCCCGGGCGTCGTCGGGATCGGCGGCCGCTGCCGGTCCGCCGCCCGGGACGAAGCGCCCGAGAGCGCTGCTGACCAGGTCGAACGGCGACGAGGGCGAGGACGAGGGCGTGGAGTCCATGCGGCTCTCTCGGCAATCCCCGGCACAGCACCGGGGTCGGTACTCGGACCCGTGCGACGGGGACCCGAGATCCCCGAGCGCACACCTCATTGAATAACACCGGGGGTCGCATCGCCCACACCAGCCGAGCGCACGGTGCCTGGACGAGCGAGGGGCGGGCGAGGCCGTCCCCGTGCCCGACCCCACCGCAATGGACCCGGTGATCGGCCGGATCGACGAGCGGCCGCACCCCGTGGATCGCGCTTCAGCGACCGGAGAGGGCGGGGCCCTCCGCCGGGCGACCGCGTTGGGCCGGCGGCGCGGTGTGCCGTCCTCCCGCGTCCGGCCCCGTCGTGTCGTCCGCCGTCGGGCGCAGGCACTCGATCAGATAGTCGCCGGTCTCCGGGTCGACGGTGACTCCGTGCGTCTCGCTGCGGAACCCGGGGAAGCGGCGGTCGAAGGACTCCAGTGCGCCGAGGTAGCGCAGCAGCGGGCCGTCGGGGCCGCCGACGCCCTCGCCGGGCATGAGGACGGGAATGCCGGGCGGGGTGACGGTGACCATGGCGGCGGCCACCTGGCCAAAAGCGTCGGCCAGCCGCACGCGGTGGGTGCCGCCCCGCACCAGTCGCTGATAGCACAGCTGCGGTGGGGCGACCGGCTCGGGCAGCTCGCGGAAAGCGGTGTCCAGCAGGTCGACGAGGCGGGCCGCCCGCAGATGGTCGTGCATGTCCTGGCACAGCTCGCGCAGGGTCGCGCCGGCGTAGCGCCGCGGGTGCTCGGCGACCAGCGCCGGCAGCACGCGGTCGAGGCGGGCGTCCTCGTCGTAGAGGGCCTTGAAGTCCATCAGCGCGTCGAGCAGCGTCCCCCACTTGCCCTTGGTGATGCCCATGGAGAACAGCACGAGCGTGGTGTAGGCGTCGGTCTTCTCCACGACGATGTTCCGCGCGGCCAGATACGCGGTGAGCACCCGTGCCGGGATGCCCCACGCGGCCGTCCGTCCGGTCGCGTCGATGCCCGGGCAGGTGAGGGTGACCTTGATCGGGTCGAGCATGCAGTAGCCGTCGGCGAGTTCCGGGAACCCGTGCCAGTCGGCGCCGGGCTCCAGATGCCAGCACGCGGGCTCGGTGCGCAGCAGGTCGGCCGGAGCCTCCTCGAACGCCAGGCGCGCGCCGGTGGCCGGGTCCGTGACCGTCTCGGGCTGCCACACGCCGAAGAACCACGGCGGCCGGTCGCCGGCCTCCTCGACGCGGCGCCGGATGCGGACCATCTCCTGGCGGAAGCGGACCGCCTCGGTCACCGCCTCGTCGACGAGCCAGCGGCCCT
Organism: Streptomyces hayashii; assembly: GCF_024539815.1. Classification (GTDB taxonomy): domain Bacteria; phylum Actinomycetota; class Actinomycetes; order Streptomycetales; family Streptomycetaceae; genus Streptomyces; species Streptomyces hayashii. The sequence goes on from NZ_JAHHIU010000091.1 coordinate 68,429, forward strand.
GCGGCCCGTCCATCATGGCGGCCGCCACGTCCAGGGAAGCGATCATCGGGTAGAGGGGGGACGTGGTGCCGTGCATCATCAACGCCTCGTTGAACCGGTCGTGTTCGACCGGCGCCCGGGGCGCGGGCCTGACATGGACCATGGCGCTCTGCGACAGCGCGGCGAGCAGCTTGTGCGTGGACTGCGTCGAGAAGACGGTCGGCCGGTCCGGGCCGGGGAAGGCGTCCTCGTCCACCGACATGCCGTAGCGGCCCGCGTAGAGCGGGTGGAAGCGGGCGTAGGCGAACCACGCCTCGTCGAAGTGCACCCGGGGGGTGCTCGCGGCGAGCGCCCGTGCCGCCGCCGAGGCGTCGTAACACAGGCCGTCGTAGGTGGAGTTGGTGAAGACGGCGTACTGGGCGTCCGGTGAGACCGCCTGCTCGGTCAGCGGGTTCGCCGCGATCCGGGCGGCGACCGAGTCGGGCGCCAGCTCCGCCGGGGGCAGCGGCCCGGCCAGTCCGTAGCCGTTGCGGGTGGGGACGAGATAGACCGGCCGCGCGCCCGACACGACCAGGCCGTGCAGCACCGACTTGTGGCAGTTGCGGTCCACCAGAGCGATCTCGTCCCGGGTGACGCTGAAGTGACCCACCACGCGGTTGCAGGTGGAGTCCCCGTGCAGCACGAAGTACGTGAGGTCGGCGCCGAAGACGCGCGCGGCGTTGCGCTCCGCCTCGCCGATCGGGCCGGTGTGCTCGAACAGCGAGCCGAGTTCGCCGACCGAGATCGACAGGTCGCTGCGCAGCAACCGCTCCCCGAAGTAGTCGTGGAAGGCCCGCCCCGCGGGCGACTTCAGCAGGGCGACGCCGCCGGAGTGGGCCGGGGTGTGCCACGAGTACTCGTGCGCGTCGTCGAAGCGGCGCAGCGCGCGGAAGAAGGGCGGCAGGACGGCTTCCCGGTAGGCGCGGGCGGCGGTGGCGATGCGGCCCGCGAGAAAGGCGGGCGTGTCCTCCAGCGGCCACACGTACCCCATGACCGACTCCGACACCCACAGCGGGAGGTCGGTGACGCCGTCGTCGGTCATGACCAGGAAGACCGGCAGGTCACGGAAGCGCCGGCCGAGCGAGCGCAGCACCCTGGCCCCGCCGGGCTCGTCCCCGCCGGGCCCGTTCCCGTTCCGGTCTCCGTCGGCCCCTCGGTCCGGCAGCTCCCAGGCGACCAGTGCGGCGGTCAGGCCGGCCTCCGTGCGCAGCACCGCCTCCGCGTCGGCGGCGTCGACCGCCCATCGGACGTCGAACCCCTTGTCCTCGACCGCCTCGCGGATGCGCACCAGCTGCTGGGCGACCGCGCCCTCGTCCCGGGGATGCTCCGGCACCGCGACCAGAAGCCTGCTGTCCTTCATGCGTCCCCCTCGTCCCGGCGGCAGCGTGCCGCCCCGGCCAGTTTCCGAGGGGACGGGACCGGGCCCGCGACCGCACCGCCGCAAACCACCCCGAGGACGGAAACGGCGGCGGCCGCGGCTGACGGCGGTCAGTCGGCGGCGGGGGTGCGGATCGCCGCGATGTCGAATTGCAGACGCACCTTCTCACTGACCATCGCGCCGCCCTCCGCCAGCCGGGCATTGTAGGTGAGGCCCCATTCGGAACGGTCGATCGTGGTGGTGCCGTCGAAACCGGCGCGTTCATATCCGAACGGGTCGGTGACATGCCCTATGTAGGTGAGTTCGAGAACCACGGGGCGAGTGGCGTTCTTGATGGCGAGATCACCGGTCATGCGGTATACGTCCGAGCCGACGAATTCCACGGCGGTGCTCGTGAAACGCATATGCGGATAGCGCGCCGCGTCCAGGAAGTCGCGGCCGATCAGATGGGCGTCGCGCTGCTCCACGCCGGTGTCGACGCTGGCCGTGGACAGGAGGATCTCGGCTCGCGAGCGGGAAGGGTCGCGCCCGTCGAACCAGAGGCGGCTGCGGTATTCGGTGAAAGCCCCGCGCACCGTCGTGACCAGGGCGTGGCGCACGGAGAATCCGATGCGGCTGTGCGCGGGGTCGATCATCCACTCTCCGGACAGCGCCGCCAGAGCGGGATCCGGCCGGAAGCCGGGCGTGTCGACGGTGAGTTGCGGAGCGACGGGGGGCGCCGGACGTCGGACGGACGCGCCGCGGGTGAACAGGTTCATGGTTCACCTGGTTACTGCACGGCAGAAAACGTCGCAAGCCGTCCCGGCCGGCGGCGCCGGACCGAATCCGTACCGAAAGGCCTATACGCAGGCACCGCACGACGGGCGGGTACAACATCCACACATTCCCGTCACCGAAAGGCCAAGGGGAAACGGTTCACGGAGAGCCTCCCGACGCGACTCCCGAAGCCCCCCGGGAAGTCCCCCACGCGGTGGCGGTGAATTTCGGTCGGTGCCGCGAGCACGCCCTCCCGTGCGCCCGCTCCCGCTCCCGCTCCTGCTTCTGCTTCTCGCCGGAGGCGGAGCGGGAGCCGATCGGGGCGACGATGATCGCGCCGTCGGGTGACTGGGCTGTCCGGACGGCGGGCGGCGCGCGATCCCTTGAGCCGGACGAGCCCGTCGCTGACGATGCCGAGCCGGGAGTGGTTCATCCGGCAGGATGCGGCATTCCTCACGGAGCGGGGCCGCACCATCCGATGCCGGAATCACTCAAAGCTCACGTAGCATCCAGATCGACCGGAACAACTGACGCAGTTGCCCGCTTAGTTGGATATTCTCCGCAACTCGACCAAGGGCGGCTGCGCAAGGGGGAAGGAACACACCCAGATGACGTCATCCACTCTTCGGCGACGCCTCGCCGGCATCGCGGCAACCGCTCTTATGATCGGAGCCGGGGCCGTGGCGACCGCGCCTGCGGCGGCGGCCAAGGCGAACCTGCTGACCATCGACACGGTGTCGCGGCACACTCCGGGCCTTCAGGTGAAGGTCACCTACTCCTGTGACGTCGGCATGGACCACGAACTCGTGGCCAACGCGACGACGCTCAACCACACCCCTCACGACCAGTCCATCGCCGCGGGGACCGTCAAGAAGGACAGACTGGTCTGCGACTACAACGACCATGTCGCGCTGGTGACCCTGCGCCCGGCGGCCGGCTCGCACTTCGACAAGGGGGACAAAGTGAAGGTCACCGTCTTCTACTTCGACAATGACGGGTTCAGGTACGGCGACGCGGAGACGGTGGCCGTCCTCTAGGACGGATCCCTCCCGGCAGGCGACATCCGGTCGAGGACCGGCATGTCGCCTGCCGGGAGGCGCCGTACGCGCCGGGGGCCGCCTTCCCGTCGGCGTACCAGGGCATCGGGCCGAGCCCGGCGGGCGGCGCTCGGACGGCCGGCCGCCGGTTCGGCGAGGCCGCGAGCCGCACAGGGGCTCCGCTGACGGCGAGCCTGCCGTTTCGTACAATTTGAGTCCGAACAATCCGAACGACAGAGGATCCACGCCTCGCGTGGCCGAAGGAGTGCGCCGATGCCGGGCCAGCGATCCATCGCCGAAGCGGAGAAGCTCGCCGAGGCCAAGCTCGGCGGCATCCCGCTGCGACGTGAGCAGATGGCCGTCGTCGCCAACATCTACCGCGCCGCCTCCGCGGTGCGCCAGCACCTGGAGAACTCCGTTCTGCGCGGCTCCGACCTGACGTGGACGGCCTTCGTCGTGCTGTGGGTGGTGTGGGTGTGGGGCGAGTCGGAGACCCGGCACGTCGCGGAGGAGGCCGGGATCTCCAAGGGCACGCTCACCGGGGTGGCGCGGACTCTGGAGGGCCGGGGGCTGCTCCGCCGGGCCGGACACCCCGCCGACGGCCGGCTGGTCCTGCTCAGCCTGACCGACGAGGGCGAGACGTTGATGCGCCGGCTGTTCCCGGCCTTCAACGAGGAGGAGGCGTTCGTGGCGAGCCGGCTCAGCGACGAGGAGTGCAGGACCGTCGCCGACGGGCTGCGCCGGGTGGTCCGGCAGGTCGAGGAGGAGGGCGAGGAGCGGCGGGTGGCCCTCCTCGACGGCGCCCGGCCGGCCCCGCGCCGCAGCGGCCGCCGACCGAAGGCCTGACGGGCCCTGCGGAGGCCGCCGGCCCCGGCCGGCCGGCTCAGCGCCGGTGCCGGCCGGCTCGGCGTCTCGGGCGGGAGGCTTCCACCAGGGCTTCGAAGAGGGCCTGTTGGACGGGGTCGTCGGTCGCGGTGTCCTCCGGATGCCATTGGACGGCCGTGAACCAGCCCCGCGCGCCCGGGAGTTCGAGGCCCTCCACGGTGCCGTCGGCGGCGCGCGCGGTGACCCGGAGCCCCTCGCCCAGGACGTCGACGCGCTGATGGTGGAAGCAGGAGACCTCGGCCTTCTCCACGCCCGTGATCCGCTCCAGCAGCGTGTCGGGCCGGATCGTCACCGGGTGCACGAGGTGACGGTGCCGGCGGTCCGGGCCGCCCATGTCCTGCTCCAGCGTGCCGCCGAGCGCGACGTTGACGACCTGCAGGCCCCGGCACACCGCCAGCAGCGGCAGACCCAGGTCGAGGCAGTGCCGGGCCACCTCCAGGTCGACGGCGTCCTGGAGGTCGTCCACGTCGTAGACGCTGTCGTGGGCGTCGGCGGCGCCGTAGCGGTGCGGGGCGAGATCGCCGCCGCCGGGCAGCAGCACCCCGTCGAAGCGGGCGAGCCGCCGGGCGGTGTCGGATTCCGCCGGGTGCAGTCCCACCGGTTCGCCCCCGGCCCGCCACACCCCCTCCAGCAGGGCGCGGGCGTTGACCTCGGCGGCATGGCGCAGCGCCGAGGCGGAGGCGGCGAAGCGGGCCGGGACCGCGATCAGGGGACGTGTCACAGCTGGATCCAGGTCGTCTTGAGCTCGGTGTACTTCTCGATGGCGTGGACGGACTTGTCGCGGCCGTTCCCCGACTGCTTCATGCCGCCGAAGGGCACGGTGAGGTCCCCCTCCTCGTAGCAGTTCACCCAGACCGTGCCGGCCCTGAGCGCCCGCGAGACCCGGTGCGCGGTGGACAGGTCGGAGGTCCACAGTGCGGCGGCGAGACCGTACTCGGTGGCGTTGGCCAGCCGGACCGCCTCGTCGAGGTCGTCGAAGGCGAGCACGGACAGCACCGGCCCGAAGATCTCCTCCCGGGCGAGCCGCATCCCCGGGTCCACCCGGTCGAAGACCGTCGGCTCCAGGTAGCTGCCGCCCGTGCCGGCGAGGGCGCGTTCGCCGCCGGTCCGCAGCCGTGCGCCTTCGGCGATCCCGGTCTCGACGTGCTCCCGCACCCGGTCCAGGTGGGCGGCGCCGACCAGCGCGCCCATCTCGGTGGCCGGATCGAGCGGGTCGCCGACGCGCAGCTCCCGGGCCCGCGCGACGACGGCGTCGGTGACGCGTTCGGCGATGGAGGAGTGGACCAGCAGCCGGGAGGGCGCGGTGCACATCTCGCCCTGGTTGAAGAAGATGCCCCAGGCGGCGGTCGCCGCGGCCCGGTCCAGGTCGGGCGCGTCGGGCAGCACGATGTTGGGGGACTTGCCGCCGAGTTCCAGCCAGACCCGCTTGAGGTTGGAGTCGGCCGAGTACCGCAGGAAGTGGCGGCCGACGGCGGTGGAGCCGGTGAACGCGAGAACGTCGACGTCCGGGTGCAGTCCGAGCGCCCGGCCGGCCACCGGACCGTCCCCGTTGACCACGTTGAGCACTCCCGGCGGCAGCCCGGCCTCGGTCGCGATCCGGCCCAGCAGGAGGGCGGACAGCGGGGAGTGCTCCGACGGCTTGAGCACGACCGTGCAGCCGGCCGCCAGCGCCGGGGCGACCTTCCACCCGGCCAGCGTGAGCGGGAAGTTCCAGGGCACCACGGCGCCGACGACCCCGGCCGGCTCCCGGGTGACCAGGGCGAGCGCGTCCGGAGCGGTGTGCGGGGACTCGTCGGTGAGCTTGTCCGCCAACTGGCCGTACCAGCGGAAGGTGTTGACGAGTGCCCGCAGCTCGATCCCGTAGGCGTCGGCGACGGGCTTGCCCATCTCCAGGGTGACGGCGAGCGCGAGTTCCTCCCGTCGCGCTTCGAGCAGGCCGGCGATGCGCAGCAGCGTCCGGCCGCGTTCGGCGGGGGCCAGTCGTGGCCAGGGGCCGGCGTCGAAGGCACGGCGGGCGGCGGCCACGGCGGCGTCCACCTCGGCGGCGCCCCCGTCGGCGATCTGCGCCACCGGCCGGCCGTCCCGGGGGGAGACGGCGGCGAAGGAGGCCCCGCCGCCGTCCTCGTCGACGCCGTCGATGTGATGGGCGCCGGACACCTCGAAGTCCTTGGCGCGTTGCAGCCACTCGTCATGGGTGAGTTCCGGCATGCCTGGGATTCCCTCCACGGTAGGTTTGTTCGATCCCGAATGATCGAGGCGGCAGGCGGGGACCGCCCGCGCGGCCCGGTGTGCGGGGGCCGGGCCGCGCGGGGGCCTCAGTCCTGGGCGGCGGACCCGCGGGTCGCCCGGGCCGCCGCCGCACCCGCGAGCAGGACCGCCGGAACGGTGAGTTCGAGCCAGAGGGCGGTGCCGCGTTCGCCGCCGATGAGCGTGGTGAAGTTCTCCGTCACCAGCCAGATCGCCCCTACGATGCCGAGTGCGCCCAGCGCCGGGGCGATCAGCGTGTTCCACGGCCGGGTGTCCGGCCGCTCGCGGCGGAAGAAGGCGATCACGGAGACCGAGGTCAGGAAGTACAGGAGCATGATCCCCAGTACCGCCACTCCGCTGCCCCACGAGAACAGGGTGAGCACCGGGTCCTTGCCGGCCACCGCGAAGGGGACGACCAGCAGCACCGCGATCGCGGTCTGCACGAAGCCCGCCGTGCCGGGGGAGTGGCGCCGGTTGAGCGACGCCAGCCTCGCGGGCAGCAGCCCGTCGCGGCCGAGGGAGTACAGGTAGCGGTTGGCCGAGTTGTGGAAGGCGAGGACGCCGGCGAAGAGGGAGGTGGCCAGCAGGACCGGCAGGACGTCGTTCACCCAGGCCCCGAACAGGTCGGCGATGGGCGCGAAGACGAAACCGGTCGAGTCGCCGCTCGCGAGCGCCTGCCCGGCGGCCGCCGTCGCCTTCGAGGCGCCGTGGGCGGAGATCAGCATCCACGAGGTGAAGGCGAAGAAGCAGGTGACGAGGACGACGGCCAGATAGGTGGCCCGGGGCACGGTTCTGCGGGGCTCGCGCGCCTCCTCGCCGTAGATCGCGGTCGCCTCGAAGCCCACCATCGACGCCACGGCGAACATCAGCGCCACGCCGGGCGCCCCGTGGAGCGCCGCGCCCGGGGAGAACGAGTCGGCGACGCCGAGCCCCTCGGGACCGCCGCCCTTGAACAGCGTCACCAGGGAGAAGACGGCCAGGATGCTGAACTCGGCCAGCACGAAGACGGCCAGCACCCGGGCGCCCATCTCGATCCCGGCGCCGCCCAGCGCCTGCACGATCGCCATGGTGACCAGCGAGCACGCCCACCAGGGCACGTCCGCCCCCGTGTGGGCGGCCAGCAGGCCGCTCACCGTCGCCCCGTACAGGCCGTACATGGCGGCCTGGATGGCGCAGTAGGAGAAGAGCGCGATCCCGGCGCTTCCGGTGCCGAGGGAGCGGCCGAGGCCCCTGCCTATGTAGGTGTAGAAGGCGCCGGCGTTCACGACGTGACGGCCCATGGCCACGAAGCCGACCGAGAAGAGCAGGGTGACCACGCCGGCGGCCACGTAGGCGGCCGGGGTGCCGGGCCCGTTGCCGAGGGCCACGGAGAGCGGGACGGCCCCGGCGATGGCGGTGAGCGGCGCCTGGGCGGAGAGGACGAAGAAGAGGATGCCCAGCACGCCGAGCGAGTTGGGCTTGAGCCTGCCTGCGGTGGAGGCGCCGGCCGCGGTCTGGTTCCTGACCGCCGTCTGACTGTCCACGCGGATCACCTGCCTGAGAGCGAAGAGGGGATATCGTTTCAGGCCAAACGAGTTGCCTCATGGTGGGCTCGAACTGTCCGTTTGGCAAGGGGGTGCGCGCAAGAGGTCCCGAGGGCAGGACGTACCGGAGCGTCGGCCGGCGTCGGCGGGTTCAGCTCTGCGACGGCGCGCCGGAGTCGCCCTCGGGCTTGAGCAGACGGATCAGCCGGTGCAGCTCCTCCACCGCCCCGTCGGTGACCTCGGGCTCCCCGAAGACGAGCTGGTGCAGGACGAGGCCGTCGAGGGCGGCGAAGACCAGGCGGTTCAGCGCCCGGCCGGCGCCCTCGGGGAGGATCCGGGACAGCTCACGCCCGGTCGCGTCGAAGTAGTCCTCGTACAGCGCCCTGATCTGCGGCAGCAGCTCCGGCCGGCGCCGGGACTCCAGGAGCAGCTCGTACTGGAAGGCCTGTATGTCCGGGTCGGCGGTCACCATCTCGGACAGCCCGGCCGAGAAGTCGGCGACCTCGCCGGTGCCGGGTTCGAGCGCGCTGGTGCTCAGCGAGGTGCGGATCGCGTGGGTGAGCGCCGCCTCGATGAGCGCGTCCCGGGAGCCGAAGTGGTGGACGACGAGCCCGTGCGTGGTCCCCGCCTCCTGCGCGACGGCACGGTAGGTGAGCTTGCGCAGCCCGCCCCGGGCCACGACCCGCACGGCGGCGTTCAGCAGGGCCTCCCGGCCCTCCCCGTAGTGCATGCGCCGACGCGGCTCGCGGCCCTCGGGCTGTGCGGCGGACTCGCTCATGACGGCGACCCTACCGGCCCTCCCGCGTCCCCCGGGCACGGCGGCGGCGCCGCACGGACCGGGCAGCGGCCCCATCGCGTTCATCGCCTGGGCGGGCGGATGCCGCGGAACTCCCAGTCGCCGCCGAGCGCGGTGGACAGCACCTCCTCCGACTCGGTGGGCTGGGCGCCGACGTCGTCGCGGACGGCGGTCGGACCGGTGACGACGTGGTTGACGAGGCGGCCCAGTCCCTCGACCTCCACCTCGACCACGTCGCCGGGCCGTACCGGGCGCGAGTGGGCCGGGGTGCCCGAGAGCAGCACGTCACCCGGGTACAGGGTGATCGTCCGGGCGATGTCCGCGACGAGGTAGTGCATGTCCCACGTCATCTCGTCGGTGGAACCGTCCTGCACCACCTCGCCGTTGACGAACGTGCGCAGCCGCTTGCCGCGGAAGTCCCAGTCGGTGACCAGGCCGGGGCCGAGCGGGCACAGGGTGTCGGAGCCCTTCACCCGGAGCATCGAACCGGCGTCGGTGTCGCGGAAGTCGTGCAGCCCGAAGTCGTTGGCCACCGTGTAGCCCGCGATGTACGCGCCCGCCTCGTGCGGCGCGACGTTGCGCGCGGTCCGGCCGATGACGATGGCGACCTCGCCCTCGTAGTTGAGCCACTTGCAGCCCTCGGGGCGCACGATCGCGCCCTGATGGGAGTTGAGGGAGGAGGTCGGCTTGTGGAAGTAGGTCGGGGCGTCCGGAAGGCCGATCCCGAACTCCTCCACCCGGCTGCGGTGGTTGAGATGGACGGCGATCACCTTGGAGGGGACCACCGGGGGCAGATGGCGCGCCTCGTCGGCCTTGACGCGTCGGCCGTCCCCGGCGGCGAGTTCGTCGCCTTCGCGGACGGTGTCGACGACGGCGCCGTCGAGCAGGATGCGGCGGTACTCGGGCATGACGTGACTCCTCAGCTGCGGCGGTGGGGGTGGTGCGGTGCGGCGGACGGGTGCGTGCCGGCGCCGGTCCAGCCGTCGGCCGGGCGGTCGAACCAGAGGTGGACCTGGCCGGTGCCGACGGAGTTCTCGTACTCCCCGTACTGGCGGCCCTTCGCCACGCAGGCCTGTTCGCCGAGGGCGCCGGCCATCATCAGGTAATGGAAGAACTTCGCCTCGGGCTTGACCTTCCAGAACTCGTCCATGGTGTCGAGGACCTTGTCGTGCCGGCCCTCCTTGAACCAGGCGATGCGCTCCCGGTCGGCCTCGCGGGCCTCGGGCGTGCGGATGTGCGCCGGATCGCCGGCCTCGTGGTCGCGGATCTCGCGCAGCGGCCAGAAGGTGTGCGACAGGGCGCCGGAGGCGATGAGCAGTACGCGTCGCCCCGGGGTGGCGGCGATGCCGTCGGCCAGTGCCCGGCCGAGCCGCAGATGATCCTCCATGTCGCCGGTCTGGCAGACGCCGACGGCCACCCACCGCTTGTCGGGCAGCCCCTCGCCGAGGAACTTCCAGAGGTTGACGGTGGCGTAGTGGATCGGCAGCCAGGCGTCCTCGATCGGCGTGATCCAGGTGCCGTGCCGGTCGGCGAAGTCCGCCACGTTGCGGGCGAGTTCGGGGTCGCCGGGGAAGTCGTAGGGCATGCGGCACATGCCCCGCGGCAGCTCGTCGGAGGTGAACAGCCCGGCCCGGCGGGTCTGCGCGGTGACGACGAACTCGACGGTGGTCGCCCAGTGCGAGTCGAGGACGACGACGGTGTCGTAGTCGTCGCGGGCGAACACGTCCTCGCGCAGTCGGCGCAGCCCGGTGACGAGGGTGATCTCCTTGCCCTCGTTGATCTCCAGTCGTTCCGCCTCGGGCAGCACGATGGTGGGGACATGGGCGAGAAGGCCCGCCCCGACGATCTCACCCATGGTCGTTCCATCCCTTCGGCGCGGTCACGGTGTTCTTCAGGTCGCAGTAGAAGTCGAAGCTCCAGTCGCCGCCCTCACGGCCGACGCCCGACTCACGGGAGCCGCCGAAGGGCGCGCGGAGATCGCGTACGAAGAAGCAGTTGACCCAGACCGTGCCCGCGACCAGCCGCGAGGTGACGCGTTCGGCGCGATCGCGGTCGCCGGTCGCGAGCGTGGCGGCCAGCCCGAAGCGGGTGTCGTTGGCGAGGCGGACGGCTTCGTCCTCGGTGGCGAAGGTCTGCAGGGTCAGGACCGGGCCGAAGACCTCCTCCTGCACGATCTCCGAGTCCTGGGCGACGTCGGTCAGCAGGGTCGGCTCGTAGTACTGGCCCTCCCCGCGGCGCCCGCCGAGCACCGTGCGGGCCCCGGCCGCCACGGCCCGCCGCACGAACCCGTCGATCTTCTCCAGCTGGCGGGGGTGGATGCAGGGCCCGACGTCGGTGCCCTCCTCCCGCGGATCGCCCTGGACGAGACGGGAGGCCCGCTCCACGAACCGCCGGGTGAACTCCTCGGCGACGGACTCCTCGACGAGGATCCGGGTCGCGGCGAGGCAGACCTGGCCGGCGTTGTCGTACTGCTCCACCGCGAGATCCACGGCGAGTTCGAGATCCGCGTCGGCGAACACCAACAGCGGTGACTTGCCGCCGAGTTCGAGGCTCAGCGGGGTGAGGTTGGCGGCGGCCGAGCCGGCGATCCGCCGGGCGGTCGGCACCGACCCGGTGAAGCTGACGCGGCGCACGTCCGGGTGCGAGGTGAGCGCGTCGCCGATCTCCGAGCCGTACCCCTGGACGACGTTGAGGACCCCGGCGGGCAGTCCGGCCTCGGCGGCGACGTCGGCGAGCAGCGAAGCGGTGAGCGGCGACCACTCGGCGGGCTTGAGGACCACGGTGTCGCCTGCCGCCAGCGCGGGGGCGACCTTCCAGGAGGCCAGCATCAGCGGTGCGTTCCACGGGGTGATCAGCACGGCCGGCCCGGCCGGATCCCAGCTGACGTGGTTGGCGTGACCGCGCGTCTCGAAGTCCTCGTGGCCGAGCGAGAGCAGCCGGTCTGCGAAGAAGCGGAAGTTGTGCGCCACGCGGGGCATGACGCCCCGGCGGTGCGAGCGCAGCAGGGCGCCGTTGTCGGCGGTCTCGACGACGGCGAACTCCTCCAGCCGCTTCTCGACGCCGTCGGCGACGGCGTTCAGCAGCCGGGCGCGTTCGGCGCGGGAGGTGGCGGCCCAGCCGGGGAACGCCGCCTTCGCGGCGGCGACGGCGGCCTCGGCCTCGGCGGGACCGCCCCGGGCGATCTCCCCGAGGACGCTTCCGTCGATGGGCGAGTGGTCGGTGAAGGTGTCGGCGGAGGCGACGCGCCGGCCGCCGATCCAGTGCCGGGCGTCGACGGCGACGCCGCCGACGGTGACGGTGTGGGACATGGCAGAAGGTCTCCTGTCGGACGGGGGACGGGCGGGCTACTCGGACGCTCGGGAGGAGCCGGACTCCAACAGCCGCCCGCCGTTCCAGACGACCCCCACCTGCCGGTAGTACGCGGCGATGGGTTCATGGATCTCCAGTCGGGCCAGCTCCTCGGTGGGCGCCTCGAACAGCTCCAGGTCGGCGTCCCCGGCCCACGGACGTCCGCCCTCGAACGAGGCCGCCCCCGACTCGATCAGCTCGTCGAGGGCGAGTCCCCCGCCCTTCTCGATCGACGGCAGCCACCGGTGGTGGGCCATGGGATGCCCGTTGACGAACCCGTTGGTCTCCGACGGCTCCCGCAAGGTCACCACGGCCTGGGCCAGCCGCCGGTCGGCCGCCGCCAGGGTCGCCCCGAACCGCGCCCCCGCCTCGATGCGCGGAGCGGGCCCGTAGGGGTGCGGGCGGGTCTGGTGGATCGACCCGAGCTTCTTCGGGTACCCCTGGTGCAGCCCCCGCGCCACGGCGAAGTCCTTGTCGACCCAGATGTACACGCACCGCGAGTAGGTCCGGCCGCGGTACGAGCACCGGACGACCGCGAAGGCCTCCTTGTACTGGGACCGCACGGGGTCGAGCAGTTCCGCGCCGGCCGTCGAGCAGGACTGCCAGTCGGCCCAGACGAGTGCGACGGCGCCGGGATCCTCGTCGGCCGGCTCCAGCGGCTCGGGGAGCAGTTCGCGGACCCGCGCGGGGTCCGTGCGGTACTCGACGGTGAGCAGGTCGCCGGAGTAGCGCCAGGGCGGGGCGGGGATCAGAGATGCGGCGCCGGTCGCCGTCTTTGGGGTGAAGTAACCGCGGACACGGGACACTTGGGGCTCCTTACGAGGTGAGGGCGGGCTGTCTCAGCAGCTCGGCGCGGTGGCGGGCGGCGCTCAGGGCGGTGGCGTGGCCGCCGAGCGCGACGACGCCGACCAGCCGGTCGTCGACGTGGTAGCCGACGACCAGGTCCGCCTCCGGGTCGCCGTCGAGCACCCGCACGTCGGCGAGGCCCAGCGTGGGCGCTCCGAAGGACTGCAGGCGGAACTCGTGCTGGTCGCTCCAGAAGGTGGGCAGCGGAGCGAACGGGGCGGACTCCCTCGGGTCGCCGGCGAGATGCGCGACGAGGTCCTTCGCCGCGTGCCGGGCGCTGTCGGCCGGGATCGACCAGTGCTCGACGCGGCGCGGCACGGAGTCGTAGCGGGCGTTGGGGAACCGGGCCACGTCGCCGACCGCGCGCACCTCGGGCCGTCCCCCGACCCGCAGGCGCCCGTCGGTGAGCACGCCGTCGCTCAGGTCGAGCCCGTTGCCGTCCAGCCACTCGACGTTGGCGACCGAGCCCACGGACTCGACCACCACGTCGGCGGCCAGCAGGCGTCCGTCGGCGAGCCGGACCCCGGTTGCCCGGGCCCCGCCCGGTCCGCGGTCGGTCCCGGCCTCGAAGCCGCTCACCCCGACGCCCAGCGCGAAGCGCACGCCCCGTTCCTCGTGTCGCCTCAGCAGCGCGCGGGCGAGCAGTTCGCCGAGCGGACCCATCATGGGCAACGGCAGCGGATCGACGACCGTCACCTCGGCGACGCCCAGGCCGACCGCCGTGGCGGCGACCTCGCAGCCGATGAAACCGGCCCCGACGACGACCACGCGCACCCCGGGCCGGGTCAGTTCCTCGCGCAGCCCCTGGGCGTCGGCGAGGGTGCGGACGGTGTGGCGGCCGGCGAGCGGGCCCGGGCAGCGCAGCCGCCGGGGCCGTACGCCGGTGGCGACGACCAGCCCGTCGTAGTCCAGTCGGGCGCCGTCGGCGAGGACGAGGGTCCGCTCCGCGAGCCGGGCGGCGGCCACCTTCGTGCCCAGGCGCCACTCGACGTCCGCGGCGACCGCCTTCGGGGTGAGGGCCAGCGACTCGAACGTCGCCCTGCCGGCCAGGACGTCCTTGGACAGGGGCGGCCGGTTGTAGGGCATGTGGGGCTCGTCGCCGACGACCGTGACCTCGCCCGTCCAGCCGGCCGCACGAAGCTGCTCGGCGGCGCGCAGGCCGCCCATCGAGGCGCCCGCCACGACGATGCGTGCGCTGCTCACCGGTTCAGCCCTCGATCCGGATGGCCTGGAGCGGGCACACGTCCGCGGCCTCCTCGACCTCGTCGCGCAGCGCGTCGTCCGGGTCGGGCACAAAGGCCAGCCGTCCGCCGTCGTCCAGCGAGAAGACGTCCGGCGCCGCGAAGACGCACTGGCCGTGGTCCTGGCACTTGTTCATGTCGACGACGACCTTCATGGCCGTTCCTCCAGTGGGTGAGGGCGTCGGAGCGGGTGTGGAGAGAGGGGAGAGGGTCCGGCCGCGGAACGGCCGGGCCCTCGGCCAAAGGGGTGCGAGGACTCTCGGACCCCTGACTCGTTTGGCTTCAAACAACATAGGAAGCGACGGAGGTCTGGTCAATACCTGTCCAGGTGGATAAATTTTTCGCGCTCCCCCCTTGCGAGGGAGCGGGCGACGTCCATACCGTTCGGGTTCAAACGACATGCCGGAGCGGCCTTCCCACGCCCCCGGCCGGTCACGCCCTCACGCCACCCGGCCCATCCGCCCGAGGAGAATCGGTGAGCGCTCACGAACCCCCAGACATCCGCCGGTCCATGGAGCGGCTCGCCGCCGACGGGATCGACGTCGTCCGGGTGACCTATCCCGACCTCATGGGCACCGACCGCGCCCGCGACGTCCTGCTGGAGGAGCTGCCCCGCGCCATGGAGCACGGGCTCGCCTTCTGCCGGGCCGTCTACCACACCAGCCCTCAGGGAGACGTGGTGCCGGTCGGCGGCGGACTGGACGCCGGCCTGCCCGACATCACCGTCCGGCCCGACCTCGACACCCTCACGGCCCTCCCGTGGGAACCAGGCGTCGCCACCTGCCTCGCGGACGTGGTCGACCCCGCGACCGGCGCACCCGCCCCGGAATCACCCCGCGACCTGCTGCGAGGCGTGCTCGCCCGGTGCCGGGAGAGGGGCCTGCGACCCGTCGTCGGTCCCGAACTGGAGTACTTCCTGTGCGAACCGGACCCGGCCGGCGGCTGGCGCCGCTACGCACGGGACAGCGGCGTCGTCTACACGGCGGGTCTGCGCGCCGACCCCGGCAACCACCTCCTGCGCACCCTGCGGCACGTCCGCGATCTGAGGATCGGCGTCCTCGGGGGCAACCACGAGTTCGACGGCGGCCAGTTCGAGATCAACCTCCTGCACTCCGAGGCGCTGTCGGCCGCCGACCGGGCCTTCCGCTTCAAGGCCGCGATTAAGGAGCTGGCCCGCCGGGAAGGACGGCTGGCCACCTTCATGGCGAAGCCCTTCAACGACGCCGGGGGCTCCGGGTTCCACCTTCATCTCTCCTGCGAGGACGCCGGGGGCCGCAACGCCTTCGACGACCCGGCGGGCGCCTACGGCCTCTCCGCGACGGCCCGGCACGCCGTCGCCGGAGTCCTCGCGCACGCCCCCGCGCTCGCCGCCCTGGCCAACCCGACCGTCAACTCCTACAAACGCTTCGGCCCCGACACCCTCGCGCCCTGGCTCGTCGACTGGGGCCTGGACAACCGCAGCGCGATGGTCCGCATCCCGCCGGAGCGCGGCTCCGGCGCCCGACTCGAACTCAGGCTCGGGGACGCCGGCGCCAACCCCTATCTGCTCGTCGCCGCGACGGTCGCGGCCGCGCTGCTCGGCGTCGAGGCGGCCGAGGAGCCGCCCGCGCCCCTGGAGGGCTACGGGTACGACACCGCCAGAGCACCCGTCCTGCCCCAGGACCTGACGGCCGCCCTCGACGCGCTGGAGGCGGACACCGCACTGACCGAACTCCTCGGCAAGGGCTTCACCGCCGCTTTCCTCACCTACAAGCGCGACGAGGTCGACCGCTTCCGACGGCACGTCACCGACTGGGAGTTCACCGAGTACGCCCACCACCTGTGATCCCCCGGGAGCCCCGCATGACCGAGATCCTGAGCCCCGCCGTGAACGAACCCCTGCCCCTCGCCGACGTCGACCTCGCGGACCTGGACCGTTTCACCGACGGGATCACCCCCTGGCGGATGTTCCATACCCTGCGGCGCGAGGACCCGGTGCACTGGCAGCCCGAGGAAGACCCCAACTCCGGCTTCTGGGCGGTGACCCGGCACGCCGACATCGCCCGGGTGGACCGCGACGCCGAGACGTTCACCTCCACCAGGTTCGTCAACCTCGAAGAGGTCGACGACGACCAGATCAAGAAGCGGGCCTCCATCCTGGAGCTCGACGGCGTCCGCCACCGCGCCCTGCGCAGTGTGATCCAGCGCCAGTTCGGGGCCGGGGTCATCAACAGCTACGCCGACTTCCTGCGCGGCCTGACGGCGAAGACCCTGGACGCGGCCCTGGCCAAGGGGAGCTTCGACTTCGTCAAGGAGGTGTCGGCCGACTTCCCCATCAACGTCCTGGCCCGGCTGCTCGACGTGCCGCCCGAGGACAACCAGCGGCTCATCGACTGGGGAAACCGGATCATCGGCAACACCGACCCCGACTACGCCGACGTGCTGCTGCACAGCGCGGAGAGCGAGAAGTACCGAGACCTGCCGTTCCGTTCGCCCGCCTCGCTCGAAGTGTTCGCCTATGGAAGGGAGTTGGCGCGGCAGCGGCGCGGGGGAGAGGGCGCCGACCTGGTATCCCGGCTCGTCAACACCACTCCGCGCGACGGAGTCCCGCTCTCCCCGGAGGACTTCGACAACTACTTCCTGCTTCTCGTCGTGGCCGGCAACGAGACCACCCGGCACACCATCACCCACTCCATGCTGGCACTGCTCCAGCACCCCGAGCAGTTGGCCCGGCTCAGGGACGATCCCTCCCTGATCCCCACCGCGGTGGAGGAGTTCCTGCGCTGGGCCTCACCCGTCTACCACTTCCGGCGCACCGCCACCCGGGACGTCGAGCTCGGCGGAAAGAGGGTGAAGGAGGGCGACAAGGTCGTCATGTGGTTCGCCTCCGGCAACCGCGACGAGGACGTCTTCGACGATCCGTACGCCTTCGACGTGGGCCGCCGTCACAACGACCACGTCACCTTCGGCAAGGGCAGCCCCCATCTCTGCCTGGGCAACCTGCTCGCCCGCACCGAGATCCGCATCATGTTCGAGGAGCTGATCCCCCGCCTCGCCGACATCCGCCTGGCCGGCGACGTCCCGCGGGTGCGGTCCAACTTCGTCAACGGCATCAAGAGGCTGCCCGTCGAGGTCACCCTCGCCTGAGAAGCACGAAGACGCACGAAGACGCACGAAGACGCACGAAGACGTACGAAGGCGTGTGAAGGCGCGCGAAGCAGTACGAAAGCGCGCGAAGCAGTACGAAGGCGCACGATGCTATGCGCTGTGCTGTGGGCCCCGTCGAGAGCTTCCCGTCCGGCAGCTGCGGAAAGCTCTCCCGTCAGGCCATGCGGTGAAGGTGGGCCGGGAGAGGGCTCGGGCGGGGAGCCCTCTCGGCGCCCGACCGCCGAAGGCGTGCGCGACGTCTTGACGTGTACCCGACCGGCTGGCTTTATGGGAGCGCTCCCACACAGAACGTCCCCCTTCTGCCGCCTGAGTTTCTTGGCCTCACTCCTGGAGTCGCAGTGAGAACGACAAGAAGCACGACAAGAAGCACGACAAGAAGCACCAGCACCCCACGAACGCGCCCCGCGGGCAACGCCCTGGGCGCGCTGCTGACCCGGCTGGCTGCCCTCCTCGGCCTGGTCCTCGTCGGCGCGCTGTGCCCGGCCGTCGCCCACGCCCAGGACCAGGCCCGCGCGCCCGGGGCCCTCGCCGCCGGTCTCCACATCAGCGACGGCCGCCTGGTCGAGCGCAACGGGAACGACTTCGTCATGCGCGGCGTCAACCACGCCCACACCTGGTATCCGGGCCGGACGCAGCAGTCGCTCGCCGACATCAAGGCCATGGGCGCCAACGCCGTGCGCGTCGTCCTCGCCGACGGCCACCGCTGGAGCGCGAACAGCCCCTCCGACGTCGCGAACGTCATCGCCCAGTGCAAGGCCAACCGGCTCATCTGCGTCCTGGAGGTGCACGACACCACCGGCTACGGCGAGGACAGCGCGGCCGGCACGCTCGACCAGGCGGCCGACTACTGGATCGGCCTCAAGAACGTCCTGGCCGGCCAGGAGGACTACATCATCGTCAACATCGGCAACGAGCCGTGGGGCAACACCGACCCGGCGGGCTGGACGGCGCCCACGATCGCCGCGGTCAAGAAGCTGAGGGCCGCCGGACTCCAGCACACGATCATGGTGGACGCCCCCAACTGGGGCCAGGACTGGCAGGGCGTGATGAAGGCCAACGCCCGCTCCGTGTACGGCGCCGACTCCACCGGCAACCTGATCTTCTCGATCCACATGTACAGCGTCTTCGACACGGCGGCGGAGGTGACCGACTACCTGAACACCTTCGTCAACGCCGGACTGCCCCTGCTGATCGGGGAGTTCGGCGGCCCGGCCGACCAGTACGGGGACCCCGACGAGGACACCATGATGGCCGCCGCCCAGCAGCTCAGGCTCGGCTACCTGGCCTGGTCCTGGAGCGGCAACACCGACCCGATCCTCGACCTGGCCCTGGACTTCGATCCCACCCGGCTCAGTTCCTGGGGCAAACGCATCTTCAACGGCGTCAACGGGATCGCGCAGACCGCGAAGGAGGCCACCGTCTTCGGCGGCGGAACACCGGGCGACACCCGGGCCCCCACCGCCCC